>NZ_JUQX01000049.1 GCF_001074565.1 Streptococcus pseudopneumoniae | reverse complement strand
AATACAGAACTAAATCCTTTGGATAAATTAATTGTCTAACTTTTTGGGGTCAGTACAAATTCCAACTTCTTTTTATTTGTTAGATGGCTAAATCAAACTTCAGCTGCGGCTTAACCGGATCATAGTCAACCAACTCAAAGTCCTCCGCTTTGATATCAAAGAAATTGGTCCCATCTGGCACATTTAAAACCAAGCGTGGTTGGCAGTTTGAAGATTCACGACGAAGCAATTCCTGAGCTTGTTCAAACTGATTATCATAGATATGAAGGTTGTTGATAAAATAGAAAAACTTCCCAACCTTCCAGCCAAAATGCTTGGCAATCATCATTTGAAGAGCCACATACTGCATGGCATTGATATGGTGGGCCACCAGCATATCATTAGAACGCTGAGTCAAGGTCGCATCCAGATAGATTTCCCCATCAACGCGACGGACATCAAACATGGTCTGAAAGGCGCATGGAAGGAGGCCGTCTGTCTCCTCAAAAGCCTCATAATCCCATAGTGAGATGATATTGCGACGATTCCAAGGATTGGCTTCCAACTGCTTAAGGATTTTGTTGATAATATCATGCTTCTTAACCACAGCCCCATAGCGCTCACCGATGGTTCCTGTATCTCCCACTTCCCAGTCATTCCAGTAGTGGACGTTGTACTTGTCATTGAGTACTTCTAGGCTATTAGACTGATCTTGGTAGATCCAGAGTACTTCTTTGATAGCTGATTTGATTGCAATGGGTCGCAGGGTTGTGATGGGAAATTCCCCTTTTGCCAAGTCATACTCTGCAAAAGCACCAGTCACATACTTAGAGTTAGCAACTGTTCCGTCCTTGTACTTAGGACGTGCTTGCTCAGAAAAGACACCGTCTTTGAGGATTCGTTCAATATTTTCTTTAAAAATCGTATCAGCTTTTGTCATTTACTCTCACCTCATTTATTGTCCTAACTAGTATAGCATAAAAAAAGAAAGGAGGAAAATCACTAGCTTTAAAGTAGTGTTTTCCCCCTTTTATTATCTTATTGCAATACAAGTGATGCCGCTCCAATAACTCCAGCGTCATTTCCTAGAGTTGCAAGAGCCAATTTAGTTGTTGTGCGTACTTGTGGGAAGGTATTTTCGTCGTAGACCTTTTGAACACCTTGTAGAAGGAATTCTCCCGCTGCTGACACCCCACCACCTATAACGATTGTTGAAGGATTGAGGATGGAGCCGATATTGGCACAAGCGATTCCCAAGTAACGTGAGAAGTTACGGTAAACGATCAAGGCAAGGTCATCTCCCTCTTTTGCCAAGTCAAAAACAGTTTTAGCAGTTACTTCTTCTCCATCGTCGATCAAGCGTTTCAAGGCCGCATCGCCTTCGTATTCATCAGCATAACGACGTGTCAAGTTGACAATCCCTGTTGCAGAAGCAACTGTCTCAAGACATCCCTTTTTACCACAAGTACATGCGATTGGTTGGTCAAAGTCAACAGTGATGTGGCCAAGCTCACCTGCTGCACCAGCAACACCGTGAAGCAATTTGCCTTCTGCCACGATACCACCACCAACACCAGTACCAAGTGTCATAAAGACAACGTCTGGTTGGTTTTCACCAGCGCCCATCCAGCGCTCACCAAGAGCAGCTACGTTGGCATCATTATCGATGAAGAATGGAATCCCCAATGCTTTTTCAATCTTTTCTTTAATCGGTTGAAGGGTTTTCCAGTTGAGGTTGTAGGCACCGATAACAGTCCCTTTTTCACGGTCAACCACACCAGGTGATCCCATTCCAATACCTCGGAAGTCTGTAGCTGACAATCCAAGCAAGTCCAAACGATGCTGAATAGACTCAATCATATCATCTACAATATGGCTTCCTTCGTCCAAAATATTGGTCTTGATAGACCATTTTTCTTGGATTTCTCCCTCTTGAGTTAAAATTGCAAACTTGATAGATGTACCACCAAGGTCAATCCCAATAATCTTTTGACTCATCGTCTTCTCCTTTTTAATTGAAAATGCTTACAGATATAGTATAACAAAAACGTCTCTTTTGTGCAAAGGTTTGCAGGCTACAAGACAAAATTAAAACATCTCATTTACTTCACTATTTGTAAAAATTAGTCACCTAGATGTTGAATGGCATAGTTTGCTTCTTCTTTTGTAAATTTTCTAAAATAAGGAGAAGTTAGCCTCTCATAAATTTCTGTCTTTGATAAATTGGCATTCTTTCGGTATTCTCTTGCTTGAGCTAAGGCATTCGCCTTATAGTCTGCTTGCAAATGATTGATAGCATATTGTGCAGTGTCACTATTAAAACCTTCAAAAATTAACATCTCATAAATTCTTTTTTTTGACAAATGAATCCTATTATAATCTTGTGCTGTCTTTAAAGCTGCTGAGTATGGATTCCCGGCTGCTGGTTTTGGTTGTCTCACACCATCGTTTCCTACATAGTAACGACCACCATCTACCCATTTACCCCTTACCATTTTGCCTTCAGAATTAACATAGTAACGGCCACCATCTACCCATTCATTCTTGGCCA
>NZ_JUQX01000048.1 GCF_001074565.1 Streptococcus pseudopneumoniae | reverse complement strand
TGGCCAAGAATGAATGGGTAGATGGTGGCCGTTACTATGTTAATTCTGAAGGCAAAATGGTAAGGGGTAAATGGGTAGATGGTGGTCGTTACTATGTAGGAAACGATGGTGTGAGACAACCAAAACCAGCAGCCGGGAATCCATACTCAGCAGCTTTAAAGACAGCACAAGATTATAATAGGATTCATTTGTCAAAAAAAAGAATTTATGAGATGTTAATTTTTGAAGGTTTTAATAGTGACACTGCACAATATGCTATCAATCATTTGCAAGCAGACTATAAGGCGAATGCCTTAGCTCAAGCAAGAGAATACCGAAAGAATGCCAATTTATCAAAGACAGAAATTTATGAGAGGCTAACTTCTCCTTATTTTAGAAAATTTACAAAAGAAGAAGCAGACTATGCCATTCAAAAACTAGATTTAACACCAGAAGGAAGCATTGCCCGCAATAAATGGGTAGGAGACTATTATTATAAATCAGATGGAAAGGTGGCCAAGAATGAATGGGTAGATGGTGGCCGTTACTATGTTAATTCTGAAGGCAAAATGGTAAGGGGTAAATGGGTAGATGGTGGTCGTTACTATGTAGGAAACGATGGTGTGAGACAACCAAAACCAGCAGCCGGGAATCCATACTCAGCAGCTTTAAAGACAGCACAAGATTATAATAGGATTCATTTGTCAAAAAAAAGAATTTATGAGATGTTAATTTTTGAAGGTTTTAATAGTGACACTGCACAATATGCTATCAATCATTTGCAAGCAGACTATAAGGCGAATGCCTTAGCTCAAGCAAGAGAATACCGAAAGAATGCCAATTTATCAAAGACAGAAATTTATGAGAGGCTAACTTCTCCTTATTTTAGAAAATTTACAAAAGAAGAAGCA
>NZ_JUQX01000047.1 GCF_001074565.1 Streptococcus pseudopneumoniae | reverse complement strand
TGCAATACAGAACTAAATCCTTTGGATAAATTAATTGTCTAACTTTTTGGGGTCAGTACAGAGGCTCACACCTCTTTTTTGTTTCTCTATATCCTTACCTGTCTTTTTTCAGACCGCTGGCCTGTGACAAACATGGTAAAGGTTGCTTTGCAGACATTTCTGCCTTCTTGATTGGTGATATCGACATCTACCACACAGGTTGTGCGTCCATGATGGACACATTCTCCTTTAATGGTCAGTACATCATCTAGTTTTCCTGCCTTGAGGTAGTTGATAGAGGACTGAAGCGTCACTCCATCTAGCCCCAGCGAGATAACCACCAAACCACTAATCTGATCACAAAGTGTAAAGAGATAACCTCCATGGGCATTGCCATAGTAGTTGAGCGACGAGTCCACTATTTTCGTCGTCACCACAACGTGACCATCTCTCATTTGTTCAATTTCGTAATTTTCAAAGGCAGATATAGCGTCAAAATGAAAATCTTTCATCGTTTCCTCCTGATATTTCAAACGACCCTATGATACTACTTTTTATAGGACTATGCAAGGAGAAAGCTCCTAGTCTGGCAAAATTCCGACCTGTTCTACAAAGCTCATAAAGGCTGCCTGTCCTTGTTTCGTCTGCTTGTAAACCCCCGCGTCCTCCAGAACACGTGCAAAGATGTCACCCACAGAGTCCTTGACGATTTCAAGGGCTTTTTCTTTATCTGCTAGGTCCAGATGTTGGGCTTTGAGCTGGTCTGCCCATTCCTGATGATAGTCGGCAACTGTAACCCCTTCTCCCACGAGGTAGCTGGCAACTTGCTCCACTTCTGCCTTCAAACGAGGTGGAAGAATAGCCAAGCCCATGACCTCAATCAAGCCGATATTTTCCTTCTTGATATGTTGGACATCCTTGTGGGGATGATAGATGCCATCAGGATGCTCTGCTGAAGTTTGATTGTCCCGTAAAACCAAGTCCAACTCAAACTGTCCATCGCGTTTACGCGCAATGGGTGTGATGGTGTGATGCGGTGTCCCATCTGTTTCTGCTAAAATCTGCACTTCAGGATCTGAATATTGACGCCATTCCTGTAAAATCTTATCAGCCAAGTTGATCAAATCCTCTTTAGAATCCGAGTTCAAACGTAGCACTGACATTGGCCACTTGACAATCCCAGCCTTGACCTGCTCAAATCCAGCAAATCGGAAAGCCTTTTGCAAGGGAGCCAGTTCCATAGGAAATACGTGACGGCCTCCTTGATAGTGATCATGAGTGAGAATAGAACCTCCCACAATCGGCAGGTCCGCATTAGAGCCTGCAAAATAGCCTGGAAACTGCTCTACGATAGCCAGAAGGCGCTCAAAGCTATGACGACTAATCGCCATCGGACGATGCTTCCCATCTAAGAAAATACAGTGCTCATTAAAATAAGCATAGGGCGAATATTGGAAACCCCACTCCTGACCCGCCATTTCAAAACGGATAATCCGGTGATTACTACGAGCTGGATGGTTAACCCGACCATGGTAGCCTTCGTTCTCTAGACAAAGTTGACACTGGGGATAATTGCTAGCTTGCACCAACTTGGCCGCAGCTATTTCTTTTGGATCCTTTTCAGGCTTAGAGAGGTTGATGGTAATCTCAAGTTCTCCGTAGTCAGATGGAACACGATAAGCAATATTCTTAGCAATGGCCTTGAGTTTGATGTAGTCATTTTTCTGGCTAAGTTGGTAGAAGTCCGCAATTGCCTGTTCGGGAGATTGGGCATAGGTTGCCCAGAAGTCACGATTGACCTGACTTGGACAAGGTGTTACCAAGTCCATTAGTTCAGCACCGAGGATTTCACGCGCAGCCTGGCTATCCTCAATCGTCTCTAATCGAACCGCTTCCTCAACCAACTGGTCTTTGAGGTCAATCACTTTATCCAGATCCGTCTCAATTTCCAAAACACTTTCTCCCACTCGTGCCAAGACACGATTGGTCAGGTAGATTCTATCCATTTCCTCAAATGAACTTTCAGCAATAACGTGTGTTACAAATTTATCTACTAAGGTCACTATAGAGCCTCCTTTTGACTAGTCAAGGACGCGAGTGCCACCTGCAACTTCAGCAATATAGAAGCTTGGAGCGTATCCAACTACTTCCTCGTAGTGTTTGCCTACAGCTTCTTTAAATGCCTCAACAGTATCTTTTTGCACCAAGGCAATGGCACAGCCACCAAAACCTGCTCCTGTCATACGAGCACCGAGAACACCTTCTTGATCCCAAGCTGTGTGGACAAGGGTATCCAATTCCAAGCCAGTTACTTCATAATCATGCTCAAGAGAAACGTGTGACGCATTCATCAAGCGACCAAATGTTTCCAAATCACCTGCTTGAAGGGCAGCTTGAGCTTTAAGGGTACGTTGGTTTTCAAGCACAGCATGACGAGCACGTTTCAAACGATTTTCGTCTTTGATCAGATAGCTGTATTGGTCAAAGGCCCACTCGTCCAATTCACCCAAGGTCTGAATATCCAAGGCGACTTGCAATTCTTCCACTGCTTTTTCACACTCAGCACGGCGCTCATTATATTTAGAATCCGCCAATTCACGGCGTTTATTGGTATTCATAATAACAACGACATTGTCCTTCAAATCAAGTGGCACCAAGTCGTACTCCAAGGTGTTGGTATCTAGATAAATAGCGCGTTGGTCAGCTCCCATACCGATAGCAAACTGGTCCATGATACCAGAGTTGACTCCGATAAAGTTGTTTTCTGTTTGTTTTCCGATTTTAACCAAATCCAAACGGTCTAGTTTTAAATCAAAGAGATGCTCTGCCACGACCCCTGTCAAGAGTTCCAAGGATGCTGATGAAGACAAGCCAGCACCATTTGGGATATTCCCATAAACATAAAAATCAAAACCTTTGTCAATGACATGACCTGCTTCTTGCAAGAAATGAAGAACCCCTTTTGGATAGTTGGTCCAGTTATGCTCTTTTTCAAATTTAAGATCAGCAAGAGGCACTTCGATGATACCCTTGTCCTCAAAGTTGGCTGAGTAGAAACGCAAAACTTGGTCGTCACGCTTGCGAGCCACCCCATAAGTTCCCAAGGAAATAGCTGCTGGGAAAACATGTCCACCATTGTAGTCCGTGTGTTCACCAATCAAATTGATACGGCCTGGTGAAAAGAAGGTTTGATCTGCTTCTTGACCAAAAACAGCAAGAAAGTCTTTGCGAAGGGCTTCAGCAGTAAGATGTTGTGTCATATGAATTCTCCTTTGACTGTCCGTTAAGTCACCTTAACGTGTAATCGTTTTCTTCTATTGTATCCAAGGATTTTACCAAGGTCAATCCTTTTTACTAAAGTTTTACTAAAAAATCGGTAAAAAGAATAAAAATATGATATACTAACCTAAAAGAAGGAGGATTTATGGCTACCTTAAAAGACATTGCACAGCTAGCCTCTGTCTCTATCGCGACCGTATCCCGTGTCCTCAATCGCGACCAGAGTCTATCTGTCACAGAAGAAACCAGACACCGTATTTTAACCGTCGCTGAAGAGCTGGGCTATACCAAGCACCTCAAGACAGGCGAATCCCACAAACCCAAGCAAAAGATTGCCATTATCCAATGGGTCAGCGAACAAGGGGAGCTTGATGATCTTTACTATTATCAGATTCGTCTCGGTATTGAAAAAAGGGCCCAAGAGTTGGACTATGATATCTTGCGCTATTTTAATGACCATCCTTTTACACTGAGCGAGGAAGTAATCGGGATACTCTGTATTGGAAAGTTCAGTCGATCACAGATTTCTGCCTTTGAAGAATACCAAAAGCCCCTGGTCTTTATAGACAGTGATACACTTTCATTGAGACATACCTGTATTATCACTGACTTTTACACTGCTGTAAAACAAGTTGTAGACTATTTCCTCAGTCAGGGACTGGATCGGATTGGCATTCTAACAGGTCTTGAGGAAACAACCGACCAGGAAGAAATCATCCAGGATAAGCGACTTGAAAATTTCAAAGACTATACCCAAGCAAAGGGAATCTACCATGAAGAACTGGTCTTTCAGGGAAGCTTTACCGCCCAGTCTGGCTATGACTTGATGAAGGAGGCCATTCACAAGCTAGGAGAACAACTCCCACCAGCATTTTTCGCAGCCAGCGATAGTTTAGCTATCGGTGCCCTCCGTGCCCTCCAAGAAGCTGGAATTAGCCTACCAGACCGCGTCAGCCTCATTTCTTTTAACGACACTAGCCTGACCAAGCAGGTCTATCCTCCTCTTTCTAGCATTACTGTCTATACCGAAGAAATGGGTCGAGCAGGTATGGATATTCTTAACAAGGAAGTTCTCCACGGTCGCAAAATCCCTAGCTTAACCATGCTGGGAACTAGACTGACTCTGAGAGAAAGTACAAGGAATGAATAGAAAAAGTGAATAAAGAAATATTCCTTTATCCACCTTTTTGGGATTTAATTGTTATTCGCTACGAAGCGATTCGACTGGGTCTTTCTTAGCAGCGATGCGTGAAGGGATTAGACCGGCTAACATGGTAAGGACAATCGAAATACCGATAAGGATTAGAGCTACTTCTATTGGTAATTGCGCTACATTTCCCACATTTGTCATTTTCGCAACAATCGCATTGATTGGGAATGTCGCAAGAAAGGTAATCGCGATACCGAGCACCCCAGAGATCAATCCTTCAATGGCTGTTTCAGCAGTGAAGATACGACGAATATCTTTCTTCGAAGCCCCCATTGCACGTAGGATTCCGATTTCTTTTGTACGTTCGAGAACTGAAATGTACGTGATAATCGAAATCATTATAGAAGATACAATGAGTGAGATGGCCACAAAGCCAACGAGTACTGTTGTCACTACGCCAACCAATGTCGTAATTGAAGACATGATAGTTTGGATATCATCTGAATAAGCGAGTACCTTATCGTCTTCTCCAGCTTCTTTTTTCGCTGTGTTATAGGCGTTTATGAACTCTTTTAAGTCTTGTTTTTGTTGGAACGAAGAGGTGTAGAGCTCAATGGCAGCTGGTTTGGATTTGTTGATGACGCCCATTTTTGCGAGGTTTTCCTCGTAAGTTGAAGCCGAATTGTCGTTATATTGTTGGACATACTGCGCTTGTTCTTCAGGCGTCATTTTGGCCAACTGAATTTTTTCTTCTTCGGTTAAATTCTCCGAACTGAATGGTTTAGGATCTTTGGCAAATTCTTTACCCGTAAATACATTTAGATTTTGATTGGATTCCTGTTCCTTAACGATATCACTATTTTGAATGTATTCGGAAGTGTAATCAATGAGGGTGCTTGTGTAGGCGATTCCTCCTGAAGGAGCATTCACGCTTGAACTTGTGCCGTCTTTTTGGCGAAGGACACCCACAATTTTAAGTTCGATCCCATTCTCGATTTGAGTTTTCATATAAGAAGCATTATCAATCTTATTGACCCATAAGTTATTTTCTTTCACAAAACGGTTTGTATTAACAACTGCTTTGAAAGTTTTTCCTATAAAATCACTATATTGATACGTTTGAGAAGAGAGTTCGTCGAGCTTCTTCGTATCGTTCAATTCACTGGGATCTTTGATACGCAAACTATAGAGCAACAAGTCGCTAATTTGATTGTTTTCATCTACGATAAGGACGAGCTCGGACTTATCTTGTGGGAAGCGTCCTTCCAACACGTCGTACTTGCTTTCTAGCATTGAAGAATCACTAGAAAGTTCACTCCAGTAGTTGAGGTTTTGTAAGTATCCCTTCATCGTTTGATTCGCTGTTTCTACTTCATCAGCTAAGGTTGAAGGCAGAATACTTTTGGGTCCGTTGGAAGTATCACTTGCATAGATAAACGGTTGTAAATTGTATCGGTAACGAATGTCTTTTGTGAGAGATTCGACCTTCGAAGTGTGTTCCTCCAAGTATGTCTTGAAGGAAGCTAGGTCGTTCTTTCCGATTTGTTTTTTCAATAAATTCGTTAAAATCGTATTGATACCGAGCTCATGATTATCCTTGTAAGGCTTCTCGCTCAAATCTGGAGAGGTCGCCAACAAGTTACTCTGGTTCTGCTCGCTAATCGTCAGTGGAAGAGAGACGAGGGTATCTTCCTGCACCTTTTTAACGTAGTCACTCACACCATTGGAAAGGGCTAAGATAAGAGCAATCCCGATAATCCCGATAGAACCCGCAAAAGCTGTTAGTAAGGTACGACCTTTCTTCGTCAATAGGTTATTAAAGGAAAGTACAAGGGCGGTTATAAAGCTCATCTTCGTCTTCGTGAACTGGATGTCGACTTGCTTTGTCTCCTCTGTTGGTTCGCATGGATTTGAGTCGCTCAAGATGTTTCCATCTAATACTTGTACGATGCGTGTGGAGTACTTCTGTGCCAGCTCTGGGTTATGCGTCACCATGATAACCAAACGTTCCTTAGCGATGTCTTTTAATAAATCCATGATTTGAACAGAAGTCTCAGAATCGAGCGCTCCTGTCGGTTCGTCGGCTAAAACGACTTTTGGATCATTAACAAGAGCACGCGCAATCGCGATTCGTTGCATTTGTCCCCCAGACATTTGACTTGGTTTCTTATATAAATGGTCTTTTAGGCCTACGCGTTCGAGCACTTCGATAGCACGTTTCTTACGTTCTGCTTTTGAAACACCCGAAAGAGTCATTGCAATTTCTACGTTAGAGAGTGCAGTTTGGTGACCGATGAGATTATAAGACTGAAAGACGAAACCGATGGTGTGGTTTCTGTAGCTATCCCAATCGCGGTCTTTAAATTGCTTTGTTGATTTTCCTTGGATGAGTAAGTCACCAGATGTGTATTGGTCGAGTCCCCCGATGATATTTAATAGGGTGGTTTTCCCAGAACCCGATTGTCCGAGAATGGAGACAAACTCATTCTCACGGAAGCGAATCGAGATATCCTTTAGCGCATGGAACTCTTGATCGCCCGTATGATAGACTTTTGAAATGTGTTGTAGCTGTAACATCGCCTATCTCCTTTCAGTGATATATGTAGTCTATCACAATTTCATAATGGAGTAAATATGTTACATTTACAATTCATCAAAAATAATCAACAAATAGAAAATCGACTTCTTATGAATGATGATGTCCATGACTTTGACCTACTTCCAACTCCTCAATTTTTCGCTTATGGGTTTGGTGACTTGCCAGGTTTGCATCAACTTCAATGGTAACATTTTGAAAGCCATAATCTTTGAGTAAATTACGAATGGATTCTTTACAATACTCTATATGTTCAATCTCTTCTAGGCAAACATGAACAATGGCATTTTTTTCCAAACCATCCATAGTCCAGAGATTGAGCTGATTAACACTGGCCACATGGTCTAATTGCTCCAAGTCTTTCTTCACTTGTTTGATATCTACTCCTTCTGGCACAGCATCCAAGAAAATCTTGAGTGCGCTCCAAAAGCGAGGAATGGCTTTTGTTAGAATGAAGATGGAAATGACAAGCGATAAGAGCGGATCAAGAATATACCAATCTGTAAATCGGAGGATAATCGCCATTAGAATGACAGCCAACCAACCAAGAGTATCTTCCAAAAAATGCAGACTGAGAATTGACTCGTTCTTTGTCTTGCCCTTACGAACTACTAGACTAGCTAGCACATTGATACCTACTGCAATGATTCCTAGCCAGAGGACGCCTTCCTCATTGACAGGTTGCGGGTCAACTATCTTTGTGATATTTTCCAATATCACTAGGACAGACCCTATCATAAGAATCACAGCCGTTAGCATGGCTCCTAAAAGACTGAAACGCTTGTAACCCAAGGTGTACTGCCCATCTTCTTCTCGGTTTGAGATTGTTTCTAAAAGGGCCGATATACCAATGGCTATAGCATCTCCCAAGTCATGAACGGAATCAGCAAGAACTGCACTCGAACCAAAGATTCCTCCTGCGATAAACTCAACAATCGCATAGCTTAAATTTAAGAAAAAGGCTAGCCAGATAGATGTTTTAGAACTCATTTCTCTCCCTCCTTTGGTATAATGGGTATATACATACTTCTTTCATTTGTATTATCTAATAAAATCCAAAGAAAGGATAGAAGCAAACTGTCAGTCCTGTTCAGTTCTGAACAGTTTGTCACAAGTGTCTATATGCCGAAAAGAGACCGTCGAGTCAGCAAGACTAAAAAAGCCATCTACCAAGCTTTTTTACAACTTTTGAACGACAAGGGCTATGATGCCACTACTGTCCAGGATATCATTGACCTCGCAGATGTTGGACGTTCTACTTTTTACTGTCATTACGAGAGTAAGGAACTGCTTTTAGATGAACTCTGTCGCTACCTCTTTCATCATCTCTTTGAAAGGGAAGGACACTTTACTACCGAGGACTACCTCGCTCATATCTTTTTACATTTTCAAAAAAATCAGGACCACGTCACCAGTCTCCTTTTTTCCAAAAACGACTACTTCCTCCGCCAACTACACAAGGAGCTCGAACACCATGTTTACCCCATGGTGGCGGATGACTTGCAAGAAGCCTATCCGAACATACCGGCTTCCTACCTCCAGCATTTTGTTGTGACGAACTTTATCGAAACTCTAACTTGGTGGCTAAAAAAAGGAAAATCATATACCGAAGACCAAGTAGTGAGATTTTACTTAGATGTGATTGAGATGACTTCTACAAAATCACTCGAGATTTAATCCTGTTACAAAGAAAGGAATCAACCATGTTAAATTCTATTATCCTAGGAATACTGACAATTGTACTAGCTCTCGGTTTTTCACTTCTCCATCTCGCAGCTGCTTTCGCAGCCATGAAAGAAAAAAACTACTGTCGGGGAAATATGTGTATCTTGGTGGGAAGCTGTCTCACCTCACTAGCTCTTGCTATCTTTTTCTTTGTCCCGCTTGCAACGGTCATCTTATGGATAGTGGGCTCTAGCATCATCTGCTACGGTGCTTACTGGAATGGGCAACAGCAAGAAAGTCAAAATATATCGCACCACATTATAAGGGGCACACTAGCGGCTTTGATCACGCTCTTGCTTATCTTACTCTAACATTAAAAATCCCATCTCGAATTATAGACGAGATGGGATTTTGTCTGCTGAGGAAAGTGGCTAGTAGCTACCACTGACTTTCCTCTCTTTTTATTTCTTCAACAATCCTTGTTCTTGTAGAAACTCCTTGGCTACTTGTTCTGCTGACTTGCCTTCAACACCGACTTGGTAGTTGAGCTGGCTCATCTGGCTTTCAGTAATTTTACCAGCCAATTTATTGAGAACCGTCTCCAACTCAGGATGTTTCTTGAGAAGAGCTTCTTTCATTAGTGGAGCCCCTTGATAAGGTGGGAAGAGTTGCTTGTCATCTTCCAAGACCTGCAAATCATAACGCGCCAACTCTGCATCGGTCGAATACGCATCCGTGATTTGAATATCACCTGACTGAATCGCCTGATAGCGAAGAGCTGGCTCCATGGTTGCTACGTTGAGATTGAGTCCGTAGAGAGACTGCAAGCCCTTATTTCCATCCTCACGGTCGTTAAACTCGAGTGTAAAGCCTGCCTTCAGTTGCCCTTCCACTTTTTTCAAGTCCGAAATGGTCTTCAAGCCATATTCTTGAGCAATTTTTTTCGGAACAGCTACAGCGTAGGTATTTTGATAAGACATAGGTTTGAGATAAGCCAGATGATCCTGTTTGGCAATGCCATCACGCGCCACTTGATAAACCTGCTCTGGCTCATGACTCACTTTCGGTGATGGTTGAAGCAGACTTTCAGTCACCGTACCGGTAAATTCAGGATAGATATCAATATCGCCTTTTTTCAGAGCTTCATAGAGGAAGCTTGTTTTCCCAAAATTCGGTTTAACAGTCGCAGTCATACTGGTATTTTCCTCAATTAGGAGTTTATACATATTAGCCAAAATTTCTGGTTCTGGTCCCAATTTCCCAGCAATAACCAAGTTTTCTTTCTCTTTTTGAGCTAGTAAGGCTGGACTATAAGACAGACCGAGCAATATGGTCACCAAGGCAAAACCAGAGAAAATCGTTCTCAATTTTGCTTTTTCCATCACTTTTAGTAGGAAGTTAAAAGCAATGGCTAGCACTGCAGAAGAAAGTGCCCCAATCAAAATCAGACTGGTATTATTGCGGTCAATTCCCAAAAGGATAAAGGAACCCAGTCCGCCTGCCCCAATCAAGGCAGCCAAGGTCGCCGTACCAATAATCAAGACCGCTGCCGTCCGAATCCCAGACATAATGACAGGCATGGCAAGTGGAATTTCAAACTTCTTGAGTCGCTCCCATCTAGTCATCCCAAAGGCAATCCCAGCTTCTTGCAGACTTGGATCAATTCCCTTCAGCCCAGTAATAGTATTTTGCAAAATCGGAAAAATCGCATAAATCACTAGAGCAGTTAAGGCCGGTAAGGTCCCAATTCCCATCAAGGGGATGAAGAGCCCCAACAAGGCAAGAGACGGGATGGTCTGGAAAACCCCTGCAATCTGCAAGACCCAATCCGCTATCTTTTCATGATAACGAAGAAATACCGCTAAGGGGACTGCAAGCAAAATAGCTAGTAACAAGGTCAAAAGTGACAACTGCAAATGTTGAGATAGAGCTGTTACCCAATCACCAAAACGATCCTGAAAAGTTGAGATTAAATTAGTCATGAGCACCACCTCCAAACAAGTCTGCTACAAAGTCCGTGGCAGGAGCTTTTAAAATCGTCTCGGGATTCGCTACCTGACGAATCTCGCCATCCTGCAAAACAGCAATACGATCACCTAATTTCAAAGCTTCATCCGTATCATGGGTCACAAAAATCGTTGTCATCCCAAACTCTTTATGCAATTCTTTCGTCAGAACCTGCAACTGTTTTCTCGAAATAGCATCCAAAGCTGAAAAGGGCTCATCCATAAGCAAAATCTTAGACTGACCAATCATGGCACGGACAATGCCGACCCGTTGCTGTTCTCCACCAGATAATTCGCTTGGAAGTCGATGCCCATACTCGGATACTGGTAAACCAACCTTAGCTAAAAGCTCTTCTGTTTTCTGAGCAATTTTTTCCTTAGTCCAGCCCTTCATCTCAGGAATGAGAGCAATATTTTCTGCAACCGTTAGATTGGGAAACAGAGCAATGGCCTGTAAAACATAACCAGTAGAAAGACGAAGTTCACGCTCATCATAGTCTTTGATGCGCTTGCCATCCATATAAATATTTCCATCAGTTGGTTCCAAGAGACGGTTAATCATCTTGATCATGCTCGTCTTACCGGACCCAGAAGGTCCAACTAAAACCATAAATTCCCCATTCTCAATCTGTAAATTAACATCTCTCAAAACATCTTTTTCTGTGTAGCGTAGCGCTACATTTTTGTATTCAATCATTCTTTGTCCTCAATTTAAAATTTTCCTCGGTTTGTCAAGTTACCAAACTTTTAATAACTAATTTACCCCATTCTAAACCTCATTTGCTTTTTCTTTCAAATTTTCTAAAATACGTTCCTGATAATTTTCAAACTGACGAATTTCTTCCTCAGAGAAACCTTTATAAAAAATAGCATCCAATTTTTTACTGACACGATTGCCAACTTCTTTCTGGGACCAACCTTGCTCTGTCAACTTGACATATTTCTTTCGCTTATCTATTCCACATGGGCTAATGATGACCAGATTTTGCTCCTCAAGTTTCTTAATCATGCTTGTCAGCGTATTATTGGTCAATCCTGTCGCAAGTGCAATATCTGTCGCCGTAGCGCAACCTGTTTCACTCTTCCATAACACCGTAAGAATCTTACCCTGTTCACTCCGATAAAGAGCCTCCGGATCCTGACTCAGTAACTTTTGAAAAATCCGCCCATTCAGCAAACGAATATGATGGGCAACTAAATGACTATCTTTCATGACCTCTCCATTTTATTTCTATATCGAATTGTTTTTATTGTAACACCTGTCGTTCCATCTGTCAACTATTTCGATTTAGAAATAATTTCCACCAACAAAAAAGACCTCCTACCTAAAGTAGAAGATCTTCACTATTTATTAACTTAATCTGTCATTTCGGAAACCAAGGTTCGATGTTCCAGTGGTAGACTGCACATAACTAGCAAGAAAATGAATCCTGACTGAATCCAGAAGAGAGCCAAGTCAAAAATTCCATGTACAGCAACAACTGTCAGGAAGGAGAGATAAAGACCGATAATTGGTCGTTTTCCAGACTCCTGACTCATATCCATCATCATGTGAACCGGGATAACCGATGAAATGGATAGGAGAATTGTTCCAATCAAACCATAACTTAAGATAGTATCAATGTAAAGACTATGCGCGTGTTCGTGGTAAGGTGCATGAATTCTCGGATAGGAATTCATATAGGTCAGTGGACCCTCACCCCAGATCGGATTTTGTTTAAACAAAGTCATACCCGCATTCCAGATTGAAACACGCTCCTCCATTGAAGAATCTAGTGTTCCCATGCGGACTCCCAAATCGCTTGAGAAGAGGAAACAAAGTCCAATCCCGAAAACTCCAATACTGAGCCAGAAGGCACGCCAGTTTTTAATGGTTGTAAAAAGATAAATGATTGCACCAGCAATGATGGCAGGAAAGGCCGTCCTATTTTGCGTAAAATTCAAACCAAATAGATTCACAAAACCTGCTAGCACACAAAAGATTTTTAACCATCTTAACTTCGTCGTTGTAAAGAGATAAAAAGCTATCATGATACAGAAGCAACAGATAATCCCATAGTAGTTAGGATTAAAGAAGGTGACCTCTGCACGGTTCTGGTGCCATACTTGCATATTGGGCGAAAGAAAGGCGTAGTTAAATTTCTTTACAATTTGAAAATGCTCCAAAGTAGCAAAAGCCGCAGAGAGCACACTACCAAACAAGATTGTCTGCAGAATCAGTCGAAAGAAAGCATGCGTCAGACGTTTCTGGTAGAAGCTAAAGAAAATAAGGAAGAGAAACATCAGTAAAGATGCAACCAATCCAAGCCAGTTCTTGGCGACGATAGAGATGATACTACTATAGGCAATAAAAAAGAGAAGTACAGGATGTTTGATTAATCCTTTGATAATTCCCTTCATCTCCCCAGTAACAAGTAAACCTATCAAATATAAAGCAAAGAGCGCTAAGAACAAATAAAAAGGTAAAAAGATACTTATGATCATCAAATACAAAAAGAAATCTTTTTTCGAAAGCCCTCTTATCTTATCCAGTAATCCAATTGATTTCAAAACGGATCCTTTCTGTTCTGGATTTCTCCAGAAGATAAATGCTAAACTATCTTTATATTCTACCATTTTTTCTGTCATTTGGGAACAATGAACACGCTATCAAAAAGAAAAAAATTTTACGGAAGTATCAAAGTATACTCTGTTATATTCAAAGACATTTCAGTCCAGTAGTTGCTAGAGAAAAAGAAGGAAACTTCTAAAAAAGGAAAAGCTATGGTAGAATATAATAAAGTTGAAAATAACTACTATTGAACGACAGTTAAAAAGGAAAAATCTATGAAATCACACCAACTAGTTTACCAAATATTAGCTAGAGAAAACGATTATGTTAGCGGAGAAAAAATCGGAGAAGAACTGAATTTAAGCCGTACATCCATATGGAAAGCGATCCAACGTCTTCAACAAGAAGGCCTAGAAATTGACAGTATCAAAAATAGAGGCTACAAGCTTATTCAAGGAGATCTGATATTGCCTGATTTGATTCAAGAGAACACCAACTTAACCATTCGCTACAAACCTGAGACAAAATCAACACAAACAGATGCAAAAGAAGGGATTGAAGCTGGAAACAAAGGAAATACACTCTATCTTTCAACCTGTCAAACAGCAGGTCGTGGCCGCTTTCAGCGCCCCTACTATTCTCCATCTCAGGGTGGGATCTATATGTCCCTGCATATTCAACCAAATCTCCCCTATGAAAAACTTCCATCCTATACACTCCTTGTTGCCGCAGCAGTCTACAAAGCTATTAAGAATCTAACTATGATAGAAGTAGATATCAAATGGGTAAATGACATCTATTTAAAAAATAAAAAGATAGCAGGTATCCTCACCGAAGCAATGACATCAGTTGAGACAGGCTTAGTTACAGATGTCATAATCGGACTTGGTATAAATTTTTCTATAGAAGACTTTCCAGAAGAACTAAAAGAAAAAGCAGGTAGCTTATTTATGCCACCTGCACCAATTAGTCGTAATGAGCTCATCAGCGAAATATGGAATTGTTTCTACAATACGGATCCAGACGAGCTATTCTATCTCTATAAAGAGAGATCAATCGTACTGGGAAAGGAAATAACCTTCCAGCGAAATGGACAAGATGAAAAAGGAATGGCAAGAGACATCTCAAACACCGGTCAACTTCAAGTCGAACTAGAAGACAAAAAAAACATTTGGCTAAATAGTGGAGAGATTTCCCTAACAAGTTGGTAATTAAAAATCCCCCTCTTATAAACCGAGAGGGGGATAACTTATCTTACAAAGACAACAAAAAAAGAGTTAACACTCTTAAATTACGGAGAATGGGGGATTCGAACCCCCGCGCCAGTTACCCGACCTAACGATTTAGCAAACCGTCCTCTTCAGCCTCTTGAGTAATTCTCCTATTAATGGGCACGAGTGGACTCGAACCACCGACCTCACGCTTATCAGGCGTGCGCTCTAACCACCTGAGCTACGCGCCCAAGTTAAAAACTTGGTATTTGAACAAAGTTCAAAGCGGGTGACGAGAATCGAACTCGCGACAACAGCTTGGAAGGCTGTAGTTTTACCACTAAACTACACCCGC
>NZ_JUQX01000046.1 GCF_001074565.1 Streptococcus pseudopneumoniae | reverse complement strand
GGATGCTTGAATTCCCTTACTCTCTAGGAACCGATGATAAGAATCGTGTTGGTATTGCCAGCCCTGGTCTCTGTGTAAAATGGTATTTTCATAGTGTTTCTCTGTGAATGCCTGTTCTAACATTGTTTTCACTTGTTCTAAGTTTGGTGAAGTTGAAAGATTATAGGCGATAATTTCGCTATTAAAGCCATCTAAAACTGGTGATAAGTAAAGCTTTTGAGTACTTGCTGGAATGGCAAACTCCGTTACATCTGTATAGCACTTTTCCATTGGTTTAGCTGCTTCAAATTGGCGTTGAATGAGATTATCTGCTTTCTTGCCAATCTCTCCTCGGTAGGAAGAATACTTCCGTTTACGACGAATTCGAGCCGTTAGACCAAGGACCGTCATCAGACGTTGAACTTTCTTATGATTCACTACAAAACCACGATTTCTGAGTTAGAGAGTAACTCGGCGATAGCCATAATTTCCTTTATGTTCATTATAAATGGCCTGAATTTCGGTTTTTAAGATCTTTATCTTTATCAAGCCCATCTAGTTCCTTCAACTGATAGTAGTAAGTTGAGCGAGCTAAACGAGCCACTTCAAGAAGTAAATCTAGTCGAAATCCTCCTGAAGCCATTTCTCTAACTGTTTCTGCCTTTCTCGCTCTAGGGCTTCGTCCCTTTCCTCTAACTCTTTTAACTTTTTTAGGTAGGCCACCTCAGTCCGTAAGCGTTCATTCTCCTCCTGGAGTCGTTCTAATTCTGTCATTTCTTCCCAAGTTTTCTTTCGTTTACGTCCCATTTTAGCTGATCTCCCTCTTGTTTTCTCAACAATAGTATACCCGTTTTTCTTGTATTGTGCCAGCCAATTTGGAAGTAATCCACTACTTGGGAGAGTATAATCCAGAGATACGCTTAGTTGCGATCGCCCCTCAAGTAGGACTTTATCAATGATTTCTTGTTTTAATTCAGGGGAATAGTAACGATTTTTTCCTTTTTTGACGAATTCTATTCCGTAACGATCAATCAATTTAATCATGTACCTAAGATTAGAATTGTTTATCCCAAATTTATTTGAAAGCTGCTCTAAGCTATATCCTTGTTTTCTAAGTTCATAGATCTGAACTTTATCCTCATAACTCAATTTCATAGTAAAAACACCCCAAAAGTTAGATTTTTTCTGTCTAACTTTTGGGGTGCAGTTCAGATTTCCCGTTGCTTTTTTGCATGGTTGCGATAGCCTTGGTAAAATAGAATTGCTTAATAAACCATTTAGAAAGGCTATCCCATGCATGTTCACTATAACACAAATCAAACAACTTTACCACTAGAAATCAGTTCTTTCTTGCCACAAGACCATCTTGTCTTTACGATTGAAAAAGTGGTGAATACCTTGGAGGATAGTCACTTCCACACCTTCTATCATGCCTTTGGTCGCCCGTCTTATCACCCTAAAATGCTTGTGTCTACTCTTCTATTTGCCTATTCACAAGGGATCTTCTCTGGTCGAAAAATTGAAAAAATGATGATTGAAAATCTCGCTATACAGTACCTAACAGGACAGTTGGTTGTCAGCTATCGCACTATCAATCGTTTTCGTATCGCTGAAGGGATGGAAGAACTCATTCGTGATCTGTTCATCGACCTCAATCTTCGTTTAAAAATGGAAGAGTTAGTGACCTTAGATTGCTTGTTTATTGACGGGACGAAGATTGAAGCCAACGCCAACAAGTATAGTTTCGTGTGGAAAAAGGCAACGGATAAGTTTTCAGCCAAACTTCAAGAACAGATACAGGCCTATTTTCAAGAAGAAATCACTCCCCTGATCCATCAGGCGATTGCGCTGGATGAAAAAGAATCGATTACCTCAGAACAGTTGACCGAGTTCGCTCAAGTCCTTGAAGAAGAATTGGAAAAACTGAACCAAGACATGGAGGAGACACCCGTTAAAGGAAAGGATGAACGTAAAACCCAGCGTCGGAAACTCAAGAAAGTCCTTCGTAAAGTCAAGGATGATTTTTCAGTACGTGCTGAAAAATATGAGAACTATCAGGAGATATTTGAAGGGCGTAACAGCTTTTAGAGATTATCAAGAACTAGGTCAAACATACGGGATGTTGAGAGGATTATTAATCTTTATCCAAAGATAAATTAGCAAAAATGCTGTAGATATATTTTTATTTAATAAAATTTGAAAGGATTAACCTTTTTAGTAACAAACTTATTGCTTAAAATCATTTTTACTGTTACAATAATCTTAGGTATTATTTTTTGCTGTAAATATTTTAGGAGTGACAATGAAATTCAAAACTAAATATAAAAAGATTATTACTGGAATGCTATGTCTTATTCTAACATTCCTTTTATTACCGATTAAAAGTTTTTTTGCTGTGCAAGAAATTAAAGATAATACTGACCTTGCACATTTAGATACATATAAATTTAACTTAAATGTGAATAATATGGAGGTAATTTCAAAATCGAATGCTGTTAATCAAGCACGATTGAATAATCCTTACTACCAATCTTTAAGTGGTCAGATTTATCATAAACCTATGGAGAATTTTACCCTCAAAGTTGATAAAACCAATAAAAGCACTCAAGTATTTGAACAACCTTTAAAATTAAAATTTTCAAATGTTGGTGAGGTTTATGGAAAAAAGGTTGATGCTTATCTAACCATTAATCGTGTGACAGTTCATTATAATAATACAACACTAGGTGAAGCATCACTGAAGGATCCTACTAAGAAAAATGTCCAGTTTTTTAATGTTTCAGAGATTTGGGAAAATGGGGCATTTGAACTGGGGAATATCCCATATGTGGATGCTGCCCATAATGATATAATTGACCACGCCTATTGGATTGACGCAGATGTAACGGCCGAGCTGAAATATTCAGACGGATCAAATACGGATTTGAAGCTTGTAATGGTCCCATCTGATGTGGATGTGACTGTTGACGGGACAGAATCATTCTATATTAAAAACTATACATCCCAAGTAGATAAGACGGTAATGAATACCGCAAATGCTCTCAAAAAGGAAGTAAGTGGCGACAAAACAATTTGGCGAGCTACTAAAGGAACAGACGGCGATGCTTCCTACAATGTTGGTGGTCTAGCTGTTCGTTCGGTTAACAATAGTTTAGAATTTGGCTACCAGTCAACTGCCTACTGCTCAGCAGTATTTGGACTTTTTGTAGAAGGAAAGATTCCGGCACCAGTTAAAACGGTTGACCCCACACAAGCTCCAGCTAAAAAAGGACAGAAGATCACTTATACGGGAACTTTCAAGGTACCGACACCCGGAAAAGATGTTATTGGCTCACTTGACAGCTTAGATTTGATTGATACATTTGATGAACGACTAACCTATCAAGACCTTAAAGTCGAAGCAGATGGCAAGGTTTTGACGGAACATACGGATTACACTGTTACTGTATCAGGACAGACCGTTACTGTTAAAATGGCAGAAAAGTATCTTCAGCGAGCAAGTGGAGCTGATACGATAAAAGTTACATATAATACGGTAACAAATGAAAAAGTAGAGCAGAAAACATCGGGTGTTATCGAAAATACCGTAACATTGAAAGTTGATAATGTCCTAGTCCCTTCTAATAAGGTCAAAACAACTCTCCTTTACAATAAAACACATGAGTTCCAAAGCGGAACTCCAGGAATGACTCTACCTAAAGAGGTAACTGATCTAAACCACCTAAGGTATCAAAAATTCCAAATGGGACAACCGTAACACCAGATCAGCCCAAGCAAACGGAAGTCACCGTTCCAGAAGGAACATGGGTTTTCAAGGGGTACACGGAAAAAGAAAAGACCATTGATGGTGCAGATGTACACTTTATTGGTATTTGGGTTCTAAAGGCTTATAAGAAGATTTCTATTGAGAAAAAGTGGGTTGGTCCAGTAGCTGAGTCCGCAACTTTTAACATTTTGGTTGACGGCAAGGTAGTGAATGATGCAGATCACACGGTAACCTTAAATAAAACTACAGGCTGGTCATATACTTTTGACAAATTGTTGAAGTACAGCCTTGAGGACGGTCATGAGTACAAATATTCTTTAGCTGAAGTAAAAGTTAACAACTATAGTAGTAAGATAACTGGGGATGTAGATAAAGGCTTTATCGTTACAAATACGAATACAGAAAAAGTTACAGTAAAAGTTAATAAAAAGTGGAATGGACCTGAGAAAAATTCGGTAATAGTTAAACTAGTTATTGATGGTAAAGAGAGTGAGAAAAAAGTTGAGTTAACTGCCGCAACCAACTGGTCAGGTGAGTTCACAGATTTGCCGAAGTATAATGCAGATGGCGGTAAGATCCACTACACTGTAAAAGAAGTTCCAGTAGAAGGCTTTAAGAGTGAGATCGCAGGTGATGCCAACACTGGCTTCACTATCACCAATACATATATTCCTGCTGACCCTATTCAAGTTCCACTTGTTGCTGAGAAAGTATTAGAAGGGAAGCTACTTGAGGCGAATAAGTATCAGTTTAAACTTTTCAAAGTTACAAATGGCACTGAGCAGGAAGTAGAGACAGTTACCAATAAGCAGGATGGTAGTATCACCTTCACTCCTCTTACCTTTAATGAAGATGAAGTCGGAGAACACGACTATGTTGTCCGTGAGGTCATTCCAGCAGATAACGAAAAAGAAGCTGGAGTAACTTATGACAAGACAGAATTTAAAGTCAAAATCAAAGTTGAGAAAGCGTTTGGACGTAAACTAACAGCAACCATCACTAGAAGTCCAGAAGCGCTTGTCTTTAAAAATAAATATACAGCCAAGCCAGTGAACGTTCCTCTTTCTGTAACTAAGAAGCTGACTGGTCGCGAGTTAAAGGCAGGCGAGTTTGAATTTGTCTTGAAAGACAAAGCCGGCAAGACTGTTGAAACGGTGAAAAACACAGCCGATGGCCAAGTAAACTTCAGAGCTTTAGAGTTTACTAAGACGGGTACTTATGTTTACACTATTAGCGAAACAAAAGGGAATCTAGGTGGTATTTCCTATGACACACATCAAGTTACTGCAACTATTGAAGTAACGGATGACGGTTCTGGCCAACTTAAAGCCAAAACTAGTTATAAGGATAATAACCAAACCTTTAACAACACATACACAACTAAGAAAACTTCAGCTAGTCTTGAAGTGACAAAAGCTCTTTCAGGTCGTACCTTGAAAGCTGATGAGTTTGAGTTTGTCTTGAAGAATGACGAAGATGGCTCAGAAGTTCAAAAAGTGAAGAACACTGCTGATGGTAAGGTCGTATTTGCACCAATCGAATACACTAAAGCTGGTACATACAAGTACACTATCGTTGAAACAAATGCTGGACAAACTATTGACGGTGTAACATACGATAGTCTCGAAGTTAAAGTCATAGTAGAAGTTACAGACGATGGTGAAGGAAATCTTACTGCTAACGTAACATACCCAGCGGACAAAGAATTTAACAACAGCTACGGAGCTTCAAAAACTTCAGCTACTCTTGCAGTTAAGAAAACACTTACTGGTCGTGAGTTGAAAGCCGATGAGTTTGAATTTACTTTGACAGACCAAGATGGTAACGTGAAAGAAACAGTCAAGAATGACAAAGATGGAAACGTTAAGTTCTCAGCCTTGGAATTCGATAAAGCTGGAATTTTCACTTACAAGATTGCTGAAAAAACTGGAACTGCTACAGGCATCACGTACGACACAAAAACAATCACTGCTACAGTTACTGTAGCGGACAATGGTAAAGGTGCCCTTGAAGCAACTGTTACTTACGACGATGAAAAAGCATTCGAGAACACTTACACTCCAGCAGGGGCTACAAGTGTAATTCTTGGGGCTAAGAAAGTTCTTGAAGGTAAAGATCTTGAAGCTGGTAAATACAGCTTTGTTCTGAAAGAAGGCGACAAAGAGCTTGAAACAGTTACAAACGCTGCCGACGGAACAGTGGCCTTCTCACCAATCTCATATGATGAGAGTCAAGTGGGAACTCACAAGTACACCATCTCAGAAGTTGCTGGAACTGAAACAGGGATCACTTACGATAAGACAGTTCAAGAAGTTGAAGTAACGGTTGAGAAAGTAAGCGCGACTGAATTGAAAGCAACTGCTTCAAAAGAAGCGAACGATCTTGTATTTACAAACAAATACACTCCAGCAGGAGCTACAAGTGTAACTCTTGGAGCTAAGAAAGTTCTTGAAGGTAAAAATCTTGAAGCTGGTAAATACAGTTTCGAATTGAAGAAAGAAGACGGAACTGTTGTTGAAACAGTGACAAACGCTGCCGACGGAACAGTGACCTTCTCACCAATCTCATATGATGAGAGCCAAGTGGGAACTCACAAGTACACCATCTCAGAAGTTGCTGGAACTGAAACAGGCATCACTTACGATAAGACAGTTCAAGAAGTTGAAGTAACGGTTGAAAAAGTAAGCGCAACTGAATTGAAAGCAACAGCTTCAAAAGAAGCAAAAGATCTTGTATTTACAAACAAATACACACCAGCCAAAACTCAAGTTTCTGTGAAGAAAGCATGGGATGATAAGGACAACCAAGATGGTAAACGTCCAACTTCTGTCACAGTTAAATTGCTTGCAGATGGTCAAGATACTGGTAAAACACTTGAACTTAATGCCGCAAACGGTTGGGCTGGAAGCTTCACAGATCTTGATGCTGATAAGGGCGGTACACCTATCCAGTACACTGTAGTAGAAGTAACTGTTCCTGGTTACACTTCTAAGGTTACTGGTGACGCTGCATCAGGATTCACCATCACAAATAGCTATTCACCAGAAACAGTTGACATTAAAGCAACTAAGAACTGGGATGACGCGAATAACCAAGACGGCAAACGTCCAACTAAGATTACAATCAATCTTTTAGCAGACGGTCAGAAAGTTGATTCGAAAGAAGTTCAAGCAGCCGCAGACGGAACTTGGACTGTCGAATTCACGAAATTAGCAAAATATAAAGATGGTAAAGAAATCAAATACACTGTAACGGAAGAAGCCGTAGCAGAATACGAATCTACGATTACAGACTTTACCATCACAAACAAATATGCTCCTAAAGCAATCGACTACAAAGTAACAAAAGTATGGAACGATGCGAACAACCAAGACGGTAAACGTCCTGAGTCAGTAACGGTTCAACTTTATAAAAAAGTAGGAGATGCTGATCCAGTAGCCGTTGAAGGTAAGAAATTGACCTTGACAGCTAAGGATAAGACAGATGCCAACACTTGGGTAGCATCCTTCACAAATATTCCACAATACGAAGCTGGTAAAGAAATCACTTACTCAATCAAGGAAGTGGATGTACCAGCTGGTTATGAAGCCTCTGTAACTGGTCAAGTAGTGACTAACACTCACAATCCAGATACAGTTATCCTTTCAGGAACTAAGGTTTGGAAAGATAACAACAACCAAGACGGCAAACGTACAACATCTGTGAAAGTTCAAATTCTTAAAAACGATAAAGAAGTCGTTCAAGAGATTGAAGTATCAGAAAAAACTGGCTGGAAGTTCGAATCTAAGAAACTTCCTAAGTATGAGAATGGTCAAGAAATCAAGTACACTGTCAAAGAAGTGGCTGTTGCATCATACGAAACAACAATTACTCCAGAAAAAGACGGTAAGTATACGATTACTAACGAACATACACCAGAGAAAATTACTGTAAAAGGTAAGAAGATCTGGGATGATGCTAATAACAAAGACGGTATTCGTCCAGACT
>NZ_JUQX01000045.1:25405-143245 GCF_001074565.1 Streptococcus pseudopneumoniae | reverse complement strand
AATGCCATTGTAGACTATGTGCAGTCCAATAGGCCAATAAATGGACTTTGTCACTCTAAATAAGACTGCAAATATGAGACCACCACCCATATATGAGAAAAAGTCTGTCAAAACCCAACCATGATTACTAATGTGCAAGATTCCAAACAAAGCAGCCGAACCGAGCACATCCAGTCCCCATTTCTTCCCTTTTTCCAGAGCGGTCATCACCAACCCACGATAAATTATCTCTTCAAAAATGGGACCTGCAATTACAGGATAGAAAAAATACATTAAAAATGCCGTAGCTCCTGTAAAAGTAGGAGCAGCATGTTGATAAGAAATTTCATTTCGAGTAGGTGGGAAAAGAAAAAAGGTAACGAAATTCCAAATAACAAAAGCAAGCAGAGCTAAAAATGAATAGACAAGATAGGATCCTTTAAACTTTCTACTGTTGATTTTTTGCCATTTTCCCGACCAAATCATAGCAATAAGAGCAAATAAAACCACAAGAAAATTCAACATCATATCCGACAGATAATAGGTAAAGTCAGATAGACCAGTAACAAGGTTGCTGCGTAAAACTAGACCACTGAACTTCTGGTCAGCAATAACTAGTAGAAAAGCCATAATAAAGTAGTGACGTGAGATTATCTTTTTCATTCTATTTTCTCCTATACTATGAAATAAAGACAGCCCCTACCCAAGAAAAGGCAAGGGCTTTGGATATTAATAACGTCGGCGGTCATAATCAGAGTCAGGTTTATCGTTAAAATATTTCTGCCAGAAATTAGTGATTGACCAAGGTGTCCCGAAACCTCCCCAGCCTCCACCGCCTGGGATAACAGCAGCATACACAAGGTCTCCTCCGTAAACCGCCTCTAACTCCATTTCTGTTAACTCCATTGTTTCTGCAAATTGTAAATTCAACATATTTACACTCCTTCAACTATTTTTATTTGTAAACCACTTCTGCGACCTAGGATTTGCTTCAAATGTCTTACAAGGACAGTATAACACGAAAATTGTCTTATTTTAGAAAATCGCATATTTGATATTTTTTCTTATAGAAATTTCACATTTGCGATTTTTATAGAATTGACTCTTTCACTGATATAATATGGTTACTATTAGATAGGAGGACACAAAATGAAGAAACAAGTCTTAACATTATCGACAATCATTGCTGAGATTATTATCATTTTCCCATTTCTAACTAATCGATAACTTCTTTGTATTGCTGTAAGCGTAGTTCAAAAAGAGCTGTTAATTGTGGATTTTCTAATATTTGCAGAGATTGGATAAAGTGTTCAATCTCTTTTTGATTGCTTCCCTTGGTTTGAAGGAAAATGCTCATCTTCTTTAAAAATTGCCACAGTAATTTCTCAAAAACATCGTATGGTCGGAGCATACTCTCCAACTCAGCTTCAAAGATTGGGATGTAGGAGAAAAGTTTGCGCTCCATGAGCTCTGAGATGATATTGAGATAGCCACCTTTCAAATACAATCGATTGTGCACTAACTCTTTAAATTCCTTGGATTTTTCAAGCAAAGAGGTAGATAAAAAGATTAGATCTTGATTGCTCAAGAAAGGCATGGTATTGCAAAAGATATAGAGTTCAAACCAGGTCCAAGACTCGATAGCATAGAGATAAGTGGTTAAAAACTCACTATCCTCCTCTGCTAGTGGGTAGCTTTTATCCAGTGAATGGATGGCATCTTTGATCACAATAGCGTTCAAGCGACGATAGGTCTGCGCCATCTGTTCTTGCTCGACTTCCTCCAACAGTTGCTCTAAGCCCTCTATATCTTGATGGGCAAAACGATCCACAACCCTTCTACCAAATTTCATATGTGGAGATTCTTGATAGTTGTTGAGCTTATGCCCAAATTCATCGAAGGTCACATTTATCCCTTGGATAGCTAGGATCAACTTATCCGCAGACAGCATAGACTGCCCTAGTTCAAACTTGGATAGCTGGGATGCTGTTAGTCCAGCACAAGCCACATCTGACTGCTTGAGTTTTCTCGCCAAGCGCAATTCCTTGTAAAATTCTCCCAATTCCATTCTCTCAATCATCTTGCCACCTCTTATTTTTTATATATTATATCATTATTTGCAATCATTTGTCAAAATATTCTGACATTTAAGAGGAACAACAAAGCCAGCCTAAAGCTGACTCTTTATTCTATAGTATCAAAGACGAGACTTGGTTTGGCATTGAGATCCAAGCCTGCAAAGTTTTCTTTGTTCCACTCGCTGACGCTGGCATAGGCAATCATGCCTGCATTGTCTCCGCAGAGACGCAGGGGTGGAATGATGACCTTGACATCTGTGATTTCGGCTGCCAAGCGTTCTCTGAGACCTTTATTGGCTGCTACACCACCTGCGACAACAAGGGTTTTAACAGGATATTTCTCTAAGGCTTTCTTGGTCTTTGCCATGAGAATATCCAGGACAGCTGCTTGGAAGGAAGCACACAAGTCCTCTGTAGACAGGCTTTCTCCCTTTTGCTCAGCATTGTGGTGAAGATTGATAAAGGCAGACTTCAAACCTGAGAATGAAAACTCCAGATTGTCTTCCTTGATCATGGCACGAGGAAAGTCATAAACATCCTGCCCCTGATGGGCTAGCTCGTCAATTTCGCGACCTGCTGGATAGGTCAATCCCATGACACGGCCAACCTTATCATAGGCCTCCCCAACTGCATCGTCTCGTGTCTCCCCAACAATCTTGTAATCCCCAGCCTCTGACACATAGACCAACTCTGTGTGACCACCACTGACCAAGAGGGCTAGCAAGGGAAAGTCCAAAGGCTCCACGCTCTGAGCGGCCATGAGGTGGCCAGCCATGTGGTTAACGGGAATCAGTGGAAGTCCATGTGCCCAAGCAAAGGCCTTAGCAGCTGACAAACCAACTAGTAAGGCTCCGACCAAGCCAGGTCCATAGGTAACCGCCACAGCTGTCACGTCCTCTTCGGTAATTCCTGCTTCTGCCAGAGCCTCCTCGATACAGGCTGTAATGACCTCGACATGGTGACGGCTAGCTACTTCTGGCACTACGCCCCCAAAACGTTTGTGGCTCTCAATTTGACTCGCAATGACATTGGACAAGAGCTGGTCGTCGTTTTTTAAGACGGCGACACTAGTCTCATCACAGGATGTTTCAAATGCTAAAATATATCTATCCTTCATCTACTTCTCTCTTCATGATAATGGCGTCCTCGACTGGGCCATGGTAGTAGGCCTTTCGCTCAGCGATAACCGCCATCTTTTCTTTCTTGTAAAATGCTTGCGCTTGATGATTTGATTTTCTAACTTCGAGGAAAATTTCCTTATCCGTCGGCAATGTTGCAAACAAGGCTGACGCAATTCCCTGCCCTTGATAGGCTGCTTTGACAGCGATTTGTAGGACTTCTGCTTCAAAGAGATTCTCCTGAACGGCTAGAAATCCAATCAATTCTGCTCCATCATAAGCCAGAGCATACCAAGTCTGGTCTTGGGACAGGTCTGCTTGGATTTGCTCCAAAGTCCAAGGACTGACTGAATAAACATCTACCATAACAGCATAGATAGCTTGAGCCAAGTCAGGTTGCAGTTGGATTCGTTTAATCTCTATCATAGGCGTTTAATGTAGGACTCCCCAGACTCGGTGTGGTTCTTAAGCCAATTTTCCTCAGCCTCAACACGTTTGAGGTAGTTAGGTACAAAGTCATGTAAAGAATCTGCTTCCTTATCCCAGGCCCAAAGAGCTAGATTAGCTGCATTTGGAAAAGTTTCTTGGTAGTTGGCTTGTGGCAACTGTTCTTCAATTTGTTCCACAAAGGCTCCAACTTCTCCGACAAAGGTCACCTGTTCGGTATCTTTGACTTGCTCCAAAACTTCCGCAAATGACAAGTGGGCTTCTGGAAAGACTGATTGGGCTTTTTCATAAAACCCTGCGTAAACATTGTTGCGACGTGCATCCATCAGGGGAACAAGTAAGCCTTCTTGTTGGCGTGGTACCAAAGCCAAGAGGCTAGACATGCCAACTAACTCGATGTTCAGGGTATGAGCCAAGGTCTTGGCAGTTGCTACCGCAATTCGCAAGCCCGTGTAGCTACCTGGCCCTTCAGCGACCACGATTCGATCCAAATCCTTAGGTGTCCAATCCAAACTTGCCATCAAAAAATCAATGGCAGGCATGAGGGTAATACTGTGATTTTTCTTGATATTGATTATGGTCTCGGCAAGAACCTGCTTATCCTCTAAAATAGCGAGAGAAAGAGCCTTGCTAGACGTATCAAAAGCTAATACTTTCATAACACACTCCTATCTTTTTGTCTGTTTACTATTATACTACAAAAGCTGACGCATGGGAATTTTCTTTGCCCCAAACAAAAAAACCTGCCACTTAGACAAAGAGGGTGGCAAAAAAATCAAAAAAGTTCTAGCTTTTTTCTATCTTTTCCGAATATATAAGTGAACAAGAAAAAAGGAGGAAAGTTCAATGACAAATTTTGACGTTCTTGACAATCAATTTTTATCGTTATCTGAAAATGAATTATCAGATATTGATGGTGGTCTCGCTCCCTTAGTTATCTTTGGAGTAGCAGTATCTTGGAAAGCTATTGCAGGCGGGACAGCACTTGTAGGGTCTGGTTTGGCAGCTGGTTATTTTTTAGGAGGTTAGTATGATGAAAGGTTTGGATCAGTATTGTTCAATTTCTAATAAAGAATTGCAAGGAATCAAGGGTGGTTTTGGTGTAGGTGTTGGTATAGCTTTATTTATGGCTGCTTACACTATCGGGAAAGATCTTCGTAAGAAATTTGGATAAGTCATGTTAGATAAAAGACACATTTTTAGAAGGGTAAATTTTATTCTCTTCATCTCTTACAGTTTTCTCAGCATTTTCAATGATTTAAACATAACCAGAATCCCCTTACCAATTGATTTATCTGTTTGCATTATTTTCTTTTTATGTTTTAACTCGATTCTCGACGTTAGAAATCATCGTCATAACAATAAAGATAGCACCTAAAAATAGAAAAATCCGCCCCATCTATCAAGACGAGGTGGACTTTTCGTATCTGTTTATTTAGATGAATAATTGAGCTCAAACATTTAAACCAAAATGAAAAACGAGCCAGACAACATAGGTGACAAGAAGGAGAAAAATTGAATAGAGTGTCACAAAAGCAAGCTTCCAAAGGAATTTTGTTTTGCGGTGTTCTAGATACGTAAAAATAAGATTTCCACCATATACACAGGCTACAAAAACTATAAACACCAAGAGGCGACCCCCTACTGCAAATTCAAACAAACTAAACATCCTTAATCCTCCTTGTTTAAAAGCTATAGGGAATATTCCCATCCATAAACTTCCCTTTCTCTTTCTATTATAACACCTAAGTACTCTCCGACCAAATCCTACCTGTCTTTTTGCTCCTTCTTCCCCTCCCGACTTTCTCCATTTCCGTCTTTTACTAATTTTTCATTTTGTGGTATAATTGAAATAATTGTAACGAATCAAGGTCAATCTAGACACAAAATGGAATGAAATCAAGCAAATCTCTGCTAAAAGTTTGGAATAAGCTGACCTGTAAATAGAAAGGAACTATATGATTTACAAAGTTTTTTATCAAGAAACAAAAGAACGTAGCCCACGTCGTGAAACAACACGCTCACTTTACCTAGACATCGATGCCAGCTCAGAACTTGAGGGCCGTATCGCTGCTCGCCAACTTGTCGAAGAAAACCGCCCAGAGTACAACATCGAGTATATCGAACTCTTGTCTGACAAATTGCTAGATTACGAAAAAGAAACTGGCGTCTTCGAAATCACGGAGTTCTAATATGGCCTATACTCTTAAACCTGAAGAAGTCGGCGTTTTTGCCATCGGTGGTCTGGGAGAAATCGGGAAAAACACATACGGAATTGAATACCAAGACGAGATTATCATCGTCGATGCTGGGATTAAATTCCCAGAAGATGACTTGCTGGGTATCGACTATGTTATCCCCGACTACTCTTACATCGTAGACAATATTGACCGCGTCAAGGCTGTTTTGATCACACACGGACACGAGGACCACATCGGTGGGATTCCTTTCCTTCTCAAACAAGCAAATGTCCCTATCTACGCTGGACCGCTTGCCCTAGCTTTGATCCGTGGAAAACTCGAAGAACACGGCCTCTTGCGCAACGCCAAACTTTACGAAATCAACCATAACACTGAGTTAACCTTTAAAAATCTCAAGGCAACTTTCTTTAGAACCACTCACTCCATTCCAGAGCCTTTGGGGATTGTCATCCATACTCCTCAAGGAAAAATCGTCTGTACGGGTGACTTCAAGTTCGACTTCACTCCAGTTGGTGAACCAGCGGACTTGCACCGTATGGCTGCCCTTGGGGAAGAAGGCGTGCTCTGTCTCCTCTCTGACTCGACAAATGCGGAAGTACCAACCTTTACCAACTCTGAAAAAGTCGTTGGCCAGTCCATCATGAAGATTATCCAAGGCATCGAAGGTCGTATCATCTTTGCATCCTTTGCCTCAAATATCTTCCGTCTCCAGCAAGCAACAGATGCTGCTGTTAAGACTGGACGCAAGATTGCGGTCTTTGGTCGTTCTATGGAAAAGGCCATTGTCAACGGGATCGAGCTTGGCTACATCAAAGCTCCTAAGGGAACCTTTATCGAGCCAAATGAAATCAAAGACTACCCTGCAGGCGAGATTCTCATACTCTGTACAGGTAGTCAGGGTGAGCCGATGGCAGCCCTCTCTCGTATCGCCAATGGAACCCACCGTCAGGTGCAACTCCAACCCGGCGATACTGTTATCTTCTCTTCTAGCCCAATCCCTGGAAATACCACTAGCGTCAACAAATTGATTAACACTATTTCTGAAGCTGGTGTCGAAGTTATCCACGGTAAAGTGAACAATATCCATACATCTGGACACGGTGGTCAGCAAGAGCAAAAACTCATGCTCCGCTTGATTAAGCCGAAATACTTCATGCCTGTCCACGGTGAATATCGTATGCAGAAAGTCCACGCTGGACTAGCGGTGGATACGGGTGTCGAGAAGGACAATATCTTTATCATGAGCAATGGTGATGTGCTTGCTCTTACTGCTAACTCAGCCCGTATCGCAGGTCACTTCAATGCCCAAGACATCTATGTCGATGGAAATCGTATCGGTGAAATCGGCGCTGCTGTCCTCAAAGATCGTCGTGATTTATCTGAAGACGGTGTCGTTCTAGCAGTCGCAACTGTTGACTTTAAATCGCAGATGATTCTGTCTGGCCCAGACATCCTCAGCCGAGGCTTTGTCTACATGAGAGAGTCTGGAGACTTGATTCGCCAAAGTCAGCGCATCCTCTTCAACGCTATTCGTATCGCACTAAAAAATAAGGATGCTAGCGTACAATCTGTCAATGGTGCCATTGTCAACGCCATTCGCCCCTTCCTCTATGAAAATACAGAACGTGAACCGATTATCATCCCGATGATCCTCACACCAGATGAAGAATAAATTATAAAACAGCCCCATCTTCGGAGCTGTTTTTCTCTATGCCTTCTTTTGAGATTAAAACTCAATAAAAATCGAAATCAGACTAGAAGGCTAGGCGAAAGCATAACTTAAGTTAGGTGAGCCGAAGCCGACGACGTATCATTTTGATTTTTGAAGAGTTTTAGAAATACTACGATTTTTACCTTCCAGATACACCATCAAAATAGAAATGTCTGCTGGGTTTACTCCCGAAATACGGCTGGCTTGGCCGATGGTTTCTGGATTGATGAGTTTGAACTTCTGACGAGCTTCTGTCGCGATAGAATCAATATCATCCCAATCAATATTGGCTGGAATGCGTTTTTCTTCCATGCGCTTCATCTTGGCAACCTGGTCCATAGCTTTGGAAATATAACCTTCGTACTTGATTTCTGTTTCAATCAATTCGATAATCTTATCATCCAATTCCTCTGCAGCTGGCCCGATGAAAGCCACCACATCCTGGTAAGAGACTTCTGGGCGACGGAGAAATTCCTTGGCTGTCACGGCATCCGTCAATGGCTTGAATCCCATCGCTTCAACCTTAGCATTGGTTTCCTTGACTGGCTTGAGTTTGATGCTATCTAAACGAGCCATCTCATTGTCAAATTGGTTTTTCTTAATCTCAAAGCGAGCCCAACGTTCATCGTCCACAAGGCCAATCTCGCGCCCCATCTCTGTCAAACGCATATCGGCATTGTCATGACGGAGAATGAGACGGTATTCAGCACGACTGGTCAAGAGACGGTAGGGTTCAATGGTTCCCTTGGTCACCAAGTCATCAATCATGACCCCAATATAACCGTCGCTTCGCTTCAAAATCAACTCAGGCTTGCCTTGGATTTTCAGAGCCGCATTGATACCCGCGATAATCCCTTGGCCAGCAGCTTCTTCGTAACCTGACGTTCCATTTGTCTGACCTGCAGTGAAAAGACCTGAGATTTTCTTGGTTTCCAGAGTGGCACGTAACTGGTGAGGCAAGACCATATCGTACTCAATAGCATAACCAGTTCGCATCATCTCAGCATTTTCCAACCCTTTGATAGAATGAACTAGCTCACGCTGGACATCTTCAGGTAGACTGGTTGAAAGACCTTGGACATAAACTTCCTCTGTGTTGCGTCCTTCTGGTTCAAGGAAGAGCTGATGGCGTTCCTTATCCGCAAAGCGCACAATCTTATCCTCAATCGACGGACAGTAACGAGGCCCCACTCCCTTGACCACACCTGTAAACATAGGCGCACGGTGGAGGTTATTTTGGATAATTTCATGACTGGTACCGTTGGTATAGGTCAACCAGCATGGCACCTGATCCTTGACATAGTCTTCATCACGTGACGTGTATGAGAAGTGATTAGGCACTTCATCTCCTGGCTGAATCTCTGTCACGTCGTAGTTGATAGAAGAGGCCTTGACACGTGGAGGGGTTCCTGTCTTGAAACGACCGATTTCGAGGCCCAGTTCCTTGAGATTGTCAGCAAGGTTAATAGAAGCTAGGCTGTGGTTAGGACCTGACGAATACTTGAGATCCCCGATGATGATTTCTCCACGGAGGGCAGTCCCCGTTGTCACAATTACAGCCTTAGCAGCATACTCTTGATGGGTCGCCGTCCGCACACCAACAACCTTACCATCTTCCACCAAAATCTCATCAATCATGGTTTGACGAAGGGTCAGATTTTCTTGATTCTCAACTGTCTTGCGCATTTCCTTAGAGTAAAGCTCCTTGTCAGCCTGCGCACGAAGGGCGCGAACAGCAGGTCCTTTCCCTGTGTTGAGCATCTTCATCTGGATGTAAGTCTTGTCAATATTCTTGGCCATTTCACCACCGAGGGCATCGACTTCACGCACAACAATCCCCTTGGCAGAGCCACCGATAGAAGGGTTACAAGGCATGAAAGCCAGCATTTCAATGTTGATGGTCGCAAGCAAGACCTTACAGCCCATACGGCTGGCAGCTAAGGAAGCCTCGACCCCAGCGTGCCCCGCACCGATTACAATAATATCGTATTCTTCAGTAAAATTATAAGTCATTTTCTCTCCTATTCCTCAAGATGAATGTGTCGCAGTTGGCCGTCCCAAGCTGGTAGAGCTGTTTTCAAAAAGGCTGGAACTAGTTGGAAATCCTCAAGCTTGTCTAAGTCAATCCACTCACAGGGCTGCCTTTTCTCATCTTCCTGCATGGTTAAAGGAGCGTCCTCCAGTAGATCAACTAGATAATGAAATTCGATGTTGTGATAGGAAACACCGTCCTGTTCAAAACGATTCTCAACTACAAAGGCTAGTCGCCCAGCCTCAGCTTTGACACCTAGTTCTTCCCTCACTTCACGGACTACCGCTTCTTCCGTTCTTTCATTGGCTTGGATGGCACCACCGATAGTGTAATACTTTCCCTCATCTTTGGTAACTAGGAGTTTGCGATTTTGAAGAATCAAGGCTGTCGCCCGAACACCAAAGACCGTGTTCCCCACTTTGGTCCGAAAATCCACTTGAGTCATCTCTTTCCTTTCCCTTAAACGACACAAAAACAGTCAAAACTCCAAAGAAGTGCAGGACAAAAAGACCTGCAACATCCATGAGCTTTGACCATCATTTCTATTGCTGTTATTATTGTAGCAAATTGAGAAAATTTGTCAAACTATATATACTGACAAACTTGTCCGTCACGGTAGGCGTTGTCAATCAAACCACCGCCAAGACACTCATCGCCATCGTAAAAGACAACTGCCTGTCCTGGTGTGATCGCGCGTTGCGGCTCTGCAAAGATGACTTCTGCCTTGTCGCCTTTGACATGTACAGTCACCTTAGAATCAGGCTGACGGTAGCGGAATTTAGCCGTACATTCGAGCGTGAATTCCTCTGGCATGTCACGAGTAAAGTGAACTTGACTGGCCTCTAGGCTGGTTGACATGAGCGAATCATGGTAGAAACCTTGTCCGACATAGAGGATATTCTTGCTGAGGTCTTTTCCGACAACGAACCACGGCGCATTGTCCCCACCGTGTTGACCACCGATACCAAGTCCGCCACGCTGACCGATTGTATAGTACATCAGACCTGCATGCTCACCCATATCGCGACCATCCACAGTCATCATACGACCAGGCTGGGCTGGTAGGTAGTTGCTGAGAAAGTTTTTAAAGTTCTTTTCTCCGATAAAACAAATCCCTGTCGAGTCTTTCTTCTTGGCAGTCGCAAGGCCTGCTTCTTCTGCTAGTTTTCGTACTTCAGGCTTTTCCAAATGCCCCAGTGGAAACATGGTTTTTTGGAGTTGTTCTTGCGAAAGTTGACTGAGGAAATAGGTCTGATCCTTGCCATTGTCCACGCCTCGAAGCATGTGAACGATGCCATCCTCATCACGCGCCACTCGGGCATAATGCCCAGTCGCTACGTAGTCTGCACCCAAGGTCATAGCATAGTCCAAAAAGGCCTTGAACTTGATTTCCTTGTTACACATCACATCTGGATTTGGCGTGCGCCCTGCACGGTATTCCGCTAGGAAATACTCAAAGACGCGGTCCCAGTACTCTTTTTCAAAATTGACAGAGTAGTAAGGAATGCCGATCTGATCTGCCACCGCAGCCACATCCTTGTAATCTTCGGTCGCCGTACAGACGCCGTTTTCATCTGTGTCGTCCCAGTTCTTCATGAAGATACCGATCACATCGTAGCCCTGCTCCTTGAGCAAAAGAGCTGTCACCGACGAATCAACACCACCACTCATCCCCACGACAACACGTGTTTTAGAGTTATCACTCATGGTAAGTCTCCCATCTATTCGTTTATTCACGATTGAAGGTCGTGTGTGCTTTAACGATTGAAGGTCGCTTGAGCAGTATTCATTATAACATGCTTGGTTGGAGAAGACAAGGAAGAGGCTGTCAATCGACCAACCTCTGTTTTTAAACACAGTTCAAATCCAAGCTATTCTTTATAGAAAAAACTCCTATAAATTCGAGCAATAGTTAAAACACAAACAAATATAATTCCCAAAATAGATAATACTATTTTCACAAAACTCATTTCAGAACCTATTACATAGATATGAAAAAGAGGGGCTAGTCCTACACATAGAGACAATAGATAACTAATAAATCTTATCTCACCAATTCCTGCAAAAAAATGTTTCATTTTAACTATCCCAATTTTACCTTTCGTCTTAATAATCCTCTAGCAAATCTATTGACTTCTCTTTTTTTTGAAAAATCTTGATAGCAAATTTACTCCACTTAAAGCCATTAAAATTTCAATGGGCAAAAAATAGTAATCCCATATCAAATGAGAAATCAGCAAAGTTAGAAATAGTATACAATCAATATAACTATTCTTAAAATATTCTGTAATTACATAGTACAGCAATGCCACAACCACTGAAATTAAAACTACCATCATAATACTATCATCCTGTCCTTCTCACTGACGCTATTTCCAAAATTTAATTTTTTTTGAAACTTAGTAATGAAATTACAATTAACAAAACACCTAAAATAAATAAAAATAGCTCCCAAACTTTATCCTCAGTTTTAATAAAAGGTATAAGATACATACTAACCAATATGGCACTTGCTCCTAAAATAGCAAATATTAGTCTAACTTTATCACTTAGTCGAATCATTTTCTATCCTCATAAAATAAGTAAGTGCTCCATTTAGTGCAACGTTTCTCCAAAAAGAAAGTAAGCCATTGTGTAGCATTAAGTTACATCATCTCTTCATCACCTAGATAAGATGCTCTTTTTTGCCTAATCATATTTTATAGACGAACAAATTTGTAAACCTAATTACTTGAAATATCTTCAAATAACTTCACTTATTAAACTTACAAGACGAATCTAGATTATCTTCTTATTGCTAATAAATATCCTTCTAGATTTCATCTTATCATATTCTCTATTCATACAGAAATCAAAATTTTGCCTTAACCAACTTGTATAATAGAAAAAATCTAATTGATTGATTCTGATAAGCCGTATTCTAATTTTATCAACCTTTTCTTTCCAGTTGTTATTGTTACTAATAGAAATCTCATACATCAGTAACTCGACAAGACCTGTACACAGAAGGGTGTTCTGAGAATCTTTGATTTTTTTCAAAATATCCTCAAAGAATTCACTTTCCGTTAAAAAGGTGGATTGGTTAATCGCATCATACAGCTGTAGAGACATTAAGTCAGAATAAGTTAGCTCTGATTTTTGTATTTTATCCTTTAACGTTTTCGTCAAATCACTTTCAAACGAATCTTCTTTTTGCCATTTGTTTTGATTAAAAAGAAATTCCGTCTTATTAAAAACGAGATGGTTGATATCCATTATAGTCCAGAAAAATATTGTAGTAAGCATGATGATAGCAAAAGGAATTTTCAAAATAAATACTAGGATAATAGCAATTTCAAGAATAAAACTCCATATAATTCTAGATTTCAAATCATCAGTAGACAAACTTTTACGATGGAATGAAAAATAGGGTGAGAATCTCACATTTACTCTCTTCCTTCTTATAAAAATAAAGGGAAAAATCGTAATAAGACCTTCTTTCTTGTATAAATCTTTCAATGCATATAGTAGGTCTAAAACTATTTTTGAGAAAATCAAACTACAGAAAGTAAGACCCATACTGATAACAAAATCAAGGGGAATTTCTAGATTCAATGGCAAGTTATTCACTAGGACATGCAACTCTAACCACAAGACCAAAAAAGGGAGCATTAATAAGAAAACAATTAGTTTACGCATCATAATTTTAAAGTATCCCGATCATCTTTTTAATTTTATATAAATCATCATAGCTGTCATTTTCAATGCCACAGAGCACTTTCTGTAATTCAATATTTGATAAAGCAGAGTTTTAAACCCTGCTTTATTGATAAAAACTTTAGTCATCATCGTCTCTATAAAAATATTTTCTATACACTCTTGATAATACCAAAATTAATGCCAATATCATACCAAGAACTATAATAATAGAATTGATTAGATTTATTTTAGTATATCCAATCACTAGTCCAATAATTGGACTAGTAGACATGCTTAGATATAATAAAAATAACAAAAAATGAATTTCACCAATTCCTGCAAAAAAATGTTTCATGTAACGATTCTCCATTTAATACATTAAATCAGTTTTATTTTAGAGTATCATAAAATAATCAATCCTTCAACAAAATCCATTGTCGAAATACTATTCTAAACCATTGATCGTCCAGATTTCCCAGAATAGAGCTGTCCTAACCATCGAATAGGTCAAATACATACATATCCATATAATTCTAAGCTTAGAACTGCTATAAAATAAATGTTTTATGAGTTTTCTAGATCTTTGACTGCTTAAAATTTTACGTTCTGAAGGATTCTAAAGCTAGAATAGCTCAAAAATCACGAGAACTAAGGTATTCGAAGCTTAAGAGGCATACGATTTCCATAGGAGGTAATTTTAGGGAATCTCCTAAAAACAACCGATTTTCTATTTTTATCCATCAAAAAATATTGATAAATGAGTGTTTTAAAATTAAATTTTAAAGGTATCTTTAAGTTTAAAGATTTTTGATAAGATTTCTGTATTTTTCACAATTCAATGACTCGATGGCACTGTTCGGCCACATAGGCATCGTGGGTAACGATAATGACCGTTTTCCCTTCCTTGTTCATATCTAAGAGAAAATTTAAAACCAAATCTCGATTTTCAGGATCTAGAGAACCGGTTGGTTCATCTGCTAAAAGGAGCTGACTCGGTTTTAAAATGGCTCTAGCAACTGCGATTCGTTGCTGTTCCCCTCCAGATAACTCTGAAACCTTCTGATGTAGAGTTGATGACAATCCCACTCTCTCTAAAATTTCTTCTATCTTTTTGACTTTGTCCTTCTTGGATAATTTTACATACTTTAGAGCGAGCATGAGATTATACTCTACTGTTTCATTATCAATCAGAGCAAAGTTTTGAAACAGATAGGAGATATGTTCGCGGATAATCGCTTGCGACTTAACAGAATTGACAGGTACATTTTGCTGACCGAAAATTTCATAATGTCCACTGTAATCGCCATCTATCAAACCCAAAAGATTTAACAAGGTTGACTTGCCACTGCCACTTTTCCCAACAATGGCAACTAAATCTCCTTGGTTAATTTTTAGAGATAAATTCTCCAAAATAACTTTTTTCCCAATGGTTTTCGTAACATTTTCCAACTTTATCATAAGATGTCCCCTTTCAATAACTGCACTACATTTCGTTTTTCCATCTTAGAGCCCAAGAAAAGCACAAACAGGATATCTAAGCCTGTAAATCCTGCAAAAAGTAGGAGCGGGAAAAGTGCCTGTGTAAAGAATAGCAGGACTACAAAAGGGAGGCTATATACCAACAAGAGAATCCTCAAGAAAGAACGATACCGATCTATCAATTTCCAACCCATGAACTTCTTGGTGATGATATCTGTTCGCTTCAATAAGAAAGTTGTTACTAGTAAGAAGTAGGAAATCATCATACTAAGAAGACCAACCAAAGCAAAGAGTATGTTGAAATTCCGAACAGCATCTCGATAAGAATCTACTTTATCTTGTTGAATGGCTTGAATAGATGAAAATTTTAAATAATTCCCATCTGATAATTTCCCAACTAACGCTGTCACCTCTTTTTGGTGTTGAGCCGTATTTTCGATTTTAATCGGGTTATTTAAACCTGTTGTTGACAGGCGAGCTTTTTCATCCCACATCATATCAGAATCATTGACCAAGCTAATAATTGGATTGTAGAGATTTTCCTTTCGCTTATCACTATATGGAAAGAACGACCAATCTCCTTCATAATAGGCAATCTCGACATCCATCTCCTCTATCGTTCGTTTTTGCTGCTCTTCATACTTCATCGAAAGATAGGCAATTAATTTCCCCAAGAGCTGATTTTTATCTTCTTCACCTTTCGTACTTGCTGGCATCAAAATAACTTTTTTTGCGCCGGTATCTGGTAACTTGAATCCCTGACTTTCTAAAAAATGACGGTTGGCATAGTAAACAGTTAGCATATCAGCCAGTTGATACCGCTGCACTTGTTCTGCAGTGGCAAAATTTTTTATAGGCAGGTTGCTAGTTTGCACATAGCCCGCCTGCGTTTTTTCTACCAAATCCTGATAAAATCGATAGAAATAATCCACTGCTTGCCCTGAGCCTGCCAACTGCTCTTGCCACAGGTTATCATTGAGTTGGAAAGTTTCCAAGGTCAGATAATTTCCTTGACTGATCCACTGTTTCTGGTAATCCAACTCTTTGTTTTCTTGCTCCAAACTTTTTCCTACCCCAACTAGCAAGACTGTCAGTAAAATGGTAGTTCCAATTTTCATCAAATAATTAAAGAGTAAACCAAATTTAAAAGATGAAAAACTTTTCAGCAGAGAGCTGATTGTCATTTTTTGGATCAAGAGATAGGTCAACCAACTGATAAAGAGATAAAGCTGCAAAAGCAAAAAATGAGACAACCACAGCATAGGGAACAAATCTTTCGGCTTATAATCAAGCAAGAAAAACACCCCTAGATTAATCACAAGCGCCCCACCTAGGAGGAGGTAGAGGTTGCCTTTCACAACATCAGCTAAAACAGCCCGATCTTGAAAACCAAGTAATTTTTGTACCCCAACTCTTTTCATCTCCATCATTGGCTGATACACTGTTACTAAGACAAGAAGCAAAATAGCCAAGACAAAAATAATAGCAGATAAGAGCAAATCTCGATTTAAGACTTCCACTGCACTTTTGTAGGTTGGCTCTAGCAAGGTAGTCTGGTCAGTCTTGAAAAAATCACTCCACTTCTGTAAAATCTGATCTCTATCCATCTCTTGAGCCGAACTAATCGTGTAGCGACCATTTAAACTACGAGATGTATCCTTGATGTAGGCTTGAAAAGTCATAAGCTGAATAGGCTTGGCTTTTAGAAAGGTCGGAATCGTACCAAGTTTATTGGAAATTTCTTTATTACTGTAGACTCCTTCACCATCTGTGGTAAAACCAAGGGAAGAAATCCCAAACTCTTGGTAGGGGAAGGTATCTTTATCAAAAACACCAGACTTGATTACCTCATCACCACTGTCTGTTTTGATGATGGATACTTTGTATTCCTTTGATACATACTCAAAAAATCGAAGAACAGATTCTGCAGGTTCATTGACATCTTTCAAGTATACATCCAAAGAACTCGCTGTCTTTCCCATTTCCTGAATCCGAACTACTTCTCGTGTATAGTTTACATTAAAAACAAAGAAAGTGGTACACAGAAGCAGTAGTAACATACAGAAATTACTGATTTTTTTCATAAAGATACCTCCAATAAAGTTCTCCCTCTCCTAATAGGAGAGGGAAAATTTCACTTAAAATCCATAGAAATATTCTAATCCTGTTGGCGGAATTTTAGTAAGGGAAGCTTGTGCCCAAACCCTAGGACCCTGACGATCCTTAGAGATTCTACCTCCATGTCGGACAGTTGCTGTATGAGAGCGAGTAGAATGTAAATAATCAGAATATCCAAAAGTTCCTGTCCAACCTACTCCATAGTTCCATTGACCACCATCTACCCATACTGCTAAAGCATTTGTCGTAGCAAGCAGACCACATGCCATTACGGTTGCGACACCAATTTTTACTAATTTTTTCATGATATTTTCCTCACATCTTATATCTTGAACTGTTTCACAGAAACAGATGAATTGGTTCATTTGTAAACATTGAAGTCCATTGGACTCACCTTCCTTTCGTTTTACTTAATCAAAATTTTATAAGAGCCATCCCCAAGGGAAGAAAATAACCATCCATAACATAAATAACAACAGACGATATACTTTTTTATACATTTGATACCCCCTTAGTACTTCATCATCTTGATTATAAAATACAATATACCTTGTCGTAAAATTTGTTAACCTTTTTCACAAATTTATTTTAGATTTCTTTTTTACTTTTTATATTACTATGATACAATATTTTTAATCAGTTTCAATTTATTGTTAACTTTTTTCACAAATAAGGAGGGAATCATGCGCTACGATTTTGGAAATGTTTATAAAGAAATCCGTGAGTCAAAAGGATTGACTCAAGAAGAGGTCTGTGGGGGTGTTCTCTCAAGAACCAGCCTATCAAAAATAGAAAGTGGCAAGACAACTCCAAAATATGAGAATATGGAATTTCTTCTCCAGCAAATTAATATGAGTTTTGAAGAGTTTGAATATATTTGCCATCTCTACCACCCAAGTGAACGATCAACTATCATGCAGACTTTTCTAAAAATGGCTTCTATTAGTGGTACGAGCGACTTAAGTAAATTACTCAAAAAATGCCAACATTATCTAAAAACACATCATGATTTTCCCATCCAGCAGTTGCAAGATATGCTCGAAATCGTTATCTACATCCGTGAAAATGGGATAGAAAAATTGTCAAGTAAGGTTGACAACATTGTAAACAGATTATGGGATAAGATTGAGAAACAAGATACTTGGTATGAGAGTGACCTCAAAGTCCTTAATACCATTCTCTTTGCTTTTCCTATGGAGTATATTCATCAGATTACCGAAAAAATTCTCGAACGACTAGAGGTTTATAAACACTATAGTCCTGTCTTTCAGCTTCGTATGATGTTGCTTCTGAATCTCTCAACTCTTTATCTTTACAATGGTGATAAGTTGCTTTGCAAACAGCTTTGCTACACTCTCTTAGAGGAGGCAAAAGCAAGCAAACAGTACGATACACTTGCGTTTTCCTATATTCGTATCGGCATTTGTGCTAATGATGCTCAGTTGATACAGAATGGACTCTCCTTAGCTAAACTAGTAGAAGATGAACACTTACTAACAGAGCTAGAGCGAGAAGTTAACATCTTTGTAAACAAAAAAGAGCCCTAAAGGACTCTTGTATTCTTAATACCAACCGTTGTTAAGCCAGAAGTTCTTGGCAGCTGTCCATGAACCGTAACGTCCTGCAACGTAGGCATCTGCTACACGTTCTTGGTTTTCAGCTGAGTAGTCACCGTTCAAGTATGAATCTGTCAATTGGTAACGTCCGATGTAACGTCCGTTTGTAGCAGTGTAGCTACCACCTGATTCTTTTTGAGCGATCCATTCTTTGGCTTCTGCTTCAGAACCACTTACAGTAGAAGCTGCTGCAGTGTTGCTTTCTGCTGCTGGAGTTGCAGGTGCAGCTGGGGCTTCATAAGTTGTTGTTGCTGCTGGAGCTTCTTCAACTGTTTCTGTAGCTACTGGAGCTGTTTCTTCCGTTGTTGCTGCTGGAGCTACAGTAGAAGCTGTTCCTTCAATAACCAAAACTTGGTCAACATAGATAAGGTGAATATCTTTAATGTTGTTTTTTGCCGCCAATTTTTCAACAGTTGTGTTGTACTTCTCAGCGATTTCTGAAAGAGTATCACCTGATTTAACTGTGTAAGTTACAGTTTCTTGGGCAGATGCAAGTGATGGAGCAAAGAAAGCAAGCAAAGCTGCTACTCCTGCGATAGTTGTTTTAATTTTTTTAGTTGTTAATGACATATCTAAAAATTCTCCTTTTTATCTATGATACTATTCTACTCCTCGAATGTTACCGTTGTTTAACGGTTTTATGTAGAAATATTACAAAAATGTTTTATATTTACCGTTTTATGGAGGTTTTTGTCACAAAAGACCTTATTTTATACTATCTTTAATCATTTTAAGCTTTTGATAAGGGAAATAAGCGCAGAGGTCCATTCTTTGATATAATAGATATAAGAATCTTTGTAAGGGGAAACAGATGCACTCACTTCGTTTTCAATCTGTCTTTGACATTATCGGACCAGTTATGATTGGCCCATCAAGTAGCCATACTGCTGGAGCTGTTCGCATCGGGAAAATCGTCTCTTCCATCTTTGATGATACGCCGACAGAAGTCGAATTCCATTTATTTAATTCATTTGCCAAAACCTACCGTGGTCATGGAACCGACCTTGCTCTCGTCGCTGGTATATTAGGTATGGATACGGACGATCCCGACATTCCAAATAGCCTAGAGATTGCCCATAAACGCGGTATCAAGATTGTCTGGACCATTCAGAAGGACAGCAATGCTCCTCATCCTAATACCACTAAAATTACTGTGAAGAATGAACACAAGTCCATTAGTGTGACAGGAATTTCCATCGGTGGAGGAAATATCCAGGTTACGGAACTTAACGGCTTTGCTGTCTCTCTCAACATGAATACCCCGACCATCATCATCGTGCATCAGGATGTTCCGGGTATGATTGCCCATGTCACAGAAGCCCTCTCTCGTTTCGATATCAACATCGCACAGATGAATGTGACTCGAGAAAAAGCTGGAGAAAAAGCCATCATGATTATCGAAGTCGATAGTCGAAGTTGCGAAGAGGCGATTGAAGAAATCCGAAAAATCCCTCATCTCCACAATGTCAATTTCTTTAAGTAGGAGGAAACATGTTTTATTCTATCAAAGAATTGGTTGAGCAAGCAGATCTAGACTTCCAAGGAAATGTCGCCGAACTCATGATTGCAACCGAATATCAACTAACCGGTCGAGAACGGCCAGAAGTTCTCCTCCTCATGGAACGCAATCTAGAAGTCATGAAAGCCTCTGTCGAGCTCGGCCTCAGTGAAAACAAATCCCGTAGTGGCTTAACAGGCGGAGATGCGGCCAAACTAGACCGCCATCTCAAAAGTGGCAAGGCCTTGTCGGACTTTACCATCCTATCAGCAGCCCGTAATGCCATCGCGGTCAATGAACACAATGCGAAGATGGGCTTGGTCTGCGCCACTCCAACCGCAGGAAGTGCTGGCTGTCTGCCAGCCGTTCTCACTGCTGCTATCCAAAAACTTGACCTTAGTCACGAAGAACAGCTGGATTTCCTCTTTGCTGCTGGTGCCTTTGGACTAGTCATCGCGAACAATGCCTCTATCTCAGGTGCTGAAGGTGGCTGTCAGGCCGAAGTTGGCTCTGCCTCTGCCATGAGTGCCGCAGCCTTGACCTTGGCTGCAGGTGGAAGCCCCTATCAGGCTAGCCAAGCCATTGCCTTTGTCATTAAAAATATGCTAGGCCTTATCTGCGATCCCGTCGCTGGTTTGGTTGAAGTTCCCTGTGTCAAACGCAATGCCATGGGGGCTAGTTTTGCCTTTATCGCGGCTGATATGGCCTTGGCAGGTATCGAGTCTAAAATCCCTGTTGACGAAGTCATCGATGCCATGTATCAGGTCGGATCAAGCCTCCCAACTGCCTTTCGTGAAACGGCTGAGGGTGGACTCGCCGCCACACCTACTGGTCGCCGCCTACAAAAAGAAATCTTCGGAAAATAAGCTTATCTATATCTATTAGGAGAAACTATGCCCTCTATCTCAGCAGTCTTTTTTGATCTAGACGGAACTCTGGTTGACAGTTCCATCGGGATCCACAATGCCTTTACCCATACCTTTAAAGAGCTAGGAGTTCCAAGCCCTGATGCCAAAACCATTCGTGGTTTTATGGGACCGCCCCTTGAAAGTAGTTTTGCAACATGCCTTCCCAAGAAACAAATCCCAGAGGCTGTGCAGATATACCGCTCTTACTACAAGGAAAAAGGAATCCACGAAGCCCAACTCTTCCCCCGAATAACGGAATTGCTTCAAGAGATTTCGCAAAACTACCCTCTCTACATCACTACAACAAAGAATACTCCGATTGCCCAGGATATGACTAAAAATCTGGGAATCCATCATTTCTTTGATGGCATTTACGGCTCTAGTCCTGAAACGCCGCACAAGGCGGATGTCATCCGTTACGCCTTGCAGACGCATCAACTGCCTGCAGACCAAGTTCTCATCATTGGCGACACCAAGTTTGATATGATCGGAGCCCAAGAAACTGGTATTAAAAAGTTCGCTGTTACTTGGGGATTTGGAGAAGAGGCTGATTTACTCAGCTATCAACCTGACTGGATTGCCCGTACCATTGATGATATCATTAGCCAGCTCTAACCATACAAAAATACTCCTAACACTAGTGAACTAGGTTAAGGAGTATTTTTTTGTATAGGTTGCTACTATAAGCGATTATTTGCTGGGAAACGACTCAGCCGTTTTTAACTAGACTAAAAATATCCTAATATTTTCGTACCATGTCTTCAAACTGAGAGTCTTCCTTATTTTCTTTATTTTTGTCACTATTTTTTATCACTTTTTCTCCAAATCGTTGACTTGGCATAGCGAGCATAACGAGCAGTGTTACTGCACCCAAAGGAACAAATACAATAAAGATATAGGCCCAATGGATACCCACATCTCGTAAGCGACGTACTATCAGTGCTAGTAGAGGAACAAACTCTACTATAAACAAAATAATACACATACTGAAGACCGCAATATTCCTGATGGCTTTATCAGATTCTAATCCCGTGAATAGCGAGTAGTAGGCGGGCAAGAAAATTACCATATTTAGCAGCCAAACCCACCAAAATTCTGGACGTGTGGAACGACCAGAAAAATTTGCATAGCCTTTGAAAAAACTCCTAATAGCACTCAGCATACAAAAATCTCCTTTTGACTTTAATACTTATTTCGCAAAGTTATGTTACCAGCTAAAAATAGAGGTAGTTTTTAGATTGTCTGAAATCACTCTCCTGATAGATCACATAACATCGTCCCTTGAATAGTTGCGCTTATTAAACCTTTGAAATATCCGACGTCCTCTACTCTCTATTTATAAAAACCAGCTTTCTGATTTCCTCAGAAAACTGGCGATAGTTGTTTCATTATGAAGGTAGATGAACACTCTTACTCAGCATGAGTTGTCTCATTCGCAAAAGAAATGATCGCTTCTTTGAGCTCATCTCCGCTGAGTGAACGGAACTCCTCTATTTTTTGATTGATGGCTTCTAGAGGCATGACATTTACCTTACCAACGAAGATCTTGTCCATGACTTGGTTATCAACCAATTCGGTCGAAACCAAGAGTTCTTCATAGAGTTTTTCCCCTGGGCGAATTCCAACTTCAACGATTGGAATTTCACTTTCCGTGTGTCCGCTTAGAAGAACCATTTTCTTAGCCAAGTCATAGATTTTAACCGGTTTGCCCATGTCTAGGATAAAGACTTCTCCGTCCTTGGCATAAGCGCCAGCATGGATTACCAGACGACTGGCCTCTGGAATGGTCATGAAGTAACGTGTCATACGGAAGTCTGTCACCGTTACCGGACCACCTTCAGCAATCTGACGTTCAAAGACAGGAATCACGCTACCACGACTACCAAGAACATTCCCAAAACGAACTGCACAGTAGGTTGATTTGCTACGTTGGTTAAAGCCAGTGACAATCAATTCTGCCACGCGCTTAGTTGCACCCATAACATTCGGTGGATTGACCGCCTTGTCAGTCGAAATCATGACCATCTTAGGTACTTTGGCTTCATCAACAGCCTTGGCAACATTGTAGGTACCGAGGATATTGTTCTTGAAGGCTTCTTTTGGATTGCGTTCCATCATCGGAACGTGCTTGTGGGCTGCAGCATGGTAAACAATGGCTGGTTTGTACTGCTCAAACACCTGCAAGAGACGGTCATAGTCCTGAATATCTGCAATAACAGGAACATAATCAATCCCTTGGAATGTACGGATCAATTCATGATAAACGAGATAGATTGAGTTTTCACCATGTCCAAGCAAGACGATACGCTCGGGATTGAAGCGGCTAACTTGACGACAAATCTCTGAACCAATCGAACCACCAGCTCCTGTCACCAAGATGGTCTTGCCTGTAATCTCAGTACCCAGACGCGATTCGTCGAGACGAATCTCCTGACGGCCCAAAAGGTCTGTGATATCAATTTTTTGGAAACCACTACCTGGTTGATGGAGTCCTTGAACGACTGTCTCAACCTTAGGCATCTTGTAACATTTGACACCTAGCTTATTACACATCTGTAAGATGCGTTCGTACTCTGATGGGTCAAGCGAAGGAATCGCTACGATAACACGCTCGATTTGGTGACGTTTAGCTAATTCAGGTAGATTATCATAAGAGCCCAAAACTGGGATTCCACCTAGTTTTTGTCCCTTTTTCTTTTCATCGTTATCCAAAATCCCCACTAGCTCAAGGTCGCTAGTTGGGTGTTGGTAGCTGTTCATAAAGAGGGCACCACCATCACCAGCACCAATCAAGAAGGTCCGACGGTGTTCTCCATCTCCACTACCTTTTTTACGTTTAGAATAAATCAACTGCCAAGTGATACGAGGAAGCAAGATAAGGAAGGTACTCAACAAAATGAAGAGTACGATGAAACGGATAGAAAACAATGGAAGGAAGGCATAGCAGATTCCATAAGAAAGAACACTGCTGAGCATCACTCCGAAAAAGATTTTCATGAAATCCGTAATCTTGCTATAACGACTAATACTAGCATTTAGCCCCCAAAACGCAATCATGATTTGATAGAGGAGGAAGGCTAAAAGAGTGTAGATCACGTAATCCACAGGCGCAGGATTTATAAGGCCATAAAACAAGATATAAGATACGATGATGGAAACCACCATACTCAGAATATCGAATATCCCCCAAAACACTTGTTTTTGCTGTTTATTTAAAATTTCAACCAGATCAATCACATAATCTGTTAGTTTTTTATTCATAGGAATTTACTCCCCCTTAAAAGAGTCAGATGATACTGTTGTTATGATAGCCTAAATCATTCAGTCTATCGGGGCTTACTTTCTCTTTCTTAAAAGTTTGACGAAGATAAACTGACGTACAAAGCCTGGACAAAGTGCAACAATTGCCTGAATGGCTACACTTTTAGCATATTCCATGTAAGAAATTTGCCCTCGCTCAAGCATCCTTTGGCGAGCCTGACGATAGAGTTTAAGGTAACGCGATCCACCCCGACGCTCAAACATCCCTGCACCGACACGAACCTTACACAAGATTTGATCTAGGTTCCCAGTCTTGGCACCTGCAGCAATCATATTGAGCCAAAGGAGGTCATCCTCCATGTAAAGGCCATCTTCATAGTTGCCAGCCTTGAGGACCATGTCCTTTTTAAACATGACTGTCATATGGTTAAAGGCGCTTCTCATTCTCTGATAAGCCACAATGTCTGCATGCTGAGTTGGAACACGACGATAAGACACAATCTCATCTGGATTGTCAATGAACTCTGCGATATGCCCACCTAAGAGATCGAGATCTTCTTTCTCCATTAGCTGAAGCTGTTTCTCAAAACGATCCGGAACGGCTAAATCATCCGTATCCATGCGGGCAATAATGTCATGCTGGCACTGTAAAACACCGTATCGAAGAGCCAAGCCTAAACCTTGGTTTTGTTCTAAGGGGCACCGTTTCACTGGAATGTCTGACTGAGCTGCCACTTCTTCTAGCACCTGATAGAGTTCGGGTGTGAGCGGCCCGTCCTCAACAAGAACAAGTTCACTCGGTTTCAAGGTCTGGTTTTGAACACTTTTGATAGCATCTCTTAAAAACGTCGGATTTTCCTTTACATAGACCGACATCAAGACGCTGATTTTTTGCTTTTCAGGCACAATTTTTCTCCAATGTATAGATTTCCTTCCACTATTTTATCACAAATTCTCCTAGTTTCCTATTTTTATATCAAATCAAGGAAAATTCTAGTAAAGAAATCTGTCTCTTTTCACTTTATTTTCACTTCCATTGATTTAACTGTCTTGGCTGTCATTACTTGACATTATAAGGAAAAAACCTTAAAATAAGCTGTTATTAAAATCATCTTATCGAGGTTTTTATGAAAAAACAATCACTCTTTTTTGTTCTAGGAATTGTCTTAATCGGGACTGTTTTACGATCTCCTTTTACTGCTCTTCCAACTATTTTAGGAGATATTGCTCAGGGACTAGGAGTGGAGGTTAGCTCTCTTGGGATTTTAACCAGTCTCCCTCTCTTGATGTTTGCTCTTTTCTCTGCTTTTGCAAGCCGCTTGGCACAAAAAATCGGGTTGGAACATCTCTTTACATACTGTCTCCTACTCTTAACTGTTGGCTCTGTCATTCGGATTTTCAATCTTCCCCTTCTCTATCTAGGGACACTAATTGTGGGAGCGAGCATTGCTATTTTCAATGTTCTTCTCCCAAGTATGATTCAGGCAAATCAGCCTCAAAAGATTAGCTTCCTAACAACTCTCTATGTCACTGCCATGGGAATTTCGACAGCCATCGCTTCTTATCTTTCGGTCCCTATCACCCAAGCTAGTTCTTGGAAGGGACTTATCCTCGTTCTCAGCTTTCTCTGTCTGGTCACTCTGCTAGTCTGGTTGCCAAATCATCGCCACAACCACCACCTAGAAAGCCAAAAAGAAAAGCAAGTCAAAGAGAATATTCTAAAAAGTAAAGATGTCTGGGCTATCATTATCTTTGGCGGGCTTCAGTCCTTGCTCTTTTATACAAGTATGACCTGGTTGCCAACTATGGCTGTTAGTGCTGGTATTTCTAATAGTGATGCGGCTCTTCTGGCTTCTATCTTCTCACTGATCAGCATTCCTTTTTCGATGACTGTTCCAAGTCTGACGACTCGTCTATCAGATAGTCACCGTCGAATCATGCTGGCAATTATCTCTATCGCTGGTATGATGGGAATTGCCATGCTCTTGTATCCAGCCAATAATTTCCTCTACTGGTTAGTCGTCCATCTCTTGATTGGAACGGCCTGCAGTGCCCTCTTCCCCTACCTCATGGTTTGCTTCTCGCTTAAAACCAGTTCTCCTGAAAAGACCGCTCAGCTATCAGGACTAGCGCAAACAGGAGGCTACATCTTAGCTGCTTTTGGACCCGCCTTGTTTGGTTACAGTTTTGAACTTTTCCAATCTTGGATTCCAGCTGTCCTTGCCCTTCTAGTCATCGATAGCATCATGACCGTCTCACTCTTTATGGTGGATCGGGCTGATAAAATCCTCTAAACTTCTAGTTTTTACTAGGAGTTTTTTATATGTAAAATTTTTACACATATTTCTTGACAGGGCTTTCATATTGAGATACAATATATTTGAAAAGAGTATATATAAAATTTTTATATAATATAAAGGAGGTTTCCCATGTACTTCCCAACATCCTCTGCCTTGATCGAGTTTCTCATCTTGGCTGTACTGGAGCAGGGGGATTCTTATGGTTATGAGATTAGTCAAACCATTAAGCTCATCGCCAATATCAAAGAATCTACGCTCTATCCCATTCTCAAAAAATTGGAAGCCAGTGGCTTTCTGACCACCTACTCTAGAGAGTTTCAGGGGCGTATGCGCAAATACTACTCCTTGACCAATCGGGGCGTAGAGCAGCTCGTTACTCTAAAGGAAGAGTGGACGCTCTATACCGACACCGTCAACGGCATCATAGAAGGGAGTATCCGCCATGACAAGAACTGACTATCTGACTCAGTTAGAAACCTATCTCAATAAACTGCCTGAAGCTGACCGCATCGAAGCTATGGACTACTTTAAGGAACTATTTGACGATGCAGGTTCAGAGGGCGAAGAGGAACTCATTGCCAGTCTAGGAACACCAAAAGAAGCGGCTCATGATGTCCTCTCTGATCTTCTCGATAAAAAAGTCAATGAAGCCCCTGCTCAAAAGAATGACCGTCAACTGCTACACATTGCCCTCCTGGCCCTGCTAGTAGCTCCTATCGGAATTCCGGTCGGGATCGGCATCCTCATGGCCATCATCGGTATTATTATCGCAGCCGTCTCCGTCATTTTAGCCTTTTTTACCGTCTCTGTAACGGGTATCCTGCTAGGTGGACTCTTTATCATAGAGAGCTTTAGTGTCCTAGTCGAAGCCAAATCTGCCTTTATCTTGATTTTTGGGGCTGGTTTGCTTTCTATCGGTGCTTCTTCTCTTGTTCTACTAGGTATCTCCTATGTAGCTCGTTTCTTTGGCCTCCTAATCGTCCGCTTAGCACAATGGATTCTTAAAAAAGGAAAGAGAGGTGATAGACATGCGTAAATTGACAAAAGGATTTCTCATTTTTGGTGTGGTTTCTACAATCCTCGGTTTTATCATGATCATTGTAGGTGCGCAGTCCAATGGTATTCAAAGTTTGCTTGCCATGTCAAAAGACCCCGTCTATGACAATCGTATCGAAGAAGTGACCTTTGGAAGTGAAGTGGAAAAGCTTGATTTGACCCTTGAGGAACATAGCCTAACCATCACAGAGTCTGTAGATGACAAGATTCACATCACCTATCATCCTTCCGTGTCTGGTCGTCACGATCTGACTACTGGCATGAGTGACAAAACACTAAGCGTCACTGACAAACAAGCCTCCCAACATCGCTTTCTCGGTTCAGGAATCGAAGGCCTACTTCGTATCGCCAGCAACTATTCTAATCGTTTTGACGAAGTCGTTCTCTCCCTCCCTAAAGGAAGAAAGCTGCAAGCTATCACCGTCTCAGCCAATCGTGGACAAACCAATATTCGTCAAGCCAATCTTGAAAATGCAACAATCAAAGCAAAAGGCTATCTCTTAAGAATAACAGAAAGCTCTATCAAGAATAGTACACTAACGACACCTCATATCATCAATATCTTTGATACCGAATTGACAGATAGCCAGGTCAAGACGGAAAGAGAACACATCTATGCTGAGAATATCAAGGCCCACGGCAAGGTTGAGCTAGAGGCCCATTCCACTCTAAACCTCATTCTCTCCCAGAAAGAGACTGACCGTATCAATCTAGATCTTTCTTCTCAGCATGGTGGTATCTATCATAAACCCAAAGAAGAACATCGTGGACAAAAAGAGAATGAACTTGCCAACCCATACAAGACAGACAAAGCAGATGTCAAGGACCTGCTCATTGCAAAAGCCAACCAGGATATCTACCTACCTAAAGAAGAGTACTCTTCTCCATCTAGAAACCATTGACAAAAACGCTTTCATCTGCTAATCTAAAAATAGAAAACGACCATAAAAAAGGAGGTTCCACCATGACACAAGAATGGTTTGAAAGTGCCGATCTTGAGAAGAAATCAGCTCAGACAAAATCAGAAATCCAGCCCGACCAACCAGAGACTTCGGAAACTGTGGAAGCTGAACTACAAGCAAGCCAAGAAACTTCTGTCTCACCTAAAGAGCTGGAAACGCATGAGGAGGAAACTCCCGAAATAATCGAGGAAAACCAAACCGAGGAAGAGGGAGAAGGGAAAGCTGAAAAGGAACGCAAGCAAGAAAACCCTGCAAAAGAAAAAAGCATCCTCAGCAAGGCTTTAGAAAGCCCCTATATCCCAGATATTGACCCTCGTAAAACAGCCAGATTAAAAGAAGAAATCGCACTATTTTGGACTTGGCTACTGGATGCTATCCAAGAACCAACTGCCAGCAAGACTACGGACCAAAAGCATCGTTACAGTGTCTTTGGCCTACTCACTTTGCTATCTTCGATTAATCTTTTCTTTAGTATCTATCATATCAAGCACCTCTACTACGGTTATATGATTTCTATTGCTAATGGTTCTCCTAACCAGCTCCCACCTTTAGATCTCTTTGCTGGGCTTTCGATTCTGGTCGCTAGCGCTCTATTTTACTTTTCCATCATTTTGGGAGGCTTTACTGTCCGACGTGTGCTGGATCAAGAGAGCGACTTTACATTCCAAGAAGCCTTCGATCGGTATAGCAGACTCTTTGCTATCCCACTTGTCCTAACGGCTCTAGCAAGTTTCTTTGCACTCTTTGGCGGCTTGCGATTTGCTGGTATCCTCACTCTTCTAAGCATGGCCATCTTTGCCCTCGGCAATCTCTTTGTGATTAGCAAGCCAAGTAAGACCAATAGCCTCGACCCATTTTATCGATTCCTGCTCGCTGTCTTACTTGATGGTGCTATTCTCTTACCCTTCTTCATTGCAGAGCTAGCGCTGACAGTGGACTACCTTCGCATCCTGACATTCTTTTAACCAAAATCCCTGCCATTTATTAATGACAGGGATTTTTATGCTTACTCTTTTTTGAACAATGTCTACTTGATAGTTGCCAATCCTTCAAAATCTTGTCCTAGGATGGGTTGTACTTCTAATTGATTAGCATCTAATTGCTGGTAAAATGCTTTTGGTAGTGACTCTAGGAATTTTTCATAATCCAAGCGAGCGATGGCTTCATAGTCTTCTGCTTTTGAGCCATCACCAGAAATCGCCACTAGGTCAATCTCCCAAACAAGCTCCTTTTCTGCCAGCTGCTCGGTATAAGGAGCTGGTACAAAGGGTTCCTTTGGCAAAATCGTCTTGACTCCCTGGGCTAGGTGATAGATACCGTGCACCTTGCCTTGGGCGTCTGGGTAAAATTTCACACTGGCAAGGTAGGCATCAGATCCTTGAACCTTCTTGACCAGCTCTTCAAAACGTGCCAATCCATCCTCAGCCAAAAAACTCTCGAGGTATTCCTTGTTGAGATAGATTGGGGCCAAGAGCCCTTGGCAATAGACTAGACGAGTCGCTTTGTCAGCTAGATAATGCTTGACCGTTTGTCGGAAATAAGCTTCAAACTCAAACCCTTCTAACCCTTCTACCACTTGCCCCAACTTACTCGATAGGGCTTGGAGGAGAGCTTCTACAATCTCCCAGTCCGCTCTGGTAAGGAAGTCTGGAATCACCACTTGATAGCCTTTTCGGCTATCCGCATAGTTCACCTTGAAGAGAAATTGCGACTGACCTACAATCCCACACTCGATATACTCGAGACGATTGAGGGGCTGACGGAGATAGACCGTATCATAACTGTGTGACTCCAAGCCCTCCACCAAGGCCAAGATGGACTTGGCAGTCAAGACCTCCTGTTGTCCTAGAATGCTATCTTTATTTGGGATAAAAAATGTTTTCGCCATAACTGGCCTCCTTTGAAATCGTTTACACATAGTATAACCTATTTTCCTGAAAGATACAGAAACAAATTTTAGATTTTTAGATAAAAAGCATAGAAAAACAGCCCCTGAAGGCTGTTTGATGTTATACAGTAGCGACTTGATCCAAGCTTTCACCGATAGCAGCTAGGCGCTCAACAACTTCTGCTTGTGTCAATTCATTTTCTGAGACGTAGCGGTTGCGTGGGTGAACACGACACTCGTGTGAGCATCCACGAAGGTACTTGTCTTCATTTTCTTCTGATGTTAGGATACGACGGTTACAGAAGGGATTTCCACAGTTGACATAACGTTCACATGGTGTTCCATCAAACCAGTCTTTCCCTACAATGGTTGGGTTGACATGGTTGACATCAACGGCGATACGCTCGTCAAAGACGTACATTTTCCCATCCCAAAGTTCACCTTGAACTTCTGGGTCTTTACCATAAGTTGCGATTCCTCCGTGCAATTGGCCAACATCTTTGTAACCTTCACGAACCATCCAGCCCGAGAATTTCTCACAGCGAACGCCACCTGTACAGTAAACCACGACACGCTTGTCCATGAATTTTTCCTTGTTGTCACGGACCCATTGTGGCAACTCACGGAAGTTGCGGATGTCTGGGCGGATAGCACCGCGGAAATGTCCTAGGTCGTACTCGTAATCGTTACGTGTGTCAAGAACCACGGTATCTTCGTCAAGAAGGGCTTCTTTGAACTCTTTTGGAGACAAGTAAGCACCTGTTGTTTCAAGTGGGTTGATGTCATTATCAAAGTCATTGTCTTCCAAACCAAGGTGGACAATTTCTTTCTTGTAACGAACAAACATCTTCTTGAAGGCTTGTTCATTTTCTTCGTCAATCTTGAACCAGAGGTCTTCCATTCCTGGGAGGCTATGAACGTAGTCCATGTATTTTTGAGTTGTTTCGTAGTCACCTGAAACGGTTCCGTTGATTCCCTCGTCAGCGACTAGGATACGGCCTTTAAGGCCGATTGATTTACAGAAAACCAAGTGATCTGCCACAAATTGCTCTGCATTTTCAATTGGAGTATAGAGGTAGTAAAGTAAGACACGAATATCTTTTGCCATAAGATTTGTTCTCTTTTCTATTCTTAAATTTTCAGAATTTTTCATTCAACTATTCTAGTATACCCACTTGAGAAAACGAATGCAATTTATTTGACCGGAAATTAAAAAGGAGCTAATCCCAACGAATGTCTACTCCAATTTAAAAAATCCTTGGATGATCCAAGGATTCATTTTTAAACTTTTTTAGCTTTAGCCATATAGAAGAGTTGGAGTAGAATACCAATGATAGCCATACCGATAACGATAAAGAAGGCCATTGTATAATCTCCTTGGTTTGCCTGTGCAAGACGTGCCCCTAACTGAGGACCAGCAATAGCAGCTACACCATAAGCAGTAAACATCCATCCATAGTTTGTCCCTACGTAGGTCACTCCCCAGTTTTCAGCAGTAATTCCTGGGAAAGAACCGAGGAAGCCACCAAATGACAAGGCAACCATCATGATTCCAAGGATGGCCAAGATGCTTCCAGGACCTTTGAATAAGGCTGTGAGCAACAAACCAGTAGCGACCGCTCCAAACATGGCAATAACGGTAGGATAGCGGCCAATCTTATCAGATACCGTACCCCAGAAGATACGACCAAATGTATTTGCAATGGATACCAGCATAACGAAGAGGGTCGCTTCTCCAACAAGTTGGTATTGGTCTGAGATCGCTGCTGCAGTTCCGATAATCATCATTCCGCCTGTAGCACCAAGAACATAGATCAACCATAGAAGCCAGTAATTTCCATCACGGAGCATTTCTTTATAAGTTTTTCCTTCTGGTTGAGCATCCCCAGCCGCTGGAGCAACAGCAGGAGCTTTGGCCATAACTAGGGAAGATGTACAGATCACTAGTAAAAGGACAATACCTAGTACCTTAAAGGTAGAGTAAATCCCCATAGAAGCAATCAAAGATTTTGCAACCGGTCCGATAATTAGTGGACCCAAGCCAAATCCTGCCGCTGTCAATCCACCAGCTAGGCCTTTTTTGTCTGGGAACCATTTTGTCGCAACGGACGTAGATGCCCCATAGGCAGAGCCGATACCAAGTCCTAGGATGACACCGTACGTTAGATAAAGCACAGGTAGTGAGTTGGCAAAACCAGTCGCAAACATCCCTGTACCAAAGAGAATACCACCTAGAAAGACAAACTTTTTAGGTCCAACCGAATCTACTTTGGGACCGAAAAGAATCATTCCAACAGGTACCATAGCAAAAGAAATACTAAAGGCTAAGGAAGTCTGAGCTTGAACCCATCCTTGACTAGCATTGGTTTCTAGGAGTGCCTTCTGAAAGACCGACCAGGCATATCCTGCACCTAGAGAGAGATTCGTTAAAATGGCCGCAGCCAAAATTAACCATCGATTGGGTGTTTTTTTCATATGAATAACCTCATGTAATATTTCTTGTTCCCAAAAGGGATAGCAAACAACTTTTTATCGGATTTTCACTTGCTGTGTTTCACTTGAATCTTTCATAATTTACAAAATATGAACAAGCTGAAATCAGACATAAATGAAACATTTAAGAAGGAATCCTGTCCACTTCTTAAATCAAAACCCAGTTAAATTTCACAATGTTAAGCGCTTTCATCGTACTCTTATTATAAGCTAGTTCATTCTAAAAATCTACTTAATTAAACTAATAGAGGTATTAGTCCAATTAATCGATATCTATATTTTATACTGGCATTTCACAAAGTTTTTAACAAGATTTTTTTACTTTTAGCTACTCTAATAAAAAAACCACTACCTCCCCCGGGAGTACCAGAGGAGGTAGTGATAACATTTTTTAGGAATGAATACACGAAATCAGTTTGTCTTATGATTTTTTGCTTTTCAAGAATTCATCGTATTGTTTTTGCATTTCATCCAATACTTTTTGGTATGCACCTTCAGATTTCAGTTTTTCCATCAATTCTGGAATAGCTTTATCTGGGTCTACAGTACCAGTGTTGATAGCTGTATCGAATTGTTGCATTGTATTAGTGATTGCAGAGATTTCAGATTTCACGCTATCAGTGTTAAAGATGAATCCAAGCGCTGGAGATTCTTTAGCGTCAGCCAAATCTTTCTTAGATTGAGCAATTTGCTCATCTGTAACGTTTTCGTTGATGTAAAGGATCCAGTTGTTACCAGTGTTCCATCCACCCATGTGAGTGTTTCCTTTGTATCCTTCAAGGACACGAACACGGTTTTCTTTACCTTCAATTTTCTCCCAGTTCTTGCCTTCTGGACCGTAAACAAGTCCGTTCAAGAGTTCAGGGTTAGTGTTCAAGAGGTTCAACACTTCCATTGATTTTTCTTTGTTCTTAGAGTTGTTTGAGATAACAAAGTTAGCAACTTGAGTTGTTTGGTTTTTCTTGATGAAGTTAGTGAATGGTTTGATTTGGATGTCTTTGTTAGCTACACGAGAGAGCAAGCTGTTACTGTAGTCAGCTGGTCCTACTGTTTCTTCACGAACGAACCAAGTGTCTTGTTGAAGGTCAAATGAAGTGTCGCTTGTTGCTACGTCTTTTGGAATGTATCCTGCTTCGTAGAATTTGTGAAGAGTCTTCAAGTGTTCTTTGAAACGAGGAACGTCGTAACGGTTTACGATCTTAGTAGTATCCCCTTCAAGGTCGATAACGAATGGAAGTCCGTTTGCTACTGGGTAGTCAAAGTTTTCAGAAGGGATGAAGTTCTTAGTAACTGCAAATGGTACTACATCTGGAGCTTTTTCTTTGATTTGTTTCAAGACTGGTTCAAGTGTTTCGTATGAGTTTACACCTGAAATGTCGATACCGTATTTAGCAAGAAGAGTTCCGTTGAAGGCAAAGTTTTGTGAAGATGCAACGTTAGCCGCAACTGGAACAGCGTAGATCTTACCGTTTACAGTGTTCCCTTTGATGTAAGCTGGGTCAAGTGCTTTATAAAGCTCTGCCCCTTCTTTCTTGTACAATTCTGTCAAGTCAGCATAAGCACCTTTTTGCGCGTTTACGATGTAGTTATCTGCAAAAGCGATATCGTAGTTTTCACCTGATGATGTGATAACGGACATTTTCTTACCGTAGTCACCCCATCCAAGGTATTGGATATCCAATTTAGCACCAACTTTTTCTTCGATGATTTTGTTTGCATTTTCTAGCAATTCATCCAAGTTATCTGGCTTGTCACCGATTTGGTACATTTTAATAACAGGTTTTTCTCCTGATCCTGAGTCAGCAGCTTTTTTGTTGTTACCTGAAAGGTTTCCACAAGCAGCAAGACTTGCAGCCAAAGCTACTACGCTAGCAGATGCAAAAGCATATTTTTTCCAGTTTTTCATGATAAAAACTCCTTTTTTTATTTTTAAACTTATAAACGATTTAATGATTTTAACTTCAGCCACTAAGATGAAGTTGGGAAGGGAGAAACGATGTTTCTCAGTAAGTCCTATTCTTTCACACCACCGATGGTCAAACCTTTTACAAAGTAGCGTTGGAAGAATGGATACAGAATTGCAATCGGAAGGGTTGCAACGACAACCATGGCCATACGTCCTGTTTCCTTTGGAAGAGCAACTCCCAGTTGACCAGAAAGACCTACTGCTTTGGCTATGTAGTCCATATTTTGTTGGATTTGCATGAGCAAATACTGTAATGGATACAAGTTGTCACTCTTGATGTAAAGAAGGGCGTTGAACCAGTCGTTCCAGAAACCAAGAGCTGTCAAAAGCGTGATGGTTGCGATACCTGGTAGCGACAATGGTAAACAGATTTGGAAGAAGATACGGGCTTCACTAGCACCATCGATACGAGCAGACTCCAAAATGGCTTCTGGAATGGTCTTCTTGAAGAAGGAACGCATCAAGATGATGTTAAATGGTGAGAGAAGCATTGGAACAATCAAGGCCCAAACTGTGTCACCTAGTTGAAGCAAACGAGTTACCACGATATAGCCTGGAACCAAACCGGCGTTGAACAACATACTAAGTAGGACGAAAACTGTAAAGAATCTGCGGTACTTAAAAGTTGTACGTGAAATGGCGTAGGCATAAGTTGTTGTGATAAAGACGTTTGTCAAGGTTCCGACTACTGTTACAAACACTGAGATAAAGAGCGCTTGTAATATCTTATCTTTAAACTGAGCCAAAAACTCGAAGCCATCTAATCCAAACTGTGATGGGAAAAAGCTATATCCATGTTGAAGGATGCTCTTTTCATCTGTGATGGAAATCATGATGACAAAGATAAAGGGCAAGATACAAGAGAGAGCAATCAATCCAGAAATAATACTGAAGAAGATATCTGCCTTCTTACTAAAGGAGTGAATGCCGACATTATCAATTTTTGCTTTTTTAATTTTTTCTGCCATGCTTTCCTCCTTTCTAGAATAGTGCTGAATTTGGATCTACTCGTCTTGCAAGTATATTTGATAAGATAACGAGAATTAAACCGACAACTGACTGATAAAGACCAGCTGCTGATGCCATACCAATATCCGCTGTCTGAGTCAAACCATTATAGACATAGACGTCTAGTACGTTGGTTACATTATAGAGCTGACCAGCATTGTGTGGGATTTGATAGAAAAGACCGAAGTCTGCACGGAAGATGTTTCCGACTGCAAGGATGGTCAAAACAGTTATCAGCGGTGTCAACTGTGGAATGGTTACATTGCGAATCCGTTGCCACTTGCTAGCCCCGTCCACTGTTGCTGCTTCATAGTAGGTAGGGTCAATTCCCATGATAGTCGCATAGTACATGACACTGCTATATCCGAATCCTTTCCAGATACCTAGGAAAAGGAGAAGATATGGCCAAATACCTAAGTCAGCGTAGAAGTTAATTTCCTTCAATCCGATGGAAGAAAGGAAGTGGTTGATCACACCCTTGTCAATGTTGAGGAATGCATCTGTAAAGAAACTGATGATAACCCATGACAAGAAGTATGGGAACAACATAGACGTTTGGAAAATTTTAACCATTCTCTTAGAACGAAGCTCACTGAGGATGATGGCAATTCCAACCGACACAATCAAACCAATAAAGATGAATCCAAGGTTGTAAAGGACGGTATTTCGAGTAATGATAAAGGCATCTTTAGAACTAAACAAGAACTTAAAGTTATCGAGGCCGACCCATTTACTATTCATAATACTGTGGATAAATCCTTCACCACTCATATGGTAATCTTTAAAGGCGACCACATTTCCAAATACTGGGATATAGAAGAATAGAATCAACCAAAGTGCCCCTGGTAAAACCATCAAGAGAAAAATCCAGTTATCTCTCAAGGTCTTTGAAAACTTTTTCATAATTTCCTCCCATTTTATTCCTAAAAACTGATTTCATCGAATTTTTAGGTTTGATAACGATTACATCATTAGTATACTCTTATTTTAAGAATAGTTTAAACTACTAATTATAGAAAAAACTCCACAAATTATTTTATGTGGAGAAGTTTTTTATAAGAAATAGGTTTCACGAGAAACACTCTGAACAAGGGACACTGTTCTTGTTTTTATACTCAATGAAAATCAAAGAGCAAACTAGGAAGCTAGCCGCAGGTTGCTTAAAGCACTGCTTTGAGATTTCCGGATAAGACTGACGAAGTCAGTAACATATATACGGCAAGGCGAAGCTGACGTGGTTTGAAGAGATTTTCGAAGAGTATTAGGTCGTATAAATCGTCGATGCTGTTGCAATGGTGTGCCACTGGTTGGCTGTTGTGGCTGCGAAATCCTTGTCTGCGTAGAAATCAGTAAATGGTAGGATTTCAACTTCTAGCTCATCAATGCGATCAATCTGCTCAGACAGATAGGCTTCGATGCGACTTTCTGCTCGCTTGAGCCTTTGCAAGAGTCCGCCCATACGGATATCAACCGTATCCAAACCAAATACCTTGTTTTCTTTCAACCATTGGTGGCTAAAGAGGGCATGGAAGTTTTCAATCTCGCTTCTAAGTTTTGGTAATTCTTCTCTGGCGATTTGCTGCAAGCTGACTTTGTCACCGACTTTATAAGTTTCACGAATGCGTCGTCCAACATCAACCTTACTACTTAAAATAGCATTCAACTGAGCCTGAGTTTCAAAGAGATAGGCGTAGATGCCTGCTTTGCCTTTAATTTCTGACAGAATCTCAGCAGCTTGTGCAAAGTGGGGTTTGTCCTTTTCAGGTGTCATGTGTTGATCAAGAATCGGACAGAGAACATCCTGATAAAAGACATAACGGTTGGGATTGATCCCGCTGAGATTGCCTGGTAGGTCTGGCAAGAGATTAGCTAGGTCAATCTGCATAAAGTCCTCAACCGATAGACCCGTATTGGTCTTGAAGTGTGCAGACAAACGGTCTAGGTCATTGCGGTAGCTGAGTTCTGCCCAGATTTGTAAGCTTGGTAGGATAGAAAACTGAGCTGTCTCGCCACCATTGTCTCCCCAACCAGTTACGATGACTTCTTTGATCTGATTAGCACGACAGGCTTTATTGGCCTCGATAGCCACTAGACGGCTGAAATGGTTGTGTGGGGTAAAACCAATCCACTTCCAAGCACCACCTGCAAAGGCGATATCTTGGCTAATCTTGTGGTGATTGCGGAAATTACGATTGTACTTTTCTTCGCTATCTTGGTAATAATCCCAATAAACCAAGGTTACACGATCTTTGAGACGGTCTAGGTAGACACGAGTTTCCTCAGGAATTTCCACATCACGGTCGTACTGGCCATCTGCTGACATGAGTTTGAAGAACATATCACTCCACATCTGACAGTGGAAACCATATTTGTCTGCGATATCCAGCACGCGCTCCAAGTGTTGACACATGAGAAGACTACGGTCGACAACACCGTTCAAAATAAGGTAGCGCCCTAAACCAACCAAGTGAGCTTCGTCCATCCCAATATTGACCTTGCGTGTCTGCAGTTTAGATAGAGTGGCAAACATCCCATCAATCAAATCATAAACCTTTTCTTCACCGATAAGGAGAATGTCCTCTACATCACGGAGTTCTTGCACTTCTTTGATACCCCATTTAACGAAGGCCGACAAATGAGCCAAGGTCTGGATGCAAGGCACAAAGGTCATGTCAAACTGCTGGGCGTAGGCTTCTATTTCCTGCAACTCCTCAGCCGAGTAGGCACCACGGAAATAACCAAAGTAAGGTTGTCCCTCAATCTGATAAGTATCTTCCATGTAGAGCTCAAAGGTTGAGTAGCCCATGAGAGCCAAGACCTCAATCATCTGTTTGGCAGAAGCCACATTTAGCACTGCATTTCGCGAACAGTCTGCCATGTAGGCCAACTCTTCGTAAGCAGCTTGTTCTTCAATCTCTACCTTATCACCTTCTACTAGAGCTGTTGCCAACAAGGACAAGGCACGGTAAAGTTGGTGAGATTTGCGATAGGTTAGTTGATAGTGGCCACCCTCACCCTTGATAGAGATAGAGGCTTGGTCAGACTGAGCGACTGCTACCTCTACATCTGCTAGCGAAATATGCTTTTTAAGCAACTCTAATGCTTGCTCTTGTTTGGGACTAAGTCCTGTAAAAATTACCATTGATTTTCCTCCTGCAACCAGTTGACAAGGGCACCATAGAGATTGGCATCTGCATGATAGGTGCAAGCTTGGATAACTGGTGCGACCGTGTATTCTTCGTAGGTTTCGACAAATGCATCAACAGCTTTTTTGACGCCTTGGATAAAATCTGGATTTTGACTGATAGAGCCTCCCAGACTAATGACATCTGGATCGATCAGATACTGGATATTGAGCAAGCCTTGAGCCAGATTACGGTTCATGCGCTCAATGGCTTCTTGGCAAAGGGCATTGCCTGCTGCAGCTTCTTGGTAAATCTTGCGACCATCCCAGTCAGTCTGACCAGATTTTTCAATTACGTAGCGAACCATGTTTCCTGTAGAGGCTAGTAGCGACCAGTTGTTGAGTTTTTCAGCTGGTTCAATGGTTGTCATATAGCCAAACTCACCACCTAAGCCGTGGCGACCTCGGTGAAGTTTGCCATTGATAATCATAGCTCCGCCAATTCCTGTCCCAATCACGACACAGGCTGCATTTTCAATCTCTGGGTGAGCCAGCAGTTCACTCAGTCCAACACAGTTGGCATCATTTTCTAGATGGACGGGTAGCTGATGATGAGCAAGGACCTCATACCAAGAAAAGCCATGGATGTAAGGCACAGCACTGATCCCCTCAATCACACCTGTTTCTTGATTGACCGCGCCTGGAACGCTCATGGCAATGCCCTTATAATCTTTCTCCGACAGACGTTGGTCTAGCCATGCCAGTAAATCTTCTAGGGTTTCTGGTGTCGGTGTACTTGTCTTATCTAGTATTTTTCCATCAGGAGTCAGACTGGCAAACTTAATCCCAGTCCCTCCGATATCAATGGTTGCAATCGTCATATTTTCACCAAAAAAGGGGCGAATCAGTAGTTTATCCATACTCTTTCGCCCCTCCTTTCTATCTCATAGTATTAGTTATCAAACACTTTAAAACTGTTAGATTTCTTCTTTTTTAATCAATTCTGTACGAATTTCTTGTGGAGCCAATAGTCCTGAATGAACTGGATATGGTCGCTCAAGCAAATCCAAAATGGTTTGTTGGTGTTCTGATATGCGAACATTTTCTTGACTCATATTGTAGTAACGGAGTACATATCCTTCTTCATTTTCCGCCACTTTAAAGGCTGTTGGGCAAACTTGTGGTAAGCTGAGTGCCGCATGACTCAAGAGGCTACCAGTCGCAGCAACACTTCCTTCTTGTTTAGCAACTTGAAGACTAGTGAATGGTGTTTGGAAGGCTTTAGCACGACGGAAGGCTGAGAAGCGTTCCCCTGCTTGGTGGCATTCGAGAGCAAAATCGACTTCAAACTCACGCAAGCACTGAGCCTCTGGTGTCGGGAAGTAGCCCCAGTCACCTAGCTCACCTGAGGCACGAAGGATGGTCACTGCAATGGTATCGTCGCCAAGGATTTCATACTCGTGCAGTCCTTTATTGGTTACCGTCACCCCTTTTTCATCATCATAAAGGCTGACAAAGGCTTGTTGGTGTTGTGGATTTTCAGGATTTTCCCATGAAGCTGCTGGTTTGTTTGGTCGTGTCACTACCTCATAGATGCTTTCAGAGTCATTGCTTGGACGCGTGTTATGAGTCTTAACCAAGAGACGGATACGATGGTCCTTGGCAGTATTGTTAAAGCGAGTCTTGAAACGAATTTGTGGATTGTCAACAAAGACGGTCATCTCTGTTTCCAGAGGAAGGGTTGTCAATTCTTCTGAGCGCCCAGCTTCACGCGTCATAAACTCGATGATGCCTCTTTGTTCCGCATCCAGTTTTTCGTCTGCACTTACTGGAATTGTCAATTCATGCTTGAGCAAGATCTTGGCAAAACGAGCTGTATTTTCCAAGACCTCATAGCCTTTCAGCTCGGCGTAGATAGGTTCTGTTCCTTTTGGTTGGAAATAGATGTACTCATTTCCAATGTCACCACGGTCTTCAAAACGAAGAACATCTTCATAAGCTTCATGAGTTGTCTTGTCGTAGACTGTGATAGTGTCATCCACACTGACCGTTACAAATGGCGTATCAATTACTCCATTTTGGTAAATACCGTCACGGTGTTCTTGTTCTCCTTCAAGCAATTGGAAGGTTGTCCAAGAAAGTGGTGCCAGATGAACAGGCACTGTCACGCGCACTTGTCGAGCGATACGAGCCTGGCGGAACTTGTCTTTTGGCAAATCATACTCAAAATTAGCTCCCAGATCTTCGATTTTCGCTTCTACAGCATGCCCTTCCAAGTCTTCGACACGGTAGTTTGGCAAGGTCAAGGCTGCCATCTTCTTATAGCCTTCTGTTGGGTGCAATTCTTTGAAATCACAAGTCGCCACATCAATCACTGTGCTGACCGTATCGACCTTGTCATGCAAACCTGTGTTGATGACGGTAAAGAGGTGGTCGCTTTGCGCTTCGTGGGTTGCGATTTTACCCTTCCACTCGTTGAGAAGATTGGTCTTAATGAAATTTCCGACTTGGTTGACCTTGGCAAAACGTGTTTCCATCTCACGGTGAACCTCGTCCACACTACAGCCACAGATACTATCATGGGGCGCATTTTGTAGAAGGACTTTCCAAGCATAGGTCAACTGGTCCTTGTGGTTATGTCCGCCAGTGATGACAGTCAATGGTTCCACCACTTGTTCTAGCAGGTTGCTATTTTCTTGGAAAGCTTGTTTGAGGTAAATACGGGATGAAGAAGTGTTGGCAAGCGTGTACCAACCGTCTGTTTCTTGACTGGTCAACTCACCTGTAACGGTAGATAGTTGCTCAGGCAGAGCACTTTCTACTGCGTGGATATAGTCATCAAATGAACTATGCACAAAGGTCACATCTGGGAAGAGTTCATTTGCCACACGAATGGCTTCACTCAGATTTCGCTGTACAGGCTGGTGGTCACATCCGTTCATCATCAACCATTGGTTGGTCGAAGCGTAGTCACGCACGTCTGACAATTTTTGTTTCCAGAAGGTCAAGGCTTCGTCTTTATCCACTGGAATTTCATTCCCATTACTGTACCAGTTGGCAAAGAGGATACCGAGGACACGACTTCCGTCTGCACCCTGCCAGTACATTTCTGAAAACTGAGAAGTAAACTGCTCATCTTCGAGGACTTGGTTGTCAAATCCAATCGGCTTGACACCACGGCCAAAGGCTGCCACGTGAATGCCTGATTTTTGAAGGATTTGGGGAGCTTGTCCCATATTTCCAAAGGTATCTGGGAAGTAACCAACCTGGGTTGATTTGCCCCATTTTGCAGCTTCTTGCTGACCAATCAAGGTGTTGCGGACGTTGGCTTCGCTGGAAATCAAGTAGTCATCCTGCAAGATGTAAAAGGGACCAATTTTGAGTTTGCCTTGGTCGATGTAACCTTGGACTTTGTCGCGATTTTCAGGGCGAATTTCCAAGTAGTCATCAAGGACAATGGTTTGACCATCCAAGTGGAAGCTCTTGAACTCAGGATCATTTTCAAAAAGGTCAAAAAGATTATCAAATAACTCCACCAACTGCATACGGTGGCTTTCAAAAGGCAAGTACCACTCACGGTCCCAGTGACTATGTGAGATAATATGTACAACAACATTTTCCATGAAGTAAAACCTCATTCTAAATTTAATTTTTAACGTTTTAAATGTGAATTTGTGATTCTAACAAGAATCGATTGAGCGAAAGTGTGCTCCTTATACTAGATGAAAATCAAAGAGCAAACTAGGAAGCTAGCCGCAGTCTGCTCAAAGCACTGCTTTGAGGTTGTGGATAGAACTGATGAAGTCAGTAACCATACCTACGGCAAGGCGAAGCTGACGTGGTTTGAAGAGATTTTCGAAAAGTATTAGCGGATATCCAGATAATCCAAGACCAACTCACAGAACATCATGTTGGCCCAGGAGAACCATTCACGAGAGTAGAGAGTCGGGTCATCCACGTGGAAACTTTCGTGCATAACACCTGTACCACCATCGCAGGCAACTAGCTGATCCAGCAAGAATTTCTTCTCTGCCTTATCTCTTGTTGTCAAGCCTTGGATAGAAAGGGCAATGGGCCAGATATAGCGATAGAAGGTATGAGAACTTCCGAGACCGCTAGCATATTCACCTTGGTAGAAATATGGATTTTCAGGGCTCAGAATGGTACGACGAGTTGCTTGGTAAACCTCATCGTCAATCGCACAGTAACCAAGATAAGGAGCAGCCAGTAGACTTGGGACGTTTGGATCATCCATGATGCTAGCATTTCCTAGACCATCCACTTCAAAGGCATAAATCTTTTCACCCTTGCTGTTAGTTGTGTAAGCGTAGTTTTCGATGCCTTCTTGGATTTCAGACTGGAGACGCTCAGCGTCAGCAATAATACCCTCGCTATCAGCTAGATCCAGTTCTGCAAAGATTTCTTGAACATAACCCAAGACGACTACGGCAAACATATTGGATGGAATCAAGTAGCTATACTGGCAGCAGTCATCACTCGGTCGGAAGGCTGACCAGGTCATACCTGTCACCGCAAAGTCAGGTCCAAAGCCATCATTTACCAGAGTGTCTTCCTTACGGTCCGTATCACGAACAAAACGATAAGGAGAGTTGTTGTGGTCTTGTTCCACCGTCCACAGATGAAGAATTTCCTTAGTCGCTGCGACAAAAGTATCATCAAACTGACTGGTCTCGCCAGTCTCTTTCCAGAGGAGATAGGCCAGCTGCAAAGGATAGCAAAGCGAATCCACCTCGTACTTGCGTTCCCAAATCCAACCATTAAGGTCTGTATGGTCAGTCTCGTGGTGGCCCTTCCAATTCTCTTCAATGTTAAAGGAATTGGCATACGGATCTTTGAATACTAAGGTCATTTGACGCTTGACCAAACCTGCAATGGTCTGACGCAGGAGGGCATCTCTTTTAGCCACATGAAGGTAGGGTCTGAGTTGGGCTGTTGAATCCCGAAGCCACATGGCAGGAATATCCCCTGTGAGTACAAAAGTTGAACCATCTTCTAGAATCTCGACCGTGTTGTCCAAGGTGTCGGTGTAGCAACGCTCAAAGACATCCACCCACTCCGGATGGTCCTTGGCACGCTCTGCTACTTCGTCTAGCCATTCTCTAACAATTTCTTTCGAATAAATCATCGTGCAGTATCCTCTTTCAAACAAGTTTCATGTTCAGTATATAGCTTTTAGCTTAGAAAATATATACACAAATGTTAGTCATTTCTCTACAAAATTGCTTTCTTTTGAGCTCCATATCTAAAGCCCCCCTTTTTCTGATATAATGTAGAAAAACAGCTAAAGGAACGACTATGAAACCACTACTTGAAACCATCGATACTCGTTTTGGCACTGCCAGCAAACATGCCTTTTCTCGAGGAAATACCCTGCCCTACACAGGCGTGCCTTTTGGGATGAATTATTTTGTGCCCCAGACCAGTGACCAGGAGGGAGCTTGGTTTTTCGATCCGCATCTGCCCATCTTTCAGGGGATTCGCTTAACCCACCAGCCCAGCCCTTGGATTGGTGATTATTCTTGGTTGCTCATAACACCCGTCACAGGTAAACTAAATGGAGAAAGTCTCTTCCACCGTCAGTCTTCTTATGATATCGACAAAGCTCGCTTCCAACCTCATTATCTGAGAATTTTCTCCCTGCGCTATCAGATTGAAACCCAGCTCACACCGACTTGCTACGGTGCCTCTATCCGCTTAGAGCAAAAGCAAGGCAAAGCCCTCTCCCTCTATCTTCACGCAGCGGATGAACTGACAGTCAAGCAAGTAGATAAGCGGACTCTGGCCCTAAGACAAGAAGGTAAAACAGAGACCAATAAAAATCCGCTGATACTCTTCACTGCCCTACAAATAAATACGGATATTCTTGCTGTCAGCCAAGAAGGTGGAGACTGGCGAATTGACCTCGCAGACAGTCATGCTGAAATCCAGCTAGCAACTTCTTTTATCTCTCCTTCTCAAGCTCTGGTTAATCTACCTCAAAAGGACTTTGATAGCTGTAAAGCAAATGCACAAGCAGACTGGGAAAATCTCCTCCATCGTTTTGATGTGTTGGAGACAGGAGAGGCTGACCGAACCTTCTTTGACCACTGCCTCTATAGACTCTTCCTTTTTCCTCAGACTTTTTATGAGGTTGATGAGTCAGGGCAAGCCATCCACATGGATCTGACTACTGGTACTGTCAAGCCCGGAGTCCTCTATAGCAACAATGGTTTCTGGGATACCTTCCGGACTACATTTCCCCTCTTTGCCCTTATCATACCGGAACATTATCGTCTCTTTTTAGAAGGCTTCCTCAATAGCTACCGCGATACTGGATTCCTTCCAAAGTGGTTGGCCCCAGATGAACGTGGCATGATGCCTGGTACCCTTTTAGACGGCATTATCGCAGATAGCGCCTGCAAGGAAATGGCCCCCGATTTAGAGAAGGAACTCCTCCAAGCCATGCTGGAGACAGCCACCAAGTCCGACCCTCTCGGCATCAATGGTCGTCACGGACTAGCCCAATACCAAGAACTAGGCTATCTATCCACAGACAATCACGAAAGCGTCAGTCACACCCTTGATTATGCCTATAGCGACTTTTGTATCGCCAGCTGTGCCAAAAAACTAGGGAAAACAGAGATTGCTGACACTTATAACACTTCTTCTCAAAATTTCCGTCATCTCTTTGACTCTGAGACAGGCTATATGCGTGCGCGAGATCGTCAAGGCAACTTCCGTCCTGACTTCTCTCCTTATAGTTGGGGACGCGACTATGCTGAATGTTCTGCCATTCAAGCGACTTTAGGCGTCTTACATGACATCTCAGGTTTGCGTCAACTGATGGGTGGAAATGAAGCCTTTAGCCACTACCTTTTGAAAGCTTGTCAGGATGCTCCTCTCTTTGAAACGACTGGCTATGGTTACGAGATTCACGAGATGAGCGAGATGGCTACTGCTCCCTTTGGACAAGTCGCCATTTCCAACCAACCTAGTTTCCACATCCCTTATCTCTTCCGCTACAGTGACTACCCTGACTACACTGCTCTTCTCATCAAGTCGATACGTCAGAAAGCCTTTCACCCAAGCTGGCAAGCCTATCCTGGCGATGAGGACAACGGTAGTCTCTCTGCTTGGTACATCTGGTCAGCTCTTGGATTCTACCCGACCTGTCCAGGCAAACCCAGCTACGACCTCGGAATCCCTCTCTTTGACCATCTGCGTGTCTACCTAGCTAAGGAAAATAAATGGCTGGATATCCATGCCGAGCAAAACCACAGCCATTTCAACTTTGTCAAAGAGTGTCGATTAGACAAGAACTCTGTATCTAGCATTCAACACCAAGACCTCTTGAAAGCTGAGCAACTGACCTTCATCCTCAGCTGGCTACCAAATCACTAATAACCAAAAGAACCTTTGCACCGCGCAAAGGTTTTTTTATGAAACTTGGACTTGAAGTTGATCTACAAGCTGACCACCCACCGTTAGGTTCAGATAGAAATCCAAAGTTTTATCTCCTGTATAATACAAGGTTGGAAGCGTCAATCTTTTTTCAGTCTCGCCAGCTTGAAACTCAATAACTTGAATCTCATCCTGATAAGCGACACCATGTACACTCGTCCCTGGTTGAATCGAAATCTTAGCTTCTAAAGGACTGCTAGATTCTATGCGCTTCACTGTAAAGTGGACATTTTCTCCCTTGGTCACAGCTAGACTTTTTTCTGAAAACTCTAGTTGCTGAATAGCTTCTTTTTTTGACAAGGTAGGTGTTTTATAGAGTGAAATCTTGGTCAACAAAGGCAAAGCCTGTGCCTCTGTGATGATTACACGCACCTTCTGAGCCTCTACCATGGATCCTCGCAAAAGGCGTTTATATCCCACTGTAAATCCTGATCCAAACTCCTGCCAAACACCATCCAACTCTACCTGAACATGGAAAGCAGCGATGCGTTGTCCTAGATTCAAATCTTCCCTCAGCTCGATCACATCAAAAGTTTTAGGTGACTCTAAATCGAGCTCTAACTGAATTGGCAGTTCTGCATCACTTGCCCAAGAACTAGTCTCTAGTCCATCTGTCAGATGATGACAGGCAAAGTCTTCTGATAGAGCCGGACCAGATACCTTGCTTCCCAGAGCCAAATCTTCTTTATAGAGTTCGTCACGGTAGGTAGCAAATTCATAGAGACGCTGGATATCCTTTTCGTCAAAGAGTCCATCTTTATTAGGCGGAATATTGAGTAAGAGAGGTGTGCCCCGCCCTACCGAGTGAAAGTAGATTTCGACCAACTCCTCGAGAGACTTGGGATCCTGATCCTCATGGTAAAACCAACCCGGCCGAAGGGATACATCCGCCTCACCGATTGAAAACAGCGTCCCCAAGGGGTCTCCGTGCTGTAGATAATCTAATTCCGCCTCTGTTCCTAACTGCTCTGGTTTGACTTTTTGCCACAAGGGATCCCCTGCATAGCCTCGTTCATTTCCAATCCAGCGGATACTGGTCCCTTCAGTTGAGAAAATCAAACAATCGCCCTGCAAGTCACGAATGGTTTCAAACCAAATCTCAAACTCATAGTTGACTTTCTGGGCCCCTTCCCCTCGAGCACCATCCATCCAAACCTCAGCGAACTTACCAGCATTCCCATAGTTAGGATTTGATAAGATTTCCTTCAACTGAGCCAGATAATAGGCATTGTAGTCTGCTTCTCGGTCCACATGATAAAGGGGACTATGGGCATCCCAAGGAGATAAATAAACTCCCATATCCATGTCAAACTCAGTTGCAGCTTGGGAAACTTCAAGGACTAGCCTTGACCGAATAATCTGTATGTGCTGTCGGGTAGAGGACAAAGCCATCGTGGTGCTTGACCACCAAAATCAGTTTTTTAAAACCTGTTTCTTTGAGCACCCGAACCCACTCACGCGCATCCAACTTGGTCGGGTTAAAGCGTTCAGGCTCCTCCTGACCTGTTCCCCATTCCTGGTCATAAAAGGTATTGGGGCCAAAATGGATGAATGCAGCTAGTTCATCTCCCAGATAAGCTAGCTGGGCCTGACTTGGTAATGGTCCATGCGGTTTTATTTTTGTCATCATCTCATATCTCTTTCTCTGATTATTTCTCTTGTCCCCAAAGTTATCCACAGGTTGTGGATAAGAAAATATGCTTAAAAATTAGCTTTTTCAAACTCCAGCTCTTAGACTTTGAAACTGGCACCATCAGGCAGCCTGCTCAAATCCCCCACTGCTCTACGATTTCTACTAGAAAACAAGCTCGTTACTAGTTGCCGGTACTATTCTCAAGATACCTCTAGCTTACTAACTGAATGTCCTGCTCTCCCCAGACTTATCCACAACTTGTGAATAACCCATTCTTCCTAGTTGTTATCTCGTTGACTATAACAAAAAATCTAAGTAGCGTCAATAAGATAAGACTGTCTCCCTAAATACTCAGAAAAGATTCTATAATTTGTACAATATACATTTTATACTTTCCAGAAGAAAGGCTTTTCAGATAAATTTCATATAATTTACCATCATTCTTTCAATTACAACCTCAGCCGAATCCCTTATTAATTCTATATATGAAAGTAATTTTTTCATCTCAAATCATAAAATTTAATATAAAATTTTAAAAATTTTTCTATTCATTTTATTGTATGTATATCCATTTTATCTTTGTTTTCTATCCCCTACTGCATATTAACATAAAACGCTATAAAAACCATGTTTTGTCGAAATTTTCTCTATATTTTCGTCCTTGACAAGCATTATTGTTTGTGTTATAACGAACATGTAAGCGGTATCAAAAAAGGTATCAAAGCAAAATTTTAAAGGAGGAAACCACATGTCTTCACATCCCATTCAGGTATTCTCAGAAATTGGGAAACTGAAAAAAGTTATGTTGCATCGTCCGGGCAAAGAGTTGGAAAACTTAATGCCGGACCACCTCGAGAGGCTACTCTTTGATGACATCCCATTTTTAGCGGACGCCCAGAGTGAGCACGACGCTTTTGCTCAGGCACTTCGTGACGAAGGAGTCGAAGTTCTTTACCTAGAGCAACTGGCTGCTGAATCATTGACTACTCCAGAAATCCGAAATCAATTCATCGAGGAATATTTAGACGAAGCCAACATCCGTGGCCGTCAAACTAAGATTGCAATTCGCAAGCTCCTCCAAGACATAGAAGACAATCTCGAATTGATCGAAAAAACCATGGCTGGGGTTCAAAAAACAGAACTTCCTGAAATCCCTGAATCAGCAAAAGGATTGACCGACTTAGTTGAATCAGATTATCCATTTGCTATCGATCCCATGCCCAACCTCTACTTCACTCGCGATCCATTTGCTACTATCGGACATGCTGTATCGCTCAACCATATGTATGCCGACACCCGCAATCGCGAGACCCTCTACGGTAAATACATCTTTAAATACCACCCAGTTTACGGTGGCCTTGATTTGATCTACAATCGCGAAGAAACGACACGCATCGAAGGAGGCGATGAACTTGTTCTCTCTAAAGATGTTCTAGCTGTAGGTATTTCTCAACGGACGGATGCTGCATCTATAGAAAAACTACTTGTTAACATCTTCAAGAAAAATGTTGGCTTCAAAAAAGTATTGGCCTTTGAATTCTCAAACAGCCGTAAGTTCATGCACTTGGATACTGTCTTTACTATGGTGGACTACGATAAATTTACTATCCACCCAGAAATCCAAGGCAACCTCCGAGTCTTCTCTGTGACCTATGAAAATGAAGAATTGCAAATCGTCGAAGAAAAAGGCGATCTAGCAGAACTCCTTGCCCAAAACCTCGGTGTTGAGAAGGTAACCCTCATCCCATGTGGGGACGGAAACATCGTTGCTGCTGCTCGTGAACAATGGAATGACGGTTCTAACACCCTTGCAATCGCACCAGGTGTGGTAGTCGTTTATGAACGAAATACCGTTACCAATAAGAAACTGGAAGAATACGGTCTTCGCCTCATTAAGATTCGCGGAAGGGAATTGGTACGTGGCCGTGGTGGACCTCGTTGCATGTCTATGCCGTTTGAACGCGAAGAAATTTGACTTCCTCATCCTTCTGATAGATAGACAGATTATACTTGGCCAAGTCCCTTAGGACGAAGTATTAGAAAGAGGTTATCATGACACATTCCCTATTTCAAGGACGTAGTTTTCTAGCAGAAAAAGATTTTAGCCGAGCAGAGCTCGAATACCTTATCGGTCTATCAGCTCACTTGAAAGACCTCAAAAAACGCAATATCGAACACCGCTATCTAGCAGGTAAAAACATTGCTCTCTTGTTTGAAAAGACTTCTACTAGAACCCGGGCTGCTTTTACAACAGCAGCCATTGACCTAGGTGCACATCCTGAATACCTAGGCGCCAACGATATCCAACTTGGCAAGAAAGAATCAACTGAAGATACCGCTAAAGTTCTCGGACGCATGTTTGACGGAATTGAATTTCGTGGATTTAGCCAGGATATGGTAGAAGAACTGGCTCAGTATTCTGGCGTTCCTGTTTGGAACGGCTTGACTGACAAATGGCACCCAACTCAAATGTTGGCCGACTACCTCACCGTACAAGAAAACTTTGGTCATCTAGAAGGATTGACCTTGGTCTACTGTGGAGATGGTCGTAACAACGTTGCCAATAGTCTCCTTGTGACGGGAGCGATTCTCGGAGTCAACGTACATGTCTTCTCTCCAAAAGAACTCTTCCCTGACCAATCGGTCGTAGAATTGGCAAAAGGATATGCAAAAGAAAGCGGCGCCCACATCCTGATTACAGAAGATGCTGATGAGGCTGTCAAAGGAGCTGACGTCCTCTACACTGACGTTTGGGTATCTATGGGTGAAGAAGACAAATTTGCTGAGCGGGTTGCCCTACTCAAACCTTACCAAGTCAACATGGAGTTGGTGAAGAAAGCTGGGAACGACAAGTTAATTTTCCTTCACTGCTTGCCAGCCTTCCATGATACCAATACCATTTACGGTAAACAAGTAGCTGAAAAATTCGGCGTAGAAGAAATGGAAGTAACGGACGAAGTCTTCCGCAGTCAATACGCACGACACTTTGATCAAGCAGAAAATCGGATGCATACCATCAAAGCTGTCATGGCAGCGACTCTTGGAAATCTCTATATTCCCAAGGTCTAATATGTAGTAACCAAGCACCTTAGGGACTCTGGCTAGTAAGCATTACAATCCATATTTCTAGAAATAAGAAGTTCGTTTAATCAATTGCCACCTCTAAACAAACCTTCCTATCATCCTTTTATCACTAGTCTAGTCCCTTTGGTGGTTTAAACCATTGCTATCCATTTTTGAACTCCCTTCGTCCAGATTGCCTCAATGCATCTACCTCTCACCTCATCTGAAATAGTGCTTGCTCCAGGTATCCAATCTTGGTCTTACTTTCAATCTTTTCTTTGAGGTCTGATAGGTTTGTATCTTAGTGAAAGGAGAGATCATGTCTCATCGGAAAATCGTCGTCGCCTTAGGCGGAAATGCCATCCTCTCCACCGATCCCTCTGCCCAGGCTCAGGAAGCTGCTCTGGTAGAAACAGCTCGTTATCTGGTCAAACTGATTCAAAACGGGGATGAACTCATCATCACCCATGGCAACGGCCCTCAGGTTGGAAATCTCCTGCTCCAACACTTGAAGGCTAATTCTGAAAAAAATCCTGCCTTTCCACTGGATTCTCTAGTCGCTATGACCGAGGGCAGTATCGGTTTTTGGCTCCAAAACGCCTTGGAAAATGCCCTAGTAGACGCTAACATCGAAAAGAGCGTCGCCTCTGTAGTCACTCAAGTCATCGTCGACAAGGACGACCCGGCATTCGCTGATCCAAGCAAACCAATCGGTCCTTTCTATAGCGAAGAAGAAGCAAAAGCAGAAAGTGAAAAGACAGGTGCTACCTTTAAGGAAGATGCTGGCCGGGGATGGCGTAAGGTAGTCGCCTCACCTAAACCAATTGGCATCAAAGAAATCAATAGCATCCGTACTTTACTCAATGACGGACAAATCGTCATCGCTGCTGGTGGCGGAGGTATTCCTGTCATTGAAAATGAAAACGGTTACTTGGACGGTGTTGAAGCCGTTATAGACAAAGACTTTGCTTCTCAACTGCTGGCAGAATTGGTTGAGGCAGATGTTTTTATCGTGCTCACTGGCGTAGACTACGTCTACATCAACTACAATAAACCAAATCAAGAAAGGCTGGAACGCGTTACCGTTAGTCAACTTCAAGAATACATCAAACAAGGACAATTTGCTCCAGGTAGCATGCTACCCAAGGTCGAAGCTGCCATTGACTTTGTCACCCATCACCCTGCTGGTAAGGCTGTTATCACCTCACTCAGCAATCTCGGTGCCCTGATTGAATCCGAAAGTGGAACAATCATTGTGAAAGACTAGTCGATTTTCAACAAGCTTGATTAGTAGTACACAGGCAGACCAACATCATTCGTTTTATACTTTGTGACATAGTTTAGGAGGAAAAACAAATGAGTGAAAATACAAAAAAAAGGTTCCAAATGCCGTCATCTTACACTGTTTTGATCATTATCATTGCTATTATGGCAATCTTGACCTGGATCATCCCAGCAGGTAAGTATGATACAGACGAAGCAGGTAACCTCATTGCAGGTACCTATCAAACCGTTACCTCTAATCCCCAAGGGATTTACGATGTTTTAATGGCTCCGATTCGGGCTATGCTCGGTCACGAACCTACAAAAGCCGCTATTGACGTTGCCTTCTTTATCCTCATGGTAGGAGGATTCCTTGGCGTTGTCAATGCAACTGGCACACTAGATGTTGGTATAGCCTCTATTGTTAAGAAATACAAGGGACGCGAAAAAATGCTAATTCTCATCCTCATGCCCCTCTTTGCACTAGGAGGAACAACTTATGGTATGGGTGAAGAAACCATGGCATTTTACCCACTCCTCGTCCCTGTGATGATGGCTGTTGGTTTCGATAGCATTACTGCTGTTGCCATTATCCTACTCGGTTCTCAAGTTGGCTGTCTCGCCTCTACACTCAATCCATTCGCAACTGTTATCGCTTCTGATACTGCAGGCGTATCTTCTATGGACGGTGTCATTCTCCGGATTATTTTCTGGATTGTGATGACGGGTATGAGTACCTACTTCGTTTACCGCTATGCAGAAAAAATTCAAAAAGATCCTACAAAATCACTCGTTTATTCTCAAAGAGAAGAAGACCTCAAACATTTCAAAGTCACTGACAATGATGATGCCCCATCTGTCTTGAGCAAGAAACAAAAACATGTACTGGCCTTGTTCATCTTGACCTTTATCATCATGATCGCCAGCTTTATCCCTTGGGTAGACTTGCATATCACCTTGTTTGAAGATATGAAGAACTGGTTGATTGGACTTCCTGTTGTTGGTGGAGTGATCGGTTCATCTGCTCAACCTTTTGGTAGTTGGTACTTCCCTGAAGGGGCTATGCTCTTTGCCGTCATGGGGATCCTCATCGGTATCGTATACGGCCTCAAGGAAAGTAAAATCATTTCTACCTTTATGAATGGGGCAGCAGATCTTCTCACAGTAGCTTTGATTTGTGCGGTAGCCCGTGGTATCCAAGTTATCATGAATGACGGTATGATCACTGCGACAATCCTTCACTGGGGCGAAGTCGGCCTTCAAGGTCTCTCACCTCAAGTCTTTATCGTCTTGACCTACCTCTTCTACCTCCCTATGTCCTTCCTTATCCCATCTTCATCAGGTTTAGCTAGTGCTACAATGGGTATCATGGCACCACTCGGTGAGTTTGTCAATGTCAAGGCAAGCCTCATCATCACTGCCTACCAATCTGCATCTGGTGTACTTAACCTCATCACTCCTACTTCTGGTATTGTGATGGGAGCTCTCGCACTTGGTCGTATCAGCTTAGGAACTTGGTGGAAATTTGTTGCGAAACTCATTATCACCATCGTGATTGTGAGCATGCTTCTACTTATCCTAGGCACCTTCCTGCCATTCCTATAAAATAGTGCGAGGTAAAACGAATGACCGTCTACATCACTGATTCTATTAAACAAAGCTTTGTGAAGAGCCTACAAACCTTGATTTCTTATCCATCTGTCCTTCACGAAGGGGAGAAGGGAACACCTTTTGGACAAGCTATTCAAGACGTCCTAGAAAAGACGCTGGAAATCTGCCATGAACTTGGCTTTCGAACCTATATTGATCCCAAGGGCTATTATGGCTATGCTGAGGTTGGCGAGGGAGAGCTCCTTGCCATCCTCTGCCACTTGGATGTTGTACCTGCAGGAGATTTATCAGATTGGCAGACGCCACCATTTGAAGCAAGCATTAAAGAAGGAATCCTCTACGGAAGAGGGGCACAGGACGATAAAGGTCCTTCACTGGCAGCTCTCTACGCAGTGAAAAGCTTGCTTGACCAAAGCATCCAATTTAAGAAGCGCGTGCGGTTTATCTTTGGTACGGATGAAGAAACCCTTTGGAGATGTATGGCACGCTACAATGCCCTCGAAGAAACAGCCAGTATGGGATTCGCCCCTGATTCGTCATTTCCTTTGACATACGCTGAAAAGGGGCTCCTTCAAGTCAAGCTTCATGGCCCCGGCTCTGATCAACTCAAGCTCGATATCGGAGGCGCCTTTAATGTGGTACCAGACAAGGCAAGTTACCAAGGTCCTCTTTATGAAGCGGTTTGTAGAGGTTTAACAGAAGCTGGTTATGATTACCAAACTGCAGACCAAACAGTGACTGTTATCGGTTTGCCCAAACATGCCAAAGACGCTAGTCAGGGTATAAATGCCGTCATTCGACTAGCCAGTGTACTCGCAAGCCTTCACTCGCATCCTACTCTCCATTTTCTAACCGACAAAGCCGGGCAGGACGGCAAAGGGCTGAAAATATTTGGAGAGGTCGCTGATGAACCGTCCGGTTCCCTTTCCTTTAATGTTGCGGGCTTAACAATCAATCCCGATCGCTCCGAAATTCGGATCGACATACGTATACCTGTGCTAGCAGATAAGGAGAAACTGGTGGCACAGCTCACTCAGTGCGCCAAAGACTACCAACTTGGCTACCAGGAATTTGACTATCTAGCACCCCTCTATGTCGCAAGAGATAGCCAACTTGTTACTACCCTTATGCAAGTCTACCAAGAAAAAACCGGAGATAAAACTCCTCCTCTCTCATCAGGTGGTGCTACCTTTGCCCGCACCATGCCAAACTGTGTAGCCTTTGGCGCTCTTTTTCCAGGAGCACAACAAACTGAACATCAGGCAAATGAAGCAGCTGTCCTAGACGATCTTTATCGCGCTATGGACATCTACGCAGAGGCGGTTTACCGTCTCGCAACCTAACCAGATAAAGTTTCTAGCAAAAAATCCCGCAGATTTGCGGGATTCTCTCTTGCATCAATGCGCCAACATTTCTTGGGCGATTTCTTGGCCAGATAGGTTATCTGGATAGTAGGTTGGCCAGTTATCCATCTCTTCAAAGAGGGCTTCTTGGCTAGTACCTCCAAAGAAGATATGGAAATGTTCTGCCTTGACTGGGGCGATATTGTGGTCACTAAACTGAACATACTTGAACTGTCCAGCGTCCGCATCTGTCGCTTCAAAGAGGAAACGCACGCCACGATTGCCTTTCTTATAAGTCAAGATTTTCTTGCCGACATACTTGTAGGTGAATTTCTTGCTTTGGCCACCTTGAACAAATTCCATAGTGTTGTCAGTGATGTTGATCTTAGTCACATCTGTCTGATAGCCTTTTCTATAGTAAGCCTTGTACTCATCTTTGGTCATCTTGCCAGTCAACTTAGCCTTGTAGTCAAAGACTTGATCAAAAGTTCCATCCTCAAGGAAAGGATAGACAGATTGCCAGTTACCAACATAGTCACTCAAGGAGCGGTCCTTGACATCTGCATCCTCAAAGTAACCATTGTGAACTGTCTTGGTGTTTTCTTCCTTCTCTGGCTCAATTTCCGTCCCTTCTTGATCTGTTGTCTGCTTGAGAGCCTTGAGGTTTTTCTCCATCACGGAGATATAGTCCTCACCGGCCTTGGTTGCTTCTTCTGTCAGACTTTCTAGCGGATTGAGCACATCTAGTTTGACGCCTGTTTCTTTGGAAAGGGTATTGGCAAGGGCTTGAGAGGCATTCTCTTCAAAGTAGATATAAGAAATCTTGTTTTTCTTGATATACTCTGTCAACTCTGCTAAACGAGCTGCTGATGGTTCTGCGTCTGGTGAAAGACCTGAGATGGATACTTGCTTGAGACCGTAGTCCAAAGCCAAGTATCGGAAGGCTGCGTGCTGGGTCACGAAACTCTTTTGCTTCGCTTGAGACAAGCCATCTGTGTAGGCCTTGTCCAATGCTTGCAATTTTTCAATATAGGCAGCTGCATTCTTCTCAAAAGTCTCTTTTTTATCAGGATAATCTGCTGACAAGCTGTCACGGATATGCTCTACCAGTTTGATGGCGCGTGCTGGTGAAAGCCAAACGTGGGGATCGTAGTCGTGATGGTGACCCTCACCGCCATGATCATGCCCTTCCTCTTCTTCCTCACCACCTGGCAAGAGGAGCATATCACCTGTTGCCTTGATAGTTTTCACTTTTTTCTTATCCAAGGATTCTAACAATTTTGGAACCCATGTTTCCATATTTTCATTTTCATAGACAAAGGTATCTGCGTCTTGAATTTTGGCAACTGCCTTGGCAGACGGTTCATACTCATGGGGTTCTGTACCAGCACCGATTAGAAGTTCTACATTAGCAGTATCTCCTGCGACTTGTTTGGTAAATTCGTAGACAGGGTAAAAGGTTGTCACGATATTTAGCTTCCCATCTGCCTGTTTTTGATTGGAACAAGCCACTAAAAACAGGGCACATAGACTAGCCAGTAGTAAGCTAATTTTTTTCATTTCATTCTCCTATTTGATAAAACGTTTCAGTAGACTGACTAACAAAAAGACAGCTACAAAGATAATGGTAATACTAGCGCTAGCAGGGGTTTCCGCATAGTAGGAAATATAAAGTCCTGCCACCATTCCCAAAAAGCCAATAGCGCTGGCTAGTAACATAACGGATTTGAAGTTTTTCCCCAGACGAAGGGCAATACTAGCTGGCAAGACCATAATGGTCGATACCAAAAGAGCTCCTGCTGCTGGAATCATAAGGGCAATCGCCACCCCTGTCACCATGTTAAAGAGGATAGACATGGTACGAACTGGCAAGCCATCCACAAAGGCCGTGTCCTCATCAAAAGTCAGGATATACATTGGTCGCAAGAACAAGAAAGTCAAGAGCAAAACGACCGCAGCAATGGCAAAGAGGAAAATCACCTGCTCCTGGCTAATAGTCACAATAGACCCAAAGAGATATTGGTCCAAACTCATGGAACTCGAACTTTTCCCCTTACTCATGACGATAAGGGAGACTGCAAGCCCTGTAGACATGAGGATAGCTGTCCCGATTTCCATAAAGTTCTTATAGACTGTACGGAGATACTCCAGAAAGACAGCAGCGATCAGGACAATAGCAATGGTTGAAATAGTTGGAGAAATCCCCAAAACCAGACCAAAGGCTACTCCTGATAGAGAAACGTGACTGAGGGTATCGCTCATGAGACTCTGACGACGTAAGATAAGGAAAGTCCCAAGAACTGGAGAAAAGAGACTCATGGCAATGACCGCCAAGAAGGCACGCTGCATAAAGTCATAAGATAACAAACTAAGCATGGTCCACCTCCTGGTCGCTTTCGTGAACGTTAAAACAACGCCACGGCGAGTCTTGGTTACGGACTAGATGGATATTGCGATCTGCGTAGTCCTTGATCTCCTCAGGGTCATGGGTAATCATCAAAACAGCCTTGCCATGATGGTGGGCACTATGGTGCATGAGTTCGTAAAATTCATTTTTGCTTCCAGCATCCATCCCTGTCGTCGGCTCATCCAAGACAAAGATATCTGGGTCAGAAGCAAACATCCTTGCAATAACTGCTCGTTGCTTTTGCCCTCCCGAGAGAGAGCCAATTCGTTTGTCACGATGTTCCCACATACCAACTGAGTCTAGACTGGCCTTGATATGTTCCTCATCATGGGCGTTCAAGCGACGAAACCAGCCCTTTCGCGGATAACGACCCGACTTGACAAATTCATAAACCGTACTTGGAAAACCAGCATTAAAACTGGCTATCTGCTGGGGAAGATAAGCGATCCTAAGCTTTTTCCCATGAGTGTTTGTCTTTGAGATGGTTACCTTACCAAATCTTGGTTGCAAGATGCCTAGACTTGCCTTAATCAGCGTCGTCTTGGCAGCCCCATTTTCACCAGTCAAGGTGACAAACTCCCCACTATCAACACTATAGTTGATATGCTCGAGGACAGGCTCTTTGTCATAATAGAAAGACAAGTCCTCTACTGTAATATACCTCATTATTTGATTTCTCCTACTAAAGCAGTTAAAAACCGCTGGATAACTTCTTGTTCATTTGGAGTAAACTGACTTGCCACTTGTTCATAGGCTAAGAGCGTGTGCTCATGATGGTGGTGGTGTTCCTCTGCTACCGGTCGAGCTAGTTCTGTCAGTTGATAAAAGATCACACGCGCATCCTTTGGATCTCTGGATGTCTCTAACATACCCTCTTTGACCAAAGACTTGATAGCCTTGGTCACTGCCGCCTGACTGACATTGAGACGACGGGCCAACTCCGAGTTGGTTAGGGATTCTTCTGATAAGAGCATGAGGATGTGTTCCTGAGTATTGGTCAAGGCAACGTCACTCGTGCAATGCCCGATTAGAATTTCATGCTGGTTCTCAGATCTCAAGATCACCTCGTTTAAAAAGTTATCGATTTCCTGCGCAAGCTGTCTCATGTGTTACTCCTTCCCTAGCTATCTTTTTCGTAAAAAAACATAGATAGCCACCGATTCTTTACTGGTTAATTATATCATAAACCAAAAAAGAGTCAAGGGAAAAAGGCGTAAAAACGTTTCCCTAGACTCTTCTAGATATGAAATTTAACCTATTTTTGCTTTGGTTTTCGACTCGACAAGATACCTGCCAAACCAGCTACCATTCCCATTAAGAGCAAGAAGATGGACTGTTCGCTTCCTGTATTTGGGAGGGCTTTTTCTGAGACAACTGCTTTCTTGCTAAATTGACCTGCCACCTCATAAGTCAATGGCACATTTGTAGTCGCATCGTTAGCAGCCGCATTCGTTTGAGGCGTTTCTACCGGCAGACTAAAAGTTGTAGAGTCCACAGAAATCGTCCGTGAGTTCGGATTAATCTTTTCATACTGGGTCAAATCAGCGGTTTTCAGATACTCTTCAAAGGCAGCATCCATAGATGGGCCTTCTTCACGAGCGCCACCCAACATAGTGTAGCCATCACCACCCGCAGCTAGGAAATCATTGGTTGCAAGATAGTAAGTTTTTGCGAGGTCTAGGAGATCATAACGACCAGTCGTGCGGTTTTTGACCTGGATGGCCAAGACACGTTTTCCTGATGGTAGATTAGTATCATAGTAGACCTTCACACCTGAAACTTGCAAGAAGCCACCACTTGGTTCTAGCAATGGTTGGCCGTTCTCATCCAAGACCTTCTTGCCATCCTTATCGACCTGCAAGATAGAGCCGAGTGACTTTTCAAACATATCCAAAACTTGTTGCCCAGTCACTTGGATTTGTGAGATGGTATTTCCAAACGGAAGAACAGCTATGACATTTCCTTTAGTGATTGGTTTGCCTTTTGCAATGGTTTCACGCAAGCCACCACCATTTGTCACAGCGATGTCTGTCGGATGGCTAAATCCTGTTTGACCATACTGATAGAGGGAGTCCGCTACGACGTTTCCGAGGTTAGTTTCACGAACCCGAACATTTTCACGATCACCGTTTAGTTCTACAGGGCTGTTTGAAACGACTTCAACAGCATTTTCAGCATCGTATTTTTGTTTAATGTCTTTGACTAGTTTTTCAACTGTAGGATTAGCTGGTAATTTTTTAGCATCAGCAGCCGGAATCTGAGTTGGATTGCCCAAAAGCTGACGTGATTTGTAGGTGATTTTTCCTACATTATGAAGGTAGCTTCCCGTCTGGTTATAGGTAACATTATCTCCATAGGTCGTTGATTCTACTGTATGAGAGTGACCGTCGATTACTGTTACGCGTTTCCCTTTCAAACGAGGATTTTTAGAGAGAGCTTCTGCCAAGGTTGAACCACGCCACTCGACTGGAGTTGTGGTATCTACACCCAAGTGAGCAAGCACAACATAGTGTTTGTAGTCCTTACCTTCTGCACGAGCCTTGGCTTGAACTTCTTCGATGACCTTATTGACTTCAGAGATTGGATCTGTAAAAGTTACCCCTTTAATGTTTTTAGGGTGGGTTTTTGTAGCAGTTTCAGGTGTTGTCACGCCGATTACAACAAACTCATCACCTTCCACAGTCTTATCTTTATCAACGATTGTGGAAGCTTCAAAGAGACGAGCACCATTGACGTAGGTATTTGAACTAAGTAATGGGAATTTCAAGATTTCCTTGTATTTTTTAACTTCATCAAGACCAAAGTCAAACTCATGGTTTCCTACTGCCATGGCATCATACTGCATCTGATTGAGAATTTCAGCGCGTGCTTCACCCTTAGTAGAGTTGGAAATCGGTAAACCTTGGAAAGCGTCTCCCGCGTCAACAACCAGAGTATTTTGATTTGATTTTGCACGCTCCTGCTCAATGACAGTCGCTAACTTGGCATCTCCAATTACTCCTTTTTCCTCTACAATACGACCATGGACATCATTAGTGTGTAAGATAACGGTGTCCTTTTCTTCGCTTTTAGGAGATTCAGCAGGAGCTGACGGAGTTTCTGCAGGTGCAACCGCTTCTGAAGTTTCCGAAGTTTCCGGTACCGCAGGGCTCTCAACAGGAGCTGGAGTCGCCGACGTAGCAGGAGTCGCTACAACAGCTGAACTTTCTGCAGGAGTTGTTGCTTCTTCAGCGTATACTTGTCCAGCTAAGAAGGCTGGAGCTAACAGGGCTGTCGATAAGACAGGTAACAAAGAACGTTTGTTCATTTTAAAATCCCTTTCTTTTCTTTTTCTCTTTTATATTATACGCTATTTCTAAAAATTTTGAAACTTTTGACCTATTTTTATCTTAAAAATAGCATAAAAATCTATTTATCCGCATAAAAACTGGACTTATCACACTTTATCAAGGTCAAAACCACTCAATTTACTACTAATTTACTACTTATGAATGAGCTTTGATACGACGATTTATCCTTGAAAAGTGAAGATATAAAGATACTTCCAATAAAATTTGAATATTTAATAGGTAGACACTTCAAAAAATGAGGTGTCTATTTTTTTACCCGATTTTGAAAGGAAGTGAACTTATGAAAACAAAAAATCAAGAATCAAAAGGTCGTTCCCCACTCTTTAAGACCATCAAACATTCATTCAGCCAATAAAAAAGAAAGGATAGGTAAAAATATGGAACTTAAATTTGTGATTCCCAACATGGAAAAAACATTCGGCAATTTAGAATTTGCTGGCGAGGATAAAGTCGTTCAGCGAAGAATCAACGGACGGCTAACTGTCTTATCAAGAAGCTATAATCTCTATTCTGATGTTCAAAGAGCAGATGATATTGTGGTGGTGCTTCCTGCTGAAGCTGGCGAAAAACATTTCGGCTTTGAGGAACGTGTGAAGTTAGTCAATCCACGTATTACCGCAGAGGGCTACAAAATCGGCACTCGTGGTTTTACAAATTACCTTTTACATGCTGACGACATGATAAAAGAATAAAGAAAGAGAGGAAAAATGATGAGATTAGCAAATGGCATTGTATTAGATAAAGACACGACTTTTGGAGAATTGAAATTCTCTGCTCTACGTCGTGAAGTGAGAATCCAAAATGAAGACGGGTCGGTTTCAGATGAAATCAAGGAACGTACCTATGACTTAAAATCCAAAGGACAAGGACGCATGATTCAAGTAAGTATTCCTGCCAGCGTGCCTTTGAAAGAGTTTGATTATAACGCACGGGTGGAACTTATCAATCCCATTGCGGACACCGTTGCTACTGCCACCTATCAAGGAGCAGATGTTGACTGGTATATCAAGGCAGACGATATTGTGCTGACAAAGGATTCTAGTTCATTCAAAGCTCAACCACAAGCAAAGAAAGAACCGACACAAGACAAATAGTCGCTAGGTAGAAAGGAGACTTTTTCGCATGAAACAGCGTGGTAAAAGGATTCGCCCATCTGGTAAAGATTTAGTCTTTCATTTTACGATAGCGTCACTCCTGCCTGTTTTCCTGCTGGTTGTCGGACTGTTTCATGTGAAGACAATCCAGCAGATCAACTGGCAGGATTTTAACCTATCACAAGCAGATAAGATTGACATTCCCTATTTAATTATCAGTTTCAGTGTCGCAATTCTTATCTGCTTGCTGGTAGCGTTTGTATTCAAACGGGTTCGCTATGATACGGTTAAACAACTTTACCACCGTCAAAAACTGGCAAAGATGATACTTGAAAACAAGTGGTATGAATCTGAACAGGTCAAAACAGAGGGTTTCTTTAAAGATAGTGCTGGTCGTACAAAGGAAAAGATAACCTACTTCCCTAAAATGTATTATCGACTTAAAAATGGCTTGATACAGATACGGGTGGAAATCACGCTGGGAAAATATCAAGACCAACTCTTACACTTGGAAAAGAAATTAGAGAGTGGCTTGTACTGTGAGCTGACGGATAAAGAGTTAAAGGATTCCTATGTGGAATATACTTTGCTCTATGACACCATAGCCAGTCGTATTTCTATTGATGAAGTAGAAGCTAAAGATGGTAAACTTCGCTTAATGAAAAACGTATGGTGGGAATATGATAAGCTCCCTCATATGTTGATTGCTGGTGGTACAGGTGGCGGTAAAACTTACTTTATACTGACACTGATTGAAGCCTTGCTTCATACAGATTCAAAACTGTATATTCTTGACCCGAAAAATGCTGACCTTGCGGACTTAGGTTCTGTGATGGCAAATGTCTACTATAGAAAAGAAGACTTGCTTTCTTGCATTGAAACATTCTATGAAGAAATGATGAAACGTAGTGAGGAAATGAAGCAGATGAAGAACTATAAGACTGGCAAAAATTATGCTTACTTAGGTCTCCCGGCACACTTCTTAATCTTTGATGAATACGTCGCTTTCATGGAAATGCTGGGAACAAAAGAAAACACCGCAGTTATGAATAAGCTGAAACAGATTGTCATGTTAGGTCGTCAAGCTGGCTTCTTTCTAATACTGGCTTGTCAACGTCCAGACGCAAAATATTTAGGCGACGGAATCCGTGATCAGTTTAATTTCAGAGTGGCTTTAGGTCGTATGTCTGAAATGGGCTATGGCATGATGTTTGGCAGTGACGTACAAAAGGATTTCTTCTTAAAGCGAATCAAAGGTCGTGGCTATGTTGATGTAGGAACAAGTGTCATATCAGAGTTTTATACTCCCCTTGTACCAAAAGGATATGATTTCTTGGAGGAAATTAAAAAGTTATCCAACAGCAGACAGTCCACGCAGGCGACGTGCGAAGCGGAAGTCGCAGGTGTGGACTGATCTTGCTGGCTGGTGTGGCAATAGCCACGCCAGCACTTAACCCCCCGTATCTAACAGGGGGGTACAAATCGACAGGAAACAGTCAAAAAAACATTAGAAAATCCTTTGGTTACAAGGGATTTACAAAATTTCAGCGTATGTCAAATGGGCTTTAAAAGTTGACATACGCCTTTTTGATTGGAGGGATTTTTACTGAATGAACAAACTTGGTTACAGCATTTAAAAGAAAAACGCTTGGCTTATGGACTATCTCAAAACCGTTTAGCTGTTGCGACTGGTATTACAAGGCAGTATCTAAGCGATATTGAAACAGGAAAAGTCAAGCCATCAGAGGATTTACAGCAGTCCCTTTGGGAAGCTCTGGAACGCTTCAATCCCGACGCTCCCCTTGAAATGCTGTTTGATTATGTAAGGATTCGCTTTCCGACAACAGACGTACAGCAGGTGGTCGAAAACATCTTACAACTGAAACTGTCCTATTTTCTTCATGAGGACTATGGTTTCTATTCTTATTCAGAGCATTATGCTTTAGGCGACATATTCGTCCTTTGCTCCCATGAACTGGACAAAGGAGTTCTGGTGGAATTGAAAGGTCGTGGGTGCAGACAATTTGAAAGCTATCTTCTGGCACAACAAAGAAGCTGGTATGAGTTCTTTATGGACGTTTTGGTGGCTGGCGGTGTGATGAAACGCCTTGACCTTGCCATTAACGATAAGACAGGGATTTTGAATATCCCTGTACTCACTGAAAAGTGCCAACAGGAAGAATGTATCTCCGTCTTCCGCAGTTTTAAAAGCTATCGCAGTGGCGAACTGGTACGCAAAGAGGAAAAGGAATGTATGGGAAACACCCTCTATATCGGTTCATTACAAAGTGAAGTTTATTTCTGTATCTATGAAAAGGACTACGAGCAGTACAAGAAAAATGATATTCCCATTGAAGACGCAGAAGTAAAAAACCGTTTTGAGATTCGATTGAAAAATGAGCGTGCCTATTATGCAGTCCGTGATTTACTCGTCTATGACAATCCAGAGCATACCGCCTTTAAAATTATCAATCGGTATATCCGTTTTGTAGATAAAGACGATTCCAAACCTCGTTCTGATTGGAAACTGAATGAAGAATGGGCTTGGTTTATTGGGAACAATCGTGAACGATTAAAACTAACCACAAAACCAGAGCCTTACTCCTTCCAAAGGACGCTGAACTGGCTATCTCATCAAGTTGCCCCGACCTTAAAGGTTGCGATTAAACTTGATGAAATCAACCAGACGCAGGTTGTAAAAGACATTCTCGACCATGCGAAACTGACAGACCGACACAAGCAGATTTTGAAGCAACAGTCAGTAAAAGAACAGGACGTGATAACAACAAAAAAATAACTCAAATACAAATTCATTGAATATAGAGAGGAGAACATTTTTATGAATTTTGGACAAAACCTTTATAACTGGTTTCTATCAAACGCTCAATCACTGGTGCTTTTAGCAATCGTTGTGATTGGCTTGTATCTTGGCTTCAAGCGTGAGTTTAGCAAACTGATTGGCTTTTTAATTATTGCGATTATTGCGGTTGGCTTAGTCTTCAACGCTGCTGGAGTAAAAGACATTTTACTAGAGCTATTCAATCGCATTATTGGTGCTTAAATAAAACCGTTCTTTTGTGGAATATAAGTGGTTTTCTTATGTTCCGCAAAGGAATGGTACACCAAACGAAGTGCGGTAGGGATTTTTGAATCTCTACAAAGAAAGGACGTGAATATATGGACGATATGCAAGTCTATATTGCGAATTTAGGCAAATACAATGAGGGCGAATTGGTCGGTGCGTGGTTTACCTTTCCCATTGACTTTGAGGAAGTCAAAGAGAAAATCGGCTTGAATGATGAATATGAGGAATACGCCATTCATGACTACGAGTTACCCTTTACGGTTGACGAATACACTTCCATTGGCGAACTCAATCGACTATGGGAAATGGTATCGGAATTACCCGAAGAATTACAATCGGAGCTATCTGCTCTGCTCACTCATTTTTCAAGCATTGAAGAACTAAGCGAACATCAAGAGGATATTATCATTCATTCCGATTGTGATGATATGTATGACGTGGCACGCTACTACATTGAAGAAACGGGTGCTTTAGGCGAAGTACCAGCTAGTCTTCAAAACTATATTGATTATCAAGCCTATGGTCGGGATTTAGACCTTTCAGGAACGTTTATCTCAACCAATCATGGGATTTTTGAAATCGTCTATTAAATCTGTCGGTACATTACTACTGGCAGATTTTCTATTTTACGGGGTGGCTCAATCAGCTACCCCTATTTTTTATGAAAGGATTGATTACATGAAGAAAATACGAAGCTATACCAGTATCTGGTCTGTGGAAAAGGTACTGTATTCTATCAATGATTTTAGACTTCCGTTTCCCATAACCTTTACGCAAATGACATGGTTTGTCGTGTCACTCTTTGCAGTGATGATACTTGGCAACTTGCCCCCTCTTTCCATGATAGAGGGAGCATTTCTCAAATACTTTGGGATTCCTGTGGCTTTCACATGGTTTATGTCTACAAAAACTTTTGATGGTAAAAAGTCTTATGGATTTTTGAAGTCTGTCATTGCTTATGCACTGCGACCAAAGCTGACCTATGCAGGAAAAAAAGTAACGCTTGGCAGAAACCAGCCACAAGAAGCCATTACAGCAGTTAGGAGTGAATTTTATGGCATATCCAATTAAATACATTGAAAACAATCTCGTCTGGAATACAGACGGGGAATGTTATGCTTACTATGAGCTTGTTCCTTACAATTACTCATTTCTAAGTCCAGAACAGAAAATACAAGTGCATGATTCTTTCAGACAGCTTATCGCACAAAATCGTGATGGCAAAATTCATGCTTTACAAATCAGTACAGAATCCAGCATACGTTCTGCACAAGAGCGTTCCAAAAATGAAGTCACTGGCAAGCTCAAAGCGGTTGCCTATGACAAAATCGACCAACAGACAGACGCTTTAATATCCATGATTGGCGAAAATCAAGTGAACTACCGTTTCTTTATCGGCTTTAAGTTGCTTCTCAACGATCAGGAGTTTTCTATGAAAAGTCTTACCGTTGAAGCAAAAAATGCTTTGTCTGATTTTGTCTATGATGTGAACCATAAGCTGATGGGCGATTTTGTTAGTATGAGTAATGATGAAATCCTGCGTTTTCAGAAGATGGAAAAGCTCTTAGAAAATAAAATCTCTCGTCGTTTCAAAATCCGCAGGTTAGATAAGGACGACTTCGGCTATCTGATTGAACACCTTTACGGACAGACAGGCACTGCCTATGAAGAGTATGAGTACCATCTATCAAAGAAAAAGCTGGATAATGAAACGCTGATTAAATACTATGACTTGATTAAGCCTACTCGCTGTTTGGTGGAAGAAAAACAGCGATATTTGAAAATCCAGCAGGAAGATGAAACCGTCTATGTAGCTTACTTTACCATTAACAGCATTGTCGGAGAACTGGACTTCCCGTCCTCTGAAATCTTCTACTACCAGCAACAGCAATTTACATTCCCGATTGATACGTCAATGAATGTGGAAATTGTAGCGAATCGTAAAGCCCTATCTACTGTCCGCAATAAAAAGAAAGAACTGAAAGACTTGGATAACCACGCTTGGCAAAGTGATAATGAAACCAGCTCCAATGTGGCGGAAGCTCTGGAAAGTGTGAATGAGCTGGAAACCAATTTAGACCAAAGCAAGGAATCTATGTACAAGCTGTCTTATGTGGTAAGGGTATCAGCAAATGATCTTGACGAACTCAAACGTCGTTGTAATGAAGTGAAAGATTTTTATGACGATTTAAGCGTAAAACTGGTACGACCATTTGGGGATATGCTCGGCTTACATGAAGAATTTTTACCTGCCAGCAAGCGTTATATGAATGATTATATTCAATACGTGACCTCTGATTTCCTCGCTGGTTTAGGTTTTGGTGCTACTCAAATGCTGGGGGAAAATGAGGGGATTTATGTTGGCTACAGCTTAGATACTGGACGCAATGTCTATCTGAAACCTGCTCTTGCCAGTCAAGGGGTTAAGGGTTCAGTAACCAATGCGTTAGCGTCGGCTTTTGTTGGTTCGCTGGGTGGTGGTAAATCCTTTGCGAATAACCTTATCGTCTATTATGCGGTGCTTTATGGGGCACAAGCAGTGATTGTAGACCCAAAAGCAGAACGTGGCAGATGGAAAGAAACCTTGCCAGAGATTTCCCATGAAATCAATATCGTCACTCTGACTTCTGATGAGAAAAACAAAGGCTTACTTGACCCTTATGTGATTATGAAAAATCCCAAAGATTCTGAATCACTGGCTATTGATATTCTGACATTCCTTACGGGGATTTCCTCTCGTGATGGGGAACGCTTCCCAATCCTTAGAAAAGCCATTCGTGCAGTAACCAATAGTGAAGTACGAGGGTTGATGAAAGTGATTGAGGAATTACGGGTTGAGAATACGCCACTAAGTACCAGTATAGCCGACCATATCGAAAGTTTTACAGACTATGACTTTGCACATTTATTATTCAGTAATGGTTATGTGGAGCAGTCTATCAGCTTAGAAAAACAACTGAACATTATACAGGTTGCGGACTTGGTACTTCCCGACAAGGAAACTTCCTTTGAGGAATATACCACTATGGAGCTTTTATCCGTTGCTATGCTGATTGTCATTAGTACCTTTGCTTTAGACTTTATCCATACAGACCGAAGCATTTTCAAGATTGTAGATTTAGACGAAGCATGGAGCTTTTTACAGGTAGCACAAGGAAAAACACTATCTATGAAGCTGGTTCGGGCTGGTCGTGCTATGAACGCTGGGGTATATTTCGTGACCCAAAATACAGACGACCTCTTAGATGAAAAACTGAAAAATAACCTCGGCTTAAAATTTGCATTTCGTTCCACTGACCTTAACGAGATTAAAAAGACCTTAGCCTTTTTTGGTGTAGACCCAGAGGACGAAAACAATCAGAAGCGATTGCGTGATTTGGAAAACGGGCAATGCCTTATCAGTGATTTATATGGTCGTGTCGGTGTGATACAGTTCCACCCTGTATTTGAAGAACTGCTCCATGCCTTTGATACCAGACCACCTGTGCGAAAAGAGGTGTAAATGTGAAACCATCAATAGTAAACAGAATAAAATCAAACTGGACGCTGAAACGTCTAGGTAAAGTGGCAATGACAGTGGCTTTCACACTTGTGATTGCCATTTTTCTTTTAGCCATGCTGGGAACGGTGGTTCAAGCTGCGGGCTTGGTAGATGATACGGTCAATGTGGCAAATGAATACAGCCGATACCCACTTGAAAACTATCAACTGGATTTTTATGTGGATAATAGCTGGGGCTGGCTTCCGTGGAACTGGTCGGACGGGATTGGAAAACAGGTCATGTATGGACTATATGCCATTACCAATTTTATTTGGACAATCAGTTTGTATGTTTCCAATGCGACAGGTTACTTAGTACAGGAAGCCTATTCCTTAGACTTCATTTCCGCTACAGCAGATTCCATTGGTAAGAATATGCAGACCTTAGCTGGTGTGAGTGCAAACGGATTTTCAACAGAGGGTTTCTATGTTGGATTCCTCTTACTCTTGATTTTGGTTCTTGGGGTTTATGTTGCCTATACGGGACTGATAAAGAGAGAAACCACAAAGGCAATTCATGCCATTATGAATTTTGTGCTGGTGTTTATCCTATCGGCTTCCTTTATTGCCTACGCTCCCGACTACATTAAAAAAATCAATGACTTTTCATCAGACATCAGTAATGCCAGTTTATCACTTGGCACGAAGATTGTCATGCCCCATTCCGATAGTCAAGGCAAGGACAGCGTGGACTTAATCAGAGATAGCCTGTTTTCCATACAGGTTCAGCAACCGTGGCTACTGCTTCAATACAACAGTTCAGACATTGAAAGTATCGGTATTGACCGTGTGGAAAGCCTGCTCTCCACCAGCCCAGATTCCAACAATGGCGAAGACAGAGAAAAAATTGTTGCGGAAGAAATTGAAGACAGAAGCAATACCAATCTAACCATTACAAAGACCATTAACCGTTTAGGTACAGTCTTCTTCCTATTTGTCTTCAATATTGGGATTTCCATATTTGTATTCCTATTAACAGGAATCATGATTTTCTCGCAGGTACTTTTTATCATCTATGCTATGTTTCTGCCTGTGAGCTTTATTTTAAGCATGATTCCATCATTTGATGGTATGTCAAAACGAGCCATAACAAAGCTCTTTAATACCATTTTGACACGAGCTGGAATCACATTGATTATTACGACAGCATTTAGTATTTCAACCATGCTCTATACCTTATCGGCTGGTTATCCGTTCTTTTTGATTGCTTTTCTACAGATTGTGACCTTTGCAGGAATCTACTTCAAGCTGGGCGATTTAATGAGTATGTTTTCTCTACAGAGTAACGATTCTCAAAGTGTGGGAAGTCGTGTGATGAGAAAACCTCGTATGCTTATGCACGCTCACATGCACCGTCTACAGCGGAAACTTGGACGTTCCATGACTACTCTAGGGGCTGGGTCTGCCATTGTTACAGGTAAAAAAGGACAGTCGGGTTCGGGGAGTTCTGCAAGGACACAAGCAGATCACTCCCGACCAGACGGAAAGGAAAAATCAACACTTGGAAAACGTATCGGTCAAACCATCGGTACAGTAGCTGATACCAAAGACAGAATGGTAGACACTGCTAGTGGTTTGAAAGAACAGGTTAAAGATTTGCCGACCAATGCAAGATATGCAGTATATCAAGGAAAATCCAAAGTAAAAGAGAATGTCCGTGATTTAACCAGTAGTATTTCTCAAACCAAAGCGGACAGAGCCAGTGGACGCAAGGAACAGCAGGAACAAAGGCGAAAAACCATTGCGAAGCGTCGCTCTGAAATGGAACAGGTCAAACAGAAAAAACAGCCTGCTTCTTCTGTTCATGAAAGACCGACTACAAGACAAGAACAATATCATGATGAACAGACCTCAAAACAGTCTAATATTCAGACTTCATATAAGGAATCTCAACAAGCCAAACAAGAGCGTCCAGCAGTTAAGTCCGATTTTTCAAGTCCAAAAGTGGAACGCCAAGGCAATACCGTTCAAGAAAAAACCGTTCAAAAGCCAGCAACTTCAACCACTACAGCAGATAGAACTTCACAACGTCCAATCACAAAAGAACGTCCGTCTACTGTTCAAAGAGTACCACTACAAAATACAAGAAGTAGACCACCAATCAAAACCGCCACCATTAAGAAAGTCGGTAAGAAACCATGAAGTTGAAAACTTTAGTGATTGGTGGTTCTGGATTATTCTTGATGGTCTTCTCACTGCTTCTGTTTGTTGCCATTTTATTTTCAGATGAACAGGACAGCGGAATTTCCAATATTCATTATGGAGGTGTGAATGTTTCCGCAGAAGTGCTGGCTCATAAGCCTATGGTAGAAAAATATGCCAAAGAATATGGCGTTGAAGAATATGTCAACATACTTCTTGCGATTATACAGGTGGAATCGGGCGGTACTGCGGAAGATGTTATGCAGTCCTCGGAATCCCTCGGTCTTCCACCTAATTCATTGAGTACAGAAGAATCCATTAAGCAAGGTGTGAAGTATTTCAGTGAATTATTAGCCAGTAGCGAAAGGCTCAGTGTAGATTTAGAATCGGTTATCCAGTCCTACAATTATGGTGGTGGTTTCTTAGGGTATGTGGCTAATCGTGGAAATAAATATACCTTTGAACTGGCTCAAAGTTTCTCAAAAGAGTATTCAGGTGGCGAAAAAGTGTCTTACCCCAATCCCATAGCCATACCTATCAATGGGGGCTGGCGATACAACTATGGCAATATGTTTTATGTGCAACTGGTAACGCAGTATCTTGTCACAACAGAGTTTGATGATGATACGGTACAAGCCATCATGGACGAAGCACTGAAATATGAGGGCTGGCGATACGTTTACGGTGGAGCTTCCCCGACTACTTCTTTTGATTGTAGCGGACTGACACAATGGACGTATGGAAAAGCTGGAATTAACTTACCACGAACCGCACAACAGCAATATGATGTGACCCAGCATATCCCACTATCGGAAGCACAAGCTGGCGATTTGGTTTTCTTTCATTCTACCTATAACGCTGGCTCTTATATTACTCATGTTGGGATATACCTTGGCAATAACCGTATGTTTCATGCAGGCGACCCAATCGGTTATGCCGACTTAACAAGCCCCTACTGGCAACAGCATTTAGTGGGAGCAGGACGAATCAAACAATGAGAAAGGAAGATTTAATGATGAAATTTAGAAAAAATCAGAATAAAGAAAAACAGATACCAAAGGAAAAGAAACCTCGTGTCTACTATAAGGTCAATCCTCATAAAAAGGTTGTGATTGCCTTGTGGGTACTTTTAGGGCTTAGTTTCAGCTTTGCGATATTCAAGCACTTTACAGCTATAGATACTCATACTATTCACGAAACAACTATCATAGAAAAGGAATACGTTGATACTCATCATGTAGAAAATTTTGTAGAGAACTTTGCGAAAGTCTACTATTCATGGGAGCAATCCGATAAGTCCATTGATAATCGAATGGAAAGTCTAAAAGGCTATCTGACAGATGAACTTCAAGCTCTCAATGTTGATACAGTACGCAAAGATATTCCTGTATCGTCTTCTGTAAGAGGATTTCAGATATGGACGGTAGAGCCAACTGGCGACAATGAGTTTAATGTAACCTACAGTGTAGACCAGCTCATTACAGAGGGAGAAAATACAAAGACCGTCCACTCTGCTTATATAGTGAGTGTCTATGTAGATGGTTCTGGAAATATGGTACTGGTTAAGAATCCGACCATTACCAACATACCTAAGAAATCAAGTTATAAACCAAAAGCCATTGAAAGTGAGGGGACGGTTGATTCCATTACAACCAATGAAATCAATGAGTTTTTAACGACGTTCTTCAAGCTCTATCCTACAGCGACAGCCAGTGAACTTTCCTACTATGTGAATGACGGGATATTAAAACCAATCGGAAAAGAGTACATCTTTCAAGAACTGGTAAATCCTATTCACAATCGTAAGGATAATCAAGTCACGGTATCGCTGACAGTGGAGTATATCGACCAGCAGACCAAAGCAACGCAGGTATCTCAATTTGATTTGGTACTTGAAAAGAACGGGAGTAATTGGAAGATTATAGAATAACAAATATTGGTACATTATTACAGCTATTTTGTAATCACGTACTCTCTTTGATAAAAAATTGGAGATTCCTTTACAAATATGCTCTTACGTGCTATTATTTAAGTATCTATTTAAAAGGAGTTAATAAATATGCGGCAAGGTATTCTTAAATAAACTGTCAATTTGATAGTGGGAACAAATAATTGGATGTCCTTTTTTAGGAGGGCTTAGTTTTTTGTACCCAGTTTAAGAATACCTTTATCATGTGATTCTAAAGTATCCAGAGAATATCTGTATGCTTTGTATACCTATGGTTATGCATAAAAATCCCAGTGATAAAAGTATTTATCACTGGGATTTTTATGCCCTTTTGGGTTTTTGAATGGAGGAAAATCACATGAAAATTATTAATATTGGAGTTTTAGCTCATGTTGATGCAGGAAAAACTACCTTAACAGAAAGCTTATTATATAACAGTGGAGCGATTACAGAATTAGGAAGCGTGGACAAAGGTACAACGAGGACGGATAATACGCTTTTAGAACGTCAGAGAGGAATTACAATTCAGACAGGAATAACCTCTTTTCAGTGGGAAAATACGAAGGTGAACATCATAGACACGCCAGGACATATGGATTTCTTAGCAGAAGTATATCGTTCATTATCAGTTTTAGATGGGGCAATTCTACTGATTTCTGCAAAAGATGGCGTACAAGCACAAACTCGTATATTATTTCATGCACTTAGGAAAATGGGGATTCCCACAATCTTTTTTATCAATAAGATTGACCAAAATGGAATTGATTTATCAACGGTTTATCAGGATATTAAAGAGAAACTTTCTGCCGAAATTGTAATCAAACAGAAGGTAGAACTGTATCCTAATATGTGTGTGACGAACTTTACCGAATCTGAACAATGGGATACGGTAATAGAGGGAAACGATGACCTTTTAGAGAAATATATGTCCGGTAAATCATTAGAAGCATTGGAACTCGAACAAGAGGAAAGCATAAGATTTCAGAATTGTTCTCTGTTCCCTCTTTATCATGGAAGTGCAAAAAGTAATATAGGGATTGATAACCTTATAGAAGTTATTACTAATAAATTTTATTCATCAACACATCGAGGTCCGTCTGAACTTTGCGGAAATGTTTTCAAAATTGAATATACAAAAAAAAGACAACGTCTTGCATATATACGCCTTTATAGTGGAGTACTACATTTACGAGATTCGGTTAGAGTATCAGAAAAAGAAAAAATAAAAGTTACAGAAATGTATACTTCAATAAATGGTGAATTATGTAAGATTGATAGAGCTTATTCTGGAGAAATTGTTATTTTGCAAAATGAGTTTTTGAAGTTAAATAGTGTTCTTGGAGATACAAAACTATTGCCACAGAGAAAAAAGATTGAAAATCCGCACCCTCTACTACAAACAACTGTTGAACCGAGTAAACCTGAACAGAGAGAAATGTTGCTTGATGCCCTTTTGGAAATCTCAGATAGTGATCCGCTTCTACGATATTACGTGGATTCTACGACACATGAAATTATACTTTCTTTCTTAGGGAAAGTACAAATGGAAGTGATTAGTGCACTGTTGCAAGAAAAGTATCATGTGGAGATAGAACTAAAAGAGCCTACAGTCATTTATATGGAGAGACCGTTAAAAAATGCAGAATATACCATTCACATCGAAGTGCCGCCAAATCCTTTCTGGGCTTCCATTGGTTTATCTGTATCACCGCTTCCGTTGGGAAGTGGAATGCAGTATGAGAGCTCGGTTTCTCTTGGATACTTAAATCAATCATTTCAAAATGCAGTTATGGAAGGGATACGCTATGGTTGCGAACAAGGATTATATGGTTGGAATGTGACGGACTGTAAAATCTGTTTTAAGTATGGCTTATACTATAGCCCTGTTAGTACCCCAGCAGATTTTCGGATGCTTGCTCCTATTGTATTGGAACAAGTCTTAAAAAAAGCTGGAACAGAATTGTTAGAGCCATATCTTAGTTTTAAAATTTATGCGCCACAGGAATATCTTTCACGAGCATACAACGATGCTCCTAAATATTGTGCGAACATCGTAGACACTCAATTGAAAAATAATGAGGTCATTCTTAGTGGAGAAATCCCTGCTCGGTGTATTCAAGAATATCGTAGTGATTTAACTTTCTTTACAAATGGACGTAGTGTTTGTTTAACAGAGTTAAAAGGGTACCATGTTACTACCGGTGAACCTGTTTGCCAGCCCCGTCGTCCAAATAGTCGGATAGATAAAGTACGATATATGTTCAATAAAATAACTTAGTGTATTTTATGTTGTTATATAAATATGGTTTCTTGTTAAATAAGATGAAATATTTTTTAATAAAGATTTGAATTAAAGTGTAAAGGAGGAGATAGTTATTATAAACTACAAGTGGATATTGTGTCCTGTATGTGGAAATAAAACACGATTAAAGATAAGGGAAGATACTGAATTAAAAAAATTCCCCCTCTATTGTCCGAAATGCAGACAAGAAAATTTAATTGAAATAAAGCAGTTCAAAGTAACTGTGATTACAGAGCCAGACGCAAAGACGCAGAGCCGATAAAATGAGATTAATACAATCTCATTTTATCGGCTCTTTCCGTTATGTATGGATTCTTTTAATTAGTCTTCGATGTTTCTTGCTTCGTTGATACCGCTGGCTAAAGATTCCATTAAGGATAGTTCTTTGTCTGTAAAGCTATCCATGTATTTCTCTATCTGTAATCGTCGGGTGCTTTTTACCAAGTTATTAGCAGGTAAGAAAAATTCATCAACGGAAACATGAAGTAACGATACAAGGTCATAAAGAACTTGTATGCTGGGGTGTTGCCCTTTATTTTCAATATTAGTTAAGTACCGTGGGTCAATTTCAATCAATGCTCCCACTTGTTCACGAGTTAAACCTCGTTTCAATCGAGCTTCTTTAATGGCTAAACCAAAGGCTCTAAAATCATATTTATCTTCTTTTTTACGCATAGTAGACCACCTCTATACATTTTATTGTTCCTACTGAATTAAAAACAGGTATAGAAAAACGTGTTATATGGTTTATAGGTTTATATTTAATAAAAAGCACTACTAAACGCCAATAAAAAAAACCGTTATATGGTAGTGCTATTTACGCTGTTAAAATATTGTATATTACTTCCAAATGGCGGTTTGTTGGAGGTCAACGTCGCCATGAAGTACATCATATACAATAAATTTCCTTACATTGGGTTCTTGTCAAAAAAAGTCGTCTATCTGCAATAGATAAGTACGTCCACCAATGTGGTTTTATAAATCATATAGATAGAATAACAGAAGCATGTAAACAGAGAAATAAATCTGTTTATATGCTTTTTTGGCTATTCAGAACTTTTTTACAAAGTTTATTTATCAGTAATGCAACAAATCCCCCTTTCACATTGGGACTAAGAGTGAAAGGAGATAAACGAGCAAGGCTCACTTCCTTTCCTAGACAGAAAGGGGGTGAGAAACATGAAACCATCTTCTTTTCAGACCACAATAGAAAATCAGTTTGACTATATCTGTAAACGTGCTATGGAAGACGAGCGAAAGAATTATATGCTTTATCTTTCAAGGATTGCAAAGCGTGAGGTGTCCTTTTCGGATGTTGGCGATTATCTTGTTAGCCAGTTTGCGACAACAGATAACTATTCAACTGACTTTCAGATTTTTACACTCAATGGGTTATCAGTAGGCGTTGAAAATGATTTGTTGAGTGAAGCATTACGTGAGTTGCCAGACAAGAAACGTGAAATTCTACTGCTGTTTTACTTTATGGACATGAGCGATTCAGAAATTGCAGACCTGTTGAAATTGAACCGTTCTACTGTCTATCGGCATAGAACCAGTGGACTAGCCTTAATTAAAAAGTTTATGGAGGAATTTGAAGAATGAAAACACAATATCCTATGATTCCCTTTCCTCTCATTGTAAAGGCAACAGATGGCGATACCGAAGCGATTAACCAGATTCTACATCATTACAGAGGGTACATAACGAAGCGTTCCCTACGACTTATGAAAGATGAATATGGCAATCAAAGTATGGTCGTTGATGAAGTCTTACGTGGAAGAATGGAAACCAGACTGATTACAAAGATTTTGTCATTTGAAATTAAGTAATATCCTCTCTCCTTTCGTGGAAGCGTGCTAAACCATTCCACGCTTCCCGAACAGGGAGGTTTGTTATTCCACCAAAGCATATTGAGCTTTCAATGTGTTTTGATAGGCTAACGAGCCATTGTTCTTTGAAAACTGAATAAAAGTAATCGAATACGTTTCGATAAGAAAAGAGCCAACGGAACTAACCGCCATGACCTATCTTATAAAGATAGCGAGCGATTCATGTTAGTGATCCGAGAAGCAATCTTTAGCAGGATTGCCTGCAACGACATTCTTATCGTGATAATGATACTCCCATACAGTCAATAGTCCGAGCGTGATAAAACCGTCGCAGGCAATGAGTATGGCTACATGAGAACCATGCAGGGGTGGAACTCCCGTGAGCTTTGCTAAAGCTGTTCGATTGCTGGTAAAACAACTTTTATGAAATCCAAATAAGTGATTTGGAAAGGAGGATTTTATGAAGCAGACTGACATTCCTATTTGGGAACGTTATACCCTAACCATTGAAGAAGCGTCAAAATATTTTCGTATTGGCGAAAACAAGCTACGACGCTTGGCAGAGGAAAATAAAAATGCAAATTGGCTGATTATGAATGGCAATCGTATTCAGATTAAACGAAAACAATTTGAAAAAATTATAGATACATTGGACGCAATCTAGCGTCGCCAAAGGGTCTTGTATATGATAAAATAGTATTAAGTCGTATCAAGGCTCTTTCCATAAAGGAAAGGAGCAAATGCCATGTCAGAAAAAAGACGTGACAATAAAGGTCGAATCTTAAAGACTGGAGAGAGCCAACGAAAAGACGGAAGATACTTATACAAATATATAGATTCATTTGGAGAACCGCAATTTGTTTACTCGTGGAAACTTGTGGCTACAGACCGAGTACCAGCAGGAAAGCGTGATTGTATCTCACTTAGAGAGAAAATCGCAGAGTTACAGAAAGACATTCATGATGGTATTGATGTTGTAGGAAAGAAAATGACACTCTGCCAGCTTTACGCAAAACAGAACGCTCAAAGACCAAAGGTTAGAAAAAACACTGAAACTGGACGCAAATATCTTATGGATATTTTGAAGAAAGACAAGTTAGGTGTAAGAAGTATTGACAGTATTAAGCCATCAGACGCTAAAGAATGGGCTATTAGAATGAGTGAAAATGGTTATGCTTATCAAACCATCAATAACTACAAACGTTCTTTAAAGGCTTCATTCTATATTGCTATACAAGATGATTGTGTTCGGAAGAATCCATTTGACTTTCAACTGAAAGCAGTTCTTGATGATGATACTGTCCCTAAGACCGTACTAACAGAAGAACAGGAAGAAAAACTGTTAGCCTTTGCAAAAGCTGATAAAACCTACAGCAAAAATTATGATGAAATTCTGATACTCTTAAAAACAGGTCTTCGTATTTCAGAGTTTGGTGGTTTGACACTTCCAGATTTAGATTTTGAGAATCGTCTTGTCAATATAGACCATCAGCTATTGAGAGGTACTGAAATTGGGTACTACATTGAAACACCAAAGACCAAAAGTGGCGAACGTCAAGTTCCTATGGTTGAAGAAGCCTATCAAGCATTTAAGCGAGTGTTAGCGAATCGAAAGAATGATAAGCGTGTTGAGATTGATGGATATAGTGATTTCCTCTTTCTTAATAGAAAGAACTATCCAAAAGTGGCAAGTGATTACAACGGCATGATGAAAGGTCTTGTTAAGAAATACAATAAGTATAACGAGGATAAATTGCCACACATCACTCCACATAGTTTGCGACATACATTCTGTACCAACTATGCAAATGCAGGAATGAATCCAAAGGCATTACAGTACATTATGGGACATGCTAATATAGCCATGACGCTGAACTATTACGCACATGCAACATTCGATTCTGCAATGGCAGAAATGAAACGCTTGAATAAAGAGAAGCAACAGGAGCGTCTTGTTGCTTAGTAGTACAAATGAATTTACTACTTATTTACCACTTCTGACAGCTAAGACATGAGGAAATATGCAAAGAAACGTGAAGTATCTTCCTACAGTAAAAATACTCGAAAGCACATAGAATAAGGCTTTACGAGCATTTAAGAAAATATAAAAAGATAATTAGAAATTTATACTTTGTTTCAAAGAAATATTCGCCATTTAAACAAAAAAGCTTGGGTTTAAATCCCAAACTTTTAACTCATTTTATTGGAAATCTTTGATGTTCCCATCATAGGTCGCCCAGTCCTTGCTAAAGAAGCGGTCATTCATCTTATAGTCTGGAGCTGGAGTCGGATCCGTCAAGAAGGGATTGACAACCTTATCAAAAGCTAGCCAACCCAACCAACCAATGTGAATGGTGTCCTTGACAAAGTAGGGATCTCCACCTTTTTTAGAAAAGTCAGCAATGTTGGTGAAACCTTGACTTTCTAACTGGTAACGAATTTTTTCAACAGCGTGTTGGTACATTTCCTCGCTGAGCCCTGTATGGGCCATCCATTTTTTATTGACAGGCTGGATCACAAAAAGGACATTGACCTTTGATTTGGCAAATTGATTGAGAACCAACTGCAAATCATTGTATTCAGAGGACTTGAGGAAATTATAATTCTTTTGATAGCCCTTATACTTCTCGAGGTAGTCTTTCACCTGGGTCTTATAAAATTGATTTTCAATTCCCATATCGTTATTATTGGTATTGGCTTCTGCATCCTTTCGAGCAATTTTTTCTAACTCCTCATAAGAAAATTGATCTGGAAGATCTTTTAAATAGTTCTCCACGTGTTCCTTGTACTTGAGTTTTCCTCGAATGGAAAATTGTCCAAATAGAGAGGCCTGACGCTCATTAAAACGTGCAAATGCCTTGATAATAGCATGATCAACCTCTGATAATTCCTCACCCTTTGACAGTTTCTCAACGATACCCTTCATAGAGACTCCAGGATTTTGCTTTAAGAGACGTTTAGCTGCATGTTTGGCTGCTATATCTCCCGATTGATTTTCTAGAAAGGCTGTCAACTGATCGTTGTTAAAGTAGTTTTGGAAGAAGGCTGGCTCATAGTCCTCCTCTGTAAACCACTGAGGGGAAATGACAAATACTGCCTGCTTTTCCTCGATTTCTGGCAAGATCTGCTGCATGCCGAAATACTGATTGAGAGAAGCTGCTCCTGCTTGCCCCAAAAAGTAAGGACGGTAGGGACGGCTATACTTTTCCGCCAAGACCGCTGGGTGCATGCTATCAAAACGAATCCACTCACTTGAGCCAAAAAAGGGAATAAAGCGCATATTTGGTTCCGTAAAGGCTCTCACTTTTTGACTTCTCTCTTTAAAACTTTCCGAACTAATCGCTGCTGCAGAATATTTCTCTTCCATCAAATTATGACTTGGATTGTTTGGATAGAAAAAGATTAGTAAGAAAACAAGAATACTAGCAAGAAGCAGAGGCCCGAAGATCAGCCACAAGCGTTTAAGCATTCTTCAACTCCGTAATACCTGCTACGATTTTATTAGCCGTATTCCAGTCATCACGACCGAACTCCGTCACTGGAACACGAATGTCAAAACGGTTTTCAATCTCAACAATCAATTCAACCGTTCCCATGCTATCCAAGACACCGGCATCAAAAAGATCTTCATCCATCATGTCAGAAACATCTTCCATAAACAACTCATCAATAATTTCAATAACTTCTGATTTGATATCCATTTTAATATCCTTTTATTTTTTAAACCACAAATCATTCAAAAATCCAGAAAAGATTAAGAATGAAACCATCACGACATGGAAGGTGACAACCATGCCAAGCAACTGAATCCAGCGATTCTCAGGTAAGGAACCCTTTCCAGCTTTTTTCCGTTCTTTATTGAGCGCTTTTTTCTTACGAACCCAAGCGTCATTGATGACTAGCCCAATCCCATGGAAAAGCCCATAGGCGATATAGTACCAGGTCACACCATGCCAAAATCCCATAATCAGCATATTTACAATATAGGCTACACTTGAGGTGACATTGCGATTCTTAAAGACCTTCTTTCTGGTCAACACCATGACCATCCGCATAAAGACAAAGTCACGGAACCAGAAGGACAGACTCATGTGCCAGCGATTCCAAAACTCTTTTAAATCCCTTGACAAAAAGGGCTTGTTAAAGTTGATAGGACTATGAATACCCATCAAGTTTGAAATGGCTAAGGCAAACATAGAGTAGCCCGCAAAGTCAAAGAACAATTCCAAACCAAAGGTATACATGACTGCAAGAGCATAATGGTTAAAGAAACCACCTGTTTGCAAGGCCAAATTTTTCAGCGGAGGCAATAATGTCTCTCCTAAAATGTGAGCCAAGATAAACTTGTAGAGGAAGCCAAGCATGATATATTTGACAGCCTCTTCTAGCATATCCATCAGCTCATCCCGCTCAGGAATGGTCTCGTAATTTTCATTGAAGCGTTTAAAACGATCAATAGGACCACTTGAGAAAGTCGGCATAAAGAGAAGAAAACGTAAGAATTGCCAAATCCTTAAATCCTTGATGACACCGTCTCTCAACTCAACGATAACCCCAACTGCACGAAAGGTCAAGTAAGAAATCCCTAAAAATCCAAACAAAGATTGAGGTCCATGAATAGCAGGAGATACTTTCACAAAGACGATAGGCAATAGGGATAGAAAGCTAACCAGGTAAAATATCCACTTACTATCCCGTTGTTTCCTGTACCTTTTGTAGAAAGATACAAGAAGTACTTGCCAGATAACATAAAGGATCAAAGCGCTTATTTGATTCGTCTTTCCACCAACCAACATGGTGACGATAAAGAAAAGACTAACGAGCACCTCATATAAGGCAAAACGTTTCTTGAAAAAAAGACCGATAAAGATGGGCAAGGTCGCTCCGATGATGTATAGAAAATACTGTGGATTCCCATAAGGTTCCAAATGAGGAAACTGTTTGAAAAATTCCATCATCGACTGTTTACCTCATTGATCAAGCCTTTGATGTCAATCTTACCATTAGGAGTCAGTGGGAGGCTGTCCCGATAAAGGAATTTGGACGGCATCATATAGGACATCATGATATCAGTCAAGTCTTCCTTGATAGCCTTGGTAATATCAATATCCCGTTCAAACTGCTGACGGACACCGTCCTTTAGGATCACATAGGCCAGTAGATTTTGTACCTTGTGGTCCTTGTTATAACGTGGGACAGCGACAGCTGATTCGATAAAGCGAGACTTGTTGAGGTTTTGAGAGACATCTTCAAGCTCAATACGATAACCATTAAACTTAATCTGGAAATCCATGCGTCCACCATAGAGAAGCAAGCCCTCATCTGTCATGGTTCCTACATCCCCTGTGTGGTAGGCTGGCAGACCTTCAAACTCAAAGAAAGCTTCTGCCGTTTTTTCAGGATTATTCATATAACCTTTTGAAACAGCTGGCCCAGAAACGATAATTTCTCCCTGTTCACCATTTGGAACTTTCTTACCTTCCTCATCAATGACAAAGGTCGGAGAATCAGCCTTGGTATAGCCGATTGGCAGGCGTTTGAGAGTCGCCAACATCTCGTCTGTTACAGCAACTGCTGACAAAGCTACTGTCGCTTCTGTTGGACCATAGGCATTGATAATACGGGCATTTGGGAATCGCTCGCGCAGTTTTTGAGCTGTTTTGACCGTCAATTCTTCACCATCAAAGTAGAAATGCGTGATTCCTGGCATTTTCTCACTATTAAAGTCTTCTGACAACATGGCCATATCTGCAAAGGACGGTGTTGAGGTCCAGATAGCGATTGGCAAGGAAAAAATTGTCGCAAAGAGTTTTTTGAAGTCCTGAGTAATGGCTGAAGGAAGAGCGAAAAGCGTGCCACCCAGTGCCAAGGTTGGCGCCCAATACATGACAGATAGGTCAAAAGAGTAAGGGGGTTGAGCCAGCATTTGTGGACGACTTGGCGTCGAAAATTCCTTATCCGTAATCATCCAGTTGGTAAAGCTGAGGAGATTATCATGGGAAATCTGCACTCCCTTAGGCTTACCAGTCGTTCCAGAAGTAAAGATGATGTAGTAGTTGTCATCTCCCTTGACTGGATGGGTCATCTCGTAGCTAGAAGCTTGAGCAAAGGCTTCATGGACTTGCTCTAAATTCAGTATTGGTATACTTGTCTGCTCTAATGGAAAATCTGAAATAGCAATAATCAAGCTCGGTTCTGCTACTTCTACGATAGCAGCTACCCGTTCTAAGGCTGAATGGCTATCGATGGGAATATAGGCATGACCTGACTTAGTTAGCGCTACAAAGGTAGCCAACATCTCATATTCCTGACCACCAAAAACGACGATTGGAGATTTCTCAGGCAAGCCTAGTTGGTCGATAGCTGCAGCCAAACTATCCGAATCAGCCTTCAGATCACCATAAGTATACTCTTGCCCCAAAACATTGTAAACTGGATAACTGGCTTGTGTCTGAGCAAAGTGCTCAATCGTTTCAATCATATCAACTATGGATTTATTTGACACAATAGGTTTTCTCCTTTGAGTTAAAATTCGTTATAGATAAAGCCACCTTGCCCCTGTCCAAGGTAACTAAAAAAATAAAGCAAACCAAGTAAGATTACAAAATATAGAGCCGTTCGGCCTAAGAACACATGTAAATTTCGTTGTTTTTTCATAAGCTATTCATTAATATATTGTTTCTATTAACTATCAGTACGTATTGTTAGCATCTTATCTTCCTAACATTTTACCACTTTATCAACCTTTTTTTCAACTGTTTACCATAACTTAAAAATTGGTTTTAGCTTATTTTAAGATAAGTTAAAATATTAATGTTTTGGCCATCAAAAAAGAGCCTGAGATTTCCATCTCAAACTCTGTTGCCAATCACTCTTTTATCTTAGAAAAGTGAAAATACTAGAACTGCTAGGGCCGCACCAACAATAGGTCCTACAACAGGAATCCAAGCATAAGACCAGTCTCCATCTCCCTTATTTGGAATTGGAAGAATGCTGTGCATGATACGAGGTCCAAGGTCACGAGCTGGGTTCAAGGCATAACCCGTTGTCCCACCTAGTGAAAGACCGATACCGACAATCAAGGTCCCCACTGCAAAGGTCCCTAAACCGGCTTGAAGGTCATAGAGTCCCAAGGCAAAGATTGTCAAGAGCAAAACAAAAGTTCCAAGGATTTCGCTAACCAAGTTGGATACTGTGTTCTTGATGGCTGGTCCAGTACTAAATGTCGCTAGGATATTTCCTGCGTTTTCTTCCGCCTCATAGTGTGGTTTGAATTGCAACCAAACCAGAATCTGAGCCACCATCGCTCCTGCGAATTGGGCTAGGATATAAGGGAAAACAGAAGCCCAAGAGAGCGTTCCTTTTAAGGCCATCGCAAACGTCACAGCTGGATTTAGGTGGGCTGGACTGAGAGTGCCAGATACAAAGGCCGCAACGGCTACAGCAATTCCCCATCCCATAGTAATCACAATCCATCCTGAATTGTTGCTCTTAGTTTTGGGAAGAACCACACCTGCTACAACTCCATTTCCTAGGAGGATGAGGATTAAGGTCCCCAAAAATTCTCCAAATAATTCTTTCATCATATCGTTGTCTCCATATAAAAGAAGGAGAGAGAAGGCAAGGAAATCCTGCTTCCCTCTCTTCTAGTTTTTCTTAATTTTTTAGTTCTGCCAAATCGTTGTGAGCAAGAGTTGCTTTGACATCCGCACGGTAGGCTGCTTTTTCTTCTTCAGTCCAATCATAGTATCGTCCCATTTCATCCAAAACTGGCTCAACGATGCTATCCAAACTATCACGCATGAAGAGCATGTGGTTGGTACGACGGAGGAGGAAGTCAACTGGGCTAAGAGCCAACTCATTGCGCATTGCATAGTGAAGGGACAAGGTATCTGCCAAGCTGAGTCCTGGCGCTTGTTCCAAGCTGTGAGCAAGGGCAAAGACCTTCGGTGAATTTGAACCATAGAGGTTTGCTAGATAGTGAGCTTCCTTGCTATCCAAACCACGTGAAACTCCAAGTTGAGCAAAGGCTTCGATTTCTGAGTCCACATTTGCTGGGTTCAATTCTCCGCCTGAAACAGGGTAAGTCTTAGAGTTGATGAGTTTAAAGCTACGGTCAAATTCTGCTTTGAGGATGTCAACCACGCGCTCCATAGCCCCTTCAGCCATCTTACGGTAGTCTGTGATTTTACCACCAGCAAGGGTCAAGAGGCCATTGTCATCACGGTCCAAGCTCGAACCACGTGAAACTGCAGATGGGTCCAAATGTTTCTCAGATGTGCTGCTTTCAAGCTTGCTAACAGCAGATTCAACATCTTCACGCGTTTTTTCTTTCGATAGATAAGCTTCGACAGTCGCAATCAGTGCGTTGAAGCTCTCGTCGCTAATGGTCCCGTTATTTCCGCCATTGTAGTCAGAAGCGCTATTGCCTGCGATCAATGGACGAAGACCAGCCCAGCTGCTTTCGATATCATCAATGGTGATATTGGCTTCTGGGAAGCGGTTGTTGACAATACCAAGTAGATAATCTACATCTTCCTGCGTCACCTTTGGATGTTCCAAATCGCCTGTGTAGTCTGTATCCGTTGTACCAAAGTAAGTCTTGTTTTCACGTGGGAGAACAAAAACCATACGGCCGTCACCCAAGCCTGTATCAAAGTAAACTGGTTGAGAAACCTTAATCTTGCTTGAGTCCACTACCAAGTGAACTCCCTTTGTTGGACGCATTTGTGAGAATTGCGTTCCCTTATTAGACAGATTGCGTACCTTGTCGCTCCAAGGACCAGTTGTGTTAATAACTAGGCGAGCCTTGATTTCAAAGACTTGGTCTGTCAACAAATCACGAGCTACAACACCTGTAATCTTGCCGCTTTCGTTAAAGAGGAAGCCTTCTGCCTTGACGTGGTTGGCAATGAGGGCACCGTCTTGGTTGGCACGTTTGATATTTTCAATCACCAGACGCGCATCGTTGTTACGGAAGTCAAGGTAAACTCCACCTCCTACCAAGCCTTCTTTCTTCAAGTTTGGCTGGCGTTCCAAGACTTCTTCCTTACTCAAGACCTTGTTAGCAGCTGGCGTGTTGCTAACACCTGCCAAAAGGTCGTACAAGTCCATGGCTACTTTGAGACGGAAGAGGCTAAAGGTCGCCCCATCTTCATCGTAAACTGGCAAGAGCATTGGATCTGGTTTTGGAATATGTGGAGCGATTTGTTGAACTACTGCACGTTCAGAAACTGTATCTGATACCACTTCTACGTCGAATTGTTTGAGGTAACGCAGTCCTCCGTGGACCAATTTTGTTGATCGGCTGGATGTTCCTTCTGCAAAGTCCTGCATTTCAATCAAACCAGTGTCAAGACCACTGGCTGCTGCCTGCAAAGCTACACCAGCTCCTGTAATCCCTCCACCAATAATCAAGAGATCCAAGGTGCGTTCCTGCATTTTTTTAATTGACAATTCACGTGTTTTCTTTGAAAATTCCATATTTACACACTTTCTAACTGAGTCGCTTTATTCTTTCAGTATTAGTCATCGATTTCCGCAAAGACTTGAGTTGCTTTCACAGCCTTCTTCCAGCCCTTATAAAGTTGTTCCTTACGAGATTCGTTCATCGATGGTTCGAAGAGTTCTCCTGTCTCGTTCAAGAGTTTCAACTCATCCAAGTCCTTCCAGTAGCCCACTGACAATCCTGCTAGGAAGGCTGCACCTAGGGCAGTTGTTTCCAAGTTTTTAGCGCGTGCGATATCAATTCCCAAGATGTCAGCCTGGAACTGCATGAGGAAGTTGTTCATGGCTGCACCACCATCTACCTTCAAGACTTGGATAGCTGTCTGCGCATCCACTTGCATGGTGTCAATGATGTCACGTACTTGATAAGCGATAGATTGCAAAGTTGCCTTGATAAAGTCTTCTTTAGTTGTTCCACGAGTCAAACCAAAGACAGAGCCTCGAGCGTTTTGGTTCCAGTATGGTGCCCCTAGACCTGTAAAGGCAGGCACGACATAGACTTCGTCATTATTGTGAGAATTGAGAGCATATTTTTCAGACTCTGGTGAGTTTTCCACCATGCGAAGACCGTCACGAAGCCACTGAATGGCACTTCCTGCGATGAAGATAGAACCTTCCAAGGCATAGTAAACCTTGCCATTTATTCCGTAACCAATGGTTGTCAAGAGGTTGTTCTCAGACAACTGCATCTCTTCGCCAGTGTTCATGATGATGAAGGAACCAGTTCCGTAGGTATTTTTAACCATTCCAGGATCAAAAGCCAACTGACCAAAGAGGGCTGCTTGTTGGTCACCAGCCATACCAGAGATTGGTACTTCTCCACCGTAGAAATGGAATGGAGCTGTCTTTCCGTAGATTTCAGAGTTAGAACGAACTTCTGGGAGCATAGCCTTAGGAATATTGAGGATTTCCAAAATCTCATCATCCCATTTAAGATCCTTGATGTTATAGAGCATGGTACGAGCTGCGTTTGAGTAGTCAGTTACGTGAGCCGCACCGTCAGTCAATTTCCAAACCAGCCAAGTATCAATGGTACCAAAGAGCAATTCACCCTTTTCTGCTCGCTCTTGAGCACCTTCTACATGGTCCAAGATCCAGCGAACCTTGGTAGCAGAGAAGTAAGCATCGATGATCAAACCAGTCTTTTCATGGAATTTTTCCACATAACCTTGGCTTTTTAGTTGTTCAGCTAGAGGAGCAGTTTGGCGTGATTGCCAAACGATAGCATTGTAGATAGGGAGCCCTGTTTTCTTATCCCAGACGACAGTAGTTTCACGTTGGTTGGTAATCCCGATTGCCTCGATTTGACTTGGTTTCACACCACTTTCGATGAAAGCACCTGCAATAACTGACTGAACCGAGTTCCAAATTTCATTGGCGTTGTGCTCTACCCAACCTGCTTGAGGGAAAATCTGAGTGAACTCTTTTTGACTCGAGCTGACCTTTTCTCCTTTTTTGTTAAAAATGATGGCACGAGAACTAGTAGTTCCTTGGTCAATAGCCATGATGTATTTTTCTTGTGACATGTGCTGTCCTCCTGATAAAATCTTGAGGGGGTTCCTCTTTACAGTAACTAGTATACAAAATAAAGCGCTTTCTTGTTCATCAATTTTTTTAAATTTTTAAAAAAATGTGAGGAGATTGTGCGAATTTCACAAAAAAGACCTGAAAACTCAGGTCTTTTAGGCAAATAGCATCTGACGGATCATAGCTAAATCTTCGATGTCTAAATCATTTTTCAAATAGTAGATAGGTGTTTGTTCTTTCTTATGGATAGGGTTATTGGTAACCAGCAAGTCATAATGACGAGTAGGGTCATAGGCTTCGATAGTTATGAAACGATTGTACTCCAAATATCGTTTTAAAAGGGCCGACATTCTCGAAAAAACAAGGAAGCCTGCTGTTAGATCTAGCCCTATTCTCAGATGTTTACCTATATTTTCTGCCATATACTCCATCAACTGAAGCCATTCCCAGAGGATTTTCTTATCCAAATCCGTCCCCTGATGAAAGGCTGGCAAGGAGGCGAAAATTTTCTGAGCAATATCTCGAAAGTCATGCTCCATCAGCAAATAAGGGTGCCGATGCTCTATCTGATACTTGTAGCGATCTTGCAAGATATAGCCTTTGTAGAGATAAACTTGACCACAAAGCTGACTGAGTTCATAGGTGACATGGTCCTCTGTGTAGTCCCCCAGCAACTCCTCCTTCTTCATTTCTTGAATCAATTGCGTCAACAAATCGGCTAATTGCCCTCCGAAACCAAGGATATACTCCATAGTATGAAGGGGCAAAATGCGATGAGAAAGGAGGAAAGAGAAGAAAATCATCATCTCCCCATCCTCAGTTCCTAGAGGAATGTGCTGCCCACCAAAAAAAGAAGGAGTCTTTCTAAGCAAACGAAGATAGAAAATATTGTCAAAATACCCTCGCATTTTTTCTTCTATAACCTGAAATTGACAGGCGTTAACCCGAAGGCGCTGTTGACTGATATGAGTCCAGAGAACCAAGTCTAATTTCTGACCCGAAGACAAGCTGGCACCGCAGATTTCTTCTAGAGTAACAATATCCTGCTTTCTCTCAGCTTTCTGCATGTGACCTGCCCATTCCTGACTGGACCAAACCTTGCGGAAAAGACAGAAATAGAAATAACGAATCTGATGCTCTGGACCTCGCCAACGACCATTTTGGATGGATAAGTCAAACTCTGACAAAATATGATTCAAGCTAGATAAATGGCGACCAAGCGTGGCCTCGCTAATCATCAATTCTTGAGCTAGTTGATGGGCTAGGAACTGTTGGTGATAGAGAAGGTAAACCAAAATTTGGTACTTAATAGCATTGTCTAGAAACAAGCTCCGAATCTCTCTCCCCTTTGTGGCAGTGCCGACAGACAGACGCAGGCTTTCATCATCCAAGTGGATGGTCAGCTCTAACCCTCTTTCCAAGGCATTTTCGTTAATCAGATAGATATACTTGGTTAAGGTCGCCTTTGAAAAGCCTGTTTCTTCCATGGCTTTCTTGACCGTTGTCTGCGAATCTTGTAATAAAAAGGAAAGGACTAAAAATTGACCCGATTCTGCTTTTTCCATCAAATCGCCTAAATACATTTGTTACCCCTTTCATTTTCTCCTACAAGAATAGCATAAATCTTACAAATGCTGAAATAATCTGTTTCTCATTTTACCTTCAAGCCGATTTCCTCGTCCTTATTCCAGAGAAACAGCAAACACACGGCTCCCCCTTTGGGCATTTTTATGCTAAAATAGTAGCTATGGATAAAATTATTAAAACTATATCAGAAAGCGGGGCCTTTCGTGCTTTTGTCCTTGACAGCACAGAAACCGTCCGCACTGCTCAAGAAAAACATCAAACCCAAGCCAGTTCAACTGTTGCACTTGGTCGCACCCTTATCGCTAGTCAGATTCTCGCAGCCAACGAAAAAGGAAATACAAAGATTACTGTAAAAGTTCTTGGAACGAGCTCTCTCGGTGCTATCATCACTGTCGCAGATACCAAGGGTAATGTCAAAGGTTACGTTCAAAATCCTGGTGTTGACATCAAAAAGACTGCAACGGGTGAAGTCCTAGTTGGACCTTTTGTTGGAAACGGTCAATTTCTCGTTATCACAGACTATGGTACTGGAAATCCCTACAACTCCATGACTCCCCTCATCTCTGGGGAAATCGGTGAAGACTTGGCCTATTACCTGACAGAAAGCCAACAAACCCCTTCAGCAGTTGGCCTCAATGTTCTTTTAGACAAAGACGACAAGGTCGAAGTTGCCGGTGGTTTTCTTCTCCAAGTTTTGCCAGGAGCCAAGGAAGAAGAGATTGCCCGCTTTGAAAAACGCATCCAAGAAATGCCAGCCATTTCAACTCTTCTAGAAAGCGACGACCATATCGAAGCCCTTCTCAAGGCTATCTATGGTGACGAATCTTACAAACGTCTATCTGAAGAAGAAATTCGTTTCCAATGCGACTGCAGCAAAGACCGTTTTATGAACGCTCTTGCCAGCCTTCCAAGCTCAGACTTAGAGGAAATGAAAGAGGAAGACCACGGGGCAGAAATCACTTGTCAATTCTGCCAAACGACTTATAACTTTGATGAAAACGACCTGGAGGAACTCTTTCGTGACAAATCTTAATACACCTTTTATGATTGGCAATGTTGAGATTCCCAATCGTACTGTTTTAGCGCCCATGGCTGGCGTGACCAACTCAGCCTTTCGTACCATCGCAAAAGAGCTCGGAGCTGGACTCGTTGTCATGGAAATGGTCTCTGACAAGGGAATCCAATACAACAACGAAAAAACCCTGCATATGCTTCACATCGATGAAGGCGAAAATCCCGTTTCTATCCAACTCTTTGGTAGTGATGAAGACAGCCTCGCACGCGTAGCAGAATTCATCCAAGAAAACACCAAGACCGATATCGTCGATATCAACATGGGCTGCCCAGTTAACAAAATCGTGAAGAATGAAGCTGGTGCTATGTGGCTCAAGGATCCAGACAAGATCTACTCTATCATCAACAAGGTCCAATCTGTCCTTGATATCCCCCTCACTGTCAAAATGCGCACTGGCTGGTCTGATCCATCCCTAGCCGTGGAGAATGCCCTCGCTGCTGAGGCTGCTGGTGTCTCTGCTCTCGCTATGCATGGCCGTACCCGCGAACAAATGTACACAGGTCACGCAGACCTCGAGACCCTACACAAGGTTGCTCAAGCTCTGACCAAGATTCCATTTATCGCAAATGGTGATATCCGTACGGTCCAAGAAGCTAAACAGCGTATCGAAGAAGTCGGTGCTGACGCTGTCATGATTGGCCGCTCAGCTATGGGAAATCCCTACCTCTTTAATCAAATCAATCACTACTTTGAAACAGGAGAAATCCTTCCTGATTTGACCTTCGAAGACAAGATGAAAATTGCTTACGAACATTTGAAACGCTTGATTAACCTCAAAGGAGAAAACGTAGCCGTTCGTGAATTCCGTGGACTCGCTCCTCACTACCTTCGGGGAACATCTGGTGCTGCCAAACTTCGTGGAGCCATTTCCCAAGCTAGCACCCTGGCAGAGATTGAAGCTCTATTGCAATTAGATAAAGCTTAATACACAAAAAACCGTAACTCACTTGAAGTTTACGGTTTTTTTATCCTAGGAAATCCTAGATACTATTATTGAATCAAGGCAACGCTCGAAACTTTACCATCCGCACCTGTTGTAATTTGGATGATTTTTCCTCCACCGATTTTGGCATTATACTTGCCATCATCAAGAGTGTAAGAGTAGCCTCTGATAGAATAGTTTTCTTTCTTTCCATCTGTAGTTTCTACTGTAAATTGACCCCCTGATGAAACCGTAATAGTTTCGCCATTTGCTCCCTTCCAGTTGCCTGCAGCTGCTGAGAAGTCACCATCGACCATGGTTAAAACACCCTTGTAGCGTTTGTTGTGTTCTGCTTGCTTGTCTTGAAGTTTGCGGTCAGTTGTTGGATCATAGCCTGACTGGTTAGACTGGGCTTGAGAGTCTTGCTGAGTTGATGGAGCCTGAAAAGGGGCTTGTTGACTAGGAGCTGCTTGTTCTTGTCTTGATTCAGGTGCCGGTTTCGCTTGTGACTGATCTGCCGTTGTAGAAGACTGACCAGAAGATGCCTGAGCCTTTTCAGATGAAGCTGAGCTTGAAGATTTTTGTGTCTTGCTTTCTTTGCTAGAAGAAGCTGCTTTAGAACTTGATGATTGACTTGTCTTTGCAGAGCTACTGGTTTGAGTGGTTTCGTTTTTATTTCCACAAGCTCCCAGTAGCAAGGTAGAAGCCAATACAGTCGCTGCCATCAATTTGATATAGGTTTTCTTTTTCATTTTTCTACTCCTTTGTAATATTTTTGAAATGTTAAGAAATCTTTTTGTAATATGATTGTAACATTAGGCCTTGAATCTGTCAACTATTTAGAGAAACTATTTTAAAAAATTTCTCTCTACTATTTCTATTCGTAATCGAAACGAAAAAATAGAAAATTTTTTAGATAAGAGTCCTATTTTTTGTATCGCTCTTGTGTAATCGCTTGCATTGTTCTAAAATAAAAACAGTCGCAACAACAAGGTAACTTAATAAGGGCAAACAAAGAGGTCGGGATTTTGGTCCCGACCTCACTTTTTATTTCAATCGATAGGTTTTTCTTGGTTTCTTTTTAGGAACTCGTTTGAGTCCGACTTCTTCTACATATTCGCCGTATTTTACGAGAAAGTTATTGCTGACGATTGGGCGACCTGGGTTGATGAGATTGACCAGTTCAGTCCCTTCATAGACAGTAAACTCCTCCTCCAGCAGATAAAGGAAAGTCGGATTCCAGTCGAGACGGCCTTGAATTCGTTTGATGGATTCTTGAATAATGGCATAATGGTCAAAGGCGAAGGCTTGTACGTCCAGCTCCACTCCCTCTAAGAAGCACTTGCCCGTCTGAAAATCGACATCTACAAAAACCACATCCTTAGCATCGTCTCCAGCCTGAACGAGGTCTAAGGCACGACTAGGTAGGTACACCAAGTGGGCAATGGTCACCGTCCAGCCCCGTGGATCACGACCGGGGGTCGATACCGTCATCAATTGCTCGATTTTCTCCAAAGGTAGATCGAGATTGACTTCTTCTCTCACCTCGCGCTGACAGGCATGTGCAGCATCTTCTCCCTTATCCATAAAGCCTCCAACTAAGGCTAAACAGTTCTGATAAGGGTGAGCCTTGCGACGGATCAGTAAGAGCTTGATCTTTCCTTCGACAAAGCAGTAGGCTACCATATCCACTGTCACACTTGGTTTTTCATATTGAGGGAGTTCCTGCCTGTAGTACCAGTCTAAAAACTCCTCCTGACTGGCATGGATTTCATAATATTCTTTTTCCGTCATCCCTGCTGGAATCATCGTATCTGCCATCTTATGCCTCCTTTCGAACTGCCTTGGTCCATTGGTGCCATCCCACTAGACTGTTGAGTGTGTAAACCCAGTACATCCCTTGGATGTGGATATTTTCACCCCACCAGAGATAAATACTAAAGAGATTGGTTGCAATCCAGAAAATCCATTGCTCACGGTAGAGACGTGTCATCAAGAGCTGTCCAACACCATTGGTCGCATCAGTAACACTATCACGGAAAGGGCGAGCACTATTGATACTTTGATAAGCCAAGCCCATACCAATCCAGATAATGGCAGTCAAGGCCAAGTACTTAAGCCAGTCAAGAACAGATAATTTCTTAGCTTCAAAGTGGGATTCTTCTGGTTTTCCTTGGTCATTGATACGATTGGACAACCAAGCATAGAGACCAATCGGTTGCATGACAAAGAAGTAAACGGTCGTCAAAACTTCACCATAAAAAGTCGCATTCATGGCCAAAATCAAATAGATAGCCGAGTTAATAGCCCCAAAGAGATAATTGCTCGCACGCCCTTCTGCTACTAAGATGACACAGACAATCCCAGTCCAGGATGCAAACAAGCTCAACCAGTCATGGCTTTCCGTATTTTGTGTGAATTCCAAGATCAAGGGAACACTTGACAGGGCGATGAGATACAACCACTGGAAAAGACTGCGACCGACAAAGAGATCTTTCCATAGCAAGCGCATGATTCCTGCAAAACCAATCTTGCGAGCTTCGGCATGGACATTTTTAAAGTTTTCGATAAATTGTGTGATTTTTTCAGTTAGTTTTTTCATATTTTTCTCCTAATCTGCTTAGTAAATGGCATCAATAGCCACTTTTGCTGCTTCATAATTGCCTAGGTAATCCTCCGCTAGATAAACTAGTGGAATGTTGGTTAAATATATCTCTCTCATCTGATCCAAATGCTGGGAAAAACTGTAGCGAATGTGGTCTTCTGCCATGGTCATATCTCTAAATCCATCATTGACATAGGATCCGACAGGTTGCACAAAGAGAATCAAGTCCCATTTTTCCTTGGCCAAGATAGAGGCAAAGAGATTGTCAAAGGTTTCTCCTGATAAGTCCCCCTGATCCTCAGTCTCCATGTAATAGTCATAGTAACCCTTGGTTACCAAGGAGTTGGTATCAGCTATCACTAGACCTCGATTGGCATTGCTATCGATTAGCTTTGAGGTCTGGTCATACTGTCCCAACAGGAGATAATAATAATCCTTTGGAGTCAATTCATCGTCGCGGACATTGTTTTTGATCTGGTACTCACGCGCATACTCCAGACTGACGGGCGCATCGTAATACCTTGCCAAATCCTTGGCTAGAGTGATCTTCCCATTGCTAGCACTTCCCATAATCAACACTTTCTTTGTAAACTGACGGCGGAAGGGTTGAGCGATGTATTTCCAATATTTGCTTGGATTTTCTCGAATCATAGTCGCTGAGATACCAAACTTTCTTTCTTGCAAGACAGTGCCAAATCCACGCTTAGATAATTCTTGCTGGTAGTCTGCTTCTCCTACAAAAAAAGTCAGTTCTTGCTGGGTTTCATCATAGGAAATCTCCTCTAACATCTGGTCCAACCACTCCTGCCAGCCCATAGGGTAACGGGGAAGGTTGGTCTCATCCAGCTTGCAGACAGAGGTCAATTCATCATCACGAAAAGCCTCTCGAATATAGCGAAATCGTTTTTGAAGACTTAAACCTACCTGCTCACCTCGGTCTCCCTCGTAGCCTGAAACGACTACCCAGACCTGGTCACACTGACGCTTCGCTCGCTGGATCAGATCGATATGCCCTTGATGGAGAGGGGCAAAGGTCCCAAATACCACTGCTGTTTTCTTTTTCATAAACGTTTTACCTTTTTATAATTTTTGATATTTTTATTTTCTATGTTTTTATTATATACTATATTTTTGTTTTGTCAATAGTTTTTTATCATTTTTTATAAAAAAGTAGCAAAAAAGAACCAGGATTGCTCCTGATTCTCCATTTTTAAGCAATATCAAATTTTAATTGACCAGCTTTGACACCAATCTTGAGAGTCTTGCCTGCTACCAGTTCCCCTTTAAGAAGGAGTTCTGCCAACTTGTCTTCCACCTCTGTTTGCAGTGTTCTGCGAAGTGGACGGGCTCCCATTTCTGGATCATATCCTTGGCTTGCTAGTAACTTCAACGCTGAAGCTTGCAGTTTCAAGTCGATGCCCTTCTCAGCGAGGCTAGCAATCAATGGTTTCACCATAATCTTGACAATTTCTTGCATGTGTTCGCTATCTAAGCTATGGAAGACCACCTTTTCATCAATACGGTTGATAAACTCTGGTCGATAAGCTTTTTTCAACTCTTCAAAGATTCGTTTTTCCATATTCTCCTGGTCAAAACGAATGTCTTTGGCGCCAAATCCGACAGTCTTGTCATCACGAAGAGCCGTCGCACCAAGGTTTGACGTCATGATGATAATGGTATTTGAAAAATCAACCTTGCGTCCCTTGCTATCTGTCAAGACACCGTCGTCCAGAACCTGCAAGAGGACATTAAAGATATCTGGGTGGGCCTTCTCTACCTCATCAAAGAGGAGAACGGAGTATGGCTTGTTGCGAACTTTCTCAGTCAACTCCCCACCTTCCTCGTAGCCCACATAGCCAGGAGGTGCTCCATTGAGACGGCTAGCTGCGAATTTCTCCATATACTCACTCATATCAAAGCGGATAAGGGCTGATTCGTCATCAAAGAGGACTTCTGCCAGAGCCTTTGCCAATTCGGTCTTACCGACTCCTGTCGGCCCTAGGAACATAAAGGAACCAATCGGACGCTTGTGACTACGAATACCTGACTGATTGCGACGAATGGCACGACTAATGCTTGAAACAGCTTGATCTTGGCCGATGACACGTTTGTGCAGTTCCGCTTCCAAGTTCAGATATTTCTTGGCATCAGTCTGAGTTAGTTTTTGGACTGGAATCCCTGACAAGCGACTCAAGGTGGTCAAAATATCGGATTCTGTCACCAAGTCTTTATAGACAGGGACTTCCTGCTCCTTTGCGATTAGCTGGGTCGCTTGTTTCCACTTGCCATCCATCAAGGCCTTGTCAGCTGGACTCAAGTCGGATTCGTCTGTTTTCACATGCTTAGATTTGTTTTGCACTGTTGCTGCCGCTTCATCCAATAGATCGATGGCAGAGTCTGGCAAGTGACGACTGGTCAAGTAACGATGCGCCATCTTAACAGCAGTTTCAACAGCTTCATCTGTGATTTGCACACGGTGGTGTTTCTCATAGGTAGCCTTCAAACCTTGCAAAATGATCATGCTGTCAGCTAAACTTGGCTCTTCAATCGTCACTTTTGCAAAACGACGAGAAAGGGCAGCATCTTTTTCGATGTGTTTTTGGTATTCTTCCTGAGTGGTTGCACCAACCGTTCTCAAAGTTCCACGAGCCAAGGCTGGCTTCAAGATATTGGCCGCATCCAGAGTCGAATCAATACCGCTACCAGAACCCATGATGGTGTGAAGTTCATCGATAAAGAGGATTACTTTGCCATCTTCCTCGATATCCTTGATGATATTGTTCATACGTTCTTCAAAGTCACCACGAAAACGTGTTCCCGCAACGACATTCATCAAATCAAGCTCTAACACACGCATCTTGGCCATTTCAGCTGGTACGTCCCCACTAGCAATACGCTGGGCAAGTCCAAGAGCCAGAGCTGTTTTCCCGACACCAGCATCTCCAACCAAGACCGGATTGTTCTTGGTCTTCCGACTCAAAATCTGAATCATACGTGAGATTTCCTTGTCACGACCGATAACTGGCTCTAACTTGCCAGAGCGCGCTTGCTCCGTCAGGTCATGCGTGTAGTCCTCTAGACCGCCACTTTGAGCTTGAGGCATACCCATCATATTTGCCATGGAATTTTGCTTGTCAGTTACTGTGCGATGGCGTTGACGCAAAGCCTTGAGATCTTCACGAGTCCAACCTGCACGTTCCTCTAAATTGCGACGAAGAGCAGCAATTCTGACCTGATCTTTCTGGTCTTCATAAGAAAAGCCTGCTCTCTCCAAGATGCGAGTTGCCAAGGCATTGCCATCATGCAAAATCGCATAGAGGACATGCTCTGTCCCTAGCACCTTAGCATGGACCACTGAGGCTACATACTCTGCTTCTGCAAAGAGGACCTCCAAACGATGGGAAAAGGGCAATTCCGTAAAGGTTTCGTCTTGGCTATAGTCCGTTTCAGTCAGTTCTAAAGCAACCTCTTCTAAACGGTCCATTTCATAAGGATAATCATTTAGAGTCGCACCTGCCACACTGTAACTGTGATTGGACATGGCAATCAATAGATGCCAAGACTCTAGGTAACGAGCTCCAAAATGGCCAGCAACCATGTAGGCACTCTCGATACATTCATTCAATGCTTTTGAATAGTTCATCTTACTTCTCTTTTCTATCTACCTCTTGTAATAGCTGTCGGAGCATATTGGCACGGACAACTGAAGATTCTTCCCCTAGGACACGATCTGTTGCTACAGAAGTCAGCAAGGTCATCTCTTGCTTGGTCATCAAGTCCTGCTCCACCAAAAGCTGGAGAATATCCTCATAAATCTCCTGACTAACTCGCTCACCAATCGAGTAAAGCAAATCGCGGAGCATGTCATGATGATTGGAAAACTCAATCCGTCCGATACGAATGTAGCCTCCGCCACCACGCTTGCTCTCAACCAAGTATCCTCTGCTTTCAGTAAAACGTGTCTTGATGACATAGTTTATCTGACTTGGCACAACCTGAAAGGTATCCGCCAACTGACTCCGCTGCAATTCCACGATACCAGCTTGGTCTAAAATTGCCTTGATATAGGCTTCGATATGATCTGATGTATTTTTAAATCTCATAGTAAATCAAACTCCTTCTTTGAACCTTGACTATCTTTGACTATACTATCATTTAACACTCTATAAGTCAAATTTTTAAGGCTCAACCATTGAAAATACTGACTTTTTTTAAAACACTTAGGTATTAAATCGCCTTAGTTTTTCTTGAAAATTCCTAAAAAAGTCCACAAAAAAGAGCCCTAAAAAGGGCGTAATATTGACGAGTTCAGCAGGCAAGAAACTAGCACGGTCAAACGTGCTTTTTTATTACCTGGTAATATTATAGCATATCTTCCTCAGCATTTCCATTTCGCACATTTGTGCCGACTGACGCACTGTTGAGGTGTAATTTTTTGTATTGATGTACTAAAAGTCGCTTCTACGTGGTGTTCAAAGCCTAGTCTAGTTTTCTTAATACTTGCAAATTTAATATTTAGAACTTTCGTTTCTTTCTCTACTATTCGCAAAAATAAAGGAGTAACTATCTTTGACAGTTACCCCTTTTTGCTCTAATTATTTTTATTGGATAATTAGGATTATATTTCTACTATATTTCTAACTGATGAAGTTACATAAGTGAAAGTATGTTGTGTACGTCTAATAACTACTTTTACACTTGTCTTAATTTGATATTCTTCATTTGTAGTTAAATGAAGTGATTTTATTTCTGGATCGTTGACCTTTACATTCACAATTCCTTCTTGAGTATCCAAAGTTATCTTTTGAGTAGATAAGTCAACCTTGATTAATTTCCCCTGAACTATGATATTTTCTTGTTTTTCTATATGAGTATCCTTAAATTTTTTGTTAATCTCTACGATCTGTTCTTTAGCAAATAGCTTATTCGAATTATTTAGTTTATCTTGAATCTCTATCCCAAGTTTTTCTTTATTCAATCTAGAGACTAATTGTTTCACAGAATTAAAAGTTCTTGAACTATATGTCTCCACAAATTCTGGAATATCAATTGTTCCTTCAAGCAAATCAGATACATCATTCATTACATTTATTGCTATATTATTTTCACGATCGAAGATTGAAAGTTGATTAGTTTTTAATCCCAAATCAATTATAAATGAACCTGCTCTGGTAGAAGTAATTATAAGCTCATTCCTATTTAGAATATCTTTTGGAATCTGTCCTCGCTTTCCTTCAAATCCAATACACGATGCTATCCCATTTTCTTGAATACTCTCGACTGATTTGAGAGTTTCTGACAGTTGTCTTAACCCAATTTGTCCAGAAGGAAGATTCTCTGAAAGCAATCTGATAGAAAGCATACTCTTAACATTACTTGAATTTATCGCTTCTTCAAATTCTCTCATTGATTCAAGTCCCATATGCAACATAGCTCTTAATTCATCATTAGAAACTTTATTCGCTCTATCTTCAAGTATTTTTAATTCTGTACTCATAAAACCACCTCCTTATCTAATTCGATAATTCCTTTAGGGTTATGATTTCTGTCAAAACCAAATTTCCCTAACCAATAGGTTTCCTGGTAATCTATTTCATACCATTCTTTAGAAAACTGAATAAAGAAATTTTTATCCCAACAAACATAAACATCTAAATATTTATCTAATAAATCACCATGTTTACTCCTTAATAATTGAAAATATTCACAATTATTGGGATCTGGCTCAATAAATACAACACAATCAATATCATTTGGATTCACCTTATTGGAACAAAAACTGCCATCAATCCAGACTCTAGTTACTTTATTTTTATCTAATTCATTCCAAAAACTACAAAATGATTCAAAATTTCTATAACGTGTAGTTGAAGTTCGAAAGCCATTCACCAAAAAATCTTCAATTTCTGATTTTTCTCGTACATCAATTACGCCACCCTCTAGATTCCCATGTACGTTAAATTGCATATTCCCCTCCATACTTTAATCAAACAATGATTTAATCATATCTGCAATTCCTGATTGTATAATGTAGTTTTTCAAGAGATAAATTAATACTTTGAACTAATTATATCCCTTTTTTACTTATTATTCAATATTGTTGATTAAGTATTACCAAAAAAATCAGTCGGTGTTGATTTATTTTTAATTAAGATTCAATTAGTTCATATACAACAAAGTAAGGACTTACTGAAGTTCAACTTGAATTTTAAACACTCAATGTAAATCCTGCATTTTACTCAAAATCGGCCAGTTTTTACCCCCTTTTTGTCTGAAGTGCTCCGACTTGGAAAAAGTTCCCTTCACCGGTACCCTACTGGCCAAAAAGATTTTTTAAAAGGTGGGGGGAGTCAATATCCTTTCAATTCCACAAATCTTTTAGCGATTACCTTTCTACGGCTATTTATATAACGAGTAGTTTTATTTAGTTTCTCTGCCACGTCTTCCCAAGTCGCACCAGCTTCTAAATATCTCATTTTAAAAATGACTAGATCACTTTCAATTAAGTTTTCCATCAAGGTATCTACAACTAGTTTGAAGCCTTCTAAATATCTTAGTGTTTGGTCTTCTTCAATTCTAATGATTGTCGCTTCAGTAGGACTAGATACTGTCTTGCCTTTCCCACCAGTATAATCTTCAGTGCTATGTTTCTTATTATGTATCAGTTCCTGTCTTCTCAAATAAATTCTATTAGCAAGCGTTCTATATCGTCCTAACTCAATATCTATCCCGTCCAGGTCTCTGTTACTCAACTCGTACATAGGCAAGTACCTCCACTTAAATTTAAAAATTTTTTTATCTTTCAATTTGTCAAATTGTAAATTCTGTCAAACTGACAAAAAGCGCTAAAAGCCTTCCAACACTCCACTTACCAGGTATCATTGTTTTAAGTTTGACAACTCTTCAATATGACAAGTTCAAGGGAAATTTCTTTAATTTATCCCCTCAGTTTCTCATATCTTACATTCTGTGAAACTCACTCCATTCTGTAAACCCCTGATATACCTTGCTTTCAAGCTATTACTTCTTTTCAGTTTATGCTTACTTTGTTATGTGAAACTTAGTAAAGCATAAAAGTAGGACTAGCGATATCTCTTCTGTTTCAGCCATATATCACTAGCCTTACTTAATTTGTTCCCTATTTTTCTAAATACTCTTTAATGTCCCGATATTCCTTATAAAAATTCATCCACCCGCTAATATCAGGGTTTAAGAATGGTAAGACAGTACGCGGACTTACTTCCGTTCGATATAGCAATAGAGAATGTTTCTGACTTATTTCCCTGACTACACCTGCATGGATTTCTTCTACATCCTTCTTTAGTTCTTGAATTTCATCATATGCGTCCAGAATTCGTCTAAGTTTCTTTCGGTATTGTTTATAGATCTTCTTAGTTTCCATCCGTTGCTTAGTTTCTTTAAAAATGTATTCAAAGATGACTGCTTTAGCTTCTGAAAAATCACTATTATATTTTTCCTGAAGAGAATTAATAGCTTTTTCCATCTTTTCCAGCTTTTCTAAAGATTCTAAGTTATTTGACAAAAAAGAATCTATATTCTCAAATGAAACTGTTTGATTGCCTAAAAGACTCTTCCTTTTTTCGCTTAACTGTTCTCGTGCTGAATTAATCTTACTTTTTTTATTATCTAGATCATCCAGTGTTTCAAATACTTGATTAATATCCATTTCTTTCTCCTAGTTCCATTGAATAAAGTAACCACAATCTTCTTCAACTTTTTTTACATCAAAACGGGTATGTAAAATCAACCGTTTTCCAAAATAGTCATTCGCATTCACCCAGCTAAGTGTATCTTTCTTTCGGTCAAACAAAGTAACAAAATTTTCTAGATCTCCGATAAAGCCTTTTTTGTCACCTTTATTCCCTAAGGTTGTATCATCTACAATTAAAAAGTTATCTACAAAGAATGTTTCACTTGTTCCTGTCTCTTTATCAACTTTAAGAAGATAATTTCCTGAAGTGTCTTTCATTTTTTCTAAGACACTAAATAGTGATTGACTAACAACCATAGATACATTGCGCTCTGGATTGATTAAAGAAACAATAGATTTCAAGTCGTCCATACTTGTAGCAGTCTGCACTTTCGCAGTTTGGAGAATTTTGCCAATCTCTCTATTTCGTGTTCTACGTTTTAATTTAATAATCTTCTTACCAAGAAAATCCGTTAAATTATATTGGCCATCATCTAATTGTTCCTGTGAAAAATCAAGTTTTCCACTGAATAATTTAACTAAGTAATCAACGCTGATAGTTTTCTTTTTATCTGCTTCTGTTCTCTCAACCGAATTTTCGCTAACTTCTTGTAATGAATCAGATTCAAAGTCAGTTACTTCATACTTCCCACCACGGGTACGAGTCTCAATAACATTTACTAGATCAACCAGCTCTTTACGTTGATGTTCATCTTCATAACTATCAAGTATTGGTTTTTCAATGAGTACATGATTATTTTCTACGTTCATCCCTCTAGTGTTATAACCTGTACTTCGGATATAAGCTTCTAAATTTTCTTTTTGTTTAACTAAGTTAGTTGTCATTTTTTGCTCCTTTATCTTTTAATATCTGATTTTTGTTTATAATTTTTTCTAAAATTCTTTGCTCTTAGCTTTTCTTTTATGACTCTCCGAGCCTTTAGAATCATTTTTTCTAGATTTTGATTTGTCTTGTTTGTTAGCATATTTTTCTAGTATTTCTTGTTTCCGTTGTTCTAAGCTATCATCTTCTTTTTTACACTGAGAAAAGATTTTCTGTCTTTTATCTGGGTCCATAGAAAACTTATTGGCTACTACATACCCTAAAGAAGTATCTCCTGACATCTCCCTCACCCCCTTTCTATGCAAACAAAAAGGGACATACCACTAGCATTATATGCTTACGGTATGTCCCTGAGTTGTTCTCAATAGACTTATTTTTTAGTTTCTTTTTTGACTAGATGGGTAAACTTCCCATCTGAATAGAATAAAGTAACTTCTCCAAAACTTGGAACTTTTTCTATCTCTATTATACCACATTTTTCATAGACAACAAAGCCTTTTTCTGTTGCAAATCGCATTTTATCATCATTCATTGATATTCTCCCCTCACTGTGTTTATAGTGTATCTCTTATCTTTGATCGTAAAAGCCTTGAAAGTGTTCCCTTCTAAACCTTTCAAAATTCTACTTGAATTTCTAGCATTGTATACCGTTCGCAGTTCACTACTATCTAGGTTCGTGTTGAAAATCGTAGTTTCTCGATTATTGATAATATCAAACAAGAAATCCTGTTCCCAATCGCTCTTAGGTGTTACCGTCCCATTTTTTGCCCCCAGGTCATCGATGATTAGAAAATCAACATCAACAAGCTTTTTAACCGCCTCATACTCTGTTAAATTTGCATTTCTTCCATAAGCCCAGCCTTCTTTTATCTGCTTGATAATCTCGGTTAAGCTGACAAACAAGACACTCTTAGGCTCGTTCTTCTCTCTGAAGCTCTCATTGATTTCTTTGGCCAGGGCAAGAGATAAATGACTTTTCCCTATTCCTGTGCTACCGCTGATTAAAGTATTTCCTGTCATACCTGCAAGGTACTTCTGGACTTGCCCCTTTACAAACTCTAACATCTGATGCTCTTCTGTCGTCTTAACAAAGAAATTATCAAACGTTGCCCCCTTCAACTCGTTAGGAATCGTACTGTCACGCATTAAGACATCATAAGTTTTAAAGTAAGCCTGTCTATCCTCGAACTGCTGTAATAAGTCTTGCTCTTTTTGTTTAATCTCTCCCTTCACACACTCCGGGCAAAATGCTTGTACTTTCCTTTCTGAACTCCCTAACACTGGTACAGAAATTTCCCAATAATTTACCTGGTGAATATCGCAAACCTTATCCGATATTTTTCTGTTATTAAATTCTTTAAATTGTTCCTTCATCTTTGCAACTCCTAAAATGGTAGATCTGGAAAGTTGTCTTCGGACTTCCCTTTTATGGTTTTAGGCTTTTGATTCAAATAACCGTCAAACTTAGATCCGAAAAGTGTTTCTGGTCTCAGATATTTAGAAAATTCAGGACTATCCTTCCATTCTGCCGTTTTAATATCTATCACCTGTTTAAAATCTTCAAGTGTATAGCCTTCTTTGAATCGTGCTAGTAAAAGCCTTTTTGTCTTATCAACAAACTTATACCTCTTATTAGCTACTTGATTCAGATAAACAATAGGAATCCAAAGTTCTTTATGTTTTGTTTTCTCTAAATCTTTTATAGCTGTTTCTTCAAGCCAAGTAGGAAAAGTGAAAGATGAGCTTTGCTCATTAGGCGAGGTTCCCTCGACTATATATTCTTTATTTATATCTAACTTTAAATCTTGCTCTAACTCTTTCTCTTTATCTATCTCTTTCTCTGTCTTACATGTAGATAACGTTGTAAAATTATTAGATAACAATGTAAGATTATTTTCTTTCTCTTGTTGCTCTTTGCGGTAGCTTCTCATATATGCAGCGTGGTTTGTTTCTTGTTGTACCAAAGCTTTTGCTTGTGTTAACTCGGCATTTTTATCTTCATCAATCTGAATCAGGCCACATTGCGTAAAATAAGCTATAGTCATAGATATATCATCTTCAGAAACATCTAATTTCAAGGCCAGTTCTTCTTTTAAGGTTTCAAAGTACCCTTCGTAATACAGAATACAATCACTTTCAAGACTTTCTAACATCATGCGCATATAGATCACTGTCATGGTATAGCCACCAGGCATACTTTTTAGACGCTTAATAAATAGGTTGTCAAAAAATTTCTTATCAATTTTCAACCAAAAATATACTTTAGTCTTTGCCATCATCTACCCCCAAAAACTTTAAAACATCTGAGATTTTATAATACGCTTTTCTAGTATCTTCAATAGGCGGTATATACTGTGGTAGTCCCGCACCTTCCCATTTTATCAAGGTTTTATCTCCTATGCCCAGTTCTTCCTTTAATTCCACCTTGCTGATCAAATCTAATCTTTTTTGAGGTACTTTCTCATGGCTTTTTAAATACCGTTCCACTGCCTCCAAAATCTTAGACTTTAAATCTTCAATCATTTTTTCAAACATCTTAGTACCCCCATGGCTTAACCGCTGCAAGCTGAATATATCGCCCATAATCAGGGCTTAAATCCTCGATAGTTGTTTCTATCGTCTGTGTACTTTCTCGCTCGATTTGGGCGCTTTTTTTGTGGTCTCGGTGGTTTAAATACATGAGAAAGTCAATCAATATCACGGTAAAAATAAGCGCCTGTGTATTGCTTAAATCTAGTTCATTCATGCTATGCCCTCGCTTTGTAATTCTTGATATAATTTACTTGATAGCTTCGCTTCATCTTCAGAAAGTCGTACACCTCTTCAGAAGTTACTTTATCATCTAAAAAGTCAATGATGAACTGAAAGAGGTTCGGATGTTTATCCTTGATTTTAGTCATTAGCTTGTCAAATTCTGATCGTGTCATGTTATCTAGATCTAGAGTCATATTTTTCTCCATTAGCCTTTCCTTGTCCTTTTTCTTGCCTGTTTTCTATATGGTATGCTTCACCACTCCAAACGCTGGGCAGTGGCCCCAAGTTGGCGAACGCTTGTAGCGGTGTTTCATGAGTAATTACCCATCTTTCAGCTAAACAAGGCCTTAGAATCACCCTGTCAGCGCTTGATTTCAAAACCTTTTCTAATTGCTTGCCTGCTCTTCGGTTTTTCTTTAGGTATTTGATAGAATAGATATTTTTTGCTATAATCAAAGCATAGAAAAAATTTCTATATCCTTAATCTTGTCGCTTGCTCGCCTCGTCTAAAATTTGAGCAAGTGATTTTTTTATTTTCTTTTTGCATGATTACTACCCGACTGTGGTTTATAAATCAAATCTTTACTATCGATAAGATCCAGAATCCAGCTGAATCCCTGCTTCACCATTTCAAGAAATGCGCCCAGGTCTTCACTTTCTAAGTCCTCATAGTTCATACAAAGATATTCGGCTAGTTGTCTGTCTTTCTCAACTAGCTTTTTAAAATCCTTGAAATACTTGGGAATTTCTAACCCTTTGGCATTTGTAACTGTCTTAAATTCATTTTCCATTTTCCATACTCCTATACTTTAAAAATTAATTCCTTAATTTCTGAATACCCCCTATTCAAGTTAATCATAGCTATTGCCATATCTTCCAAACGTTGGTAGTTTGTCAGCTCTACACTTGTCAAGCCATCAATACCGTTCTTACTTTCTCGCTCCTTCATTAGTTGCGCTTTATTCTTCCCTGTCACTCCCTTTAGCAGTAAGTTTGTCAGGGTGCTATAGGCATGCTTGGGGGCTTTCTCCCATGTTTGAATAGCTTCAGTTAAGCTTTTACGCTTTGGTTTTTCCAGTTCTCTTTGAAGGTAGCGTTTAGAAAGTTCATCACGCATTTCAAAGAAGGCTTTGACAAGATTAGTTTTGAAGTTGGCCACTTGCTCAGTATTTTTTAAGAATGTAACTAACAAGGTCGCTTGTTGCTCATTCAAAATATAATCCTTAGTATTCTGACCGCTTTCCATAGCTTGGATTTTAAATCCAACCTTTCCGAACCGTTCAAACCTTACTTGATGTTTGCGGATTGTCTTGGTTATTGTGTGATGTTGCAATCCAGTGCATTCTGCTACGACACTGCTCAGTGTATACGGCTCTTTCTTGCCGTCCATGTAAACCAGTTCCATTGGTTCGCTCCTTTCTTCTTTTGTCAGTGCTTGCCACCTAAAACAGTACCAAAGTAAATCATTGAGGTAGGGAAAATTTAGGAGAGAATAAACCCCTACAAACCCTTGATACTGCCATAGGTAGCAAGCAAAATATTTCTAGACTCTGTCTTATGCCCCTTTCTAGTAATCTTCAGCAAGCCACTGCATGGCTTTTTGGTAAATGCTAGGCTTTACTTCGCCTCCGTCTCGGATTTTCCTGTAAGTAATTGGATTCACTCCAATTTCCTCGCTGGCTCTTTTAGCAGTCAAATTCTTGTCCGCTTGCTTTCGGCGAATTGCTTTTGCTTGTGTTGAGGTGATAAGCAATACAGTTCCCTCCTTTCTTGTTTGTAAAGTTTATCTTTACTTAGACCAAGTATATAATGTTTTTCTTTACCTGTCAAGAGAAAATAAATAAAAACTTTACAAAAGTTTTTTTAGCGGTTATAATTTAACTGAGGTGATAAAATGTCAACAATAAAAAATAGGCTAAAGATTCTAAGAACCAAAGAGGGAATAACTCAAGATGAATTAGCTCAAATAATAAATAAAGAACTAAAAGAAAACGAAAAACCAATATCCAAAATGGTGATATCTAATTGGGAAAATAATAAACATACTATCAAACCAGATAAAGCCCAGCTACTCGCTAACCACTTTGGGGTAAGCGTTGGCCACTTATTGGGACATGAAGATGAACAAAATATTTTAAAAATAATCCAAAGTAACGAATTTAAAAAATTACTTAATGATATAGATATTGAAAAAATAAATGAACTTAGTTCAGCGTACAAAAACGTTGAAGAACATATAAATAATCCTGTAAAGTATAACAATTTTGGAAAAGGATTGCTTAATCATATCCCATCGTATATGTTTACAATTGAAGAACTAATAAATGCTGATAAAGAGAACAATACAAATTTTGCAGATATTTTAATCAACTATATTTCTTTAAATGACTATGATAAAAAAATAGCTTTTGATTTAGTTCAAAAACTATCTGAGAGAGACAAAGAAAAGGAGTAACCCCATGGGATTTTTTGACACTGTAAAACAAGAAGGTAGTTTTTCTACTGCATCTGGAGCAAATGGACTACACTACGTTGTCCTTCAGGTAACTTTGAAAGAAAAGTTTTTCGGAACTGGATCAGGAAACCTTACAGAGTTAGAAGATGTTATCAATAAGCAAGCATCAAAAGGTTATCGCCTACATACCATCACAACCGCCAATGGTGGAAGCAAAGGACTGGGTGGTGGAAACCGTATCCAGGCCACAATGGTTTTTGAGAAGATTCTATAAAAATCCCCCATATTCGCCAATAGTGCCCATATTTCTAAGGTCTATTGTGCAAAAACAAGGGAAAGTGAAAAATAGAAAGCCAATTTTACAGACTAAAGCGCAAAAAACGGCAAAATTGACAAATAGAGATGACTAATATCTTCTAAACCATCGGCGAAATCGTGGGCATATGTAGAGAGAATTAAAATGAACAAAGAAAATCCATATTTTGAACAAACCAAACAAAACTACATAGAAGTTGAAAAACTCTATAAACTTGGTAAAGCAAAGCATACATCTTCTAAATACAGATTTCTTGCACCAGCAGTTAAAAGACAATCTGAACAATTCTTATTTGAAGCCAAGACTCAAAAAAGAAAATATTGGAAATTCAGTCGTGGTTCTCTGGTATTTGTAGAGTTCGGTGTAAATATAGGCGGAGAATTATCAAATAATCATTGGGCTATTGTCTTAGACAAAGTAGATAGTCCCTATAAAAAAACACTTACAGTAATTCCTCTAACATCTAAAAATCAAATAGATACTGTACTCATAGACGAAGTCATTGCGGAATATCCTTCTATTTTGCTTGATGAATATATTGAAAAATTACACAAAGAATTATTTGCCTACCTAAAATATTTAGATTCCAATAATGCAATTACTGAAGCTGCCTTATCGGATGTCTACCAAGCTTATACAGAACAATTTTCAAACGAAATAATTCAACCTAAGATAATAGACGATGATAACCTTAAACGGACACAATCAGAAATAAATGACGTTATTGAATTAACTCAATACTACAAAAAATACATTAAGCGTTCTTATGCCAAGTGTAATAACCTTCAAACAATCAGCAAAGATAGAATTTTAAAGAAAAATAGATTAGATCCAATCGGAAAAATGAAAGTATCTGATAACACATTGGACAAAATTAACGAAAAGTTAAAAGAATTATACCTTTTCTAATCTCTTGACATTTTTTAATAATTATATTACAATACAGCTATTAGGAGTTTAGCTCCATAAAGTTTACATTTGGATTTTAGATCCATAACGTGATAGTAGCCGTATTTGATACGGCTACTTTTCTTTTTATATTCTAGTAAACATAACTTAAAATAAAAAACTCCCCATATTCGCCTTGTTTTCTATTCTGGTACAATTTACCGTCCGACTGCTTAAAATCGAAAATAGAGGGGTTCTCGTAGCTCCTCGCATGGTATAAATTCAAAACCTTTTCTAATTGCTTGCCTGCTGATGGAAAAGGAGTTAAAACCATGAAAATTACACAACACACGAAAAAAGACGGATCAGCAGTCTACCGCTCCAGTATCTATCTTGGCATTGATTCTATTACTGGTAAGAAGGTCAAGACTACCATATCAGCACGAACAAAGAAAGAACTCAAAAACAAGGTCACCCAGGCTAAGGTAGAATTTGAGAAAAACGGCTCTACACGGAAACAACGCTCGCATATAACAACCTATAGCGAACTTGTGGACTTATTTTGGCAAACCTACCAACATACCATAAAGACTAACACGCAGATAAAGATAAAAGGCTGCTTAAATAATTACCTCTTGCCCTCATTTGGTACTTACAAACTAGATAAACTTACTCCTGTTATTATCCAAACTCAGGTAAATAAATGGGCGGATGAGTACAATCAGGACGGAACGGGATATAAAGAATACAATCACCTTCACGCCTTAAATAAACGTATTCTACAGTATGGAGTTTCTATCCAGGCATTGGATAATAACCCTGCTCGTGATGTTGTCATTCCTAGAAAGATAACAAGAGATAAGCAAGAAATTAAATACTTTCAAGATCAGGAACTTAAAAACTTCCTCTCCTATCTCGATAACCTGGAGAATACCTTTATCAATTTCTATGATACTGTGCTTTATAAAACGCTCCTAGCTACTGGACTGCGCATCCGTGAATGTCTGGCCCTGGAATGGTCTGATATTGACCTGCAGAACGGAACAATCGATATTAACAAAACACTCAATATTTTAAACCAGGTAAACACTCCTAAGACAAAATCAAGCTATAGAGTCCTAGATATCGATCATAAAACAGTACTCATGCTTCGTCTCAACCGAGCAAGACAAGCAGAAAACGGTAGAAACATTGGCCTAACCTATGAGAAGGTATTCTCTGATAGCTTTGACAACTATGTCAATACTCGAAAGGTCGATTATCGCCTACATAAACACTTAAAAAACGCTAACTGTACTGATTTAGGCTTTCATGCTTTCCGACACACTCACGCTAGTATCTTGCTTAATGCCGGTCTACCCTACAAGGAAATACAGACACGACTTGGCCATGCAAAAATATCTGTAACTATGGACACTTACAGCCATTTATCAAAAGAGAACCAAAAAAGAGCAGTCTCATTCTTTGAAACTGCCCTCGAAAAAATAAAAAGTTCTTAAAAAAGTCCACAAAATAAAAAAAGCGACACATAATACCCTTATGTATCAACGATTATAGAATGATTTCGGTATAATTGACTATTATACCGAAATTTTTGATTTTTTTAAAGGAAAAGGGCGCTGGTAAAGGATAATCTTCACCAACTCCCTATTTTTCTACTTATCTAAACCTAATTCTGCCAAGATTTGACGTTTGTAGGCAATTTTTTGGACGTCCTTGTCCTCGTCTTCAGACCAATCTAGTTTAATTTCTGAAACAATCTGCCCAGGGCGATTATTCAAAATATAGATTCGATCGCTGAGATTGAGGGCCTCTTCAATACTATGTGTGATGATCAAGGTCGTTAGCTGCAACTGCTTATGAATCTCCAGATACCAAGCGTGGAGTTCCATCTTTGTCATCTCATCCAAGGCGCTAAAGGCTTCGTCTAAAAGAAAGAGTTTGTGCCCCAAAAGGTAGGTACGAAGCAAGGCCACACGCTGGCGCATTCCACCACTAAGTTCATGAGGATACTTATCCCGTACGGCTGTCAGCTGGAAGGTCGCAAGGATTTCATCTGCTCGGGCAATAGCTTCCGCCTTATCCACCTTTTGAATCAAGAGGGGCAGGATGATATTGCCAAGCACCGTCTTGTGCTCCAAGAGGAGATCCTTTTGCAACATATAACTCACGCGCCCCTTGGGATTTTCCTCGCCATCAAGGACAATTCGCCCAGACTGGACTTCTAAAATCCCAGCGATTAGGTTAAATAGAGTGGTCTTTCCAACACCACTTGGACCTAGGATAGAAACCACTTCACCCGAAGTCACCTGCAGGTTGATGTCCTCTAAAATCTTTTCATCGCCATAGGCATAGCTTACGTGTTCTAGTCTAATTTCTGTCATTATTTTACAAATTCATTAGTGAAGCCTTTGTCTGTCAAGTCTTCTTTAAGGATACCATTTTCTTTGTCCCATTTGTAGAAGGCATTCCAGCGAGCAGCATCAAATTGTCCCCATTTTTCCTTGTCACTTGCGTATTCTTTTGACAAGTATTTTTGCGATTCGATGACAAAGTCACGTTTTTCCTTGAGTTCAGGTGCATTCTTGATGAGAATATCCGCAGCTTCTTTTGGATGTTCCATAGCATATTGGTAGCCTTTTTTGATGGCTTGGATGACTTTACGAGCTTCTTCCTTGTTGTCTTTGAGATAGTCGTTGTTTGCGATAATAACTGGTGAGTAGTAGTCAAATTCCTTGACATAGTCTTTCAAGTACATGAAGTTGGCGTCTACACCTTGAGATTTGGCAAGGATACCGTCCCACCCATAGTAGATCCAAGCAGTGTCAAAGACGCCATTGGCAATTGGTGTGATGGAGTTTGAGTCGTTGTTTGGTACTTTTTCGACCTTTTCGAAGTCTCCACCTTGAGATTCCACCAAGGTTTTCAACATAGCAAGTTCAGTCGGGTCATTCCAAGTTCCGTATTTCTTCCCAACCAAGTCCTTTGGACTGCTGACATTGTCCGATTTACGTGAGATGATTCCTGATGTGTTGTGCTCAACGATAGCGGCAACGGCAGTGATTCCTGCACCTTTTTCCAATTTCTTAGCCATGTAGTCTTGGAAATAGATAGCAAATGGCGCCTTGCCATTGATCACCAAGTCAGACGAGCTTTCTTCAGGTGGCAATTTCAAATCAACATCCACTCCAGCTTCTTTGAAATAACCTTTTTCCTTGGCAACATACAGCCCTGTGTGGTTGGTATTTGGCGTCCAGTCTAGGATAAAGTCAATCTTCTTAACTTCTGCCTCTTTGTTGTCCTTAGAAGCAGTTCCTTGGCCACAGGCCACCAGTACGACAGCTACAAGAGCCGTTACAAGCGTTAAAAACACTTTCCATGTTTTCTTCATTTTCATTTCCTCTTTTCTTTTTCTCAAACGTTCTTGTCCTATGAACGTTTCCATTTAATCACATATTTTTCACTAACATCAACCAGCTTCATACCCAAAAGACTGATAATCGACACTAAAATAATAATCGCAAACATAGTATCATATTGAAACAGTTTCTTGGACTGAATCATGTAGACACCTAGTCCTTCAAAGCCTCCTAGCCACTCGGACACCACGGTTGTGATAAAGGTGTAGGAGACACTGACCCTCAATCCCGCATAAAAGTAGGGCAGGCTGACTGGTGTTTTAAAATGCCAAAGGATTTGCCAAGGGTTTGCTCGCATCAGACTAAACAAGGTCAGCATATCCTTGTCACAATGCCTAAATCCATCCAAAATACTGACGATGATAGGGAAGGTTGTTGTCAGGATAATCAAGACAATCTTGGGCAAAATCCCATAGCCTAGCCACAAGACCAAGATAGGCGCTATGGCAATGGTCGGAATGGTCTGAACAACCACCATCATAGGATAAATCAAGTCATTGAGCCAAGAGAGACTATCCATGAGCACCGCCATAAGACAGGCAATCAAGACTCCTAAGACTAGACCTAGCAAAGCCACTCTCAAGGTCGCCCAGCTATGGTACCAGAGAAATTCTCTATCACGAACAAATGACTGAAGAATTTCAAAAGGGGTTGGCAGGATAAACTTGGGTAAAAGTTTGAATATTCCCGCTAACTGCCAGATTAACAAGACTCCTAGAAAACCCAATAGACTAATGTGTCGTCTCAGTATACTTTTCAAGTTTCTCATCAATACTTAAAATTTCTCCTACATTTATTTTGACATTGGCAAAGACATTATCTGCCTCCTGCCCTGCCACTTCTAGCGCGTCTTTGAGAATGCGCATGAGCTCATCAAACTCCCCTTCCAAGACCGTTTCAAATGGTGTCACCACCATGGTCACGGACTGAGCTTGCAGATAAGCAATCACTTGATCGATAATAGCAATTCGATCAATCCCCTGTGATAGGGGCAAGACTTGCAAGGCAATGCTTGCTTTCATAAAATCCTCCTCTTCTCGGCTTTCCTTTTGAACAAAAAGAAAAACCTTTGCCATATATGGAAAAGGTGCAGAATTCGGCTAAGTATCGTTCCCTACGCTGGCATTACCCAGATCAGGTGCGGTCGAAGTTTAACACTTCCTCTCAGACTGTACACAGACTCCCATATCTTATATGGAAATATAGTAACGCAAATGCAAGGAAAAGTCAAGGAAACTACTTACAGAAAACTATGAAAAAGAGTTTGAAGATAAATGCTTCAAACTCTTTCATAACTTTCTTATTTAGCCTCGTACCAGGTTGCTCCTTCATTCTCATCAGCAATGAGTGGGACACTAAGCTGGATGGCTTCTTCCATGGTTTGTTTCACTAGAGCTTTAACGGCTGCTAGTTCTGATTTCGGAACCTCAAGGACGATTTCATCATGCACTTGCAAGAGCATCTTGGTCTGATAACCACCCTCAACTAAAGCTTTATCTAGCTGGATCATAGCAATCTTGAGGATATCTGCTGCCGAACCCTGAATAGGGGAGTTAATGGCAGTTCGCTCTGCAAAACCACGAATGTTAAAGTTGCGCGAATTGATATCTGGTAGCTCTCGACGACGCTTGAAGAGGGTCTCTACATATCCCTTATCACGCGCCTCACGCACCACTTCTTCCATATAGTTTTTGATTCCAGGAAAACGTTCAAAATAGGTGTCAATATAGGCTTTGGCCTTCTTACGGCTAATACCAAGATTGTTTGCCAAGCCAAAGTCTGAAATCCCATAAACAACCCCAAAGTTAACGGCCTTGGCGTTACGACGATCGTTTGGAGTCACATCCTCAGGGCGTTTAATCCCAAAGACCCTCATGGCTGTCGAGGTATGGATATCTGCTCCCTCTTGGAAGGCTTTGATTAAGTGCTCATCCTTAGAGATATGCGCCAAAACGCGCAACTCAATCTGTGAATAGTCCGAGCTGAGAAGGACACTATCCTCCCACTCTGGCGCGAAAGCCTTACGAATGAGGCGGCCTTGTTCCAAACGTACAGGAATATTTTGCAAGTTTGGATCCACACTAGACAGACGCCCTGTCTGAGTCAAATCCTGCACATAGCGCGTGTGAATCTTGCCATCATCTAAAATCCAATCCTGCAAGCCAACCACGTAAGTCGATTGAATTTTAGCAATCTGACGATAGTCTAGAATTTTCTTAACAATTGGCGCAATAGGAGCCAGACGCTCTAGCACATCCACGGCTGTCGAGTAACCTGTCTTGGTTTTCTTGGTGTATTCTAGAGGAAGGCCGAGCTTTTCAAAGAGAAGCACGCCCAACTGCTTGGGTGAGTTGATATTAAACTCCTCACCAGCTAGCTCATAAATCTCCTGAGTTAGCTTTTCAATGACAAGTTCATTTTCAGCCTGCATCTCATGCAAGGTCTCTTTCTTGACCGTAATTCCAGCGATTTCCATCTTGGCAAGAACAAAGGCCAGAGGTTGCTCCATATCATAGAGAAGGTCTAACTGTCCATGTTCACCGAGTTTTTCAAGTAGAACAGGCTCGGTTTCAACCAATACCGCAACCTTGCGAGCTAGGTGTTCCAAGAATTTTTCCCGTTCAGGAAGTGCCTTCTTGACCCCCTTGCCGTAGAAGGTCTCATCGTCGACTATGTAAGTCTGACCATAAAGACTCGCAATGGTTGAAATTTCATTATTCTCGACAGTAGAGAGAAGGTACTTGGCCAAGCGACTGTCAAAAGCAGGGGCCTGCAGGTTCAAGTCCAAGCGATTTAACAGAACCTTCGCTTTCTTAAAGTCATACACTTTCAGAGCTGTTTTTTCTAGAAATTCCTTGAGAATAGGCTCCTGCAAGAGCTCAAGTTTATCTGTAGCGTAAAGTTTATCCCCACAAGACCAGGCAAAACCAACCAAATCATCTGTATGGTAATTCTCACCAAAAAGCTCAAAGTGGAAGATAGAGTCTGCGCTCAGCGTGTCTTGACTGACGTGGTCAACAATAGTGAAATCCAAACTTTCAGGCGTATCCGTTGATGAAACATTTAGAGCTTGCTTGAGTTGTTTGAAGCCCATCTCATCATAGAATTTTCCGAGATTTTCCACATCTGGTCCACTATAGACCAAATCATCAAGGCCAATCTCAATAGGTGCATGAGTCTCAATAGTCGCCAAGGTTTTAGACAGGAAGGCTTGTTCCTTGTCATTGATGAGATTTTCCTTCATCTTAGAAGCCTTCATCCCATCGATATTTTCATAAATACCCTCGAGCGAGCCGTGTTCCAGCAAGAGCTTGATGCCCGTCTTTTCACCAATTTTAGTGACGCCAGGGATATTATCAGACTTATCCCCCATCAGGGCCTTGAGATCTATAAACTGAGCTGGTGTGAGGCCCATCTTTTCCATAAGGTAAGCTGGTGTAAAGGCCTCAAACTCAGCCACACCTTTCTTGGAAATCTCGACCACTGTACGTTCATCCGTCAACTGGATCAAGTCCTTATCTCCGCTAACGATTGTCACATCGAAAGAATCTTTCTCAGCCAAACGACCAAGAGTCCCGATGATATCATCCGCTTCATACTGTGGCAACTCATAATGGCGAATTCCAAGATGGTCTAGCAACTCACGAATGAAGGGAAATTGCTCACGAAACTCATCTGGAGTTTTCGCGCGACCACCCTTGTAGTCTGCATACATCTCTGTTCGGAAAGTCGTCTTACCTGCATCAAAGGCTACCAAAACATGACTAGGCTCAACCCGCTCTAAGACATGATTCAACATGAGTTGAAAGCCATAGATTGCATTGGTATGAAGGCCATTAGCATTTTTAAACCGATCTAGTTGCTGATAAAGCGCAAAAAAAGCTCGAAAGGCAACAGAAGATCCATCAATTAATAATAATTTTTTCTTGTCCATACACCCATTATAAATGAAAGCAAGGAAAAATACCATCGGAAAGAGCCGAAAGACTTTGATTTATCTCTATTTCTCCATAAAAAGAAAAGGATCCTACGAATCCTTTTCTTGTATCAATGTTAGGCAATTTATTTGTTCAATCTTCTCTTTGCAAATGGTAGCAAACCAAGAAGGAGACCGATAAATCCGAGCGATCCGACTGCTGAGGTGTCCTGGCTTCCAGTATTTGGAAGGAGTTGCTCGTCCGTTGCTGCAGGGGCTTTGTAGGTACGATCTTGTTTCGTACCGAGAGTAGGATTTGTAGCCAAAGGAACCGCACTGCCAGTATATTCTGGAACTTCGTTTACTGCTGGTTCAATCTTTTCAGCGTAAGCTGGAATATTCGCTACTGCTGGAGCACCACTTTCTGCATAAACTGGGACATTCGCTACTGCCGGAGAACCACTTTCTGCATAAACTGGGACATTCACTACTGCTGGAGCACTGCTTTCTGCATAAACTGGAACATTCGCTACTGCTGGAGCACCGCTTTCTGCATAGACTGGGAGTTCATTTACTGCAGCTTCTACCGCGTTTACACCTTGCTTGTATTCTGGCAATTCTGTAGTCGCAGCTTCAACTGCATTCACTCCACCTTTAAAGTCTTCAATTTCAAGAACAGCTGACATGACACTACTTAGAGTCTTAATGGCATCTTCATAGTCTGCCAATGCTTGTTGCAATTCATTTACTTGATCATTTTCAACACCATTCATTTTTGAAATAGAGATTTGTTCTTTAATTTTAATAACTTTTTTCTCTAATTTCAAAAGTTCTTGTTTCTTGGTATTTGTTTCTGGACGCTTAGCCTCCTCGGCCTTCTTAGCTTCTTCTGCTTTCTTAGCTTCCTCGGCCTTCTTAGCCTCCTCGGCCTTCTTAGCCTCCTCGGCTTTCTTAGCTTCTTCTGCCTTCCTAGCTTCCTCGGCCTTCTTAGCTTCTTCTGCTTTCTTAGCTTCTTCTGCCTTCTTAGCTTCTTCTGCCTTCTTAGCTTCTTCTGCCTTCCTAGCTTCTTCTGCTTTCTTAGCTTCTTCTGCTTTCTTAGCTTCTTCTGCCTTCTTAGCTTCTTCTGCCTTCTTAGCTTCTTCTGCCTTCCTAGCTTCTTCTGCTTTCTTAGCTTCTTCTGCTTTCTTAGCTTCTTCTGCCTTCTTAGCTTCTTCTGCCTTCTTAGCTTCTTCTGCCTTCCTAGCTTCTTCTGCTTTCTTAGCTTCTTCTGCTTTCTTAGCTTCTTCTGCCTTCTTAGCTTCTTCTGCCTTCTTAGCTTCTTC
>NZ_JUQX01000045.1:0-25305 GCF_001074565.1 Streptococcus pseudopneumoniae | reverse complement strand
TTCTTCTGCTTTCTTAGCTTCTTCTGCCTTCTTAGCTTCTTCTGCCTTCTTAGCTTCTTCCTCTTTCTTAGCTTCCTCGGCAGCTTCCTTGTCCGCTGCAGCGAGTGTAGCTTGGTCTTGGCTAGAAAGTTGAGAATGAGTCTTCGCTTCAGCTGGGGTTACCTGATCACTTTCCTCTGCCAAGAAGTCAGCTAACAAGTCTGACGCTTCGATATCGCCATCTTCAATGGCTTTCAAGATAGCGTCCTTACCAATTACTTCTTTAGCCGCCTTAATGGCTGCTTCTTTGTCAGTAATAGAGGTGTCTTTGTTGATGTCTTCGATTGTCTCGTGTTCAATTTTGTCTAAGGTAGCAAGTAAATCTGAACGAGTTTTGGCTGCGTCAACTTGAGCCTCTTTATCAGCTTCATCTAACTTAGCTTGGTCTTCATCTGTGAATTCTGAGACAGGTTCTGCAACAGTCTTGTGCTCGGTCATGTCTGCAGGCCAATCAACAATCACATCCCCGACCTCCAGCTCCTCATCTGAGATAGCCTTCAAGAGATCTTCTTTACCAATCTCTTCCTTAGCTGCCTTAATGGCTGCTTCCTTGTCTGTAATAGAGGCGTCTTTCTTAATCTCTTCAATAACAGCATTCTCAAGAGCTTCTATAGCTTGGAGAAGAGAATCTGTAGCTTGAGAAACTTGCTCTCTCGCGTCATTTTCTGCTTTATCTAGCAGCGCCTTCTCCTCAGTAGACAACTGTTTATTTGTTTTCGCTTCAGGATCTGTCACCACCGGTTTATCTTCTGCACCTTCTGGTAATTCAGCGATAATATTGTCTAAACTGAGTTCTCCTGATTCAAGAGCATCTGAAATATACAGCTTGCCGATATATTCCTTCACAGCCTTAACTGCAGCTTCTTTGTCCTCAATTGCTTCCTTATCCTCGATATCACTGATAGCCTGCTCTTCCAACTCATCCAAAGCCTGCATCAACTCTTCTTTGCTCATCTTGGCTGGACTTGTCGCTTCAGGATTAGCTGGACTAGCGTTTTCTGATCCCTTTTCAGTTTGAGCTCCGCTATCCCCTTCTGCTGCGGCTTGTGGTTGTGCAGGAGCAACTGCCTGATCTTCTGCTTTTCCTCCATCTGCCTTGACTACTGAAGGCTGTGAAACGAAAACACCAGCTCCCAAAACAGCTGCACTTGCTAAACTTCTTAAAATTACTTTTTTCTTGTCCATTAGACAATGCCCCTTTTATAGTTTTTAATATTATTATATTATACTACTTAATGAGCGTCAACTAATTTGTTATAGCTTTTTAAAAATTTTTTAAGTAAGAAGAAAGCTTATCTCTTGTTTAAGAAAGACTCGACATTCTCACCCCGTTACTATCGAGTTTGTAGCCATCAACTACTCTATTGACAGCTAAGGCCCCCGAGGAATCAACATAGTAATGTTTACCAGAGACTTGGAACCATTGACTGGCTTTCATCTGACCAGATTCCTCTAAATAATACCAAGTGCCCTTGTCTTTAAGCCATCCCGTCTGCATCTGACCCGTTGGCTTCAGATAATACCAATGAGAGCCGTCTTTAACCCAGCCATTTGACATGACACCATTTTCCTTAAAATGATACCAATCACCCTTGATTTTCTTCCATCCTATCGCTTGCTTACCGTCCTCTTGGTAATACCAAATACTACCTTCTTTCTTCCAACCATTTTCTGAAGCACTTAACTCTTCATACTGAACGTATCGTCTAGCACCACTGTAAGATAGATAGCTGAGCCATTTATGCCCATCTTTTTCAAGGATCTGATCGTAATGCACACTTTCCCCAGAGTAGTAATAATCAATGACTTGTCCTTCGCTTGATGGTTGATTCCTAATTGGTATTTTTCTTGTGAAGACCATGGTCCCACTTGACGAAAATTCTAACCCGCGAGCTCCCTCGCTAACTCCACGACTTGAGGACAAATCCCTGAAATGAATAAACCCTGTCATAGTGCTAGCTTTAACTATTCGACGATTATACCTCTCTCGAACCCCATAGTTGTACTCTTCAATCTCAATCGTATCCCCTGATACATTAGATACCCAGGCCACATGCCCATAGTAACCTTCCGTAGACCAGGCAATAGATCCAACTTCTGGCTTAGTATCCACACGGTAGCCTTCTCGCCTTGCACGATGCCCCCATTCATTTGCATTTCCATAAGCAGGCGGAATCTCAAAGCCATTTACACTACTCAAACGAAAGGCCGCAAAAGAGGTACACTGGCGAGAATACATCCGCCATTGATCGATTTCAACACTACCATTTTTGTAGTGAAGCGGATAGTCATCACCACGCGCTACACTATCAGCCTGAACCGATTCCCCACCAAACAAAAAAGTGCTTGTAACTAGCAATGTAGTCAGCACTACACCAAATTGAGTAGATCTACTCTTCTTGACTCCCGATATTAAAAACGTCATTCATTCTCCTTTACAAAGTTTTCTACGAGGCTACCCTCCTTTATACTATTCGGGAGAAAAAGAAAAAAGTGAGCTCAGCTCACTTCGTTTTATTCTTGATCTAGATAATGAATCAAATTCTTCTCTGTTAAGATATCTGAATAAGTGAAGGATTCCACATAGACATTGGCTTGTTTGTCTCCCTCAACATCCCCAAATTCAACGATAAATAAAGATGGATAAACCTCAATTAACTTACCCAGTCTGTTTTTTTGGCGCTTACGGCCATTTTCCAAAGTCATTTCAACGACTTGTCCCTCATGCGCCTTGATCTCTTCCTTGATTTTTTTCATCTTGGCTACATCTGTAAATGCATCTGACATCTTATGCCTCCCTCTTTGAGATACTTGAAAATTTATTGTATTCTTTTTGGAAAATCAATTCCACCGTTCCACGAGCTCCACTACGGTTTTTCTCGATGATAACCTCTACCTTGTTATTTGGAATTCCTTCCTCTTCTTCGCCTGCACGATCATAGTAGTCGTCACGGTACAGAAAGGCTACGATATCCGCATCCTGCTCGATAGAACCCGATTCACGAATATCAGACAAGACTGGTCTCTTATCCTGACGCTGTTCCACACCACGAGATAGCTGACTGAGAGCAATGACTGGAACCTTTAACTCCTTAGCTAGAATTTTCAACTGACGAGAAATTTCAGAGACTTCTTGTTGGCGGTTCTCACGACCAGTCCCTGTGATAAGCTGTAGGTAGTCGATCAAAATCAAGCCTAGATTACCTGTTTCTTGAGCCAGTTTACGTGAGCGCGAACGAATTTCCGTGATCCGAATCCCTGGCGTATCATCAATATAGATACTCGCGTTGGCTAGATTCCCTTGAGCAATGGTATATTTTTGCCACTCCTCATCGGTCAATTGACCAGTACGGATAGAATGAGACTCCACCAAACCTTCTGCTGCCAACATACGATCTACTAGACTTTCCGCACCCATTTCCAGTGAAAAGATGGCAACCGTCTTGTCCAACTTAGTCCCGATGTTCTGAGCAATATTCAAGGCAAAGGCTGTCTTACCAACCGCTGGACGCGCCGCTAGGATAATCAGCTCCTCCTCGTGGAGACCTGTCGTCATATGGTCCAAATCACGATAGCCTGTAGCAATACCTGTGATATCCGTAGTTTGTTGTGACCGAACTTCTAGGTTCCCAAAGTTGATATTTAGAATATCACGGATATTCTTGAACCCACTACGATTGGCATTTTCACTGACATCAATGAGTCCCTTTTCCGCTTGAGCGATGATTTCATCTGCAGGCTTAGAAGCTTCATAGGCTTGGTTGACAGACTCTGTCAACTTGGAAATCAAGCGACGTAGCATAGACTTTTCTGCAACAATTTTAGCATAATACTCCGCATTAGCTGAAGTTGGTACAGAGTTGACAATTTCAACAAGATAGGACAAGCCACCAATATTTTGCAAATCGCCTTGGCTATCCAAAATCGTCCGAACTGTTGTCGCATCAATCGCTTCTCCACGATCCGACAAGTCTACCATCGCTTGGAAAATCAACCGATGAGCATACTTAAAGAAGTCACGAGAATCAATGTATTCTCGGACAAAAACGAGCTTACTCTCATCTATAAAAATAGCCCCCAGAACAGATTGTTCTGCTAAAATATCCTGAGGTTGAACTCGCAGTTCCTCTACTTCTGCCATCCGACTTTCCTTCCTTTTACAATCTTGTCAAGAAGTTGTAAACTTAACCTTCTTTTACACGAAGATTGATGACACTTGTAACATCTTGATAGATCTTCACTGGTACATCAATCAAACCTACTGCTCGAATTGGTGCTTGCACTTGAATATTGCGTTTGTCAATCTTGATACCAAATTGCTTTTGCAATTCTTCCGCAATCTTCTTGTTGGTGATGGACCCAAATGTACGACCATCTGGTCCAACCTTTTCAACAAACTCTACAACCGTTTCTTCTGCTTCAAGCTTAGTCTTGATGGCTTTTGCTTCAGCAACCATTTCAGCATGAGCCTTTTCTTCTGATTTTTGTTTTCCACGCAACTCACCCACTGCTTGAGCAGTCGCTTCCTTGGCCAAATTCTTTTTAATCAAAAAGTTTTGAGCATAGCCAGTTGGCACTTCCTTAATTTCACCTTTTTTTCCTTTTCCTTTAACATCTGCTAAAAAGATTACTTTCATTCTTCTTTCTCCTTTTCCTTTAGTTCTTCCAAGATTAGTTGAGTCAATTTTTCTCCTGTTTCTGACAAACTCATATCCTCGATTTGCGCAGCTGCTAGATTAAAGTGGCCTCCACCACCCAGCTCTTCCATAATGCGTTGCACATTGATTTTACTACGACTTCGAGCTGAGATAGAGATAAATCCTTGTGTATTTTTTGCTAGAACGAAGCTGGCTTCAATGCCAGACATAGCTAACATAGCATCGGCAGCCTTACTGATAACAACTGTGTCATAAGACATTGTGTCCTTAGCTTGGGCAATCAAGATATCTGAACCTAGCTTATGACCTTGTAAAATGAGTTCATTTACCTCACGGTACTCTTCAAAATCTGTCGCAGCAATCTCCTGGATTGCGATACTGTCGCTTCCTCGTGTTCGAAGGTAGCTAGCCACATCAAAAGTTCGACTCGTTACTCGAGACGTAAAGTTTTTGGTATCCAGCATCATACCAGCCATCAAAACACTGGCCTGCATACGACTTAAACGATTTTTCTTAGAATTTTGGAACTGAATCAATTCTGTGACCAACTCACTCGCACTACTTGCTCCACTTTCGATATAGGTGATGACAGCATTCTCTGGGAAATCCTGATCACGTCGATGATGGTCAATGACAATGGTTTGCGTGAATAAATCATAAAAACCTTTGGACAAGGTCAAAGCTGTCTTCGAATGATCTACTAGAATCAACAAAGAGCGCTTTGTAACTAGCCTCATCGCATCAGACAGAGGCAAGAGCTTGGTGACACCCTCTTTTTCCAAGAAGTTGATAGCCCGCTCGATATCTGGCGACATTTGATCTGCATCGTAGACTGCATAACTGTCTTCTGTAATATTGCTCGCAAACAACTGCATACCAACCGCTGAGCCCAAAGCATCCATATCTAGATTCTTATGACCGACTACAAAGACTTGATCTACACTTCGAATTTTATCTGAAATAGCTGTCATCATGGCTCTCGTACGTGTTCTTGTTCTCTTAACAGAGGCTGCGGAACCACCACCAAAATAGACTGGGTTCTTGGTTTCATCATTCTCCTTGACAACTACCTGGTCACCACCACGAACCTCGGCTAGGTTCAAGTTTAGGAGAGCAACTTTTCCTATCTCATCATGATTTCCATCACCATAAGAAAATCCCATACTTAAAGTCAAGGGCAATTGTCTCTGTTTCGACTCTTCGCGGAAAACATCAATGACAGAGAACTTATCATTCATCAATTCCTCAAGCACGGTATAATCAGTAAATAGATAAAATCGATCCATCCCCACGCGCCGAGAAAACATGGCATACTTCTCCGTAAACTCCGATACAAAGTTGGCCACAAAACTATTGATATGACTGATATCCGAGTCAGAAGTCGCATCTTCTAAATCATCGTAGTTATCGACCGAGATGACTCCAATCACTGGTCGACTCGTTACCAACTCGACAGTTGCTTCGTATTCCCCTGAAACGTCAAAGAAATACAGGACACCTGAAGCCTTGTCTATATGAACGGCATAGCGTGTTTCCCCCAAGGTGGCGTAAGAACCTGGATTCCCCACCGAAGCTTTAATGATTGTTTGAATCAATTCGACATCAATTTCGCCTTCTTCAGTAGTCAAAATCAACTCAGCATAAGGATTAAACCACTCTACTTCTCCAGTAGATAGGTCTAATTTCAGAACACCAACCGGCATTTGTTCGAGCAGCGTGTTTAAGCTATCTTCCGCTTGATGATTTACGTATTGAATTTGTTCAATTTCGCTCTTTTCATACTGTTTTTTTTGCCAGACAAATAAAAGCAGATAAAGAAGTACAAATAAAAACAAGACACTGATTGTTACAACATGATTTTGTGAAAAAATAATCAGCATTGTTAAGGTTCCGAAAGTTACAAGCCCTAGTAGAATCGCAGAATTCGGAGTTAAATTATTTTTTTTCATTCTAAACCTCTTGCGCATTATTATATCACAAATGCCCTTAAAAAGCGACCTTTAAAGAGAAAGCACTGCTTTTATTATAGCAAGATGCTCTTAAAGAAACTATACATAAAAAAGGAGAGCAAATGCCTCGCTCTCCTTTTTCCACATCAGTGCAGAATCTTCCGCCTAGATTACATTATTCACCTAATTCTAGTCGAATGTCTTGTAGGCGCTCTTGCGCCTGTTTCACAATTGATTCTAAAATAGCCTTACATGGTTTGATGTCTTTCACCAAGCCCGCAATTTGTCCACTCATCATTGAACCATGAACTGTATCACCTTCATAGACAGCCTTAGATAGAGAACCGATCGTAATTTCTTCCAGTTCCTCTCGGTTTGTACCTTTCTGCTCTAATTCAATGTAGTGATCCGTCATCTCATTGCGAATACAACGAACTGGCGCTCCCGCGATGCGACCTGTAACTGCAGTCGCTGTATCACTTGCCGCCAAAATAGCTTCTTTATAGGCTGGAGAAATTGGACATTCTTCTGAAGCAAGAAAAACTGTTCCCATTTGAACACCTTGTGCACCTAGGGCAATCGCAGCAGCAAGTCCACGACCATCTGCCACCCCTCCGGCAGCAATGACTGGGATCGTTACCGCATCAACGATTTGTGGGATAAGAGCCATTGTATTGGTCTCTCCAATATGGCCACCAGCTTCTGAACCTTCAGCGATTACTGCATCAACTCCCAATTCTTGCATTTTTTGAGCATGCTTTACACTGGCAATAACTGGAATAACCTTAATTCCTGCTTCTTTCAAGTAAGGCATGATATGCTTAGGAGTTCCTGCACCTGTAGTTACCACTGGAACCTTTTCTTCGATGATAACAGTCACGATATCCTTGATATTTTTCATCATCAACATGATGTTGACACCAAAAGGCTTATCTGTCAACTTTCTCAGTTCACGAATTTCTTCTCGCAACTGCTCTCCTGTCATACCACCTGAAGCGATAATTCCCAGACCTCCAGCCTCAGAAACAGCTGCTGCCAGTTGATAGTGTGAAATTTGAGCCATAGCCCCTTGGAAAATTGGATATTGAATCTGTAAAAGTTTTGTAATTGACATATGAGTCCTCCTTCTATTTTCTGTTGATTCTTGTTGGCAAATGGATGCACAGTGCACCAATATCCCCGTCAACAAGAAAATGTTACATTTGTCTCCTCATATTCTGCTATCCTAAAAAGTCTGGCTTACGATCCTGCTGATCTGTAAAAGGAATAAGTGGGGGGCGAGAACGTAGAACATAATCTACAAATTCCTTCCCATCCTTGTCAAACTCTACCACCGCGAAAAATTGATCATGGTAAAAGAAAAACTTGTAATGATTCTCAAAAGCCTGACGCAACCACTTCTCTTTTGCTAAAATTGATTTCATAGGATAATCATCAACTGCTGGAACCCAGAGAGGATTTCGATGAACATGTGATAACATCAAATCCCCCATATGGATCATCGTATCTTTCCCCTGTTTGAGCAAGATAATACTGTGACCATTGCTGTGACCACTTGTGTGAATCATTTGGATTTCTGGAATGACATTGATATACTCTGAGAAAGTCGTCACCTGATCTTGAATCGGTTCCCAATTTTCTCTCAGATAAGTTCCCCGCGTTCGATTATTAGGGTTTCTCATCTCATACCATTCGACATCATTCACAATAATCTTGGCGTTTGAATACTTGGAAACCAGCTTCCCTTGATCATTCACATGCGTCAAGCCACCAGAATGATCGTGGTGCATATGTGTCATCAGCACGATGTCAATGTCTTCAGGCGATAGTCCTAAAAGAGCTAAACTTTCTTCTACCCGACTTTCAGACAAGATTCCTAAGTTGCGCCTTTGTTTATCGGATAATTTTGCTGTGTCAAAACTTGCATCTATCAAGTAATTTTTACCCTTGTACTGGATCAAAATAGGATCCGTCAATTCTGCCATCATATTAGCATCATTTGTTGGGTAGTAACGAGACCATACAACTTTCGGAACCGGACCAAAAAGAGTCCCTGCATCCGTTAATTTATCGGCTCCACGTAGCCATATCAGTTTCATATCATGAAATTGATATTCCTGTAAGGTGAGTTCTGCCATGCTTTACTCCTTTATCCATTGGGCTGCTATTCTTTTGCGAATCGAATCCCCAGATTTTCCATAGATTTCAATCGTTTTGGCATCCTTTAGATAACGATCTATGGGGATGTCATCCAAGGTTTGAAGAGGTCCAATTAATCTAATAATTTCCTCAGAAATCTCAATTGCTACTTTTGTCGTATAAAGTTTTATCTGAGATACAAAGAGAGAATCCGCCTTCATCCTGTCCTTGTAGGAAGCAAAGTAAGATTCAGCCGCACACAGCTTAGTATACAAGTCTGCAAATTGATGTTGATAGACTGTCGCATCGATTAATCGTTTCCCAAATCCTCTTTTGACCTTTACAAAAGCCAGACCTTTTTCAAAAGCTCCCTCAGAGATACCAATAGAGATTGCGCTTAATCCTAGCTGTAATTTTTTGATAATATCATTTAACTGGGATTCCCCATTTAAGGTCAATCCAAGCAGACTATCTTCTGGCAATATGACCCGATCAAAAGTTACCGAATTCACAGGTAAACCCTGTAAACCAGGTTTTGCTATATCATCTCCAAATGCAACCCCCGGTCGAGTCGTATCAACAATGAAAAATCCATATCCATCTTCTCCGTTAGTTTCCTCAACCTTGGCTAAGATTAACAAAATATCTGTATAGCGACAATTTGATACAATTGACTTCTTCCCAGTTAAAGACCAACCTGCCTCTGTTTTCCTTGCGGTTGTTGCAATAACCTCCAAGCTTTCCATCAATTTCCCTTCGGAAAATCCCAAGCCAGCTAAGATTTCTCCCCTCACTAATGGTTCTACATAACGCGATTTTTGTTCCTGACTCCCATATTGTAAAATAGGATAGATACCATAACATGCCTGAGTTAGTAGAACAGCAGAAAAAGCAGGAAAATCTTTTGAAATCAAGCGAATAAAGGTCAAAAACTCGGTTCTCAAAACAGAATCTTGACTATCTAAAAGCAAGGAAAAGATATCAAATTGCTCAATAAACTGATAAAGCAATTCTCTAGGGAACTGTTGTTCATCCTCACGAGACTTGAAATAGTCCCGAATCAACACTTTCACGTCTGCCTTCAATTCTCGCGCCAGCACGTCATTATAGGTCATCGCATTCACCTCATCTTAGTTGTCAGAAAACGGTTGGTAATAATCTTTCAACAATTCTTCATACACATAAGACTCTACTTCATTGTAGGAGTTTTTATAGGGTCTACAAAACCAAATATTAAATGGAATCGGATCCTTGAATCTAACCGCCTTAAAACGACTCTTGTCCACAAAATATTCAACCGGCCTTGGCAAAAGGGCAATCAAATCTGTCTGATGAGTTGATTCAACTAGGAAGTCCCAAGTAGAGGAAAGATAAGCAAATTTAGCCTCAATTCGTTGCGAACGAAGTTTTTCTGTCACTAAATCATAAGTCGTAAATGTTTTGTTGAAGGTTGCCAATTCATAACTAGCAATATCAGACCATTCCAACAAGCTTTTCTGAGCCAGCGGATGATCCTTATCCATATAAGCAACGTATTCATCCAATTGAATGATATGTTGTTCATATTTTTTAGCATCTAGGCTCGTAGGCTCTATCAGAATAGAGAGATTCAAATCTCCATCAACCATTTTTTGACGAATTTCCTTCCCTCCACCTTCCGTAACCTGGATATGGATATGAGGATTATTTTTCAGAAAATGAGGCAAAGCACTAGCAAAATAAACTCGTAAAATCAAGGACGGAATACCAAGATTAATGGTGCCTTTTTGCTTTTGAGCTTCTATATGGATCATGGAAAGCATTTCTTCATGTCGATTCACAATCTCGGTCGCATAACGATAAATTTTGCGTCCCGCCTCTGTTAAACTTTCTAATCTCCCATTCTTGCGATTGAATAATTGAACCCCTTCAGCTGCTTCAAAATTTGTCACGAATTGACTCAAGGCTGATTGACTAATGTGAATTTTCTTTGCAGCAATGGAAAGGTTGCATCCGCATTCTATGATATTGATGAAATAGTTCATTTGGATAATATCCACTTACCCATCACCTAGCTTTCCTTCACTATTTTAGCAAGTCAATTAGACAACTATTCTAGTGTTTGATAGTTGTCTACTGACTTTCTTATCGAAATAACATTTCGAATACTTCATTTTAACGTTGTATGTAAAGCGCTTACAATACTATCTAGTTTATATCATAACACACTAAGTAGAAAATAGCTCTTTTTTTGCTTAAATCGGCATTGTTTTTAGGTCTTCTGAAACAATGACTTCCCCAGCTGTTTTTTCAAGAACTTCTTCTAATGTCACACCAGGAGCCAACTCTTTCAATAAGAATTTACCATCTTGGAATCCAAAAACAGCTAGTTCTGTTATGACAAGATCCAATACACCTTTAGCTGACAGGGGCAATGTGCACTCTTTCAAGAGTTTAGATTCACCACCTGTAGTATGTTGAATTGCTCCAATTACGCGCTTAGCACCTACCAAAAGGTCCATCGCTCCACCCATACCAGGTGCAAATTTTCCTGGGATAATCCAGTTGGCAATACTTCCATCTTGGCTTACTTCAAGAGCTCCAAGAACAGTCGCATCAACGTGACCACCACGAATAATTGCAAATGATGTTTGCAAATCAAACAAAGCAGCTCCTGGAAGAAGAGTAATTGGTGCACCACCTGAGTTTGCTAGGTTTGGATTGTAGTTATCTTTAGTTGGTGTTTCACCAAAGCGAAGGGCGCCGTTTTCAGCTTGAAGAATTACGTTAACACCTTCTGGGATGAAGTCTGCAGAAGCATTTGGAATCCCAAACCCAAGGTTTACAACATCACCATCTTTAAATTCAAGAGCAACACGTCTTGCAATAATTTCTTTTGGTTTCATATTATTTTACCCCCGCTAATTTATTAGTCTCTGTCCAGAGGTCGCCCATCATCTTATGGTGTTCTTCTGGAGTTAAGCCTTGGACTACATAGTCAACAAGGATACCTGGAATATAAATATCATCCGGTTTAATTGCACCAACTTCAACAATTTCATTTGTTTCAACAATAACTGTATCTGCCGCAAGAGCGAGTTGCAATGAAATGTTCTTAGTTGTACCATCAATGTACAAGTTTCCATACTTGTCAGCTTTTGTAGCTTTAATCAATGCTACGTCAAGTTTTAGAGGGTCATAAATAAGGTACTCGCGACCATTACGAACTACTTTTTCATGTTCGTTTTCTAGAATTGTACCAACTCCAGTCGGTGTCAAAACTCCTCCAAGGCCTGCTCCAGCAGCGTGAAGACGTTCAACAACGGTACCCATTGGAGTAAATTCTACTTCCATTTCTCCACTAAAGTACGCTTTTTGAGCAGCAGGAGATGTTCCAACGTGAGCAGCAACATATTTCTTAACTTGGTGGTTTTCACAGAGACGTCCAACACCCACTTCTTTACCTGGATGTGAAGTAACAACTGAAACCAAAGTTAAATCTTGTTGATTTTGTCTAACCAATTCTTCGATCAATTCCAATGGTTCACCAACGGCAAGGAACCCTGAAATACCAACGACATCACCTGATTTAACTTTAGAAATAGCTTCTTGTAATGATAAAACAGCTTTCATACTAACACCTCAACTTTTATTTACGATTGAATACAGCTTTACGTTTTTCAACAAATGCATGCATTCCTTCAACTTTATCTTCTGTAGAGAAGAGTAGAGCTTCCGCTTCTGTTTCCAAACGAATAGCATTTTTCAGAGGGAGTTCTGAGCCAACTTGGATAATATGTTTAGCTTTTTCAACAGCCAACGGAGCATTTTTCATGATGCTTTTAGCTAGTTCTTCAGCAGATGACAATAATTCCTCGGCTGGAACAAGTTTGTTCAAAATTCCTAGGTCATAGGCTTCCTTGCCTTTGACGATTCTAGCAGTGTAGATCAATTCTTTTGTCTTGCTAGTACCGATCAAACGAGACATTCTTTGTGTTCCTGCGAAACCAGGAATTATACCCAAGCCAACTTCAGGGAATCCTACCATTGTCTTTTCAAAGCCAATTCGAATATCCGTTGAGAGTGCAAGCTCTAAACCGCCTCCCAAAGCATATCCGTTAAGAACAGCAATAGTCGGTTGAGTAAGTTCAGACAGACGGGTAAACGTATCATTGGCATAAGTCATGTATTCATGGGCTTGAATTGGAGTCATTTGATCCATTTCCTTGATATCAGCCCCTGCAACAAACGCTTTGTCACCTTGGCCACTCACAATAACAATACGGATATCTTCGCTGTTTTCAATTTGCTCTAAAGCAAGATTCAAATCCGTTAAAACCTCTGAACTCAAAGCGTTCAAAGCCGCTGGACGGTTAATTGTGAGATAACCGATACCATCTTTAACCTCTAATAAAACTGTATTACTCATTATTCTCCTCCTACTTTAAGTTTTTTTTGAGTATTGAGTATAGCGTCAACAAATACCAACACTTTATGTAAGCACTTACATATTAATAATAACTTATTTGTTGCTATTAGTCCAATTAATATTTTTGTCTAGTTCTATAATTTTTACTTATAGTTAGGGGTGTTGAGTTGTTTTCCTTATAGGATTTCAAAAAAATATCCCATCAGTGTCTGCCCTGAAAACTCAGACAAATAATTTAAGTAAAGGATTTTGTTCTGTATTGTACAGGACTAAGCCCTTTTAATTTGACCTTAATTAGCTTGTTGTTGTAGTAATCAATATAGTCTATAATAGCTTGTTGTTGTAGTAATCAATATGGTCTATAATAGCTTGTTCCAATTGATAAATGGACTGAAACGTCTTCTAATAATCATAAAACATCTCTAATTTCAAAATGTCAAAGAAGAATTCCATCACGCCATTATCTGGACTATTGCCCTTATAAGTTAAGACATTATAAAACACCCCAAAAGTTAGATTTTTTCTGTCTAACTTTTGGGGTGCAGGTCACAGAAAGTCTCAAAAGAAACTTCTGACGGGATATCCCTATACCTAGTATGTATAGCTACGATTAACGTTCTACGATAACCGCAGTGCCCATTCCTCCACCGATACATAGTGTTGCAAGACCACGTTTTGCATCACGTTTTTGCATTTCGTGAAGAAGTGTAACCAAGATACGGCATCCAGAAGCACCGATTGGGTGTCCAAGAGCAATAGCTCCACCGTTAACGTTAACTTTTTCTGGATCAAGGCCAAGTTCTTTACCAACTGCACATGCTTGGGCTGCAAATGCTTCGTTTGATTCTACCAAGTCAAGATCTGCAACTGTAAATCCACCTTTTTCAAGGGCTTTGCGAGATGCGTAAATCGGACCACAACCCATAATTTTTGGATCTAGTCCAGCGCTTGCGTAAGATTTGATCGTTGCCAAAACTGGAACGCCCAATTCTTTAGCTTTATCAGCACTCATAACAACAACTGCTGCTGCACCGTCGTTAATACCTGAAGCATTACCAGCAGTTACAGTACCATCTTTCTTGAACACTGGACGCAATTTACCCAAACCTTCAAGAGAAGCGTCTTTTCTTGGGAATTCATCTGTATCAAATACGATAGGATCGCCTTTACGTTGCGGAATTTCAACAGGGACAATTTCTTCTTTGAAACGACCAGCTTCGATAGCTGCAACTGCACGTTTTTGAGATTGCACAGCAAAGTTATCTTGGTCTTCACGTGTAATTCCATATTGTTCAGCAACGTTTTCAGCTGTGATTCCCATATGGAAACCTTCAAATCCATCAGTCAAACCATCGCGAAGCATCGTATCAACGACTTTAGAATCACCCATACGAGCGCCCCAACGTTGATTTTGAAGAACATAAGGAGCTTGGCTCATGTTTTCAGCCCCACCAGCTACAACGATATCAGAATCTCCACACAATACAGCTTGAGCTGCCAATTGTACTGCTTTCAAACCAGATCCACAAACTTTGTTAATAGTGAAAGCTGGAGAAGCTACTGGAACACCTGCGTTAACACTCATTTGACGAGCTACGTTTTGACCAAGTCCTGCACCCAGAACGTTACCCATGATAACTTCATCAACTTGTTCTGGTTTCAAGTTTGCTCGTTCAATAGCACTTTTAATAACCAAAGTACCTAGATCAACAGCCGAAACATTTTTTAAAGTTCCACCAAAAGAACCTAAAGGTGTGCGGACTGCTGCTACAATAACTGCTTCTTTCATTTCTTGCTCCTTATTATCTTAGTATTTAAAGAATCCTTCTTTAGTCTTGCGACCAAGCTTACCAGCTTCAACCATCTTCTTCAGAAGTGGAGCAGGACGATACTTAGGATCTCCAAATCCATTGTTTAACACTCCCATGATAGCCAAGCAGACATCAAGACCAATCAAGTCAGCCAATGCCAATGGGCCAATTGGGTGATTAGCACCTAGTTTCATTGCTTCGTCAATTTCTTCTGCTGAAGCAACACCTTCACCCAAGATGAAAATAGCTTCATTGATCATTGGAATCAAGATACGGTTCACAACAAAACCATAAGAATCTTTCACATCTACAGCTGTTTTACCGATTTTTTCAGTCAATTCACGAACGGCTTTCACAACTTCATCTGAAGTTTGAAGCGCACGGATAACTTCGACCAATTTCATAACTGGTGCTGGGTTGAAGAAGTGCATACCAATTACACGATCTTGATGAACTGTAGCTGCAGCAATATCAGTAATAGATAGAGATGAGGTGTTAGAAGCTAAAATTGTTTCTGGAGTAGTGATTTCATCCAATTGCTTAAAGATGCTGAGTTTGATATCTCTGTTTTCTGTAGCTGCTTCAATAACCAATTGAACGTGTTTAGCGTCTTCGTAAGAAGTTGAGGGAATCAAGTTACCCAAGATTTTTCCTTTTTCTTCTTCTGTCAAACGTCCTTTTTCTACTGAACGAGCCAATTGTTTAGAGATGTTATCAATCCCTCTTTGTACAAATTCTTCTTTAATGTCATTCAGATAAACTGTGAAACCTGATTGAGCAAAGACTTGTGCAATACCGCTTCCCATTTGACCTGATCCAATGATCATTACTTTTGAAATACTCATTTTTTCTCCTATTTACTATCAAAATATAAACTTCAAAAAGAAAGAATCGGAACGATTACTAGCAAATGCTGAGCAATCGTTCCAAATTCATTATTATACAAATGCTCCAATACCAGTGAGTTCACGACCAACGATCAATGCGTTCACTTCGTGAGAACCTTCGTAAGTGTAGATTGCTTCAGCATCTGCAAAGAAGCGAGCTACATCAGTTTCAAGAGTGATTCCGTTACCACCACATGTTTCACGTGCAAGGGCAACTGTTTCACGCATTACCAATGAGTTATGCATTTTAGCAAGTGCAGAGTTAAGCATCAATTCGTTACCAGCTTCTTGCATTTCTGCGATACGAGCTGAGTAAGCAAGCGCTGCTACTGCGTTAGCTTGCATTCTAGCCAATTTTTCTTGAACGATTTGGAATGAAGCGATAGGACGTTTGAATTGTTGACGATCTTTAGCGTATTTAAGAGCTGCAACAAATGAACCACAAGTGATAGCAGTTGCAATGTGAGCAACGTCAGCACGAGTGAATGTCAAGATACGAGCTACATCAGCAAATCCGTTGATGTTTACCAAACGGTCTGAATCTGGAACTTCAACGTTCTTCATAGTAATGTGACCATTACGTACGCAACGAAGAGCAGCTTTGTGAGGGATTGGCTCAGCGTGGTATCCTGGAGCACCTTTACGAACGATGAAACATTTCACGCGTCCATCTTCAACGTCGCGAGCAAATACTGGAACAACGTCAGCTGTATCTGATCCACCGATCCAACGTTTTTCACCGTTCAAGATCCATTTATCTCCAACGCGCTCAGCTGTTGTAGCAAGACCTCCAGCAATGTCAGAACCTGACAACGGCTCAGTCAAAGCGAAACATCCTTGCCAGTCAAATGCAGCCAATTTAGGAAGGAATTCTTTTTGTTGACGCTCGTCACCACCAAGCAAGATTGTATTGTAGCAAAGTCCACCATGAACTGTGAAGAAAGTTGCTATAGACGCATCGAAACGTCCTAATTCAAGGTATAAGAAAGCGATGTAAAGCTCCGATGGTTTATAGCTTCCTTCTCTTCCTTCGAACAATTTAGGGTTGTTCATGATTTGTGCGCCTTTTGCAACCGCGTAGAATTGCTCAAATGGGAAATCAGGTGCTTCCCAGTATTCATTAATTACAGGACGAAGGTGTTTTTCAATCAAACGACGAGTTTCTTGTAAAACTTCTGCTTCTCCCAATGTTAAACCATCTGCATAGTGGAAAAGATCCTCTGGATATAATTCACGCAAGATTTCTTCTTTAGTTGCCATCTGTGGACTCCTTTAGTAATAGATTTAATTTTAGAGCGCTTACATTTTTACGCTCAGTATTTGTTGACACCTCCATTCTATCTCTTAAGACATTATTTTGTCTACTTAATAAAAATAAAGAACCCTATAAGTTTAAATTATAGAACTTTATTGTGACTGTTGAGTCAGCTATTGTATAGTTATTTAATTTTAAAAAAGCACTCTAAATATTCAATGATAGTTGGGACTTCTCTTACATAAATCCATCACTTTCTTTTTCAAGATAGCCCAAGTTTGCTCAATAGGATTCAAATCTGGTGAATAAGGTGGTAAAGGTAAGAAAAAGTGTCTATTTTGAATGCAAAGTTCATCCAAAATATTCTTGGGATGAAAACTAGCATTGTCCATTACAATGACATGAGGTGTCTCTAAAGCAGGCAGGAGTTGCGTTTTGAACCACTCTACAAAGAAGTTGCTCGTCATACTTTCCTTGTAAATCATGGGAGCTATAAACTCTCCGTCTACTTGTCCTGGCAACAATTGAAGTCCGCTCAAAACGCCGTCCGCTAATCTTTTCATAGACTTTTTCCCCTATAGAAGACCGTGCATAAGGACGATAGAGGTAGCGGTGCATTCCCGTTTCGTTAATGTATACGACTGGTAAATCTTTTAGGCTATCCAAAATATCAAGAAATTCAGCTACTTTCTCTAGATCTTGTTCCTAAAAGCTAGTCGTCTTTTTTTAAAGTGACATTAATCTGCTTTAAAACTGCCCATACTGAAGGGACGGCACAATCAAAATATGCCGCAATTTCCCGTAAAAAGCATCTGGATGAGACTCTACAAAGGTCTTCAACTCCTCCAAAGGAATCTTTCGGCTTTTGGCAACTCGCTTTTTCCGCTCTAAGTGCCCTTGTTCACGTAATTTCTTTTCCCACGTGAAAAGAGTTCTGACGCTAACGTCAAAAACTTTGGCCGCCTCGACATGGCTGTGCTCCTCTTTGATGTAATTTAATGCTCGTTGTTTAAAATCTGTACTATATGCCATAGCTTTATTATAACATGTATTTTATAAACTAAGACACTATATTAATTAGATATTTAAAGCTTGACAGCATAAGAAAAAGTGATTTACACAATTGTAAACCACTTTTACACAGCTGTTAAGAATTTATGATTCCTTAACTTCTAGCAAACCAACTTCACCATCTTCACGACGATACAAAACATTTGTTGTTTGATCTTCTACGTCTACATAGATAAAGAAATCATGTCCCAACAAATCCATTTGAAGAAGCGCTTCTTCTAAATCCATTGGTTTTAAATCAATTTGTTTTGAACGAACTACTTTTGGTTGCACAACATTTGCATCTTCAACTAGGGCATCTGTAAAGAGTTGGCTTGTCGCAACTTTATTTTTATTCTTCCGTTCGATTTTTGTTTTATTTTTACGAATCTGACGTTCAATTTTATCAGTTACAAGATCGATAGATCCATACATATCTTGAGAAATATCTTCTGCACGGAGAGTAATAGATCCAAGTGGAATCGTTACTTCAACTTTTGCTGTTTTTTCACGATAAACTTTCAAATTCACACGTGCATCCAACTCTTGCTCAGGTTGAAAATACTTTTCGATCTTTTCGAGTTTAGAAACTACATAATCACGAATCGCTTCTGTTACTTCTAGGTTTTCACCACGGATACTATATTTAATCATATAAGTACCTTCTTTCTAAACATTTTTGTTTTTCTAACTATATTATAGCGCTTTCATTTTCATTTTGCAAATTTTTCCCTCATCTTACAAGGGAAAAAGTTTTAACATCCAAAGCTCCTGCTTCTTCAAAAAGACGCTTCACACGATTGACAGTCGCACCTGTTGTATAGATGTCATCAATAAGCAAAATTTTCTTAGGAAGAGGGGCTTCAGTTTTTATAAAAAATGGAATTTCGGTAGCTAATCGTTCCGAGCGATTCTTAGAAGAACTAGCCGTCTCTTCTCTTTTCCCTAGTAAATCTTGAAAAGAAAACCCTGCTGCCTCAACCAAACCTTCAACCTGGTTAAATCCCCTCTCAAGCAATCTTTCAGGACTTAGGGGAATGACAACAAATTGATAGTCTCCATACTTTTTCAATTCATTAGCTAAAACAGGAGCAAAAACCTTTCTAAGTAGAAAATCCCCATCAAACTTATATCGACTAAAGAAGTCTTTCATAGCTTGATTATAGGTGAAGATTGCATTATGATCGACTTGAATCCCTTCTTTACACCAAAATTTACAATCTTGACACATGGTTGACAGACCTGTTTTCATACAGCTCGGGCAATAGTCCTCACCAATTTTCTCAAAAGTAGACTCACAATCTGAACAAAGATGGTTGTTCTCATTCTTAAACAGCAAAAGGTGACTAAATGTCAAGTCACTCTTTATTGTCTGTCCACATAATAAACAGTTCATAAGCCTGCCTCCTTGTTCATCTGCTTAATTTCCTTGATTGCTTTTTTAATGGAAACATTTAATCCATCATGAAAGAAGAGCAATTCACCAGTCGGTCTATCCATACTGCGCCCAACTCGCCCTCCAATCTGAATCAAGCTAGACTTGGTAAAGAGACGATGATTAGCTTCTACAACAAAAACATCCACACAAGGAAAGGTGACCCCACGCTCCAAAATTGTTGTACTAATAAGGATTGTCAACTCCCCATCTCGAAAAGCTTGTACCTGCTCTAATCGATCTACTGTAACAGAGGACACAAAACCAATATTCTCATTCGGGAACTGCTCCTGCAGGATTTCTTTCAACTTCTCACCTTTCTGAATTTCTGATGCAAAAAGCAGTAATGGAAAACCGGTCCTCCTCTGTTTCTCTATATAGGTTTTTAACTTTGGAGATAACTGACTCTTATCTAAATAACAATTAAAATCCGATAACCAAACTGGCTTTGGAATAATCAATGGATTTCCATGAAATCGTCTTGGCAAGCTTAACCTTTTTAATTCTCCAGTGCGAACCTTTTTATCTAACTCATCTGTAGAGGTCGCTGTAAGAAATATCCTTAACCCCTCCTCCTTTACACATTTGTTTACAGCATAGTAAAGAACAGAGTTGTCAACATAAGGAAAGGCATCTACTTCATCCACTATCAGCAAGTCAAAAGCATGATAAAATTTTAACAGCTGATGAGTCGTTGCAACAACTAGTGGTGTTCGAAAATAAGGTTCTGACTCACCATGAAGTAGTGCTATCTCACAAGCAAAGTCATTCTGCAGTCGTTTATACAGCTCCAAACACACATCAATTCGAGGGCTGGCTAAACACACTGCACCACCTTCATCAATCACTTTAGCCACAACTTGATAAATCATCTCTGTCTTTCCTGCTCCTGTTACAGCGTGAACCAAGGTTGGCTCTTGCTTGTCTACCGCTTGAAGAAGTCCCTCTGACACTTTTTCTTGAAAAGGTGTTAACTGACCACGCCATTTGAGGACGTCTTGCTTAGGAAAATCCTCCTGCGGAAAATAGTATAAAGCTTGATCACTCCTGACCCTCTTCATCAATAAACACTCCCTACAATAGTAAGCACCTACAGGTAAATGCCATTCTTCTAGAATACTACTATTACAACGTTGACAAAACAGTTTCCCTTTCTCTTTTCTCATTGCCGGCAGTTTCTCAGCCATCTGTCGTTCCTCTTCAGTTAATTCTTTCTCAGTAAACAAGCGACCGAGGTAATTTGGATTTACTTTCATACTTCTTTATTCGAAAAAAATAGCGCTTTAGGTAATTTTTTAGTACAATTAAATCATGGAATTTAGAACAATTAAAGAGGACGGGCAAGTCCAAGAAGAAATCAAAAAATCACGCTTTATCTGTCACGTAAAGCGTGTCTATAGTGAAGAAGAAGCTCGTGACTTTATCACTGCTATCAAAAAAGAACACTACAAAGCCACCCATAACTGCTCTGCTTTTATTGTAGGGGAACGCAGTGAAATCAAGCGTACGAATGATGATGGTGAGCCTAGTGGTACTGCTGGAGTCCCTATGCTTGGCGTCTTAGAAAATCATAATCTTACCAATGTCTGTGTAGTAGTTACTCGTTACTTTGGTGGAATTAAGTTAGGCGCTGGCGGTTTGATTCGCGCTTACGCAGGAAGTGTAGCCTTGGCTGTCAAAGAAATAGGCATTATTGAAATCAAAGAGCAAGCTGACATAGCCATTCAGATGTCTTACGCTCAGTATCAAGAATATAGCAATTTTCTTAGAGAACATAAACTCACGGAAATCGAGACAAACTTTACAGATCAAATCGATACCATAATTTATGTTGATAAGGAAGAGAAAGAAAATATTAAGTCTGCTCTTGTAGAGTTTTTTAATGGAAAGGTTACTTTAACAGATCAAGGTTTACGAGAAGTTGAAGTTCCTGTAAACTTAGTGTAAACAAAGGAGAAATATATGGCGTTTGGGAAATTTATTCAAGGACTTGCTGGTAACTTTAGCGAGCAAAATAAAGATACTCTTATCAAAGAATATGGTCAATATCTACTAGAGAACGAAGAAATTCAAAGTGGATATAAACTTATTCGCGATTCTATTATCTTTACAAATATCCGTATTATCTTTACAGACAAACAAGGGGCTACGGGTCGCAAGATGTCTGTGAAATCTATCTTTTTGATGAACATTGTCAATGTTGAAATGGAAACTGCTGGAGCAGGTATAGACGATAGTGAGATTACGATCACTTATTTAGAGAATGTCTTTCTAAAAGCACATAATGAGCATTTTAGTGCTCATAAATTTGAATTCCCTAAGAAAACGGATATTGTTCCACTTTATACCTATTTATTAGAATTGGCTTATCACAATCGACTAAAAATTAATGGCTTAGACCTTTGATATAAAAAAATCCTATCGCTTCGATAGGATTTCTATATTTTACAAATAACCTTGAGCACGTTATACTAGTATCATCTTATACAAAGAGGTATATCTATGACTATTTATAACAATATCACTGAACTAATTGGACAAACACCAATTGTTAAACTCAACAATATCGTTCCAGAAGGTGCTGCAGATGTTTATGTAAAACTTGAAGCTTTTAACCCTGGATCGTCAGTAAAAGACCGCATTGCCCTTAGCATGATTGAAAAAGCGGAACAAGATGGTATTCTAAAACCAGGTGCTACCATTGTTGAAGCAACGAGTGGAAATACAGGTATCGGACTTTCATGGGTTGGTGCTGCTAAAGGATATAAAGTTGTTATCGTCATGCCAGAAACGATGAGTGTGGAACGACGTAAGATTATCCAAGCCTATGGCGCTGAACTCGTCCTTACACCTGGTAGCGAAGGTATGAAAGGTGCGATTGCCAAAGCCCAAGAAATCGCAGCTGAACGCGATGGCTTTCTGCCTCTCCAGTTTAACAATCCAGCTAATCCTGAAGTACACGAAAGAACAACAGGAGCTGAAATACTAGCTGCTTTCGATTCTGATGGGCTAGATGCTTTTGTAGGTGGTGTTGGTACTGGTGGAACGATTTCGGGCGTTTCTCATGCACTTAAAGCTGCAAATTCCAACATTCAAATTTTTGCTGTTGAAGCTGATGAATCTGCTATTCTGTCTGGCGAAAAACCAGGACCTCATAAAATTCAAGGTATCTCCGCTGGATTTATTCCTGAAACACTTGATACAGAAGCCTATGACGGTATCGTCCGTGTAACATCAGATGATGCTCTTGCACTTGGTCGTGAGATTGGCGGAAAAGAAGGCTTCCTTGTTGGTATTTCTTCAGCTGCAGCGATTTACGGTGCAATTGAAGTTGCCAAGAAATTAGGTACAGGTAAGAAAGTCCTTGCTTTAGCACCAGATAACGGCGAACGTTATCTGTCTACAGCACTCTATGAATTTGAAGTGTAGTCTCCTAAATGCACTTAGCCCTTTTAAAGGGCTTTTTATTTACTCACTCTAAAATAAAAAAAGGAAGCAAATTGCTTCCTTTTCATTATTAGTTATTCAAGGCTGCTGCCATTGTAGCTGCAACTTCAGCTTCAAAGTCATTTGCAGCTTTCTCAATACCTTCACCAACTTCAAAGCGAGCGAACTCAACTACTGAAGCGTTAACTGATTCAAGGTATGCTTCAACTGTCTTGCTGTCGTCCATGATGTAGACTTGTGCAAGAAGTGTGTATGCTTGGTCAACCTTAGTGTTGTCAAGCATGAAGCGATCCATTTTACCTGGGATGATTTTGTCCCAGATTTTTTCTGGTTTGCCTTCTGCAGCCAACTCAGCTTTGATATCAGCTTCAGCTTGAGCAATCACTTCATCAGTCAATTGTGCTTTTGATCCATACTTCAAGTGTGGAAGAGCTGGTTTACCAACCATTGCACGGCTTTCGTTATCTTGGTCGATGACGTGGTTCAATTGTGCCAACTCATCTTTAACGAATTGCTCATCCAATTCTTTGTAAGAAAGAACTGTTGGTTTCATCGCAGCAATGTGCATTGAGATTTGTTTAGCAAGTGCTTCGTCTCCACCTTCAATAACAGAGATAACACCAATTCGACCACCATTGTGTTGGTATGCTCCAAAGTGTTGCGCATCTGTTTTTTCAAGCAAAGCAAAACGACGGAATGAGATTTTTTCACCGATTGTAGCTGTTGCAGATACATATGCAGCTTCAAGAGTTTCACCTGAAGGCATTGTCAAAGCAAGAGCTTCTTCATTGTTAGCTGGTTTTCCTTCAGCAATTACTTTAGCTGTAGCATTTACCAAGTCAACGAATTGAGCGTTTTTCGCAACGAAGTCAGTTTCAGCGTTTACTTCAACTACTGCTGCAACGTTACCGTTAACATAAACACCAGTCAAACCTTCTGCAGCAACGCGGTCAGCTTTCTTAGCTGCTTTCGCCATACCTTTTTCACGAAGCAATTCAATCGCTTTTTCGATGTCACCGTCTGTTTCTACAAGCGCTTTTTTAGCGTCCATAACACCGGCACCAGATTTTTCACGCAACTCTTTTACAAGTTTAGCTGTAATTTCTGCCATTTTGATTCTCCTATATTTTTTAAAAAATAGGAGAGCTGGGCTAGGCCCCGCCCTCCTAGGTAATTACTATTTATATGAATTAAGCGTTGTCGCCTTCTACAACTTCAACGATTTCTTCGATTGAGTCTGCTTGAGCTTCTGAAGCTGCAAATTCTGCTTCAACTGTTGCTGCATCTTCACCTTGACGTCCTTCGATGATAGCGTCAGCCAATTTAGCTGTGATCAATTTAACCGCGCGGATAGCGTCATCGTTAGCTGGGATGATTACATCGATATCATCTGGATCAGTGTTTGTGTCAACCATCGCTACAACTGGGATTCCCAATTTTTTAGCTTCTTTAACAGCGATTTGCTCTTTATGTGGGTCAACTACGTACATTACATCTGGGATACGAGGCATGTCTTCGATACCACCCAAGAATTTTTCAAGACGTGCACGTTGTTTGTTAAGAAGTGCAACTTCTTTCTTAGGAAGAACGTCGAAGATTCCTTCTTCTTCCATACGTTTGATTTCTTTCAAACGAGCAATACGTTTTTGGATAGTTCCCCAGTTAGTAAGAGTTCCACCCAACCAACGGTGGTTGATGTAGTATTGACCTGAACGCTCTGCTTCTTCTTTAACAGCGTCCGCAGCTTGTTTCTTAGTACCAACAAACAATACAACTGCATCGTTAGCTGCTGCATCACGCATAAAGTCGTAAGCTTGGTCAGCGTATTTTACAGTTTGTTGCAAGTCGATAACGTGGATTCCGTTGCGCTCAGTGAAGATGTACTTAGCCATCTTAGGGTTCCAGCGACGAGTTTGGTGACCAAAGTGTACACCAGCCTCAAGAAGTTGTTTCATTGAAATTACTGCCATGAGTATTTCTCCTTTTTTGTTTTTTCCTCTCCTCGATTTCAACTTGCAAAACGACCCAAGGGCAACAGTTTCACAATTCATCAAGAATGAGTATTATCGTTCACACGACAAGTTTTATTTTACCATATTTTATCAATATTTTCAAGTATTTTTGCTAGTTTTTGGTTTAACTTAAAAGTGAAAAAGAAAAGAGACTCAAATTGAACTGCACCCCAAAAGTTAGACAGAAAAAAATCTAACTTTTGGGGTGTTTTTAT
>NZ_JUQX01000044.1:30000-32500 GCF_001074565.1 Streptococcus pseudopneumoniae | reverse complement strand
CAGTGTGACGTCACTAACTTCGCTACTAAACTTCGCTCCCCATCACAGCTCAATGTTATAGAATTAAGCATTTAACTCAATTCACACCTCACTGCTTAGACAGACACTTCCATTCGTCTGCTTTAGTTAGCCTACTGCGTCCCTCCATCACTACATACTCTAGTACAGGAATATCAACCTGTTGTCCATCGGATACACCTTTCGGTCTCTCCTTAGGTCCCGACTAACCCAGGGCGGACGAGCCTTCCCCTGGAAACCTTAGTCTTACGGTGGACAGGATTCTCACCTGTCTTTCGCTACTCATACCGGCATTCTCACTTCTATGCGTTCCAGCACTCCTCACGGTATACCTTCTTCACACATAGAACGCTCTCCTACCATACCTATAAAGGTATCCACAGCTTCGGTAAATTGTTTTAGCCCCGGTACATTTTCGGCGCAGGGTCACTCGACTAGTGAGCTATTACGCACTCTTTGAATGAATAGCTGCTTCTAAGCTAACATCCTAGTTGTCTGTGCAACCCCACATCCTTTTCCACTTAACAATTATTTTGGGACCTTAGCTGGTGGTCTGGGCTGTTTCCCTTTCGACTACGGATCTTAGCACTCGCAGTCTGACTGCCGACCATAATTCTTTGGCATTCGGAGTTTATCTGAGATTGGTAATCCGGGATGGACCCCTCACCCAAACAGTGCTCTACCTCCAAGAATCTTTATGTCGACGCTAGCCCTAAAGCTATTTCGGAGAGAACCAGCTATCTCCAAGTTCGTTTGGAATTTCTCCGCTACCCACAAGTCATCCAAGCACTTTTCAACGTGCCCTGGTTCGGTCCTCCAGTGCGTCTTACCGCACCTTCAACCTGCTCATGGGTAGGTCACATGGTTTTGGGTCTACGACATGATACTAATGCGCCCTATTCAGACTCGGTTTCCCTGCGGCTCCGTCTCTTCAACTTAACCTCGCATCATATCGTAACTCGCCGGTTCATTCTACAAAAGGCACGCTCTCACCCATTAACGGGCTCGAACTTGTTGTAGGCACACGGTTTCAGGTTCTATTTCACTCCCCTCCCGGGGTGCTTTTCACCTTTCCCTCACGGTACTGGTTCACTATCGGTCACTAGGGAGTATTTAGGGTTGGGAGATGGTCCTCCCAGATTCCGACGGGATTTCACGTGTCCCGCCGTACTCAGGATACTGCTAGGTACAAAGACTATTTTAAATACGAGGCTATTACTCTCTTTGGCTGATCTTCCCAAATCATTCTTCTATAATCTTTGAGTCCACATTGCAGTCCTACAACCCCGAAGAGTAAACTCTTCGGTTTGCCCTCCTGCCGTTTCGCTCGCCGCTACTAAGGCAATCGCTTTTGCTTTCTCTTCCTGCAGCTACTTAGATGTTTCAGTTCACTGCGTCTTCCTCCTCATATCCTTAACAGATATGGGTAACAGGTAGTACCTGTTGGGTTCCCCCATTCGGAAATCCCTGGATCATCGCTTACTTACAGCTACCCAAGGCATATCGTCGTTTGTCACGTCCTTCTTCGGCTCCTAGTGCCAAGGCATCCACCGTGCGCCCTTATTAACTTAACCTTATTTTTTGACCTTTCAGTCAGTAACTCTTATTAATACTACAGCATTTTCGGTTTATTTTCTTGTTACTATTTGATATAGATATTCAATTTTCAATGTGCATTACTTGGTGATCTCTCACCAATGGAGCCTAGCGGGATCGAACCGCTGACCTCCTGCGTGCAAAGCAGGCGCTCTCCCAGCTGAGCTAAGGCCCCACAAGACCTCTCAAGACTAAACAAGACCAATGCGCAGTTCCTTATCCTTAGAAAGGAGGTGATCCAGCCGCACCTTCCGATACGGCTACCTTGTTACGACTTCACCCCAATCATCTATCCCACCTTAGGCGGCTGGCTCCTAAAAGGTTACCTCACCGACTTCGGGTGTTACAAACTCTCGTGGTGTGACGGGCGGTGTGTACAAGGCCCGGGAACGTATTCACCGCGGCGTGCTGATCCGCGATTACTAGCGATTCCGACTTCATGTAGGCGAGTTGCAGCCTACAATCCGAACTGAGACTGGCTTTAAGAGATTAGCTTGCCGTCACCGGCTTGCGACTCGTTGTACCAGCCATTGTAGCACGTGTGTAGCCCAGGTCATAAGGGGCATGATGATTTGACGTCATCCCCACCTTCCTCCGGTTTATTACCGGCAGTCTCGCTAGAGTGCCCAACTAAATGATGGCAACTAACAATAGGGGTTGCGCTCGTTGCGGGACTTAACCCAACATCTCACGACACGAGCTGACGACAACCATGCACCACCTGTCACCTCTGTCCCGAAGGAAAACTCTATCTCTAGAGCGGTCAGAGGGATGTCAAGACCTGGTAAGGTTCTTCGCGTTGCTTCGAATTAAACCACATGCTCCACCGCTTGTGCGGGCCCCCGTCAATTCCTTTGAGTTTCAACCTTGCGGTCGTACTCCCCAG
>NZ_JUQX01000044.1:0-27500 GCF_001074565.1 Streptococcus pseudopneumoniae | reverse complement strand
CTTTCACAAGTTTAACCAAATCTCGCGCTAATGTCGAAACATTACAAGAAACATAAACCATTTTTCCTGGTACATAGGTTAGGATGGTATCTAATAACTTGTCATCTAAACCCGTTCGAGGAGGGTCGACTATCAGGGCATCTGCCCTATAGCCCTCTTGATACCAGCGGGGAATAATCTCTTCAGCTGTTCCTGCTTCATAATGGGTATTGTCAAATCCCATCTTTCGGGCATTTCGCTTGGCGTCTTCAATGGCTTCTGGGATAATGTCCATCCCTCTGAGACTCTTGACCTTCTTCGCGAAAGCAAATCCAATCGTCCCAACACCGCAATAAGCATCAATCAAATGATCTTCTTCGCCAACGTCAAGAGCCTTAACCGCTTGACTATAGAGAATTTCAGTCTGCTCAGGATTGAGCTGATAGAAGGCTCGAGGGGAGAGAGAAAACTCATAGTCGAGTACTCCTTCTTGAATACTCTCTTGGCCCCAGATAATTTCTGTCTTTTCACCATAAATTTCACTTGTTTTTGCTGTATTTGCATTGACTGCAACCGTCACAATCTCTGGAAAATCCTTAACGAGGTCTTGTACTAGTTGATTTAAATTCAGCTGGCGATTTGTGACAACGATAATCTGAACTTGTCCAGTTTTTCTCGCTCGACGTACCATGATGGTGCGAACACCTAGCGTTTTTCTCTCATCTGTGATGGGGATTTGATAGTAAGTGAGAAGCTCAGCTAGGCGATTTGCAATCACTTGGGTTTCCTTATCTTGCACCAAGCAGTCTTTCAACTCTACGAGGTAATGAGAGTTTTGTGCATACAAACCCGCCTTGACCTGATTGTTGAATTTTCGTGTTTGAAATTGCAGTTTTGCTCTGTAATATTTTGGTTCTGACATTCCGATAGTTGGACGGATTTCATAGTTTTCATATCCTGCAGGAGCAAATTTTTTCAAGGCTTGGTGGAGCAAATCCGTTTTGAACTCTAACTGTTTATCATAGTGAAGGTGCATGATTTGGCAACCACCACATTCATTATAAATCGTACATGCTGGTACGACTCGAAACTTGGACTTTTTATTTACTTTGAGTAATTTTGCTTCAACAAAGTTGCGTTTAATAGAAGTAATCTGACAATAGATATCTTCTCCCTTGAGGGCACCTGGCACAAAAACGAGGGTTTTCTGGTAAAAACCGATTCCCTCACCATTGATGCCCATACGCTTAATTTTTAATGGAATTTTTTGTTTGACTTTTAGATTCATAAGTCTATTATACCACGTAGTTTCTCAATGGTTAAGAATATGTTACAATAAAACCATGATTACAAAGACATCTCATTTTTCCCCATTGGATTTTCCTGAGCAATTACGAACTTATATAGAGGGAGCAACCCTTTCTGACAGCTCTTCTCATTCAGGCGCAACGGTTCTCTATCTTGATTCAGGTTACTATTTGAAAATTGATCAAAAGAGAAGATTAGAGCGAGAAGCTGCCATTGCAAGGTGGTTTGAAACCAAAGGACTGGGAACTCCTGTTATCGACTATTTATCTACAGATAAAGACTACCTTTTAACAAAAGAAGCACCTGGCAAAGATGCCCTTGCCTTTCTGGACCAGCCAGAAACAATTTGCCGAACCATGGCACATGCCCTTAAAAAACTTCACAACTTACACCCACACAATTTTCCATCAGAAAATCATTTACAAACCTATAAAGATAGAGCTTTGAAAAACTATGAAAAAGGCGAGTTCTATGCCAAGGCCCTCCTACCCCAATTTCAGATTAATAGTCGCGAAGAGGCCTTCCAACTCATCCAAGAACAAGGACACCTTTTAAAGACAGATGCCTTTATTCACGGTGATGCCTGTCTACCAAACTTTATTCTAAAAGATGCTAGCCTTTTCTCTTGCTTTATTGATCTGGGCTTGGCTGATTTTAGTGATCGTCATATCGATCTCTTTTGGGCAGTTTGGTCTCTAAACTATAACCTAGATAACCCTAAATACGCTGAACTGTTTCTTGACTATTACGGCAGAGAAGAGGTCGACACAAACAAACTTCGACTTGTTGCTGCCTTTGAAGCATTTGGATAAAAGGTAAACCATGAAAATCACAAAACTTGAAAAGAAAAAACGCCTCTACCTGATGGAGCTAGATCATCAGCAAACCTCTTATATCACTGAAGATACCATTGTCCGCTTTATGCTATCTCGAGATAAAATCATTAGCAAAGAGGAACTGACCGAGATTCAGAACTTTGCCCAGTTTTCTTATGGCAAAAATCTTGCTCTCTACCATCTATCCTTCAAGGCCCGTACTGAAAAAGAAGTGCGAGAGTATCTGGACAAGTATGATATTGAAGATACAATCGTTAGTCAAGTTATCACTAATCTAAAAGAAGATAACTGGATTAATGACCATCAGTATGCTTATTCCATCATCAATGCCAATCAACTTTCTGGAGATAAAGGACCCTATTTACTAACTCAAAAACTGTCTCAAAAAGGAGTTGCTAAATCAACTATTGAAGGTGTTCTAAAGGATTTTGATCATACAGAAGTTGCTCAACGTGTAGCTGAGAAACTGCTTAAAAAATACACCGGAAAGCTTCCTGCTCGCGCTTTGCAAGATAAGATTATCCAAAACTTGACTAACAAGGGCTTCTCCTATCCCGATGCTAAAAGTGCCTTTGATGACTTGGACAGTCAAGTCGACCAAGAAACGACTCAAGAACTCATTTTTAAAGAGCTAGACAAACAATATGCTAAGTATGCTCGAAAGTATGAAGGATACGAACTTAAACAGCGTTTAACCCAAGTTTTAGCTCGAAAAGGCTATGATTTTTCGGATATAGCTAGCGCTCTCAGAGAATATCTTTAATATTTTCGTGTAAAATTCAAAAAAATTAGACCGATTTATGATATAATAGTAAACGATAAACTTATAAATTGTAGAAAGTTGGTTAGTTATGAAACTTCCAAAAGAAGGCGACTTTATTACAATTCAAAGTTATAAGCATGATGGGAGTCTTCACCGTACTTGGCGGGACACCATGGTACTAAAAACAACAGAGAACGCCATTATCGGCGTCAACGACCACACACTTGTTACCGAAAGTGACGGTCGTCGTTGGGTGACTCGAGAACCGGCTATTGTTTACTTTCACAAAAAATATTGGTTTAATATCATTGCTATGATTCGCGATAATGGGATTTCCTACTATTGCAATATGGCCAGCCCCTACTATCTAGATGAGGAAGCCCTGAAATACATTGATTATGATTTGGATGTCAAGGTCTTCACTGATGGTGAAAAGCGTCTCTTGGACGTTGAAGAGTATGAGCGCCATAAACGTAAAATGAAGTATTCTGATGATTTAGACTATATTTTGAAAGAGCATGTTAAAATCCTTGTTGATTGGATTAACAATGGACGCGGTCCTTTCTCAGAAACCTATGTCAACATTTGGTACAAACGCTACATAGAACTAAAGAATCGGTAAAGTTGTCAAACTGGGGTGAAAGCCCTGGTTTTTTATTTGAAAAACCCAGCTTTTCAGCTGGGTTGATTTCTATATATCTAATTTAGTAACAGTAAACTTGATATGGGAGTAGTCTTTTTCAACATCCTTATCCAACAAGAAAGCCGTGGCATCCTTCTTAACCTGAACCAAGTCAATATTCTGGGCTTGAGCTGCATAGACGCATCCACAATAACATTGGCGATAAATATCATACTCCTCGCACATCTCCACCGAACGCTTGTAGCCTTGATTTTTCTTGAAATCACTTGGGAGATAGTGGGTTGTATAAATCTTTTGCACATCAATTCCGATGCTATTGATGGTTTGAGAATTCTTATGGGGACTGATGGTCAAGGCTGAACCAAAGTAGTCAAAGCCCAAATCCATAGCCACTTGCGCTGTTTTGTCCAGACGGTAATCAAAACAAACCTTGCAACGGTCGCCACCTTCGGGTTCTTCTTCCAGTCCTCTGACTAACTTCCGGTATTCATTTGGTTCGTAGGGAGCTTCTAGGTACTGAACCGTATTGCCTGTTCGCTCATTGAAATCACCAACAAATTTTTTTGTAACGTAAGCCCGCTTGTGGTATTCTGCCTTGGGATGGATATTGGAATTGGCGAAATAGATGGTCACATCAGCGTACTTGGTCAGATACTCTAGGGTGTAGGTACTACAAGGAGCACAGCAAACATGCATGAGAATAGTTGGCCGTTGCTCATTCTTTTCCCAAACCTGAACCATTTTCTGCATGACACGGTCATAATTAATCTTCTGATTGGGATTCATCTTGCTCAGAATTTCTTCTACATCAATCATGTTCTTCTCCTTCTTCTAGTCTTATTTTATCATATAAGTTAGGAGAGCTCAATCCAATTTAGAAGTGATTATCATAAAAAGAAGGGATACGCATCCCTCCTTTAATAGTTTTTACATCGTACCGCCCATCATGCTTGGATCCATTGCTGGAGCTGGGGTTACTGGTTCTGGTTTATTGGCTACGACTGCTTCTGTAGTCAAGATCAAGCTGGCTACTGATGCTGCATTTTGAAGAGCTGAACGGCTCACTTTGACTGGGTCGATGATCCCTTCTTCAATCATATTAACCCACTCACCCGTTGCTGCGTTGAAGCCTGTACCAAGCTCAGCATTCTTCAAGCGATCGATGACGATAGACCCTTCGAATCCTGCATTGTGGGCGATTTGACGAACAGGTTCTTCCAAGGCACGGAGAACAATACTACGTCCTGTTGCTTCATCACCTGTCAATTCCAAGGCAGCAACGGCTGGAATGACATTGACAAGAGCTGTTCCACCACCAGCAACGATTCCTTCTTCAACGGCTGCACGAGTAGCGTTGAGGGCATCTTCAATGCGGAGTTTCATTTCTTTCAACTCAGTTTCAGTTGCAGCTCCGACCTTGATGACTGCGACACCACCTGACAATTTTGCCAAGCGTTCTTGGAGTTTTTCGCGGTCAAATTCAGATGTTGTAGTTTCAATTTGAGACTTGATAACTGCAACACGGTGAGAAATGGCTTCAGGATTTCCTGAACCTTCTACGATAACAGTGCTGTCTTTGTCCACAGTCACTCTAGCGGCTTGACCTAGCGCCTCAATCGTCGCGTCTTTCAACTCAAGACCAAGATCTTCTGTGATGACAGTTCCACCTGTCAAAATAGCGATGTCTTCCAACATAGCCTTACGACGGTCACCAAAGCCAGGAGCTTTGACAGCAACGACATTGAAAGTTCCTCGAATCTTGTTCAATACAAGGGTTGGCAGAGCTTCGCCGTCCACATCATCTGCAATAATCAAGAGTGGACGATTGCTTTGGAGAATGCTTTCTAGGAGTGGCAAGATTTCTTGGATATTGGAAATCTTCTTGTCGGTAATCAAGATGTATGGATTTTCGAGGTCAGCTACCATCTTTTCACTATCAGTAACCATGTACTGTGATAGGTAACCGCGGTCGAACTGCATTCCTTCTACGACTTCAAGTTCTGTTTCCATCCCACGTGACTCTTCAATGGTGATGACTCCATCCTTGCCAACTTTTTCCATGGCTTCAGAGATGTATTCGCCGACTTTTTCAGAACGAGAAGATACAGCGGCAACCTGAGCAATGGCTTCTTTATTGGCAACAGGAATGGCATTGTTTTTCAAAGCTTCTACAGCTGCGGCAACCGCTGCTTCAATCCCCCGACGAATGCCGATTGGGTTGGCACCTGCAGTAACGTTCTTGATTCCTTCGCGGACGATAGCTTGAGTCAAAACAGTTGCAGTTGTTGTACCATCACCAGCGATATCATTGGTCTTTGAAGCGACTTCTGATACCAACTTGGCACCCATATTTTCAAAATGGTCTTCCAACTCGATTTCTTTGGCAATGGTCACCCCGTCATTGGTGATGAGTGGTGAACCAAATGATTTTTCAAGAACAACGTTACGTCCTTTTGGTCCCAAGGTTACTTTAACAGTATCTGCAAGGATATCGACACCGCGGACCATAGCTGAACGAGCGTCTGATGAAAATTTAATATCTTTTGACATACTTACTTTCTCCTTCTATTCTTCAATGATTGCCAAGATGTTGGCTTCGCCTACGATGATGTACTTTTCATCTCCATCCTTGACATCAATACCAGCGTGGGCTTCAACTAAGACACGGTCTCCAGCCTTAACGCTTGGAGCAACCAAGTCGCCATTCAAGGTACGAATACCTTGTCCTGTAGCTATAACTTGGGCTGTTTTGGTTTTTTCTTGGGCTGAGCCTGCAAGGACAAAGCCACCAACAGTTTGTTCTTTTTCTTCGATTTTCAAGACCACACGGTCTCCTAATGGTTTCAACATTTGCTTTCCTCCATGATGACATACATCTTATTAGCACTCTTTATATCTGAGTGCTAAATCATAGTTCTATTGTATCACTTGGTCAGAAATAGTCAAGAAAAAAGTCTGACTTTCTCAAGATAAAAAAGCCTAAGATTGACTCAGGCTTTTCTATGCTTAAAATGGTAATTCTTCCTCTTCCAAGACCAAATCCGCCAAATCCTGACCTGCGTTATTTTCACGCATGGCACGTTGGGCGCGGCTTTCCAAGAGTTGGAATCCTGTGGCAAGGACTTCAGTCACATAGTTGGTCTGACCATTTTTCTCAAAGCGACGGGTACGAAGTTCTCCATCCACAGAGATAAGACTACCTTTGGTCGCGTAACTTGCCAAGGTTTCAGCCAATTTTCCCCAAAGAACCAAATTGACAAAATCAGCTTCACGTTCCCCATTTTGGTCTTTGTAACGACGGTTCACAGCAATCGTTGCACGCGCTACTGACTTGTCATTGTTGGTTTTGTGCAATTCTGGTGTAGACGTCAAACGCCCAATCATGATAACTTTATTATACATTTTTCATCCTCCTGCTTATCTATTCGCAGGAAATCAAAAAAAGTTACAGAAATTTGTAACTTTTCGAAAAAATTTTTTATTTTTTATGAACCATGAAACCTGTCGCCTGTTGATTGGCCATAATAGTCATATCTGTAATCTGCACACGACGGGGGTGACTGGTCACATAGACAACAGTGTCTGCGATGTCTTGTGCCTGCAAGGCTTCGATCCCCTGATAGACACTGGCTGCTCGTTCTTTGTCACCGTGAAAACGTACTGTAGAAAAATCTGTTTCAACAATCCCTGGCTGAATGGTGGTCACCTTGATATCCGTTGCAATGGTATCAATTCGCAGACCATCTGAAAAAGTCTTAACTGCTGCCTTGGTGGCTGAATAGACAGCTGCACCTGCATAGGCATAAATGCCTGCAGTCGACCCCATATTGATGATATGACCTTGATTTGCTGCAACCATGGAAGGCAAGAAAGAACGAGTGACTGCCATCAAGCCCTTGACATTGGTATCTAACATGGTCAGCATATCCAGCTCTTCATAGTCTTGATAGGGAGCCAAGCCAAGAGCTAGTCCAGCGTTATTGACCAAGATATCAATCTGCCCTATCATTTCCAATATATCGGAGCAAACAGTCTTGACCATAGTCATATCCGTCACATCTAGTGAAAAGGTCCAAACTGTTTGATTTGGAAAAGTTTCTGCAAACTCTGACTTGAGGGTCTCTAGTCTGTCTGTCCGTCGCCCTGTTAGAACGACATTCTCCCCCTGCTCCAGATAAGCACGCGCAATCGCTTCACCGATTCCTGAGGTCGCTCCTGTAATCACTACATTTTTTGCCATCTTATTTCCTTCTATACTAGCGAGACAAATACTGACAACTTCCTAGGCAGTCCAATGTTTTGCTGGGTCAAATGGAGTTCCAACAACTTGGTCTTCTGATAATTCAATAATCCCACGTTTTTGCGGAGCATTTGGCAAGGCAAGTTCACGAGGGCTGCACATCATACCAAAACTCTTTTCACCACGAAGTTCGCCTGGGAAAATGAGATTTCCTTTTGGCATCATAGCTCCCGGAAGAGCTACAATGGTTTTCAAACCAAGACGCGCATTGGGAGCCCCTGCAACAATTTGCACTGTCTTATCACTGGCGACTGCAACTTGGCAGATATTGAGGTGATCGCTATCTGGGTGAGCTACCATGTCGACAATCTCACCAACAACAAACTTAGGTTCCTTATCATTAACAATTTCTTCTGTAAAGACTTCTGCCTGCAACTCTTGGTTCAAACGAGCGACTTGCTCATCTGATAAAAAGACCTGACCACGCTCTGCAATTGCAAACAAACTTGAAAGGTCAAAAATATTCCAAGCCACTGTTTCTCCATTTTCTTTGAGGAAAACACGGGCTACCTTGCCTTTACGCTCCACGTCCAACTTGGCATCTCCGCTGTTTTTCACGATGATCATAAGGACATCGCCAACATGCTCTTTGTTATATGTAAAAATCATTGTTTCCATTTTCTCCTATTTCAGTCCTGCTAAAAAGTCGTTAATTTCTTCCTTGCTTTTACGGTCGCGATTGACAAATCGGCCGATTTCCTTGTCCTTTTCTAGCACAACAAGGCTAGGAATTCCGTAAACATCCCACAACTTGGCGAGATCCATAAATTCATCACGATCTACTCGAATAAAGGTAAATTCAGGATTTTCTGCCTCAATCTCTGGCAAGGCAGGATAGATATAACGACAATCGCCACACCAGTCCGCCACAAAAAGAAAGACCTTCTTGCCATCCTGCTCGACAAAACCTGCGAGTTCTTCTATACTATTGGGAGTAATCATAAGACTTCCTCCTCATAGACCAGGTCTTCATTTTCATAGACAAAGGTATAGTGACGACCATCCTTAAAAATGACCCCTCCGACGAGTCGCTCTAGACTACTTTCGTAGACTTGAACATAGAGAGTCGCAATCTCACCCATATCTGAGAAAAGTTCGCGCACGATAGCGGTCAACTCTTCTTGCGTCTTCATGAGCTTGTGGTTATCTGCTGCTTTTTTGGCACCCAAAGCGAGGGCACTTAGACCAGCCACTGTCAAGCCAGTCATCCATAATTTCTTAGCTTTCATACCTTTCATTGTAACACAAAAAGGGCTTTAGGACAAATAGGGAAGCAGTATATAGGAAAGGAAAATCCCCTTCCTCAATGAGGAAAGAGGACATCTAATTCTTATTGCCAAGCGCCTGAGTTGCTGACATAATAACCATTAGGTGTGTAGGTGTTGCGAAGCATCTTACCTGAGGAATCCAAATAGTACCACTTGCCCTTGTCTTTGATCCAAGCATTGGACTTCATGGCACCTGACTCAGTAAGATAGTACCAGTTCCCTTGGTTATAAATCCATTCTTGGTTGGCCATAGCACCTGAACCCTTGAGGTAATACCAAGATCCACCATAGTAGAACCAGTCATCTCTCAACAGTGCACCTGAATCAGTCAAGTAATACCAAGCATCCCTATCATAAACCCAAGTACTCTTTTTCATCTTCCCTGAGTCTGCCAAATAATACCATTTACCTTGGATATACACCCATTCTTGGCTTGCCATAGCTCCTGATGATTTTACAAAATACCAGTTGCCTTGGTCATAAATCCATTCGTTACTCGCCATGGCTCCTGAAGATTTGAGATAGTACCAACGATTATTGTAAAATTTCCACTCATTACTCATCATAATACCTGAATCTTTGAAATAGTACCAAATATCTTCACTGCAGATCCAACCACCATGAATCATGCCACCAGCCCCATCCATGAAATACCAATATCCTTGGTATTTTAACCAGTCATTTTTAACTAGCTCGCCTTGTTTTTGGTAGTACCAGATTGAGTCTGATTTGAACCAGCCTGCAGTTTCAAAAATTGGATAAAAACTTAGCAAACTAGTTCCGCTGTATGGTCGAGTTATTTCTCCGGGTTTCTCAAGCTTCACACTATCATATTGACTTCCTCTCCATGCTACGACCTTCTTACCCTTAGAAGTATCAGGCAGGGTTGCTGTATAAGTCTTTGTTTCATAATCCCATTTTGTATCTAAATAAGTATATTGGTCTTTTCCTTCTTCGAGGCGATAATAACTACTTTTTCCACCGTGATAAATATCATCCATGACTTTCGTAGACCAAGTCTTGACTTCCTCTCCACTCTTGGCTTCCACCTTGATATCTCCACGATAACCATAAGGCACGTAGAAATGTAAGAAACGTCCCTCTTCACCGATCATGGACTTTTCCTTTTCCTGCCCTAGGAAATTCGTCGTTTGATCCTGACCATTTAGGCTGACCGTCCACTCGATTTTTTCAGTTTTCGGCAAATCCAAAACCTGAATATCTACTTCATGTCCATTATTAAAGCGAGCTACCTTGCCATTTTCATAGACAATACCACCTTTAATCGGCCAGAGCTCTTTTAGTTCAAAGGCTTGACCAGTTTGGGGGAGAGCTAGTAGAGCTAGACCTGTAAGTGCTAAACCTAACAAGTTCCATTGTTTCAATTTGTTCTTCATGGCACTTTCCTCCTTTGTTTACATACCATAAAGTGGGGACTATAAAACTCAGTAAATGTCTTGGACTACCGTGCGGTTTTCTTCAAGTGAAATGACTTTCTTTTCAAACTGCAAATCATGCATACAAGCAGCCAAATCCTTTTCAATTTCTTCTAACGCTTCTAAACGCATCTCGACAGAAGTATTTTCATTACCTTGGATGATGAAGATAGCATTTTTCGTGTCCTCATCAAATTTGTAGTGTTCACTATCGCGAACATCTAGCCAAGCTAGGACACCATTTTCATCACGATAGACATAATCCGTCTTGGATACATGTTTTTCAGTTGATAAGATTGGCAGGAATACATCCTCTTTTTGGCTGACAGAAAACTCTATCTGCTCCCCAATCTTATCTAAGTCATGCCCACCAATCGCCAGCAAAGAAGAAAGCGCCTCTACATTGTAGATATCGATGATACTATTGATGTGAGGGAGAGAGCCACGATGCTGGATATTGCGAATAAGGGCGACAACTGTTGGCGGATTCTTCTTGACGCTACGCCCAACTCGCTGGAGCAATTTGGTATAGCCTTGAACAACAGAAGACTCTTGAACTTCTTTTACATCACACTCTACCGCCCATTTCTCCCTCTCCTCTTTCTTTTTCAGAAAAGTAAGAGGCAAATCAGCATGAGGATCGACATTTTTAGCAATACCAATCACGACATTCTTGATCCCCAAGTCATACAAACTTTTATCTAAACGAAACTCCATAGACAAGCACCTCCTTTGAAAGATGTACACCATCCCACCTTCATTTTACACCTTCTAGCCCTTGATTTCAAGGAAATCATCAACTCCCTCCCGACAAATAAAAAGAGAAGATCAAACTGATCTCCTCTGTGAGGCTTCTTATACTTCGTCACTTGTTTCAGCGTCATCGTCAGAAAACTCGTCGTCTTCTTCGTTGAGATCCACGTCTTCACCCAAGTCATCAGGAGCGATTTCGTTGATTTCTGCATCGTAAGCTTCCACTTCATTTTTCTCATCATCTGGATTTTCATCATCATATGAAAGAGCTGGATCAGCTTCGTACGCGTCCTCGTCTTCTGGATCATCTGCATTGTAGTCAATGGCATCTGAATCACCATCCATGAAGGCATTGACACGCTGCTTCTTAGCTTTTGGTGCTACTTCATCGTCGTCACTTTCTTCAAGAGCGATGATTTCTTCGTCGATTTCGTCTACACCATACCATGAACGAAGACCCCATTTGTTGTCCCCAAGAGAGATGAAACTACCGTCAAAGTTCAACTCTGTGTAGAACAAAGGCAAAGCTTCGCGGATATCGCTGTTTGATGTTCCAAGGTAGTTTTGAATTTCGTTTACAAGATCGCTAAAATGCATCTCATGATCGCGACCACGAAGTTCCAAGATAGCACGCGCTACCTCAATCATAGATAGTTCACTTTTTTCTTGCCCAGCAAATACTTCTAATTCCAAAGCGTTTCTCCTCATTTTTACTACTATCGCCAGAGCGAACAGACTCTGACCTCATTTTATCATGTACTCTTTATTGTACGATAATTTTGCGGAATAGTCAAAGGTTAAATGGGAGAAAGTGACAGGACTTTTTATTTCTTTGCTACCCAGCCGATGGTGTCGCTAGGTGGATTTTCGATATCAATCCAGATGAATTCAATACCGATTTCTCCATTTTTAAACTTAGTCAAGCGGATACCGTTGATTTCAAGTTCATTGAGTCTTTGACCTGTCAAGACTTCACGCTCCTTCAACTGAAAAACACCACGTAAAATCCAATTTCCAAGGATTTCTTGCTTATCAGTAGACTGAATAGCCTTGCCAGCTTCTTGGTTGATATAGGCGTTTATAACATCACCAGAAGGTAAAAATCGTAGTTTAAAGGTTCTTTCTTCCTTGGATAGAGCTAGTTTTTTAGTGCCATGTTCAAAAGTCCCAAATCCTGGACCAAAGAAATCCGGTCTTTCGTCATGGAAGTTCTTGGAGTCAGGCAGAGGAATATAAACTTCACTAACTGGACGATAAACCAGCTGTTCAATTTCTTTAATGAGTTTTGCATTGCCAGTCTTGTGGACAAAGTGAATCAAATCCTCACGAATCGCCTTCATCTTAACTTTTTCTTCCTTGCTAGTCCACTTTTTCAAGAGGATTTCTTCTAGAGAGAAGGTCACAAAAGCTAGTTCTTCTGGAGCCAGACTATCTTTGAATTTTTCCTGAATCTTTAAAATCCGTGGCAGACGACCTTTCTTAGCTAGTTTTGAACCACCATTAAAGGCATTGAAACCAGAGTTTTCTTCCACATTTCCATGTTTGTCTGTGATAACCCAAGACACTGTTTCTAAGATATCGGATTGTTCCTTTTCAGCTGTTAGTAAATGAAGATTTTCAAACAGAGAAAAAGGATCTTCAATATAATGGACATCCCAAGTATCTACCACAATGTCTTTATTATTAAAAGTCATGTGAAGCTGGCTGTCAGCTGCTGTGTACTTGTAGTGGTGTTGTCCATCCGTAAATCGAAAATTAGTAGGATTGTTTTTGGTAGTTGATCCTTCAATGGCCAGATTATCGATATCAACTGGTAAATAAGATGTTTCACCGACAAAAATCTTAGGATTTTCACCCTTTGCTGTCGGCATCAGGACATGGTAAACAGCTTCAACATTGACCGAGTCAGAATTGAAACCTTTGATTTGTGCCTTAGAAGATTCAATTCTCTGGTTTCTTAAAGTCGCAATCTTTCGAGCCAACTCTTCATAGCGCTGATAGTTTGCCTTGTCTGCTGTTTCTTTATTAGCTGAGCTATCCGCGTGAGACTTGATATCACTCAACAAATCCGTCCAAGATTGAGAATCCTTCTTAAACTGAGCGATTTTTTGGTCTCCTGAATTAATTCCAAAAGACTTAATACCCACTAGGTATTTATGATTTTCATCTACGACGACAGAAGCATCATAGGAAGTATTGGCTATATCTTCCCCAACGGCATTAAAAGCTTTCTGGAAAACGGTCTCCTGAAATTTGGAATTAACAATCGGAGCAACATAATTCTCTGTTTGCCCCTCTTCTTCGGATTCAGACTTTTGAGAGAAAGCTTGGCTCAAACTAGCGAAGTTGGTAATTAAGGTTTTGTATTTTTCTTTTTGTTCTGTTTTTAGATGTTCCCACATAAATTATGCCTCACTTACCTATCCTATTTGAAAGAAGACTAGCTTAATCACTAGCTCCCACTTATATATTTCGGAAAAACTATTAAGAATACTCTAATTTATCAAATTGCCACGATTTTCGGGCAATGTAATACGCTCTTCATCCGAAACAACAAAACACAAATATTTATGATCTATTTATGGACAGCATATAAAACTCTTTACTTTTTTTATTACGAATCAATGATCTATACTGTTTAGAAGAAATAACCTCAAGATTATCTCTGTATTCCGTAAAGATTTTTTCGTATGCCTCAGCTTCATTCCGTACAAAATCTTTAACATACGACTCACCTTCAAACTGACCATTCATCTTAATGTAGATAATTGCAATTTTTCCCGAACGATGAAGCTGAGATTTCCCTTTGCTTTTATTTAAGGCCTTGGCAACATTCTCTGCGATGCGTTTAATCACGGGAACGACTACGCTGTTTCCAGCCTGCTTGTAGAGCTGACCGTTAGAAACCCCTTCTGGGATTTTAAAGGATTTAGGATATCCTTGAACGTTAAAGGTTTCTTTGGGAGTTAACTTCCGAATCTCGCCACTGTCTGTTAGGATCAATGGAACATTGTGTCCACCTGTTCCCATATTGGCTGTGAGGGTAGGGACAACGCCATTTTTATTTTCACGAACGTATTGGCGGCGCCACTGGTAAACTGTATCTTGACTGGTGACTTTAAACTTCAACTGGTCGTAGAAATTCTGCTTGCCTTCACGGTAGTAGTAGATCTCGTCTAGCTTATCGCCGAAGTTAATGACATCTTGAAGAGAAGTCGTGAGCTTGATTTCCTCTGGAAACTCAAACAAATCATAAGCTTCCTTGGTATCAAAACCAACGATGTAAATCCGCTCACGGTTTTGTGGGATATTTCCATAGTCTTTCCCGTTGAGGACCTTCCACTTGATAAAGTAGTTGTTTTCGGTCAAGGCTTCACGAATCACCTTGAAGGTATTGCCATGGTCATGACCGACCATGTTCTTGACGTTTTCGATGAAAATGGCGCGAGGTCTGCAGCCCTCAATCATGCGAAGCAACTCAAAGAAAAGATCACCACGATCATCATCAAAGCCCTTGCGATAACCCGCAATACTAAAGGCCTGACAAGGGAAACCTCCCATAATCACATCCACACGTTCAGCCGGAATATCCTCTGGCTGAACAGCGTGAATATCACGACCATCCAAATAGGTATCTGGATGGTTTAACTGATAAGTCTGACGCGCATACTTATCAAATTCATTGGCATACACCACTCTGAACTCGTTGGTCTGTTCAAATCCCAACTCAATTCCCCCAACACCTGAGAAGAAAGCTGCAATGTTGTACTTCTCAGAGCGGTTCGAACTTACAGAATTTGTCATGTAGTAACCTGCTTTCTAATGAACATATTCGTAGATACATTTAAAAAAAGTTGATTTTCATAGCAAAAAATATTTTAGCATTTAATCAATCTTTAAATATTTGCTCAAAAATATTTCTCCATTCTTCTGGAACTTTATTATAATCGTAACCATCTTCTGTTATCCAATTATCCTGTATATATTTAAAGGCTCTATAAGGTTTCTCACTACTAGGAGCTATATATCCTAAAACATCTTCAATGCATTCCTCTAAAACAAATAATTGTGAATCACAATCTAAAGCTTCTCTAATAGGGACATTATATTTCGTTGCTCCAGGTGTTCCTTCATCTCTATCATGCATAACATAAGGTATAATTCCCATAGATTTCATATACTTGATTACAGAAATAATTACCGGTTTCCCTCTTGCACGTACAATTTGCCAGTCACACTTGATTTTTTTCCTCAAATCTTCTGGAGCAGCTAATATTGTTTCTCTAAGCACAAGCTCCTCGGTATCTCCTTCAACTAATAATATCTTTTTAGCAAAGAATACTCTTGACAAGTAATCATCCATTTTTAGTAGCATTTTTACGTAACTTTTATCTTCTGTCTGCAATTCTTTAAATGCTTGTTCATGATTAAACGCAATATTCTTTATAATACTAATTTCGCCAACATCAATTGATAGGTAATTTAAAACTTGCCCTGCCTTTCTACTTAAATCAATCATATATGGTGAATGGGATGTACAAATTATTTGGTTACTACCGGAACAAGCTAAATCATATATTGTATCTCTCATCTGATTTGCAGCATTTGGATGAAGATATATTTCGGGTTCTTCAAAACAAATTACTAGATTTCTATCAGATTCAATTTTTCGTAAATCTCTCTCAGCTTTATATTTTAATAATGCAAAGACAGCAGAACGAATAACTCCAGTTCCTTGGTGCTCAACTGATGTTTCAATATTACTAAGCATTGTAATATTGAAAGTTGGTTTAATTGTTTTATCAGGATCAGAAAGAACTGTCGTGGCTTTCATAGATATACCTGAAAAAACATTGTCCATAGTTTTATTTAGTTCAGACATCATTTTTCCAAATGATGTCTGGTTATTTTCAGCATCCATCTCTTCTGATAATAAATTTAAATACTTTTGTGCCTCTTTATAATTAGTCGAAGACTCTCTAACTTCTGTAAATAGTTCAGAAAGAATAGATTGTAATGCTCCTTTATTTTCTCCCAAATCTTCGCGCCTATCATAAGCGGGGATATATAAAATTTTTGGTAACTTAGTTAATACATTCCCTGCAATACCCCCGGGATTTTCTACCCAAGTCTCATTTTCACTGTAATTATAAAAGTCAAAATAAGACTCATGAGTTTCAAAAAATTCTTTTAATTCTTTTTTATTCAATACTTTTTTGAAATCATTATATGAACTATCTAACTTAGAGCCATCAAATCCACTTTCAATAAATTGTTCTATTGTATTAAACTTATCAAATTCAGGTTTTAATTTTTTCTCTAGACTCTTAGCTTCTACTTTACGAGAACCAGTTTTTGAAAATGTCTTTCTATAAAAGAAACTAAACTTTGTATCTGTTCCTTCTTGATAAGGAAACAAACGTCCTTTAAAACCACGCCAATGTTTTGCCTCTTCACCTATGTCTCGAAACTCAGCGTCCAATACTATGCTATCTGCACGCTCACCATTTTCATCTAGATAGAATAAGCTCTCATCAACTTTTTTACTATCAGAAAGTAACAATTCCACAGCTTCAAGTGCACTAGTTTTACCGACATTATTCTCACCAATAAGAAATGATGCATCCGAGAATATCAACTCAGTTTCTTTATGTCGTTTATATCCCTTAATAACAATTTTATGTAATTTCAAGTTTATTATCTCCTAGAATGTTATCCCACCAACTTCTTCATCTCATCAATACGTGCGACAGTCGCGTCGTATTTCGCTTGGTAGTCGGCTTGTTTGTCACGTTCTTTTTGGACGACTTCTGGTTTGGCGTTGGCTACGAAGCGTTCGTTAGAGAGCTTCTTACCGACCATGTCCAGTTCTTTTTGCCATTTAGCGAGTTCCTTGTCGAGACGAGCGAGTTCTTCTTCGACATTGAGGAGGTCAGCCAGTGGCAAGTAGATTTCTGCTCCTGTGATGACGCTTGACATCGCGAGTTCAGGCGCAGGGATGTTTGATGCGATTTCCAAGTGTTCTGGATTTGTGAAGCGTTTGATGTAGTTGACATTGCTGTTAAAGAAGGCTTCCAAGTCGCTATCGCTTGTCTTAACAAGGATAGTGATAGGCTTGCTTGGGGCAACGTTTACTTCCGCACGCGCATTCCGAACGGCACGGATCAAGTCTTTGAGACTTTCCACACCTGTGTGGGCCGCAAGGTCCTCAAAGGCTGGGTTGACAGTTGGGTAAGCAGCTGTTACGATAGAGCCTTCTGAGATTTGTCCAAAGATTTCCTCTGTCACGAATGGCATGATTGGGTGGAGGAGACGAAGGATCTTGTCCAAAGTGTAAAGGAGAACAGAACGTGTGATAACTTTCTCTTCTTCGTTATCGCTATAAAGGACTTCCTTAGTCAACTCAACATACCAGTCCGCAAACTCGTCCCAGATGAAGTTGTAGAGGATGTGGCCAGCCACACCAAATTCAAACTTATCAAAGTTGGCAGTTGCTTTTCCGATTGTTTCATTGAGGTTATGGAGAATCCAGCGGTCTGTGACATTTCCAGCTTCCTTATTGACAACCTTTTCGACATTGGCTGTTGCTTGCTCAAGGGTCAATCCTTCATTGTTCATGAGGATGTAGCGAGAGATGTTCCAAATCTTGTTAATGAAGTTCCACGAAGCATCCATTTTCTCGTAAGAGAAGCGCACATCTTGACCTGGTGCAGAACCATTTGAAAGGAACCAACGAAGGGCATCGGCACCGTATTTCTCAATGACATCCATTGGGTCAATCCCGTTTCCGAGAGATTTAGACATCTTGCGTCCTTGCTCATCACGAATGAGACCGTGGATAAGAACGTTTTGGAATGGTTGACGGCCAGTGAATTCCAAAGATTGGAAGATCATACGAGATACCCAGAAGAAGATGATGTCGTAACCTGTTACCAAGGTTGACGTTGGGAAGTAACGTTTGAAGTCTTCTGAGTCGACATTAGGCCAGCCCATGGTTGAGAATGGCCAAAGGGCAGAGCTGAACCACGTATCCAAGACGTCCTCGTCCTGAGTCCAACCGTCACCTTCTGGAGCTTCTTCACCGACATACATTTCACCCTCAGCATTGTACCAAGCAGGGATTTGGTGACCCCACCAGAGCTGACGAGAGATAACCCAATCGTGGACATTTTCCATCCATTGAAGGAAGGTATCGTTGAAACGAGGTGGGTAGAATTCTACCTTGTCCTCTGTGTCTTGGTTGGCAATAGCGTTCTTCGCCAATTGGTCCATCTTAACGAACCACTGAGTAGACAAGCGTGGTTCAACCACAACACCTGTACGCTCTGAGTGACCAACACTGTGGACACGTTTTTCGATTTTAACGAGGGCACCAATTTCTTCCAACTTGGCAACAACTGCCTTACGAGCTTCAAAACGGTCCATGCCTGCAAATTCAAAGGCCAAGTCATTCATGGTTCCGTCGTCATTCATAACGTTGACTTGTGGCAAGTTATGGCGTTGACCAACCAAGAAGTCGTTTGGATCGTGGGCAGGCGTGATTTTCACGACACCAGTACCAAACTCTGGATCAGCGTGCTCGTCTCCCACGATTGGGATGAGTTTATTAGCGATTGGCAGGATAACGTTTTGCCCAATCAAGTCTTTGTAGCGCGGGTCTTCTGGATTGACCGCAACGGCAACATCCCCAAACATGGTCTCAGGACGAGTGGTCGCTACTTCAAGGGCGCGTGAACCGTCTTCCAGCATGTAGTTCATGTGGTAGAAGGCACCTTCGACATCCTTGTGAATCACCTCGATATCAGAAAGGGCTGTGCGAGCTGCTGGGTCCCAGTTGATGATAAATTCACCACGGTAGATCCAACCTTTCTTGTAAAGGTCCACAAAGACCTTGCGAACGGCTTTTGACAAACCTTCGTCAAGAGTGAAACGCTCGCGAGAGTAGTCTACAGAGAGACCCATCTTACCCCATTGTTCCTTGATGGTAGTCGCGTATTCGTCTTTCCATTCCCAGACTTTCTCTAGGAATTTTTCACGCCCCAGGTCGTAACGGCTAATACCCTCACCACGCAAGCGCTCCTCAACCTTAGCCTGAGTGGCAATCCCCGCGTGGTCCATCCCCGGAAGCCAAAGCGTATCAAAGCCTTGCATGCGTTTTTGACGGATAATGATATCCTGCAAAGTCGTATCCCAAGCGTGACCAAGGTGAAGTTTCCCAGTTACGTTTGGTGGCGGAATCACGATTGAATACGGCTTAGCCTTTTGATCGCCTGAAGGCTTGAAAACATCCTCGTCAAGCCATTTTTGGTAACGACCAGCCTCAACCTCGGCTGGATTGTATTTAGGTGAAAGTTCTTTAGACATGTGTGTTCTCCTTGTTTAAGTAGTTCAATATCTTAAAAATTTGTTCTAATTCTTGTTTTTGCAGATAAGATTTCATATAGTCATAATTTGGCAATCCAGTGTTAGTAACTGGTAACATGATCTTTTGACGTTTCATACGTTCGCCATTGAATTTATAACCATAGGCATACTTGATTTTTTGAGACAAAATCGTTTGTTTCAAGAAAAGGTAGGTATATTTGTTTCCGTATATTTCGTCTTTCCATTTTAATCGTTTGACATCATCAGAAAAAATGGCTTCGTAGGGATGATAGAAATTTTCAACGACGCTACCATTGTAATTTACACCGAGTACATTTGCATCGAGACTTTTATTTGTATTAGATACAAAGGCTGTAACCCCATTATCGCTATCGCTAGCACCTACAAATGGTCTCAATCCTATTTTTTGATTGGCTTTTGTTAAACGAATGCCCGATTTAATTTCACAAACATCCTCAATCCAGAAATCTTTCCAAGAAATTTCACAAACTTTTTCTTCAAGAATGGTCATCATTCTGATATATATATATATATATTCGAGCACTTCTTGGACTTTGTCAAGTTCTAATTTTTTCACAAAGTCAGACATATATTGGAAATTAGGGTTACCTTCTTTATCAACTGGAAGAATGAGTTTTTCTCTTTTTATACGGGTGTCGTTAATCTCTCTGTTAAAAGAATATTTTTCTTCTAAGCGTTTAACAACGGTAGATAAAAATAGATAAGCGTATTTGTCTGCATTCTCAGACTTTAAAGCTGTTACGTGATCACTAGCCACAAACTCAAATTGCTGATAAAAAGTGGAACCGACACTTCCGCTATTGGCAAGAGTGAGGACATCTTCAAACTTTCGGACTCCTGTATCATTTCCAATAAAGGCATCTACACCATTGTTTTCAGAAGTTGAGGAAATATATGGTGTAGGACCGTCTGCCTGATTAGCTTTTGTCAGACGTTTTCCTCTTTGAATTTCTTGAAAAACTTCAGTGAAACGAAACGTTTTCCATTCCACCTTATCTAGTCCTACCACATCTCCAGCTAACTCAACCAATTTACGCTCATAATAATCAATAATTTTCTGAGCTTGTTGTTTCTGTTCTTGTTTGATGTAATCTTCCATAAACTGCCAGTTAGGCTGACCTTGAAAATCAATAGGAAGCTTGAGCTTTTGATTTACTAATATTCTAGTTGAAAGTTGATAACCATAACTATATTTAAAAGAGAAATTCTTTATCAAAGGTATTAGGAAAAGAGCACTCTCACTTTTTAATTCATATCTACACGGTTTTATGCCATGTATTTTCATATCCAAACTTACTGTATCTTTATGATAAAAAACACTTCCTAAAAAAGAAACACTTATAAAATTTGAAAAATATCTCGCTTTTTCTTCATACCGACTTGTAAACATAGCAACCCCATTATTAACATCTGTTGCTGTAATGCGAGGTATTGTTCCTGACTTAGGATTATCAATAAGAGAGCCAGTAAAAATTTCAAAAATATCCCCTACCTTAAACTCTCCCCATTCCACATCCGTCAATTTTAACTTACTCATCTTTGTCACCTGCCATTAGTTTTTTGATTTGCTTGTCAAAATCCGACACAATTTTCTGGGTACGGTTGAATTTCTCATATTCTTGACTGGCTTTCTCATCTGCTTCTTTTTTAGAAATGGACCCTTTTCCTTCTAGAATGTCATATTCATTAAAAGAAAGGAAGCGGTCAATACTTTCCGCCAAAGATTGCATGGTAAAGGTATTACGTCGCTCAACCAAACCTTCAATATAGTCAAAGTAAGAGGTTACGGTACGCTCTAGTTGACGGATTTCGGTTTCTTGCAAATAATTCTTAGCAACTGTCACATCCGATTTCAGTACTCGGCCATCTGGGGCATTCTTCCAAATCGTTAATCCCATTTGTTTCTTATCGGCATCTGCCTTATGATAAATAATCTCAGCAGCAGTATTACCAGTAATAGCATAATGGAACTTGTTCTGCACCATAGCATAGAAATTCTTAGTGATTTCAGAATTTCGATCGTAGTCAATAGCGCATTCCGCAAAAATATCGGTTATTTGCTGATAAATACGGCGTTCACTGGCACGGATGGAACGGATTCGCTCTAAGAGTTCACGGAAGTAATCTTGACCAAAGACCGTTTGTCCCTGTTTAAGGCGTTCATCATCAAGTACGAACCCCTTAATAATAAATTCTTTTAAGGTATTCGTTGCCCAAATTCGAAATTGAGTCGCCTTTGTTGAGTTAACGCGATAACCAATTGATATAATGGCATCAAGATTGTAATATTCCAATTCACGCTGAACCGCTCTATTTCCCTCTTTTTGAACTGTTCGAAATTTTCGAACAGTTGCCATCTTATCTAACTCGCCATCACTATAAATATTTGATAAATGGTGACTAACCGTTGATTTAGAAACTCCGAACAACTCAGAAATCCCTTTTTGTGTCAACCAAAGATTTTCATCTTGTAATAGAATATCTAAATTAACATCACCATTAGGTGTCGTATAAAGGACAAAATTAGAAATTTCATTCATACTTGTCACCTTTTTCCGCTACCATCGGAAGTTCCTCAATATCGGTATTTTCTTGATAATTCTCTTTTTCTTCTATTCCGAAAAGATAACCTCGACCATGAGTAATCATATTGACTTCAAAAGTTAGATAATCTGCAATGGTCTTTTGAAAATCTTCCTCAGAAGGAATTTCATCATTAAAGTAATAGAAAGAGTGAAGCCATTCATCGTCAGCTTCAATTGTTGTTTGAACACAGAACTTAGTTTCTGCTTCCGTACGATCAAACCAGACATCAAGCAAGTGTTGTTTTTTATCCTTAGCTGTAGCTGTTTCAACCAGACCGATATGTTTAGAAACTTCAAAACCATCATTTTCAAAGTTGATAAATTTGCATTCTTTTTCCGGACGATGTGGAATACCAGCTGTAAATACTGCAATACAGGGATTTGTTCCTACTCCATAAAAGGTATTCTTATTAAGTGTGATAACCCCCTCTAAAGTATGATGTTTTAAAATGTTTTGTTTAGCTACTTTTTCAAACTTGGTCTTTCCTGTAAAGGTGGACTGAGGAACAATCACAACCGCCTTAGCACCTTCGACTAAAGAGTTTAACAGGTGTTCTGTAAAATTGATTTCATACAGTTCGGTATTTGCTGTAGAACCCATTGAATATGGAGGATTCATCATACCAACGTTGCATTGTTTTAGCTGAAGCTTACTAGGATTTTGGCGTAGAAAATCTTGGTTTTCAAGGTTACTTTTCCCATCACCACGTAATATCATATTCGTCGTAGCAATTGTAAACATATAAGATTGTTCTTCAATCCCAAAGAGCTGATATTTCCGAATTTGGTCACGTTGATAATCACTGTCCGCTTTTGTTAACATATCATGCATAGCGGCGATTAGGAAACCTGCTGTACCGCAAGTCGGATCAAAAACCTTATCAGTCGGCTTTAAATCAACTAAATCACAAAAAAGTTGTGTTATATGTTTTGGTGTTAAAACAATACCTAAGTTCTGACCGTCTCCTCCAGAGTATGACATAAATTCCCCGTAGAAACGACCAAGATAATCTTCGGCAGAATTGTAATATCTTAAGCTTTGATAGATACTTTTATAAAGAAATTCTGTAAAGTATTTGACAGGTGTTTTACCTAGATTAGCATTTTTTTCATTAATTTTCACATCGTCTCTGATGACGGCAAACTGACTAAGTAATTTATCTTTTTTTACTTCGGGAGATACATTAGCACGCTGAAGGTTAGACTTGATGGCAGTATATATCTTTGAGCCGTCTGTTTTTACAGTATCTCCAGTTAAACTTTCCAGAGAGAAGTTTCCATGCTCCGTTTCTCTCAATGCTAACAGAATTCCTGAAACAATCAGAGGTTTGTTCTTTTCCTCAATATTGCCGTAATTTCTCAAATCATTGTGTAAAGTTGCGGCATCTTTTAAAATTTCAGCAGTTTCTTTTTCAAAATTGGTTTCTTCTTGAAGAATCTCTTTTACGTAATACTCATCAATATTATCTATTGAAAATGAAATAAGGGTCTCAATATCCGCAAGTTCAAAATATTCACCACGTTCATTTACAAAAACAGGAGTAATGCGGTGTTTTTTTTCATTACCACTAATTCCCACAGCAATGATTTTTTTGTAACTAACCTTATCTGCTAAATGTTTAGCATAAAAGACGGCTCCGTTAACTGCATAGTCTGTGTTTGATTTAATATCATCAGCAATTAAGTCATCATCTGTATAATTGATATGTTTTGATAAGCCCGGTTTATCCTCAATAATGATTAAAAAATCTTTAACAATTCCAACATATTCTGGGAAACCTGAATTTCCAGTCCCTTTTTTCGAGGCAGTTTTCAGAGCTTCATCAATCTCTTTAACATTGCTTCCTTGGGCATCAAAATTTTCACGAATTCCTGCTTCTTTCAAAAGTTCATGAACCCATAAATCAGTATTTACTTCTTTTTTTGCCATAATTAGTTCCTTTTAATTACTAAACATTCCCACTCACTCTTCAGCAATCCATACCTCAAATCATCACAACGGTTTCCTTGGGCATCTTTGCGGTCTCGGATACGAGCTTCGAGGGTAAAGCCAAGCTTCTCAGCGACTCGTTGACTTTGGGCATTGTAACCAAAGCAAGACAATTCTACCTTATGAAGCCCCAAATCCTTAAAACCTAGCTCAATCAAGGCTCGCGTTGCTTCTGGGACATATCCTCGTCCCCAATAGTCCGGGTGCAAGGTATAGCCAATCTCCAGTACATAATCTTCGTGCCGATGGTTAAAATCAACAGAGCCGATGATAGTATCGGTTCCTTTAACCACTATGCCGTAACCAGCTGGGAGATTGTCCTTTTGATTGCGCTCAGGAAGAATATGCTCCAGATAATAAATCTCATCTTCCAAGGTCTTGACGGGCGGAAAGCCTGCTGGGTAGGCAACTTCTGGCAGACTAGCATAGGCATGAATATCCTCGGCATCCGCCACGGTACGGACACGCAAGACGAGTCGATCGGTTTCTAAACGTTCTGGTAATTGTGCTTGCTCCATCTTCAACCCTCGCTTTCTACAAAAAATCGCCCCTGCCATCAATCTGACAGGGACGAATGTGTTATCCGCGGTACCACCCAATTTCGGGCAGAGATGCCCGCAACTCTCGTCTTTATAATAAAAAGACAATATTATTTCATTTTTCATCCATCAGCAACCAGTTTTGACACATTTGTGGACTTCTCAGCACCGCCACTTTCTGTAAAATGTGGGATTCAAAACACCTCTAATGGCTTTATTGTAACAAGTTTTTGACAGAAATGCAAGGGACAAGAAGAATTACTTGAAGCTGATTCCGTGTTCTTTTAATTTCTTGATCGTAGCTGGGCCGATTCCCTTCAAGGCAAGAAGTTCTTTTTCTGTCCAGTTTTTGAAGTCAGCAGCTGACTTGATACCTTCATCATAAAAAGTCTTCGCACGATCTACTGAGAGGCCACCCAAAGTAGCTGCGAAATCTTCTACTGAATTCGCTACTTTTTGAGCTTGTTCCTTGGTCGCTTCTACAGCTTGTTCCACTTTTTTAGAGACAACTTTTCCTGCTTGGCTGGCAGATTTTTCTGCATGTTTCACGACTTTCTTGGTCTCTTCTACAACTTTGGTCACTGTAGTTGAAAATGCACCTGAACGACGAAGGCTATTTCGCAATTGTTTTTTACGTTGGAGTTTCTTTGACATGATAAAATCCTTTCAATAAAAAATCCCTGCTTTGACAAGGATTTAATAAAAATATTCTATCAAGATTTTGGCAAAAAATCAAGAAAGTATCTGAATTTTAATAGTTTCGCTCACCAAACAAGCCTTCTGGCAGATCATGAAATCCCTTGCCTGCTTTGAAGTTTTCAAACTTACCCAGCAAGAACTGGTAGGCATCCAAGCGACTCTCGTAGCGAATCATGGCATCTTTGGCACGTTCGTCTTGGTCTTCTTCGTAGACCTTTTGACTTTCCTTGTGCGCCATGTCGTTGATCATGATCTGGGTATTGACCCAGGCTTCAAATTCCTTCATAAATTCTTGTTCGTAACTCATTGATTCTCCTTATTCTAATCCACGGAAGTAGTCCGTATCAATCTCACGGTAGGGCTGAATGTCCTGAACATACTCTAGCACGCCTTGGAATTCCCCGTTCTCATCGTGTACCGCAGCGTAGGTGATGTGGACAAACTTGCCTCGCGACTCAGACTTGAACCACATTTCATACTTGTCCTTGAGCCCTTCACGAAGACCTTTCATAACGGCCTTCACCTTTTCTAGGTACTTGGGCGGATGGCAGAGTTCAACATTGCGTCCGACTTGGGACGGCGTCCGTTTGAAAATCATCTCATCAGCTGGCGCATTGTCATTGTAATACTGGAAAATATCGTCTTTATTGACAAAGGTAATCTCCATGGGAAGGTGATTGAGGATGAGGTTGGCCTGCTCTACGGAGAGATAGCCATTGCCAAATACCTGTTGACTATGGCGGTCCAGCACTGCTTCCTTTTCCTTAGGGGTAAAGGTAATGGTAAACTGGCCTTCTGGCGTATCGATAACTTGTTGCACTTGGCCTTCAGCCGTGTCTAGTTGCACGGGCTCCTCTGCACTATTTTCCTCAACGAAACTCTGGCGTTCTGGCACCCATTTCTCTGACGGACGGATGATGGCATAGCCGTAGGCATCGCTCTCCTCCGCAATCTGAAGCCAGTCATCCTGCGTAAAGGACTCAAGGAGAATCATGAGAAGGATGGACTCTTCCTTGAAAATCATACTTTCAAACTCTGTTGCAAAAGCTTCAAAATCTTCTTTTACACTGCTAATGGACACTTCTGGCAGTGACTTGGCTGTCGCTAGAGCTGTCTGAAAGAGTTCCCTGATCTGGTCATCCACTCCCCACATAACTTTTGGAGGTGAATCGTGTCCATAGCGCTCCATGATAGGAAAGAAAAGCTCTTCCTTGCGCTGATAGTGGAGGTCAAATTGCCCCAAAAGCCCCATTTGACGGACCAAACCCTTGCGCATCTCCGCAAGCATTTCCTCGTCTTCCATAGACTCATAGGTATCTAACAGTCTCCGAATGCGAATCAAGGCAGCACGGAGGGCTAGATTTTCTTCCTTGAAGACGCGAACTGGGTGACCTGGGTGTTCGGTATCCTCTACTTCGACGCCCTTAACAGCGTTTTTAAAAAGATTGGCATGGACATCACAGAGCTCCATGACATCTTCAAAGGTGACACCTGATTCTGAGTTCATCAGCTCGTGCTCCATGAGGGAAATCTCGATGGCTGAAACACCTGTAAAAGTCGCATCAAAACGCTCCTGAACTGATTCAGGAGAGGCACCATTGTGCAATTCTAACAAAATATCCCGTAGGATATGAATCCGTTCATCTGCCATTAGTCTAATCCAATCACTTCGTAACCATTCGCTTCCAGTGTGCGGACAATCTTGTCCATAGGAGTTCCTTCAAGCTTAGAACCCTGTTTGAGCGATACCTTGCGACCGACTGTGTTGCGCATCAAGGGATTAGCAAGTGGTTTAAAACCGAGCTCTACTAGAATTTCCAAGACTTCTGGATGCTTGTCCACCACTTCTGCAACGGGAATTGACACATCGATGATATTGTCCATTACGACCTCCATGTATGTTCTAATACTCTTCGAAAATCAAATTCAAACCATGTCAGCGTCGCCTTACCGTACTCAAGTACAGCCTGCGGCTAGCTTCCTAGTTTGCTCTTT
>NZ_JUQX01000043.1 GCF_001074565.1 Streptococcus pseudopneumoniae | reverse complement strand
AACTAGTCAGTACGCGACTAATGAAGAGGGCGAGATTACTGGTGTTCGTCAGGGAGATGGGAGCCTGATCCAATACGAGTATGATGCTTATGGTAATATCTCGAAGATGATTTACCCAGATGGCAGTACAGTCTCCTACACTTATGATGAACTGGATCGTCTGACTTCCGTGACAGATGTCAAGGGACAAAAGACCAGCTATAGCTACAACCCAGCAGGGGATCTGACGGAGGTTAATCGAGGAGATGGGACTAAGAGCTTCTTGACCTATGACAAGGCTCACCGCCTCACCGAACTCCGTCATGTGGATAAGCAGGACAAGCTCATCTCCAGCTATGGCTATGAGTATGATGATGGTGGCTATATCGCCAAAGAAACCATCAAGCAGGATGGTGAAACCCTAGTCCATACCTATACCTACGATACTCTGGGTCAAGTGGAAAACATGACGGTATCGGATGGAGCTGGTAAGGAACTCTCTAAGCTCTCTTACACCTATGACCTAGCCGGCAATAAACTGACCAGCACCGAGACAGTCGATGGTAAGGAGAACCAGACACGCTTTACCTATGATGACCATAACCGCTTGACCAAGCTGGAAGGCCCAGATGGCACCATCACCTATACCTACGACAAGAATGGCAATCGCATCGCTTCTGAGAAGAACTCAGAAAAGCTAGACTACATCTACGATACAGAGAATCGCCTGCTTGCGATCAAGGACAAGAAGGGCCTTCTCATGGCTGCGCTTTACGACGGGGATGATAACCGTGTCTTCACTGCCAGTCGCAAGGAAGGCAAGAACACTTATCAACTCTTCCAACGCAAGCCAAAGGATACCAAGTCCGGTCGTAAGTCACCATACACAGCCCCAAGTGGAGAAGAAAACTCCCTCTTCTGGTATGGCTTTAGTCAGAATGTCCTCCAAGCTCTATCCACATTACCGC
>NZ_JUQX01000042.1 GCF_001074565.1 Streptococcus pseudopneumoniae | reverse complement strand
TTTTACACGCCTGACGGTTTTCAAGACCGTTCCCTTCAGCCGGACTTGGGTAATCCTCCATTTTTCAATGGACCTTGTAGGACTTGAACCTACGACCACTCGGTTATGAGCCGAGAGCTCTAACCAGCTGAGCTAAAGGTCCAACAAGATCATTATAGCGGCGAAGGGGATCGAACCCCCGACCTCCCGGGTATGAACCGGACGCTCTAGCCAGCTGAGCTACACCGCCATCAATCGGGAAGACAGGATTCGAACCTGCGACACCTTGGTCCCAAACCAAGTACTCTACCAAGCTGAGCTACTTCCCGAGTTAAATAGAAAAAATGCACCCTAGAGGAGTCGAACCTCTAACCGCCTGATTCGTAGTCAGGTACTCTATCCAGTTGAGCTAAGGGTGCCCATCAATATATGCCGAGGACCGGGATCGAACCGGTACGATCGTTACCAATCGCAGGATTTTAAGTCCTGTGCGTCTGCCAGTTCCGCCACCCCGGCCTCTCTAAGCGAACGACGGGATTCGAACCCGCGACCCCCACCTTGGCAAGGTGGTGTTCTACCACTGAACTACGTTCGCATCGACCACTTATTCTATATAAAAAATGCCGGCTACATGACTTGAACACGCGACCCTCTGATTACAAATCAGATGCTCTACCAACTGAGCTAAGCCGGCTGATTTCTATTATGCGGGTTAAGGGACTTGAACCCCCACGCCGTTAAGCGCCAGATCCTAAATCTGGTGCGTCTGCCAATTCCGCCAAACCCGCAAAGATGACCCGTACTGGGCTCGAACCAGTGACCCATTGATTAAAAGTCAATTGCTCTACCAACTGAGCTAACGAGTCTAAAATAACTTCCGTTATCTTAAACGGTCCCGACGGGAATCGAACCCGCGATCTTCGCCGTGACAGGGCGACGTGATAACCGCTACACTACGGGACCTATGGGAGTTAACGGGATCGAACCGCTGACCCTCTGCTTGTAAGGCAGATGCTCTCCCAGC
>NZ_JUQX01000041.1 GCF_001074565.1 Streptococcus pseudopneumoniae | reverse complement strand
TCGCCTTACCGTACTCAAGTACAGCCTGCGGCTAGCTTCCTAGTTTGCTCTTTGATTTTCGAAGAGTATAAAATGATTTTACTGCTTATATTATACCATATGGGAAGAGATTAAAAAACTAGCAGTGGAGTTCCTGCTAGTTTCTTTCATTTCAAGTTATTCCTTATCATCTGGTTTTGCGAGCCACTGGGCTACATCCATCAACTTGTCAGCCAGCAGTACTTTCCCGAAACCTACTAGAGCATTGTCATCTTTTTTCATGTTCTTCAGGACTTTGACGCTTTGCATCACGAAAAAGTAATTCCCATAAGTTTTAGCTAGAGTTTTTATAAGTCCCATATTACTCTCCTTCGATGATTTCGACCTCTTTTCGGATAGTATCAACGTCTCTTTGATATTGCACTTCATTGTAGTTGACTAGCTTGGACAATTCCTGTTGCAATCTTTCTCCCATCGGTTTCATGGTCGCAAAGGTTAAGCCACCAGAAATGACTCCGCCTAGGATAGGAATCACTTTCCCCATCCCTTTGGCTAAACCTCCTTTTGTCAGATTAACACCAAAAATTTTCAAAATTTTCTCTAAGATAGGATACCAGAGCGTCTTTGTCAAAGCTTTCTTGTTCACTACTTTTATGACTTGCTTGGCTACTGTCACTCCGCCTGATCGAAGCAAGGCACCTGCACCATTTACTCCCAGCATCACACCGAGGTACAGTAGGAGTGTGTTTTTAGCTTCCTCGCTTAACTCATTGCGCGATGCCCAAAGATCATCAAATCCGTAAATATACCCTAGTTCCTGAGCTAGTTTTAATGAGAATGCATAAAACTGGGCTACGTCTGTCGGGATAGTGATCGCCATGATAATACCTCCAGGTAGACCAGCCAAAACCGAAGTTCCACTGGCTAACAGGACATTATCCTTAATACAGGCCTTAGCCACTCTATCCAAGCTTTCCTGGGGTAATAAAGCCGTCGGTCCTTGTTCAATCAAAGTTGGAATATCCTTACGGTCTAATTCCTTTGAAAACTTTTCTACTAAAAATTTCTCTCGATCAACTTTGACTACGGGTAATTTTACCACTTGTTGCAGCACTTGCATAGCTATATCTTGTTTAGCCATATGTCTCTCCGTTTTTCATTTATATCAAGCTTTATCATATCATACTATTTGAAATATACAAATTTTTTAAACTGCGTTTTACAAGGGCAACATATCGATGATTAGCAAACAGATTACTCTGACAAGAAAAAAGAGGGTCACCCCCTCCTTCTTAGTTTTTATCCAGATTGCGTAGCATCTCGTCAATCTTGTTTCCATATTCGATGGACTCATCTTTGACGAAGGTTAAATCTGGGATTTTGTACAATTTTAAATTGCGACCAAGTTCACGTTTGATCGTACCAGTTGCTTTTTCAAGCCCGATTTGAGCTTTTTGGTTATCCGAAGCAAGGTTACTCAAAATGGTGTAGTAAACCTTAGCAACAGACAAGTCCCCCAGCATCTGAACATCTGTAATGGTCACACCTTGGACACGCGGATCACGGACCTTCTTTTGCAAAATCTCATTGACTTCACGCTTGATTTCCATGCCCACACGATCCGTACGGAAATGATTTGCCATGATATTCCTTTCTCTACTTTGAACCAAAAGCTAGGCCAGCAGACCTAGCTATTTTTAAACTTCTTGATTTTCATTTCAAATTGGAACAAAGTTCAATTTGAAATCATCTGCTTCTTTCGCCGTGGTGAAAGTGATGGAACTGATTTATCAGTTCCATCACAGGGGATTTTTGAGACCCTAGGCTCAAAAATAAGCAATGAAACCATCGGTTTGCTTGCGTCCCTCACCATCTAAGAAAGGAGCAAAAAATCTTATCTCTTGATTTCTTCCATGACATAAGCCTCAATCACATCATCCATCTTGATATCATTGTAGCCATCAATCATCAATCCACCTTCACGACCGTTTGTAACTTCTTTCACGTCGTCTTTATAGTGTTTCAAGCTTGCAAGTTCACCATCGTAAATAACGACACCGTCACGAATAACACGGACTTTAGAGTCACGGGTAACCTTACCGCTAGTAACCATAAATCCACCGATGGTTCCCACTTTAGATACCTTGAAGGTTTCACGGATAACTGCTTCACCGATAACTTTTTCTTCAAATTCTGGGTCAAGCATCCCTTTCATGGCTTCTTCCATCTCTTCGATAACCTTGTAGATAATGCTGTGAAGACGGATTTCAACATCGTCAGCATCTGCTTGTTGACGAGCTTGTGGTGTAGGACGTACGTTGAAACCAACGATAAAGGCATTTGAAGCTTCCGCAAGTGTTACGTCAGATTCGTTGATAGCACCGACTGCTGAGTGAACGATGGTAACTTTGACACCTTCCACATCGATCTTTTGAAGTGAGGCAGAAAGGGCTTCAACAGAACCTTGTACGTCGGCCTTGATGATAACGTTAACTGACTTAAGCTCACCAGCTTTAAGTGTATCAAAGAGGTTTTCAAGGCTGACACGTTGGGTAGCTTGACGTTGTTTCATAAGAGCACGTTTGGCACGTTCTTCACCGGCTGCACGCGCAGATTTTTCATCTTCGTAAACGGCAAAGTGGTCACCCGCCATCGGCGCTTCGTTCAAACCTGTGATAGAAACTGGCGTTGATGGTCCTGCAACCTTAACACGACGACCAAGGTCATTGGTCATAGCACGGACACGACCAAAGGTATTTCCGACAACGATAGGGTCTTGCACATTCAGAGTACCTTGTTGCACAAGAAGAGTTGCAACCGCACCTTTTCCTTTATCCAAACGAGCTTCGATAACCGTACCGATAGCACGCACTGTTGGATCTGCCTTGAGTTCTTGGATTTCAGCCACAAGAAGGACCGTTTCCAAGAGTTCATCAATATTTTGGTTGAACTTAGCTGAAATTTCGACAAACTCAGAATCTCCACCCCAAGCTGTTGACATGACACCATGCTCTGCCAATTCACCGATAACGCGTTCTGGGTTGGCACCTGGTTTATCAATCTTGTTAATGGCTACGATGATTGGAACGTTGGCCGCTTTTGAGTGGTTGATGGCTTCGATAGTTTGTGGCATAACACCGTCGTCTGCCGCTACAACCAAGATGGTGATATCGGTAACAGATGCACCACGCGCACGCATCGATGTAAAGGCCGCGTGTCCTGGTGTATCAAGGAAGGTAATCTTCTTGCCGTTTTCAACGATTTGGTAGGCACCGATATGCTGAGTGATACCACCTGCTTCTCCTGTTGCAACACGAGAGTTACGAAGGGTATCTAGAAGGGTTGTTTTACCATGGTCAACGTGCCCCATGATGGTCACAACTGGTGGACGCTCAACCAATTCATCTTCATTGAGATAACCATCTTCGACGAAGAAACGTTCGATGTCAGCATTGTCCACTTCAACCTTTTGTTTGGCTTCGATACCATAATCTACCAATAGGAGTTCAATGGTGTCACCATCCAAAGATTGGTTTTGTGTGGCCATAACACCCATCATAAAGAGTTTCTTAACGATTTCAGCTGGTTCACGTTTGATACGTTTTGCGATTTCCGCAACAGTCATACCATCTGTATATTCAAATTCGCTTGGCAATTCGTGGAACTTACGTTCTGTAACAGGTTTTGGTGCCTGATTGCGGTTGTTTTGCTTGTTGCCTTTTTTATTCTTTTTGTTGTTATTCCAGTTACTATTTCTTTGATTTCTCACTTGATTCTGACTACTTCGATTCTTTTGTTGTTTTCTAGGACCATCTTCTTCGTGATCATAATCGTCACGTTCTTTGTCTGGTCGAGCTTGTTTTTTACGACGTGTATCCACTGGCGCTTCTTTAGCTACAGGAGCTACTGCTACGGCTGGCTGCGTTTGTTCAGCTAACTTAGCAGCTTCCTCAAAAATTTCTTCAGGCTCCTTGCGTTTATTAGCTTGAGCCAAGGCTTCTTTGGCAGCTTGCGATTGCTTGAAGCGCTCCTCGCTTGAGCGTGCGTACTCTGCATTTTGCTCTGCTTTTAGGGCTGCCGCACGGGCTTTAAAGTCAACACGTGGTCCAGCTGATTTTGGCTGGAAGTCTTGTTGCTGACGGCGATCATTGCCACGATTTCCTTGACCTTGTGGTTTCTTCCCTTGGTCGTTAAAACGGCGATTGTCGCGGTTTCCTTGACCAGGTTTGCCACCATTACGGCCGTCGTTTTTCGGACGGTTGCCGTTTTGTTGTTGGTCACGGTTGTTGCCCTTGTTTTGTTTGCGTCGCTCTGCCTGCTCTTTTGCACGTGCCTCACGCTCCGCTTTAAAGTTACGGCTCTGCGGTCTTGCAGCCACCACTTTGTCTTCCTTAGGAGCTGCAGGTGTAGCTGGCTTGCTTTCTTCCTTTGCGGCAGCTGGTTTAGCCGAAACAGAATTTTCTGCTTTCTTTTCTACACTTGCTTTTGGTGCTGCAGGTTTTGCTTCTGCCTTAGGAGCAGGTGCCGATTTAAAGCTAGCCACGATTTTCTCAGCAGCAACTGCTTCTACGCTCGATGAGTGGCTTTTCACATCCAAGCCCAACTCTTTTGCACGCGCTACAACTTCTTTACTTTCTTTTCCAAGTTCTTTTGCGATTTCGTACAATCTTTTCTTAGACAAATCATGTCCTCCTCTTCTATTCCATAAGAGACCTCATTTTCTTTGTAAATCCAGCATCTGTCACAGCCAAAACCTTTCTTGATTTTCCGACTGCTATGCTTAATTCCAGTGTTGAAAACACGGTAATAACTTCTACTTGATAATAGTCACTTTTATCTTGAATCTTCTTGGTTAGATTGGGACCAGCATCATGTGCTAGAAAGACTAGCTTGGCTTTCTGGTCTTGGATAGCCTTGACCACCAATTCCTCACCTGATATGATCCGTCCTGCTCGTTGAGCCAGTCCCAAGAGATTGCTTATCTTTTGCTTATTCAAGTCCTAACTCTCTTCTTTTTACTTTGTGATCAACATAGGCGATCAACTCGTCATAAAAGCTTTCTTCCACTTCCATGTTAAAGCTGCGGTTAAAGACTTTCTTCTTTTTGGCCTCTAGGGCTTCTGTATTGTCTAGCTTGATATAAGCGCCACGGCCATTGGCCTTGCCTGTCGGATCGATAAAGACCTGTCCTTCTTTGTTCTTGACAATACGGAGCAAATCACGCTTGTCAATCACTTCGTTAGATACAACAGACTTGCGCAAAGGGATTTTTCTTGTTTTCATCTTTCCCTCCTCTAGCAGCTTTTATTCTTCAATCAATTCATCTACATCTGCGTAATCAATTTGACCTGCTTCATCCATCGCTTCAAACTCACTGGCAGACTTGATATCGATACGGTAACCTGTCAAATGAGCTGCCAAGCGAACGTTTTGTCCACGACGACCGATAGCAAGAGAAAGCTTGTTATCAGGTACAACGACCAAGGCACGTTTGCTGTCGTTTTCATCAAAGATAACTTGGTCAACCTCTGCAGGTGCGATGGCATTGTAGATAAACTCAGCTGGATCCGCTACCCACTCGATAACGTCAATGTTTTCTTCTACAGGAATCATACGGTCGCTCTTAGCGTCGTAGCGAGCTGGGTGGAATTTGCTGGTGATTTTCTTGATATTAGCACCACCACGCCCAACGATTGTCCCGATAGCGTCCACGTTTGGATTATGGCTACGAACGGCAACTTTAGTACGGTCACCAGCTTCGCGGGCTACGCTCATGATTTCAACAGTTCCATCGTAGACTTCTGGAATTTCTTGCTCCATCAAACGCTTAATCATTTCTGGATGGCTACGACTGACAAAGACGTTGACACCACGAGGGTTGTCCTCAACCTTGTAAACATAAACTTCGATACGATCGTGGGAAGCAAAGACTTCTCCAGGGATTTGGTCTTGTTTTGACAATTGAGCTTCGATGCTGCCAAGGTTGACATAGATGAACCGGTTGTCAAAACGTTCTACCGTACCAGACATGATTTCTTGTTCATGTTCTTTGTAAGTATTATAAGTGATAGCACGTGTTTGCTTGCGCATTTTTTCCATGATGGTTTGTTTAGCAGATTGGGCTGCTACACGACCAAACTCAGCTGGTGCTTCTTCAAACTTAATCTTATCACCAAGCTCATAGGCTGAATTAATGGCAAGGGCATCTTTCAAGCTGATTTCCAAACGGCTATCAAATACTTCATCTACAACTTCACGAACAGTATAGACAGTAAAGTCACCAGTCTTTTCATTGAAGTCGATGGCTACGCTGTCTGACTGACCATAGCGTCTACGATAAGCGGAACGAAGCGACTCCACTACTGCGTCGATGATGTCTTCTTTTTTGATTCCCTTGTCTTCTTCCAAAATGCGGAAGGCCTCTAGCATTTCTTTACTCATGTTTTCTTTGCTTTTGAATCCTCAAAAGCTATCCTTTCTTTTCTATAATTTTACTGCTAAACGTGCTTTTGATACTAAACTGTATGGAATTTGAACGGTTTTCTTACGCGTCTTGTCCATATATTCCATGGTCAACTCGTCCTCTTCAAAGGATACCAAAGTGCCTTCAAAGACTTTTTGCTTATCGATAGCTTGGTAGAGCCCGACATGGATGTATTTTCCAACCGCTCCAGCGATAGCATCCTTGGTTTTCAAAGGACGTTCCAAGCCTGGACTGGTGATTTCTAGGAAATATTGTTCTGGGAAGGGATCAGGCTTGATAGTGTCTAGGACAGGACTGATAATTTCTGTCAGGTCTGCCGTGTCGTTCAAGGTAATTCCTTCAGGTTTATCTACAAAAATACTGAGAATCATGTCACTGCCAATCTTTCCATACTCGATATCCACGAGTTCGAAAGGTGCTTGGATGACAGGTTCTACAACTTCTCTGACTAATTCTACGATTGTTGCGATTGCGTCCACCTCCTCATAAGCAAGAGGCGAAGATATTTCCCCGCCTCTCTTTCTCATATTCTTACTATCAGTATAGCACGTTTGTCAATTTATGTAAAGTATAAGCACTCAAACGGCTGGTTTTCAAGCTATTTCTTAAAATTCTGCCTCAACTCGGTAGATTACTTGACCCTTGTTGGAGAATTTTCGCTCATATTCCGTCATGACATTGCCATCAAAATCACTAGCATGTAAGTCCAACCAAACTCCGTTCAGTTTCATCCCATACTGAGAAAAACTCACCAAGCTGTACTCAAACAAGCCACGATTGTCTGTCTTGAAATGGATTTCCCCATTCTCAGGCAAGATGCGCTTAAAGGTATCCAAGAAACTCTTGTAGGTCAAACGACGTTTTTCATGGCGTTTTTTAGGCCAAGGATCTGAAAAGTTTAGGTAGAGACGATCAATCTCACCGTCTTCAAAGTAGTCCGTCAAATCTGAACCATCTACCCACAGCAACTTGATGTTGGGCACTCCAACTTCTAATACCTTGTCCAAGGCATAACTCAATACCGACTTTTGGATATCAATCCCGATGTAGTTGATGTCAGGATTTTGCTTGGCCATTCCTGATACGAAGGCCCCTTTTCCACTTCCAACCTCAACATGAATAGGATGATCATTTCCAAACAAGTCTCGCCATTTCCCTTTAGCCTCCAAGGGATTGAGGACCACATACTGAGGATTCGCCTCTAGTAATTCTGTCGCCCCTTTACGATTTCTAACTCTCATCTCTTCTTTCCATACTTATCACGGAAGACACGCAAGGCATAAATCTCCCGGTTTACATTGGCTAAATCTTGATTTACAAAGTATTTGGCAATCTGGTTCAGATAAGAATACTGACCATACCAATACAATTTATCTAACACTGTCTGATTGTACTTATAGCCGTAGTCTCTCAACCATTGACGCCACTGATGATCTGGAATGTAGTGGCATAGCAAATGCGCCACATCAAACATACGATCCGTCAGACGAACCGAATCCCAATCCACTAGATAAACAAGCCCACTCTCAGTCTCAATCCAATTACTATGGCGAAGGTCTCCATGCACAATCGTAGCATGATCTTCCCTAAAGCCTGGAACCGTCTTACCTAGCTCAGCAATCACACTATTCAAGTAGTGATTCTGTTGCAAGATTTCTGGTACTTCTTGTTTCCAAGAACGCAACAAATCAACTGGTTTTTCCATGGTATATCCCAAACGACTCAACTGCTTCATCAAGGGACGCGAGCGGTGAAGACGGTTCAAGATTGTAATAATTTGTTTGCGATTCATATCGTAGGGAGTCAAGATTTTGCCAGTCAACCATTCTTGGGCACACATATCACGACCATCCGCTAAACGACGAGTCCATAGTAATTGAGGAGCGATTTGTTCTCTGGCTAGGCCAGGTAGGATTGGAGAGGTGTTCATTTTTACAAAGACGCGCTTCCCATCAGGGTAGCTTCCCATATAAGCCTTGCCGCTCTTCCCTGGTATCGGGGTCAGCGTTAGCTCATTATCACCCAAGTCCATTTCTTTCCTCCGTATAAAGTTTCCTTACTATTCTACTAGTTTTTTGTCTATTCGTCAACCGCTTCACACCCGATTCCCAAAGAAAAGCATCTCAATTGATTCAGGCTATCATTATAGCTTAAAGAAGGCAAGCACCGTCTTCTGCTTACCTTTTCATGATTTTTAGAAATAAGTTAAAAGTGGCAAACTGTTGTAAGACATGTGAACTAGAGTAGAAACCCACAAATTTTGGCTCTTTTTGTAAGCAAAGCCCAGCAACAAGCTCCCAAGTAGATAATAGAAAAACGAAGGCACATCATAAGGTTCATGCATGAAAGAAAAGAGTGAGGAAGTCAGTACAAGCCCTAACCAAGAATTTTCAAATATAGCCCCCTGAAGAAGTCCTCTGAACATGAGTTCCTCCTGGATTGGTCCCAAAACTGTAACACTTACAATAAAGGAAAGCGGAAGTCCTTTACTCGTTTCCTCAAGGTGTTGAGCCGAGGCACCAGAAGCAACTGAGAAAAAAGCATGATAGCCTATATTTGCCAGCACCGTGAGAAGAAAGATTCCAATAAACAGCAAGAGTTGTTTCTTGCTTAAAATCCCAAAAGAAATCATATCAAACCATCTCGCATAGCCAAAACTAAGGAAAAGCAAGAGACTCTTTATAATAATGAATGTGTACTGGTGTTGAAAATAATCCCCTTGATTAATGGAATAACCCGCTGCACCAACGATTGCAAATACTAAAAATCCCAAAAACAAGGCATGACACTTATTGAAAATGGCCATACAGCTATCCTCCTCAACAAACAGACTTTCCTACAAGTCATCCTTTAGCTCTAGTCTTTCCAAAACAAACCATTTTAGTAACCAAAATCCGACCACATAGCCAGCTCCTAAGAATATAGACATGAAAGCTAGCATGGGATTTAGGAAAGAAAAGACCACAACAGATACAAAGGTTAGCACAAAAACACTAAAGGCAATAGTATCAGAAGCCAAGACTAGAATATAAGGTGTCAACCAGTCTAAAGTTTTTGAATCTAAAAAAAATAAGTGTTTATACATGATGAACTCCTCTATTGCTGAAAAGTAAACCTTTTGGTTTTTTCACCCCAAGACCCTATGTAGAAAAGTGAGCAAAAATGGTAAGTTTGCGATGATATTATTAACAATATGAATCGCATAAGAAGGATAGATACTCTTCGTATAACGTGTCAGATAGGCAAATAGAAAGCCCACTGTCGTATAGACAAAAATATCTGCGAGACTTGGCAAGCTAGAAAAGTGAGGCAAGGAAAATAGGAGTGAAGGAAAGAGAAGATCCAGCCCCCATCTCGAATTCTTAAAGAAGGCATGCTGAAGCAGTCCTCTACACACCAATTCTTCCATCAGAGGTCCTAGTACTATTAAAGTTAGGTAAACACCGAACTCCGCAAAATTGGTCTCACTATAGGCAATAAATAAATTCCAACCTTCGTTTGTTCCCTGAACGTGTTTAGCTGTCAGATAGTTAAAGCATATCAGCACGACAGCTACTAACACCGTCAGAACAGAATAGCTCAACCACTTTTTCCTAGGGATGCGAAAGAGATAATCATGGCCCGACCTGACCAAAATCCAAACCATCAAGCCGATAAAGAGAACACTGATGATGTTTCGGATCCAGATAATATTTCCTACCCAAGACGAGAACTCCCAATAATTGCTCCAAAATTGGGTTGTCCAAAACAATCCAAAAAACAAAAACAAATAAGAAAGAATTGCACTCGTTTTGAAAAGAATAGAGTGTTTTTTCATAGAAATCCCCCTACTATTTACAAGACAACGACTAGCCTAATACCTCCCTTTGCCGGGCTCTACTGCTACAAGATTAAGAGGACAGTTTGCTCTTTTTAAGACTAACCCGACTACTAGATAATAGATATATTAAGGCATTAAAGATAATGAAAATATGCCCGTAAAATAAAATCAACTTCACATCCAAACCAAGATAAAGTTTGGCCATCACAAAGATAAGCAAAAGAATTTGAAACCATATCGTTTTTCCAAAAATAAATTTAAAACGGTTTTGAATGTCTGCCTCCTTAATTTGTGCCGTCAACCCTTTATTGGTAAGAAGAAAAATCCCTGCTTCAAACAAGGCACTGTAGAGAACAAGCCACCCAATCGATACATTAGAGATTTGTAAAAATTTTCCTAAAAGAATATCCAAAATACTACTCAAGAAAATAACAAGAAATAATCTATATTTCATTTTAAATACCTCCATTCACTTATTTCACGGACAGTTTAATAGAGCCTTCTAATAAAAGATTCTATCAGAAGAGGAAGGTAAGCTACTTTTTATAATACTTCAATCCCCAAATGAGCAGAAGCATGATAAGCAAGCAGAGAATAGCACAAATATAGAGAATTAATTGCTGATAGAATTCTTCCGCTGTGATACCTCTATACAAACAAATAATAGACATAAAGCTTGTCAGACCGATGAACATGAGTTGATTGGTTCTAGGACTAACCAAATCATCGTCTTCAAACTCTCTTATCCTCATCTCCCTAGTGAGATAAACAGTGACCAAAATAGAAGCCAAGTTAATAACCACTAAAAGAAATTGAGAAACCAAGGAAAAATTTAAAAACTGACGAGATAGAAATAGATAAGTAGAGACAAGCAGGGGCAACTGCCCTAGGAACAATCTCGTAAGAAAGATGTTCCGTTTTTTAGCAAGAAAAATTTTCATTTTTTTGCTCCTTTCTTTTTAGTTAAAGCAAAATAGATCATAACTGCAATCATATAGGCTATAGTATAAAACAGAAGATACCAGATACTTTCCCTAAGCGGATAAAGAAAGATGGACATGATCAGATACAAGGTTAAAATGATAAATATTTTTTTCTTCATAAGATTTCCTCCTAAATGTATGCTTAATCTTAGATAAGCTACACCCTTTACACTACTAGTATAGCACTCCTTTTGAGCTTAATTCACCCAAATCATGAATGGTCATCAAAACTTCCTAAATTGTAAAAAAATTAAAAAAAAGCAAGCATGAAAAACATACTTTCCTCTTTATATTGTATTGATACCAACTTGTTTGCGGACTTTTCATCCTGCTATCACATATCATTTTGACAGGCTAAACAAAAATAAATTTCTCCCCTGTAAATTAAGCTAGCAGATACAGGGGAGAAATTTATTTTTTAGGGAGTACTATCCGTATCCTTTTTGGGAGATTTTGAAAATATTTTTCTAATTAAATCATCCATATAAGGACCAAATACACCAACTACTAAACCAATAATAAAACTTTTAAAATCCATAATTACCACCAACATGTTACTGCATAGGCCACACCTCCAAGTATAGCTCCACCCGCAGCACCAGTTGCAGCGCCTTGCCATGTTCCTGTTTTAATTCCTAGTTGAAGACCTCTTGCTGCTCCTCCTCCAATACCTGCTTTGGCAAAATCTCCCCAATTGCAACCGCCACCTTCAACGCAAGCAAGCATATCGGTATCCATAATCTCAAATTGTTCCATCATTTTTGTATCCATGACAAATACTCCTTTTTATTTTTAATTTTATCCTGTTGCAACTTGGACAAGTTTAGTATATCACTGTTTATTAATTTTTTTCATCCAAATCTTGAATTGTCATCGAAACGTCTTGAATTGCTCAAAGAGCACAATCTTCCCAATCAACTAATAAGAAGAGACTGGGACAAAAAGATTTTGATTTTAGGAATTCTATATTATAAATTTTTAAAATCGATAGATTAGACAAAAAAGCGAACAAGACAGAATTCTGAGTGTTAGATAACTGATTTTGTTCGCTTTTTATATTTAAGATTAGACTTTTGTCCCAGTCTCTTCTTAAAATCGATAATTATTTTTACTCCACTATTTTTAGCTAAATATCCTGTGTAAAAAAGTCAGCAAAAATGGTGATGTCGCGACAATATTATTGATAACATGCACCGCATAAGATGGATAAATGCTCTTGGTATAGCGGGTCAAACCGGCAAGGATGATTCCAAATGTTGCAAAGACGGAAATATCTAACAAACTAGGTAGGCTTGAAAAATGAGGAAGTGCAAATAAAATGGAAGGAAGGAGCAAATCAAGGCCAAATCGCGAATGTTTAAAAAAGGCGTGTTGAAGTAATCCTCTATAGATTAACTCTTCCATCAGTATAACTATTTGTGCTTTAGAGTGTGAAGCCACTTTATCCTCTAAACGTGTCTTACTATAACATTCCTGTTCTTTAAGCCACGATTTCGCTATGCCTTCTTCTCCCCGCTACCTCACGATAGTCAGGCTTGAGAATCGCTATTGAATTCACCGGTAGCGGGTGCACACGGAGGACTTACACATCAAATACACGACATGCCCGTCGTACTCAAAAAAGAAAGGACGAAATTCGTCCTTTCTCGATCCTAGCTTTTCTTCAACTCACTACAGTTGACAATGAGCCAAAGGATAGTTAATAACCTATTGAAGTGTCAAATGTTGCTAACTCCATTTATCTTCAAATTTAAATAGACACATTATCGGAGTTATCAGTAAGAAAAAATCTAACCAATTCAGATAATTCATAATATAGGATATAATACCAGCCATAACGAAAAGGTACAAAGCCGTACGATATCCTCTCTTTGGGTTTTTATCAGCCTTGGTGTTAAAAATAATGTACACACAACAAATTGCAATGAGTATAAGCTGAATCATAGTTTCATTTAACATATTAATACCCATTCCTTTTTTAAACTATTTTGGGGGTCTCAATCCAAAAGCTATAATGCCACCTACTATAGCGCCCCCTGTTGCGCAAATCAAGTAAGCTTGAGGGCCTCCAGCGATACAAGATTGTCCTGCCTGAAATGCACCCGACAAGGCTCCTACAACTACATCTCCTCCCAATCCACCTCCAGAAATATTACTTAATTCTTGATTGTCTACTATTTTGTAATCAAACATAATTTCTACTCCCTTCTATGGCCAAATATTATCAGCAATTGCAGTAAAAGCACCACCAAGTTTAGCTCCAGCCCAAGCACAGCCAGCAGTCATAGCCCATGCGGAACCACTAGTAAGGAGCCCTCCTACCGTACACATAGCAACTCCGATACCTGCTCCATAGACAGTTCCTTTTCCTACTGTTCCCCAATCAGTTCCTCCCTCAATGCTAGCCAGCACATCAGTATCCATAATCTTAAATTGTTCCATCATTTTTGTATTCATATAGTATATAACTTTTCAGTTACGGAACAAGTTTAATATAAAAATTATCAAAAAAACATAGGCAATGAAGAGAAAAAATAATTTATCATAGATTAGAAATAATATGACAAAACAATTCAATGATGTTAATTCAATAGTCTTTTGTTTTTTATCAGAGATACTTATAGATAGATAAATAAGATATGTTTGGAAAGCGAAGAGAATTATATAGAATACAGCCTTCATACAATATATCTTCCATTTTTATGATGTAGCACTATAGGCTAAATATCCACAAATCAATGCTCCTCCAATTCCTCCTATTGCAGCGCCCCATGGTCCTAGAAACTTCCCATATTTCACTCCACCCGCTGCACAACCTAAAGCAGCAACTACAGCCGCTCCTCCGGAATTACCTCCATAAATCTCACTTAACATTGTTTCATCTGCATTATAATAAGTATTCATACAAATCTCCTTTTATCAAAATCCACCCGTTGCACCTGTTACTCCTGCCCAAAGAGCCACACCAAATTTAGCTCCTATGTATCCACATGCTCCCATAAATGGCGCTCCAACACCACTCGCAGCACAAATGGCTGTTCCTAAGCCCCAGCCACCAAAAGCTGCACCACCACCTTCTAAGACATCAGTTTGCCAATTATTCTTGCCTCCTTCAATACTGGATAACATAGTTATATCCATTTCATGAAATTGTTCTATCATTTTTGTATCCATAACGAATACCTCCATTTTAATCTTAATTCTAATTTTTGTCTTGTTGCAATTTTGACAAGTTTAGTATATCATCGTTTATTAATTTTTTTCATCCAAATCTTGAATTGTCATCTAAACGTCTTGAATTGTAAAAAAATTTAAAAAGCAAGCATTAAAAACATGCTTGCCCTTTCACTCTTGTCTATAGGAAAATTCTAGTCATATGTTATTACAAACAAATAATATCATTGCACCTGTTTACCATCTATTTTTATTTATGAATCTTTTGTTTCACTTTAATCATTATAGAAGCCATAAAAAACACGACAGCTAGCCGAATCAGTTGGTAACTTTCTTCCTCTCCTGTTTTCGGTAATAATTTTTTATTCGAAGTAATAGATTGGCTTCCCTTAACATCGGTTAAAGGAGTTTTATTTTCTTGAGCAGCATCAAAAATAGGTTTGAGAGTTTCCAATTGATTCTTATTGTCTAACATTGCTAAATCGCCAGATTGAGTAGTTTTAGCTTTGGAAGTTGAGTTTATACTCTCCACTTTCCCACTATTTTCACTATTAGAATTGGGATTATCATTGGATATTTTCATTTCGGTTCTTTTTTCATCACTCATACCTTTACTTTCACTTACAACTTTATCACTAGTACTCATGCTGTCATTTCTGGTTTTCTCATCATGCACATTTTCAGTTACTGTTTCCTTGGACGATGCTATTGTTTCCGTTTGCTTAGGTGAGTTTCTCGAGTACATATAATCATAAACCTGTTGTGCAGTCGCTCCCCCACCAACCCATCCAGATATCGGACGTCCATTTCTTAAATACAAAATTGTTGGTGTTCCTGGAATACCGACTTTTTTAAATAGAAACTCTCTCGCCTCCCCATCAAAATCCTTACCATCCAAATCATAATACTCTAACTTTTTTTCAATCAAGTTATTAAATTCTTTCAATTTAGGAGAAAATTGACGACAATGAGAGCAAGTTTTTCTACCAAAATAAATAGTATGTTCCAATTGATCCTCTGTAAAAGATTGACGAACAGCTTCAATATCTATCTTTTTAAAGTTCTCAACATTCTGTTCATACTCTTCTGGAGTTACAACGGCAGGTTTATTCTCCACCTTTTCCTTAGCCGGTGGCAAATCTGGTGCCACAACAGAACTATCATTAGTCTGGATAGATGAAGTAGTAGGCTGTTCTTCTGCATATACAACACCCGTAGTAATAGATGCAAATACAAGTGGCACAAGTAATAGCGATTTTATATTTTGTTTCTTCATAAGAATACTCCTTTACATTTGTTGTCTTTATCTTACCTTATTTAAGATTACAAATTCATATAAATCTTAAATGGTCATCGAAACATCTTGAATTGTAAAATCTTCATTATAAAAGGGTAAGTATTTCAAAAACACTTACCCTTTTTAATTGAGTTGTACCAAAGGTCTATTAAAAAGATGAATACTTGAGAACATCTACTATCATTCTGTTTTTTTACACATTAAGCAAACCAGTTCTATAGTTTCATAATTTTTTCTTACTATGAACGTTCTTTATTTTTATATACTTTATAATCTAATCTATGTTTTATCAGACTATAGATTGTAACAGGAGTACTCACTAGTACCACAATATTTTTCCATAATTCCGTTGAAATCATGAGTACTCTTATACAAAGAAAAAGAGACATCAATATTACTACAACTCGGGCAAATAAATCTAAATAATCTATATACTTTTTCATATCGATACTTCATCCTTCACTTTTATTTTAATATTTTATAAGTAAGCAATTTTTTAATTCTAATACTAACTAACATCCCTCCCACTCTAAACAAGAGTACTGGAGTGTTATCTATTGACCAACCTATATTTAAACTATTCAGCAATATCAATATTACTTAGCATAAACTTCAAAAATTTTAAAAACTTTTATAAAAACTCTAAATTTTACATTAACCTATAAATTATCTGTTGTTTATACTCTTCGAAAAAACCTTCAAACCAGATCGGCACCACCTTTCAGTAGGTATATGTTACTGACTTCGTAAACCTTATCCACAACAAACAGTATTTTGAGCTATCTGTGACCAGCCTTCTAGCTTATTCTTTGTTTTTCATTAAGTATCAACTAACAGGGGTAGCACAAAAAAACATATTAGCCGCCGTGCCTACACCAAGCGCACCCCAAGGACCTCCAAATGCACCTCCAAATATAGCGCCTCCTGCTGTTCCTACTACACAACGCCAGTCTCCACCATTAACAGTTGAGAGTATCTCCACATCAACAACTTCAAATTTCTTGATATTATCCTTATTCATTTTTTTACCTCCAAATTCAGTTTAACATCACTATAAATACTAATGTCCAAATAATTATTAACAGTAATAAGCGGCTGCTACCATACCTAAACCTATACCGCCCCAAGGACCCCCAAAAACAGCACCTACACCAATTCCAGCAGCAATTGCAGTTTCACAATCACCAAATTTTTTACCACCTTCAATGCAAGCAAGCATATCAGTATCCATACTCTCAAATTGTTCCATCATTTTTGTATTCATGACAAATACTCCTTTTATATTTTTTATTTTTGTCTTGTTGCAACTTTGACAAGTTTAGTATATCATTGTTTTTTTAAAATTTTTCATCCAAATCTTGAATTGTCATCGAAACATCTTGAATTGCAAAACTTCATAAAAAAGTAAGTATTTCAAAAACACTTATCTTTTAATTTGAGTTTTTTGTCCTGTTGCAACCATGACAAGTTTAGTATAGTACTGTTTTAATTTTTTTCACTCAAATTCAGAGTCACAATAAAAATATTAGAAATATATAAAATATAATTAACATATCAACTATACCATACCCTAGTATCCATATCTAATATTAGATAATTCTCTTAATTTTTTTATCTGATCAGACTGAATTTCAGATAAATGTAGTGCATTTTCAATTAATACATTTGAAATTTCAATGTTCATTCGACTAAGGGTATAAGGAATCGATATACTTCCTTTCTTTAATTCATATTCGTAAGAAATCAATATATTTTTCAAAGGGAGAAGTTGAGAATCACATTTTATATTTTGAATAAGTTCTTCTAATATGATGATAGCTTCACGGCGTCTTTCAACTCCTCCAGAAAACCACTTTAAACCTCTCATTATAGAGGCCCCCCCGAATTCCAACCTGCATTCCCACCTGAAAATCCATTAACAATAGAATTAGTAAGAATTTTATTTATAGCTTCAGGCCAGTTTACCCAGCAACCTTTAGAGTTATCACAATATAAACCATTACCGTAGTATATTGTTTTTCCTCCTACTTTACTCGCAAGCATCTCTGTATCCATAACCTCAAATTGTTCCATCATTTTTGTATCCATGATGAATACCCCTTTTCATTTTTAATTTTTGTCCTGTTTCAACTTTGACAAGTTTAGTATATCACTGTTTATTAAATTTTTTCACCCAAATCTCGAATAGTCATCGAAACATCTTGAATTGCAAAAACTTCATTATAAAAGGGTAAGTATTGCGAAAACACTTACCCTTTTATACTTTATTAGCATTAGCCCCTACTTTTTATGATACTTCAAATCCCAAAGGAGCAGAAGCATGATAAGCAAGCATAGGATGGCACCGATATAGGCAATTAATTGCTGATAGAATTCTACTGCTGTGATACCTCTATACAAAGCGATAATAGACACAAAACCTGTCAATCTATAAACATGAGTTGATTGGTTCTAGGACTAACCAAATCATCATCTTCAAATTTTTTCACTCTCATTTCCCTAGTGAGATAAACAACAGCCAAAATAGAAGTCAAGTTGATAACCACTAAAAGAAATTAGAAAACTAAGGAAAAATTTAAAAACTGACGAGATAAAAATAGACAAGTAAAGGAAACTGACCTAGGAACAATCTCACTAGAAGTACGTTGTGTTTTTAGAAATATTTTTCCAGTCTCCTCTCTTATACTAATATATCAAGAAACCGTATGTAACCTCTGCTACATAGCTATGTGACCTTATTAAAAACTTAAGTAGCCAGAAAAAAGAGACAGGTAACAGTAGCATTCATCAAACCATGTACAACTACACAGGAATACAGGTTTCTCCGCTTTATATAGAGACTCCCTAATACAATTCCTGTCACAAGATGCTGAGAAATAATCTCTCCATCATGAGCAAATCCAAAAAGAACAGCTGAAAGAAAAACAGCAAAAATAGGAGAATATTTTTCTAAAGTTCCTAAAATGATCCCTCTAAAGAGCATCTCCTCCAAAAGAGGTTGAGTAAAAGCAGTTGACAACCAGAATAGAAATGTGTACAGAAAACCTCTTGTTTCCAAATGTTGAAAAAAGCTTAAAGAACTTGTATTATCATGGACTTTTCCAAGTACGGTCATGAAAAGTATAAAACCAACTACTAAAACCAGATTAGCCAGATAAGCAAGAACAATCCATTTCAATTCTACCCACTTGATTGGCAAGCAATCTAAAGTAGTCTCATCACCCCATCTCTTAATGAGATATACAAGAATGGTTAAACAAATAAAGAAAGTTAAAAAGAAGACACCAACACTGAACACATCTCCCATCGCTCCGTCATAAAATCGTCTAACAACAGTTAATGGTACAACTTGAATGGCAAAAGTAAGTAAAAAGCAAGTAAGCACTTTTATAAAGATAAAACTTATGTTCTTCATAGTTTATCCTTTCTTTAATGTCTAGATGATTTTTTAGCATTGTCCCCTGTTTGTAGATCTGCTAAATCCATCTATGAAACCACAAATTGATCCCAGAATTTGGTCGTAATTAGGAATTATTGGAGTCCACCAAGGAATTCCGCCTCCTTGGACTTGTGTTAGTTCTTCTGCACTTAAAGTTTCAAAGTATTTATTTTTCATGATATTACCTCCCTAGATACACAGTGGACACATCGCATGCAATCTTCTTTGATTTTCAACATACAAATCGAATCCATCTCTTACTAAACCACCTATTCTATACCAGAATCCGTATGAATTATCTCCACCTTCAACGCAAGCAAGCATTTCATTATCCATAACAGAAAATTGTTCCATCATTTTTGTATTCATGATAAATACTCCTTTTTTATTTTAATTTTTGTCCTGTTGCAACTTTGACAAGTTTAGTATATCATTGTTTTTTTAAATTTTTCATCCAAATCTTGAATTGTCATCGAAACGTCTTGAATTAGCTTTTTTATTTCAAAGCATATTCTATAACCTTTTAAAGAAAGATGGCTTCTAATCACTTTTTTACCATTCAGGAAGTTTCAATGACAATTCAAGATTTCATAAAATATAAACTTATTATTATGGCATAATAAACTCATCATATTATATGAAAGGAATTGCCAATGACTTCTTATAAACGTACATTTGTTCCACAAATAGATGCTAGAGACTGTGGTGTTGCTGCCTTAGCCTCGATTGCTAAATTCTATGGTTCAGATTTTTCTCTAGCTCACTTGAGAGAACTTGCAAAGACCAATAAAGAAGGGACGACTGCTCTTGGCATTGTAAAAGCCGCTGATGAAATGGGATTTGAAACAAGGCCTGTTCAAGCAGATCAAACGCTCTTTGACATGAGTGATGTCCCCTATCCATTTATTGTTCACGTTAACAAAAAAGGAAAACTCCAACATTACTATGTTGTCTATCAAACAAAGAAAGACTATCTGATTATTGGTGATCCTGACCCTTCTGTAAAAATCACCAAAATGTCAAAAGAACGCTTTTTCTCTGAATGGACTGGAGTAGCTATTTTTCTAGCTCCAAAACCCAGCTATCAACCCCATAAAGATAAAAAGAATGGTCTACTAAGCTTCCTTCCTCTGATTTTCAAACAAAAATCTCTCATTACTTACATTGTTCTCTCAAGCTTATTGGTCACTATTATCAATATCGGTGGTTCTTATTATCTCCAAGGAATCTTAGATGAATACATCCCAAATCAGATGAAATCAACTTTAGGAATTATCTCAATTGGTCTAATTATCACCTATATCCTCCAACAAGCCATGAGCTTCTCCAGAGATTATCTCCTAACTGTTCTGAGTCAGAGACTAAGTATTGATGTGATTTTATCCTATATTCGCCATATTTTTGAACTTCCTATGTCTTTCTTTACGACACGTCGTACAGGGGAAATCATTTCACGGTTCACAGATGCTAACTCTATTATAGATGCCTTGGCTTCTACCATTCTCTCTCTTTTTCTTGATGTTTCCATTCTGATTCTTGTAGGAGGTGTCTTACTGGCACAAAACCCTAATCTCTTCCTTCTTTCTCTTATTTCCGTTCCTATATACATGTTCATCATCTTTTCTTTTATGAAGCCTTTTGAAAAAATGAACCATGATGTCATGCAAAGTAATTCTATGGTTAGTTCTGCCATTATCGAAGATATCAACGGGATTGAAACTATAAAGTCGCTCACGAGTGAAGAAAATCGCTATCAAAATATAGACAGTGAATTTGTAGATTATTTGGAAAAATCCTTTAAACTTACTAAATATTCTATTTTACAAACTAATTTAAAACAAGGAACAAAGTTAGTTCTTAATATACTCATCCTATGGTTTGGGGCTCAATTAGTTATGTCTAGTAAAATTTCTATCGGTCAGCTGATTACCTTTAACACACTTCTTTCTTACTTTACAACTCCTATGGAAAATATTATCAACCTCCAAACCAAACTCCAATCTGCGAAGGTCGCTAATAACCGTTTGAACGAAGTCTATCTAGTTGAATCTGAGTTTCAAGTTCAAGAAAGCTCTGTTCATTCACATTTTTTGATGGGCGATATTGAATTTGATGATCTTTCTTATAAGTATGGTTTTGGGCGAGATACCTTAACGGATATTAATCTCACGATTAAACAAGGAGATAAGGTTAGCCTAGTTGGAGTTAGTGGTTCTGGTAAAACAACTTTAGCCAAAATGATTGTCAATTTCTTTGAACCTTACAAAGGACATATTTCCATCAATCATCAGGATATTAAAAACATTGATAAAAAAATCTTGCGACGTCATATTAATTACCTGCCCCAACAAGCCTATATCTTTAATGGATCTATCTTGGAAAACTTAACATTGGGCGGTAATAATATGATTAGCCAAGAAGATATTCTAAAAGCTTGTGAATTAGCTGAAATCCGTCAAGACATTGAAAGAATGCCTATGGGCTATCAAACTCAGCTCTCTGATGGAGCTGGTTTATCAGGAGGACAAAAGCAACGAATCGCTCTCGCTCGTGCTCTCCTAACTAAAGCTCCTGTTTTAATACTAGATGAAGCTACTAGCGGTCTTGATGTCTTGACCGAGAAAAAGGTTATAGATAATCTTATGTCCCTAACTGATAAAACCATTCTTTTTGTAGCCCATCGTCTCAGTATAGCCGAACGAACCAACCGTGTCATTGTTCTTGACCAGGGTAAAATCATTGAAGTTGGGAGTCATAAAGAGTTAATACAGGCGCAAGGCTTCTACCATCATCTGTTCAATAAATAAGGAGAATGTTATGAATCCTAATCTTTTTAGAAGCGTCGAGTTTTATCAGAGACGTTACCATAACTATGCGACAGTATTAATCATACCACTTTCATTACTGTTTACTTTCATCTTGATTTTCTCCCTTGTTGCCACAAAAGAAATTACTGTTACTTCCCAAGGAGAAATCACCCCTACAAGTGTCATTGCATCCATTCAGTCAACAAGTGACAATCCTATCCTTGCTAATCATTTAGTGGCAAATCAAGTAGTTGAAAAAGGAGACTTACTCATCAAATACTCTGAAACAATGGAAGAAAGTCAGAAAACTACCTTAGAAACTCAATTACAAAGACTTGAGAAGCAAAAAGAAGGACTTGGAATTTTGAAACAAAGCTTAGAAAAAGCGACTGATCTTTTTTCTGGCGAGGATGAGTTTGGCTACCATAATACCTTTATGAATTTTACTAAACAATCCCATGATATTGAACTGGGTATCACAAAGACTAACACTGAGGTTTCAAATCAAGCTAATCTTGCCAATAGCAGTTCATCAGCCATCGAACAAGAAATTACAAAAGTGCAACAACAAATTGGAGAATATCAGGAGCTGAGAGATGCTATCATAAATAAAAGGGCACGCTTACCAACCAGCAATCCACACCAGTCAATTTTGAATCGTTATCTTGTAGCCTCACAAGGACAAACACAGGGAACTGAAGAGGAGCCATTTTTATCTCAAATCAATCAAAGTATTGCAAATCTTGAATCATCTATCGCAAGCCTCAAAATTCAGCAAGCTGGTATCGGAAGTGTAGCAACTTATGATAATAGTTTAGAAACCAAAATTGAAGTACTCCGCACTCAGTTTTTACAAACAGCTTCTCAGCAACAACTAACCGTGGAGAATCAATTAACAGAATTAAAAGTACAACTAGATCAAGCGACACAGCGTTTGGAAAACAATACCTTAACCGCTCCAAGTAAAGGTATCATTCATCTGAACAGCGAATTTGAAGGTAAAAATAGAATTCCAACTGGTACAGAAATTGCTCAAATATTCCCTATTATAACAGATACAAGAGAAGTACTAATCACTTACTACGTATCATCTGACCATCTCCCCTTACTAGATAAAGGACAAACTGTAAGATTAAAACTTGAGAAGATTGGAAATCACGGCATTACCATCATCGGTCAACTTCAGAGCATTGATCAAACTCCCACCAGAACAGAGCAAGGCAATCTCTTTAAATTAACCGCTCTTGCAAAACTATCTAATGAGGATAGTAAACTCATCCAATATGGCCTACAAGGTCGCGTCACTAGTGTAACTGCAAAGAAAACATATTTTGATTATTTCAAAGATAAAATTTTAACACATTCTGATTAATTTTCAGATAACACTCTAGAACTATTTATTATCTTATCAAAAAGGAGAATCGTAACATGGATAAGAATCAAAACCTAACTTCATTTCAAGAACTAACAACTACTGAACTCAACCAGATTACAGGTGGAGGATGGTGGGAAAATTTCTTATATAGCGTTAATAGATATTCTCATAACATCACACAAGGACTTCATCAGCCAATACAACTATAAAAAAATAAGATCGAGATACAAGAACTCTCGGTCTTATTTTCATCATTCTGTATGCATCATAGTAAGTATCTGACGAAAGACTTGATTTTGACAGATAGTATTGAGACTAGCATTGGGATAACTTTCCACTATCTTCATAATGGTATAAAGACCAACTCCTCTCTCCTCCCCTTTAGAACTAACTCCAAAAGAGAAGATTTCAGAAACATCTATGTCCTCTTCTTTGATGGAGTTTTCAATGATAAAGGTCTCCTGTGCCCCATTTTTAAAAAGGGCGATTGAAACATGAGGTTGACTGGCCTCTTCACTAGCTTCAATAGCATTGTCACAAAGGATAGACACAATGGTTAGAAAATCAAGTAGACTCATCCCCTCAACTTGAATCTCCTCAGGAACTTCGACATTAAAGACAATATCCTTTTCTCTGGCTTTTATAAATTTTCCTGCGAGGAGACTTTTGAGGGCACGATCCCGAATATTCACCAATCTACCAAGGTCATATTTGTTGTCCTGCAATTTTTCACTAGAATCCTTCAAGACGGAGTCGTAGATCTCTTTTATCTGCTCCATATTCTCCTCTTCAATGCCTAGGCTTAAGCTGGTCAAGAGGTTGGCATAATCATGACGAAAGCTCCGAACTTCCTTATAAAGCTCCTCTATATGCCGACTATACCGTTCCATATCTCTATAGCGCAGGGCCTGTTCTTGGTTCAGTTTCTCCTGAAGTTTTTCCTTCAAATAGGTATCCAGCTTCTTGATAACCCCCATAAAAAAGAGCATGTAAAACACTAGGATCAGATGGCGAATAGTCTTTGATTGAATGCTTTGTTCATATTCAAAGAAAGACAGAGTTTCCATAACTAGATAGTAGGTTCCCATTATCCAGTTAATTTTAGTCAGGGACTTTTGAAAACCTTTATCTAGAATCTCCCTTCTCAAACTAGTAAAATCATAGTCCAACCATTTCAAAAAGACTAGAGAAATGAAGAAATTGAAAATCATTATACATAACCAAATAAATGAATAACTGTCATATACTTGCCCTTGTCCCAAAAATGGAAGAACAAAATAAGAAACACCTCTATAAAAGAGATTCACCAATATCATTGGAAAGAGACCATAAAAGAAAAGGAGTTTTTTAGGAAGCCCTCTTAACAATAAGAAAGATAACCCTATGCCAAACAAAGGTTCTATAAAATATGACAAATATTCACTCACAGCTAAAAATTGAAAAGTCGCAAAAATGGCCCCTAGGAGAAATTTCAGAAGAAAGGCCTTAAAAATCCTCTCGAAAGTAAGATCAATTCCATCTACCTTAAAGAAAATGACAATTTCTAGCCCATTAGTAATAAGTGTATACAATAATATCCAAGCAATATTCATAAATTCTCCTAGCTCAATGCAAATTATTGATAGCCTCAGAAACTTCCCTAACCTTATAACGCGCGATTAGACAACTTCCACCATTGGGAAAGAAAAGCAGTTTTTCTTTCTTATCCAAATGCACCACATTTGCAGGATTGATGAGAAAAGAACGATGACACTGCAAGAGACGAGGCTCCTGCTTGAGAACCTCCTCTAGGCTCGCCGTAAATTCCAGTCTATCCGTCTTGGTATAGAGAATAACACGATGGGCTCTAGAAGACGTTTCGAGATAGTAAACCTCTTTAAAAGGATACTGGAATTGAGCAAATTTTGATTTAAAGTAAAAGCAATCTTCCGCCAGGCTTTTGCTGTCTTGACTATCGGCATAGAGAAGAGCTGTCTTGATACGAGACTCAAACTCCTCCGCCGACAAGGACTTATCAATGTAGTCCAAAGCAGACACTTGGTAGCTAAAGGACAGGGGCATAAACTCCGAGTGAGTCGTCACAAAGACGATCAGGGCATAAGGATCTCGATCCCGAATCTTTCTTGCCACTTCTAGGCCTTTCATCTCCTCATTTCGAATCTCAATGTCCAAAAAGAATAGCTGATGTGCTCCCTTCTCATGCATCTCTGCCAGAAGTTGGTCTGGCTTGCCAAAGACTTCAAAAGAGCTGGGAATGATATGATGTTCTTTCAAGAGTTTCTCAATCGTCGTTTCAATCCTAGTCTGTTGGGAGAAATCATCTTCTAAAACAAATATTCTCATCTTCTTACTCTCCTTGTTTCAACCATCTTTGGCGAATATCTCTATAGCGACGTCTGGCATACTGAACAGCATATCGACCTTCTTCTCCAAGAAAAAGAGTCTTTCTTTGGATATCCATGGATTTTAGCCGTTCAAGGTTAACCAGACAATTTCGATGACATCTCGTCAAGGTTTCTCCATATTGTTTCTCAAGATTGCTTAAATTTTGAAATAGATCAAAGCTAGCGTTTTCTGTAACAATCTGCACGGTATGGGCTTTGCTTGGATGCGTTTGGATATAGTAGATATCCTCTATGTTTAATTTGAAAATTTCTTTCTCTTTTTGGATGATAATGTAGTTCATGGATAAAACCTCCTAAAAAGAGGATAGCATAAATCTAGAAACTATTTTTCACCAAATCCTAAACGGTTCTCAAAAATTCCTAAAGTGTCGAATCATTCGCAAAATGGCTATGATAATCTTACAATTATTTTATCATAAAATCCTGCAATAACCATTCAGGAAATTTCAATGACAATTAAAGATTTGAAGATAAAAAAAGAATTAAAAGTGATAAGCTATGATTATAGAAAGACAATCACTTGAAACAGCTTTAGAACCATCACAAAGGAGGCATTCTCATGACAGATACAGACCCTATTAAAAGAGCTCATACTTTGATTACTGACTTAAACAAAGCCTACCAAGTCTGCAAACAGGCAACAGCTGACGATGTCCGCTTTCAGGAGCAGCTGGACAATATCCTTGACTTTCTCTCTAAAACTGAGACAGTGGATAATCGATTCTTGATTGAACTGGAAAAATTTTACCAGACTTCCAGTCTTCTCATGGGACTCAGCGCTCTCAATCCAGATGCTCCTACTCGCGCCGCTTGGCGGGCCTATGACCGTTTCCACTTTGACCAAGTCAAAACCAAGCTAAGTCTCTACGGACCAACTATTATCTTGTAGAAAATAAAAGAAGCTGAGACAGACTGAACTCAACTTCTTTTTGTATTGTTTAAGCAATGTTAGTCTTGCATCTGACGTTTTACCTGATAAGGCAAATACAAGACTTGTAAAACCAGTCCAGCTCCAAGCAGGGCTAGAAGGGCTAGTTTTTCTTGGAGGGTAATCAAACCAACTATCAGTTGAACCATTAAAACAAAACCTGTCAATCCTCGGATAACTGCCTGTAGTCCTTTCTCTTTTTCACCCTTTTCTAAAGGAAAGAGCTGGGTCAAGTACTGGTAGTCAAAGGCATGATAGAGGGCCAGCAACTGGAAGAGCATGAGGTAATTAAAGAGGACAACCACTGCTATCGCAATCCAAGACTGCTCGATAAAGATCACAGCTAACAAGGATAGGAGCAAGAGGCGCAAACTGAGGGCAAAGAGGTCTCCATTTCGCAAGTAAGAACGAAGATAGAGGTTTTGCCAGATCTTCCCAGGCACCTTCTGAACAGTCTTTAGGAGGAAATCCAGATAAGCACGACGTTTGACACTGTTTGAAACGCCCTTGACCTGAGTAAAGAGAGCAAAGAAACGAAGCAAGACTTGCTTGCGCTTGCTTTCTTGGGTGATAACGTAGTCCCAGTCCAGTCCAGTTTCAGTGAAAAATTTGCTGGCTTTTTGACGAAAGAGGAGGTATTTCCCAGCTCCTAATAAAAGCACATAGGCAAGAAAGACTGGCAATCCATAGCCCATGGCTAAAAACAAGGGTGCAAATAAGAGTAAAAAGAGGGTTTGAACAATTGTCCAGAAAACCAATGAACGCACTATCTGCCCTTTGAGGTATGACTTGACCTCCTCTTCAGCTACTAAGAGAAAGAGCTTGTCAGGCACTTCTATGTAGGTCGCGATTCCGCCCCAAGCCAAAAGCAAGGCAGATACAATTCCCAAAAACAAGAGGATGGGCCAATGATTTTCAGGAAAATCTTGCAAGAGTTGACTGTACTGGTAGGCTAGAAAACCGATAAGAACCAGCAGGAACAAGACAAAGTGATCATTGAGAACATAACGCAGATAACCAACACACTCCTTACGAAAAGCCTGCTTTCTCCTTAAAAACAAGTCTTTCATAGGTCCTCCTCTTTGGTTAGAGCCAAGTAAATGTCATTCAAGCTAGCCTCAGGCATGTCAAAGACCTCGCGGAGTTGCTGGAGGTTGCCCTGAGCCCGCACCTCTCCCTTGTGGAGGATAACAAAGGCGTCACACATCTTTTCCGCAGAGTCCAGCACGTGGGTACTCATGAGGATGGACTTGCCTTTTTGTTTTTCTGCTTCCAAAAGCTGAATCAAGTCGGCAATCGCCAAGGGATCGAGACCAAGAAAAGGCTCATCCACGATAAAGAGACTCGGATCCACGACAAAAGCACAGATAATCATGACCTTCTGCTTCATCCCTTTGGAGAAATGAACCGGAAACCAGTCCAATTTTTGATCCAGACGAAACATTTTTAACAAAGGTTCTACTCGCTCAAAAGCCACTTTCTGATCGATACCATAAGCCATAGCCACCGTTTCGATATGCTCTCTGAGAGTTAATTCCTCATACAAGCTAGGCGTCTCTGGGATATAGCCAATCTGCTTGCGGTAGTTGGTCGCATCTTCTCGCAGGGTTAGGTCATTAATCTTGATTTCTCCACTATAAGGTGTCAAAAGACCGATAATTTCATTAATCGTCGTTGATTTCCCAGCACCGTTGAGACCAATCAAACCGACCAACTGCCCACTTTCAACTGTAAAGGACACATCTTTCAAGACAGGGACGTGAACATAGCCTCCTGTCAGGTTTTTAATTTCTAACATATTTTCTCCGAATCTGGTATAATGTAGCTATATTATATCAAAATTCAATACAGTAGAGGTGGATTTTATGTCAGATTGCATTTTTTGTAAGATTATCGCAGGGGAGATTCCTGCTTCAAAAGTATACGAGGATGAGCAGGTTCTTGCCTTCCTTGATATCTCTCAAGTAACACCTGGACATACCTTAGTAGTGCCAAAAGAGCACTACCGCAATCTTTTGGAGATGGATGCTACCAGCGCTAGCCTACTCTTTGCCCAAGTGCCAACAGTGGCTAAAAAAGTTATGAAAGCTACCAGAGCCACTGGTATGAATATCATCGCCAACTGCGAGGAAGTTGCTGGTCAAACGGTCTTTCATACTCACGTGCACCTCGTACCTCGCTACGGTTCAGAAGATGACCTCAAGATTGACTTTATCGCTCATGAACCTGACTTTGACAAGCTTGCCCAAGTCGCAGAAACCATTAGAAACGCTTAAGGAGTTGCCATGAAACTATCAAATCTACTGCTATTTGTAGGAGCTGCAGCTGGAAGTTACTTTGTCGTGAAAAATCGCCAAGCTATTCAGGATGAAGTGCTAGATACAACTGACCGTGTCGAAGCTATCAAGGATGATTTGGATATCATCCAAAACAGCCTACAAATCATCGACCAACAAAAAGCCCTTATCAAGGAATACCAAAAAGATTTAACCTATAAATTCAAAGTCTTGGGAAAAGATTTCCAAACTAGAATGGCGGTCCTCCAAGAAGAAAAACAAGAATAAGAAATCCTCCAACTTTCCTTAAATCCATTTTGGATTACTAGATTCGAACAGAAAAGGGAGGGAAAATGAAACAGTCTTTAAAAGTTCTAGCGAAGGTCATCGCGATTCCTTGTGGCTGTCTCTGCCTTCTTGCGGCCCTAGCATTTCTACTACTGATGAATCTTTTCAAGACCTCACCGAGTGACATCCAAAAAGGGAATGACGACTTAAAACAAATCTTTACCTCCCTTGACCTCCCTCCCGAGAAAGTCGAATCAGATGGACACTATCAATACGAGGGTGGAGGCTTAAACTTTTATGTTACTTTCTCAGATGAGGTTATCAATAGTCACCCCGTCCTAAAAGAAAGTCCAAAACTCACCAAAAACCGACTGGAAGTCTATGTCCTACAGGCAGGGGATATTTCATACTATAAGGTAGGAGACAACTTGTTCAATCGTGGTTTAATACAATTTTTAGAGGAGGAGGGCGAGAAGTATTTCCAAGAAAAAGGAAAGAAATCAAAATCTTCTTACACAATTCTAACTTGGAAAGATCAGGAAAGTCTTAAAAAGGGAATTGCATTCTATGAAAAAGCTTTGACTTTGGTGGATATTCAGGATAATTCAGCAATCAAACACATTGATACCGTCACCGTTAAGCCAGGTAAAGAAGCAGAAATCAAGCAACTCATTCGAGAGATGGATGAAGCTGGCTTGCTTACTCAAAAGTATAAATATCAGGCTAACTGGAAAATGATTTTTCGATGCTAAATTTTCAAAGATAACACAAAAAAGAGCCAATCGGCTCTTTTTAATTTATTCTCCTTCAAAGGCATCTTTTATATGGTCAAAGAAGCCTTTTTTCTTTGGATTGACTTTCAAGTCACCTGCAGCTGCAAATTCTTTAAGCGCAGCTTTTTGGCGATCGTTCAAGCCTGTAGGTGTTACGACATTAACGGTAACGTATTGGTCACCAACGGCACCACCACGAAGGCTTGGTGCTCCTTTGCCACGTAGACGGAATTTCTTGCCAGTCTGAGTTCCTTCTGGGATGACCAATTCAACATCTCCATGCACTGTTGGAATTTCCACAGTATCTCCAAGAGCTGCTTGGACAATATTGAGATTTAACTTGTAGAAAATAGTTGTTCCTTCACGTTCAAACTTATCGCTTGCTTCTACAGAAACCACCACGTACAAGTCCCCGTAAGGTCCACCGTTAAAGCCTGCTTCACCTTGACCAGCGAGGCGGATTTGTTGGCCTGTTTCCACACCAGCAGGGATTTTTACATGGACGCTATGAGCTTGTTTTTCATGACCTGTACCGTGACAAGTTGTACATGGATCTTTAATTTCTTTTCCGCGACCATGACAGACATCACAGGTTACTTGGCGACGCATCATACCAAGAGGAGTCTGCGTATCGACGTTAATAACACCAGCGCCATGACAGCGTCCACAAGTGACTGGACTTGTCCCTGGCTTAGCACCAGAGCCATTACATGTACGACAGCTGGCTTCACGATTGTATTTCACTTCTTTTTCCGTTCCGAAGATAGCTTCTTCAAAGGTCAAGTTCACACGGTACTGGAGGTCATCCCCTTGACGAGGAGCATTTGGATTGCGTGAAGCTCCGCCTCCCCCGAAAAAACTTGAGAAGATATCTTCAAAACCACCGAAGCCACCTGCTCCGTCAAATCCGCCAAAACCGCCAGCACCACCAAAGCCACCGTTGGCACCCGCAGCACCATACTGGTCGTAGGCTGCACGTTTTTGGTCGTCACTCAAAGTCTCATAGGCTTCTTGAACTTCCTTGTACTTTTCCTCAGCACCAGGCTCCTTGTTGATATCTGGGTGATATTTTTTGGAAAGCTTACGATAAGCCTTTTTGATCTCGTCTGCCGAAGCGTTTTTTGACACCCCCAGACGATCATAAAATTCAGTATTGTTCATACAAGATACTAAGAGCGAACAGAAAGCGACTGAAATTTAGGAAACCGACAAGAAATCCTGATTTCTTAGGAGGTTTATCTAATTTCCAAGCTTTCCGCTCGAGTTCAATTACGAACACCCTTATTCCTTTCTGTTAATATTGCGGAACGAAACCACGATTTAGGTCGGGTTCAATTCCTTTCTTTTATATTGATGAGATAAAACTCAAACTACTTAGGTCTTATCTCTTTTTACCGAAAAACAGAGGCTGGGTTGCAACCTCTGGATTTTTAATTATTATTCAGGTTTGTAATTTTCTAAGAAATACAATACCCTATTTACATTAGTCCATTCTTTTTCAGATTTTGAACTTAAACGACGAATCCATACTAATCGGATTGTATACAAGATTACAATAGCACCCGATATATACAGAGGTAAATTAATAACATTGGGATCTTGTTCTGATAAACCAAACGGAACAGTAATAGCCAGTGTAAAAGATGTCACAATTGTTGGTGTAAAAACAGAGGATACAATGCTATTTAATGATGAATCTATTTCTTCTGAGCGCATCCTAGCCACGTGAATTTTTTCCTTGTATAACTCTAATTCATCTACACGATCACTTGTGAAATATTCCCTTATTTGACTCTTGGTACTTTCTGGATCTTGTTTTGCTTCTCTGCAAAGTTGATTATATAGGTCAACATGGTTTCTATTTGTAAAATCTAATGTCATTTTACTTTTCCGTAAACTCTCCGTCTACGACGTCATCGCCTGCGTTTCCTGTTGCTTGTGCGCCTTCTGCTCCTGCTTGAGCTTGTTGGGCTGCTGCGGCTTGTTCGTAGAGTTTAACAGCAAGTCCTTGAGCTTTTTCGTTCAATGCTTCGAGTTTTGCTTTCATTTCGTCCAAGTTGTTATCTTCTTGGGCTTTCTTAAGCTCATCAAGGGCAGCTTGGGCAGCGTCACGTTCTGCATCGAAGCCTTTTCCTTCAGTTTCCTTGATTGTCTTTTCAGTCGCAAAGATGGCTTGGTCTACTTCGTTACGAAGGTCAACTTCTTCTTTACGTTTCTTATCTGCTTCAGCGTTTGCTTCTGCATCTTTCATCATGCGGTCGATTTCTTCATCAGTCAAACCAGAGTTAGATTGGATAACAATTGTTTGTTCTTTTTGAGTTCCAAGGTCTTTGGCCTTAACAGATACGATACCGTTCTTATCGATGTCAAATGTTACTTCGATTTGTGGAATACCACGAGGTGCAGCTGGAATATCTGTCAATTGGAAGCGTCCAAGAGTCTTGTTATCTGCTGCCATTGGGCGTTCACCTTGAAGAACGTGGATATCAACGGCTGGTTGGTTGTCTGCTGCAGTTGAGAAGACTTGTGATTTAGATGTTGGAATCGTAGTGTTGCGATCGATAAGTTTTGTAAATACTCCACCCATTGTTTCGATACCAAGTGACAATGGCGTTACATCAAGAAGGACAACGTCTTTCACATCACCAGTAATCACACCACCTTGGATGGCCGCACCCATAGCAACCACTTCGTCAGGGTTCACTGATTTGTTTGGTTCTTTACCAGTTTCAGCTTTCACAGCTTCTACAACGGCTGGGATACGAGTTGAACCACCAACGAGGATGACTTCGTCGATTTCTGACAAGCTCAAACCTGCATCTGAAAGGGCTTGACGAACTGGAACTTTTGTACGTTCAACAAGGTCACGAGTCAAATCGTCAAATTTCGCACGAGTCAAGGTCATTTCCAAGTGGAGAGGTCCAGCTTCACCAGCAGTGATGAATGGCAAGCTGATTTGAGTTGAAGTCACACCAGAAAGGTCTTTCTTAGCTTTTTCAGCTGCATCTTTCAAACGTTGAAGAGCCATCTTGTCAGTAGACAAGTCAATACCATTTTCTTTCTTGAATTCTGCAATCATGTGATTGATGATTTTTTGGTCAAAGTCGTCACCACCGAGTTTGTTATCCCCTGCAGTCGCCAATACATCGAAGACACCGTCACCCAATTCAAGGATAGATACGTCAAATGTACCACCACCAAGGTCGAATACCAAGATTTTTTCTTCTTTGTCAGTCTTGTCCAAACCGTAAGCAAGTGCTGCTGCAGTTGGTTCGTTAACGATACGTTCTACTTCAAGACCAGCGATTTTACCAGCGTCTTTTGTTGCTTGACGTTGAGCGTCGTTAAAGTAAGCTGGAACTGTGATAACTGCTTTGGTTACTTTTTCACCAAGGTATTCTTCAGCGTAACCTTTCAAGTATTGAAGAATCATAGCTGAGATTTCTTGTGGAGTGTATTCTTTTCCGTTAGCAGAAACTTTTTCAGAAGTTCCCATCTTAGATTTGATAGAAATCACTGTATCTGGGTTTGTGACTGCTTGGCGTTTTGCTGCGTCACCAACGATGATTTCTCCGTTTTTGAATGATACTACAGATGGAGTTGTGCGGTTTCCTTCTGGATTTGCGATGATTTTGCTTTCAGTTCCTTCAAGAACTGCTACTGCTGAGTTTGTTGTACCTAAGTCAATACCGATAATTTTAGACATGTGTTTTTCTCCTTAAATTTTAATTCGAATTTTGATTTTTTGATATTTCCCTTAAGTGGTGGGGACGTGAGCAACTCCCTTCGGGATTTCATCACTTATTTTTGAGCCTATTGTCTCAAAAATCCCCTGTTTCAGTAGCCAAAGCTACTGAAACTTTCACCACTGCGGGCAATATCTTCCTTGCAAGCCTCCGGCTTGCTTTTTATCTTTCTTTCATAGTTTATTGTCGTTTCGGACAAAATTTTTAAGCTCTATTGCCTAGTTATAGACTACCACCATGGCTGGGCGTAGGATGCGGTCATGGAGTTTGTAGCCTTTTTGGAAGACTTGGGCGATGGTATCTGCTGGGTGTTCATCGTCTGCTGGGAGAGTTTGGATAGCCATGTGATAGTTATGGTCAAATTCGCCATCAGCTACGATTTCCTCGATTCCTTCTTCTTTCAAGGCATGTACCAAACTTTCTTGGACCATTTCCAATCCCTTTTTGACATCTTCTGTCAAACCTTCAACTGCGAGTGCACGTTCTAGGTTGTCCAAAGAAGGGAGGATAGCCTTTCCTAAGTCTTGACTGCGATAACGTTGCAAGAGTTGGCGTTCTTCATTGGAACGACGTTGGATATTTTGCATTTCTGCATGAGCGCGAAGGTATTTATTTTCAAACTCGTCCGCACGTTCATTTGCCAAGTCTAGCTCTGACTTTTCAGGAGTTGCTTCTTCTGTCGTTTCAACAACTTCCTCTTCTTTTACTTCTTCGTTTTTTGTTTCCTCAGACATTTTTCGCCTCCTTTTTAGGAATTTATGTAATTTCATGTTCAACTCACCTCATAATGATTACTACTCAAATAGCGATAGAAATCTGTGAGTTTCATAGTTAAGACTCGATTGACTACATTGACTTGGTTGACCAATTGCTGGTAATCCAGATTAACCGGACCGATAATCGCTAGAATTCCAAAACCTCGATAAGGAATGAGGAACTTACTGCTAATCACCGCCAAGTCAGCTAGACAAGACTCTTGACTGTCCGCAACACGAACATTTTGCATCTGATCTTCATGCAGACCCTCACGAATCTCCAAGGCCACCTTTTGTGGTTGGTCAAAGAACTGATAGGCTGCTAGATTGGCAAAATTCAAGAGATTAACCTTACCCGCCACCACAATGTTTTCGTTGAACATTTCCTTAAAGATGTGTTCAAAAAGATCCATGACATTGTCCGTCGTTGTGAAGTAGCGCTGGATAATCTGTGGAATCTCCGTTCGAATCTTGTAGTGAATATCTAGAACGGTGTGACCGAGGAAACGTTCCTGAATGATTGCCTTAAGCTTCAGCAAATCCTCCTGCAAGAAGTTCCTTGGAATCAAAAACTGACTGGTAACCGTTCGCGACTCGTCTAGGGTAAATACTGCCAAAGCTGTATGTTGTCCCAAAACAACGATATCAAAGGCTGTCAAACGTTGCCTGCTCGGCTCAACATCTAGCGCTACAACTGTGCAGCCACTCAATTCTGTCAAGACATTAGCAGCCTCTTGTAGAATATCCTCTAGCTTGAAAAATTCCTGATCAAAGGCTTTGACAATCTCATAGACCTCATTTTCGGCCAGTCGATCAAAATCAAGTGAGTGTTTCACATAGTACTGAAATCCCGCGACACTTGGCATCCGACCGCTGGAAGTATGCGCTTTTTCAAGCAATCCTTGTTTTTCTAGAGCCGCCATATCATTACGAATGGTAGCACTGCTAGAGTTAATAGACTCTTGCAAGGCTTTGGATCCGACAGGTTCGTGCGTTTTGGTAAAGATGTCAATAATCAGATTTAAAATATCCTGCTGACGCTCTGTAACCATCTCATCACTCCTCTCTGTCCGATCAATTAGCACTCTATGTACCCAAGTGCTAACTCATGATTCTATTATACACCCTTAGAAGAGAATGTCAAGACAAAAACTCAAAAAATTAGCACTCTTTTACCAAGAGTGCTAAAAATCAGTCTGAGGACCTAGAAACTTATCTTTCATCTACTTGGTATTTCCTTTTAAGTCTGAAAAAACCATAGATTAGATAAGAAATTAAGCAAGCATATAACAAGAAAATAATAAAGAAAGACTGAGATAAGTTTTCTCGATACAAACTCATGCAAACAACAAGAGCACCTGAAAAAGTGGCTATACATGAACGAAGTCTAGACCGCATAACTTCCCATCTGAGCCCCTTATTCATATAGACTTGCTCTTCCGGAAGTAAATCAGAAGATGATTTACGAAGAATTGAACAAAAAACTGTTTCTATCGATTCCCAACCTCTATTTCTAAAATCTTGCAGTTCATGCTTACACTTTTTAAGATTGCGAGAATCATAGATATGATAGATGACATCATCTGGTTGGCATTGTTCAAAATAGAAAAAACCAAAACGGTTAGTTCTATACCTCCAACCTTTCAAGTGCATCTCATGCAAATATTCTTCTTCCTTGTCAAAGTCTAAAATGGTAAACATTCGAAATTTTACTTTGCTATTCATTGTCTTACCTCCAAATTCGAAAACAGGCATTGTTTTATTTATCAGATAATTCTTTCCACTTTTGACTCAATCTCCAAAAAATATAAAAAATCTGAATCGCAAGAGCAAAAAATAAAACACAATCCATGATAGTAAGCAAAAATACTAGCCCGCTAAAAACGTCTCTTTCACTGAGCAACTTTAAGAACAACGGAATCAACATTGACAAGAAAAACAAAACAGGAAGCAACCGCAGTCTTAAAATCCGATGAACCATATCTAACTTCCCAGTAACATCATTATAAATTTCAAACTCTGCATCCGATTCAATCTCAGAATGTGCCTTTCTAAAATAGGAAAAACTATTGAAGTCTGTAATATGCTCCCAGCCACAGTCTTTAAACAGTTGCAAATAAGAGGTTCTCTCTGATGTTCTCATTGGGTAAAAATCCAACTGATAAGACACTTGTTCAGGCTGACACTTTTCAAAGGTATACTTAACTGCAAACAACAAGATAGAATAGCTTACTTTCCTAAGTTTCCAGCCTTTAGCATGTATTTCTCTAAAGTATAGAGCCTCCCTATCATAATCCGCAATGGTAAAAATTCGGTAAACACTTTTCTTTTCCATCATCCTTCCTCCCGACTATTTCTGTAAAGTCGTTCAATACGTTTCAATTCTATCTCCAAAACTTTTCGTCCCAAATCTGTTATCTGATAAATTTTCCGTTTTTCCTCTTCTCGGACAAAGAAAATCAAGTCATCCTTTTCCATCTTTGACAAGGTCCCATACATGGTCCCTGGACTAATCGAAACTTGCGAATCTGTCATCTCCTTGACCTTTTGTGTAATACCATATCCATGGTTCTCCTTCTGTAGACAAAACAAGATATAAAAACCCGTTTCAGTCATGGGAAGGTAAACACGCCTGATCTTATCTGTTAATTCCATTTAACCACACTTCCTATTTAATTCGATATATCGCACTTCGTTATATAGAATATATCACAGCTCGATATAAAACACAAGAAAAAAGATCTGGGACAAAAGTCTCTTTGCCACAAAAAAGCAACGGATTTGCCGTTGCTTTTTGCTTGATTGCGACAGTCTTGCTAAAATAGAATTGCTCAATAAACCATTTAGAAAGGCTATCCCACGCATATTCACTATAACACAAATCAAACGACTTTACCACTAGAAATCCATTCTTTCTTGCCACAAGATCATCTTGTATTTACCATTGAAAAAGTGGTGAATGCCTTGGAGGATCGTCACTTCCAGGCTTTCTATCATACCTTCGGTCGCCCGTCTTATCACCCTAAAATGCTTGTAGCTACTCTACTATTTGCCTATTCACAAGGGATTTTCTCTGGACGAAAAATTGAAAAAATGATGATTGAAAATCTCGCTATGCAATACCTAACAGGACAGTTGCTTGTCAGCTACCGCACCATCAATCGATTTCGAGTCGCTAAAGGGATGGAAGAACTCATTCGTGATCTTTTCATCGACCTCAATCTTCGTTTAAAAATGGAAGAGTTAGTGACCTTAGATTGTCTGTTTATTGACGGGACTAAGATTGAAGCCAACGCCAACAAGTATAGTTTTGTTTGGAAGAAAGCGACAGACAAGTTTTCCGCCAAAACTTCAAGAACAGATACAGGTCTATTTCCAAGAAGAAATCACTCCCCTTATCCATCAAGCTATTAGGATGGATGAAGAAGAGCCGATTTCTTCAGAGCAGTTGATTGCATTCGCTAAAGTCCTTGAAGAAGAATTGGAAAAACTGAACCAAGACATTGAGGAGACACCCCTTAAAGGAGAGGACGAACGTAAAACCCAACGTCGTAAACTCAAGAAAGTCCTGCGTAAAGTCAAGGATGATTTTTCAGTACGTGCTGAAAAGCATGAGAGCTATCAAGAGATATTTGACGGGCGTAACAGCTTTTCTAAAACAGATACAGATGCCACTTTTATGCGGATGAAGGAGGATCACATGAGAAATGGACAACTCAAACCTGGCTACAATCTTCAAATCGCTACTGAAAACCAATTTGTGCTTCACTATGATGTCTTCTCAAATCCGACAGACACAAAGACTCTCCTGCCCTTACTTGAAACTTATCCACATGACCTAAAGACAGTTGTCGCAGATGCTGGATATGGAAGTGAAGAGAACCTTCTTCGTTTAGATGAAAAGGAGGTGAAGCATCTGATTAAATATGCCATGTTTGATCAGGAACAGAAGAAAGGGTATAAACAGTCGGCTAGAAACTTAGCGAATTGGCACTATGATGACAAGGAGGATAGCTATACACATCCTGATGGCTGGTGCTATCGTTTTCATCATATCAAACATCAGAAAACACAGACGGACTTTCAACAGGAAATCAAGGTTTACTACGCTGATGAACCTGAAGCAGCCCCTCCAAAGGGACTATATATCAACGAACGTTATCAACACTTGAAAGCTAAAGAATGTCAGGCGCTTTTATCTCCTGAAGGTAGACAGATTTTCGCTCAACGCAAGATTGATGTGGAACCTGTCTTTGGGCAGATAAAGGCTTGTTTGGGTTACAAGAGATGTAATCTAAGAGGCAAACGTCAAGTAAGAATTGACATGGGATTGGTACTTATGGCCAATAACCTCCTAAAAAACCCAACTAATCGCTTGATTAGTTGGGTTTTCATTTATGAAATTGAATTCCTTTGTTTAATCTTTAATGATTAAAACATTAGTCTTCTTTTTTCTTGCGTGCCACAAGACCAAATCCGCTCAATACTCCAAGAAGTCCAAGAGCTGCTAGGCTAGAGTGATCTTCTGTACCAGTATTAGGTAATTCTTTGGTTGCTTTAGTCGGTTTTTGTTGAGGGGCAGTAACAACTTTTTCGTAGACATGTTCAGTGTCGCCGTTTGGAAGTTTCTTAGTCTCTACGAAGCGGTAGCCTGGAATGTCTTTCTTAGGTTGTTCGCCATCTTCACTTGGATATCCTGGAATGTCGTTGCCTTCCTTATCCTTGTGACTGGTCTTCACTTTTTCG
>NZ_JUQX01000040.1 GCF_001074565.1 Streptococcus pseudopneumoniae | reverse complement strand
TTGGTTTTTTATTTTGATGTGTGATTGATTTTCACGCATCTTTTTTTTGCATCTATTCCATAAATTCCTATCATTCAGGAACATATAGATATTATCTATTTCTCGCCTTACTGGTATACACTTCCCAAAGCGTACTATACGAAAGTCAGTATCTAACCGTTCATCAAAGAACATCACAATTTTTTTAGCCATTTGTCACGTCCTTTGCTTTCTTAGGTAATATTCTAGGATAGATACAATCTTCAAGCAATTTACGAATAAAATCGTCTTTATCTTGCGAACAAAACAAATCTTCATAGTCAAAGTTCAAAACGACGCTAGAACCATCAGGACGTTGGAAATGCCCATTTTCTCTATTCTCTCGAACTTCTGAAACACTATAAAACCTTTCTTCCATTCCATGCTTTCTAGCGATTTCAGAAGAATAATTGACCCGTCTTAAATACTGGTTTATATCTTCCTCCTGGATCTGTCCAAAAAATTGTTTTGGAGACATATAAGCCGACATAATAACCAATCTCGGAACTACTAGCTTATTTCGATAKCKTGCCGACATTCTAGCCGAGTTGATTGGATCGAATAACTTCAACCAATCCGCAGGAGCTAGGCTATCCTCTCGCAAGTCATCTAAAATAAGGATTTCCTCTCCTGAATAATTGTCAAATGGATTTTTTGAGCTTGCAGAATATGAGCCACCTCTTAAACCTGCATTTTCAAGCGCTCCTTGCACCTCTAAAGCAATATCTCTAGCAAGTGTAGACTTACCAATCCCAGGTTTCCCTTGGATATATAAGACTGTCAAATCATACTCCCCATTTTGCAGAGCTTCCAAGCGTAGAACACTT
>NZ_JUQX01000039.1 GCF_001074565.1 Streptococcus pseudopneumoniae | reverse complement strand
TAGCTACCCAGGGGAGGAAACAGACCCTCTCAGCCAGAACCGCTACAGCTATGTGCAGAATAACCCCGTCAACTATACAGACCCAAGTGGGCACTTCTGGAACAGTATCAAAAAAGGCTGGAACTATGTTAAAAAGACGGCTTCTAATGCTTGGAATGGTGTTAAACGAGTCGCCTCTAATACCTGGAATACGGTGAAAAGAGTGGCCTCAAACACCTGGAATGGTGTGAAGAGTTTCGCCTCCAAGGCTTGGAATGCGACCAAGAGTGCTTTCAACCACGCGACTAACTGGGTCAGCACTCAATACAATCGCGCATCGAATTGGGTTGGCAGACAGTGGAATAAGGTTCAAACGGCCTACAATAGTGCAGTCGATTATGTTCAAACGAAATATCAGCAAGCACAGGCTCGTATTCAAGAACTACGCTATCAGGCAATTCGTACTGCCTATGCCTTGGCAATAGGATTTGAGGCCTCCCCTACCATCCGAGAAGGCAAAAACCTTCTTCGTAACTGGAATCCGGCTCTACTGAACACATTGAAGCATATATGTGATCCAAAAACAATCGGTGCCTCCGATAAGGGAGAAACCAAAGTCCCATCTGTCGCAGATTTTAGAAAGTATGAAGATGCGGCAAGACATGGACTAACTGTTTCTGAAAAAGCTAATATT
>NZ_JUQX01000038.1 GCF_001074565.1 Streptococcus pseudopneumoniae | reverse complement strand
TGGACGTTATTACGTTGACAAGTCAGGAAAATATGTTCAAAATAAAAATCAAAAGTATGGTTGGGTTCAAGAAGGAACAGCATGGTATTTTTATAAGAATAATAGACCTATAAAAAATACATGGGAAGGTGATTATTGGTTCGGTTCTGATGGAAAAATGGTTACAGATTCATGGGTAGACAATGGTCGATACTATGTTGATGGTACTGGACGATATGTTCAGAATAAGAAACCTGTTCAGACAAAACCAACTCCATCAAAGGAGAAGCAGGTAGAGAAAAATCCAACTAAGCCTGCTCCTGCTCCTTCATTTAAGAAGAATGGCTGGATTCAAGAAGGTAAAACGTGGTATTTCTATAAGAATAATCAACCATTGAAAAATACTTGGCAAGATTCATATTTCTTGAAATCAGATGGGAAGATGGCTGTGAGTGAATGGGTTTATGATTCATATTATCAAGCATGGTACTATTTGAAGTCTGATGGAAGTTATTCACGTAGTGCATGGCAGGGTTCATATTATCTGAAATCTAATGGAAAGATGGCAGAAAGTGAATGGATTTATGATAGTTCTTATCAAGCGTGGTATTATCTAAAATCGAATGGAGTTTATGCGAATAGTGCATGGCAAGGCTCATATTATCTGAAATCTAATGGAAAGATGGCAAAAAGTGAATGGATTTACGATAATTATTATCAAGCATGGTTCTATTTGAAGTCTAATGGTATCTATGCTCGTTCTGAGAGGGTACAAGGCTATTGGGTTGATGATTTAGGTAGATGGAAATAGATTAAGAGTCAGTTTTACTGGCTCTTTTTTTGTAGAAAAGGAGAAAATATGATTGTAGTTGTTTATAAACTCTCTCGTTCACCATCAAGTGATTGAGAGTTTTAATTTGTTATAAATGTTTTTAGAAAAGGAGATAAATAATTAAATGTAAAAAGGACAAGAATATAAGGCTTATGGTTCAATCCGTAAAATGAAAGTTGGTGGTGCTTGTGGAGTTATCCTTGCACTTGAAATGTTGGGTATGGTAGTTTCTACAGGTTCGGTTTCTACAGAAACTAAGGCAAACTTATTTATTTTTTGAAATTATTGCTAATTCTAAAATGAAATAGACAAAAACCGCTCAGCAGAGCGGTTTTCGTCTATTCTTGCATTTTACAATACCCACGTACGGATGGCATGGGCAACGCCAGATTCGTCATTTGTTTTAGTGATGTATTTGGCGATTTTTTTGAGTTCAGGATTTCCATTTTCCATAACAACGGGGTTTCCAACGACTTCCAGCATGGCGCGGTCATTTTCTTCGTCCCCGATCGCCATGGTTTCATCTTTAGTCAATCCGAGTTTTTCAGCTAAGTGAGTGATGGCTGAACCCTTGTCTACATTCTTTTTAAGGAGTTCGAGGTAGAAAGGAGCTGATTTGTTGATGGAGTAGCGTTCGTAAAATTCGGCTGGAATCTTTTCAATCGCAGCATCGAGAATTTCTGGTTCATCGATAAACATACATTTAACGATTTCCTTGCCAGCCATTTCTTCAGGAGTGCGGTAAAAGATGGGCATGCTGACGAGGGTTGATTCGTGCACCGTGTATTTTCCGATATTGCGATTGGCAGTATAGATACCGTCCTTGGTAATGGCGTGCATGTGAACACCGAGTTTGCGACTGAGGAATTCCATATCCAGATAATCCTCATAGGTCAAGGATTCACTGATAATCACGTGGCCAGTAGCAGTCTCTTGGACAAGGGCACCGTTGAAGGTAACGACATAGTCACCCTCGTCTCTCAACTGCAAGTCGTTCAGAAGTTTAGCAACACCTGCGATAGGGCGGCCAGTTGCAATCACGACTTTGACGCCAGCTTGTTTGGCGTCTTGGATGGCAGAAAAGACTTCAGGAGTGATTTCCTTTTTACTGTTAACCAGGGTACCATCAATATCGACGGCGATTAGTTTAATACTCATATATTTCCTCTATTCCTTCTTATTTGGGGTAAAATGATCGTTCTCAATCAAGTGTAAAAATTGCTGGGTGATACTTGCAAAGATACTGTTTTGGTCCAACATTTCTTTTGGAAAATAGAAACGATTGTCTCCGTGGCGGCTGCCAGCAAGGGATTGGACGATAGGAGAAAGGCTAGAGAGTTCTGCCAGTTCACCATTTTTTTGTAAAATCTCAATCTGTGTCCGCGGGTTTTCAGATTCGGGACGATAGATATCATAAGGGAGGTCAAAGTTCTTATGAATAGCAGTATAGTAGTCTGGATCAAAACCGATTTCTTCAACAAGTTTTCTCATGGTTGCGAGTTGGTCTTGGTCTTCTTGTGAAAAGGTGATGGATTTAAAGACTTTGCGGTTGACAAAGCGTTGCGACAAGTCAGCGAGAATCTTGTCAGGACTGGTCATCCAGAGTTGGAAGTAGGTATTCATCACGCCATCATCAAGAGCTAGATAGTCAGACAAGGTCACATTTTTTTCAAAGAAAGGAAGAAGGTGTGGAGAAGTTCGTGAAAAGAAGTCCTTGTCCTCAGGAAAGAGTTCCTTAGCGCGTTTGAGGAGATTCTGTAGGAGAACTTCCATGGCGCGTGTTGCTGGGTGGAAATAAACCTGCATATACATCTGGTAGCGACTGAGAACATAGTCTTCGATGGCATGCATGCCATTTCGCTGAAAGGCAATCCCATTTTCGACTGGACGAATGACTCGGAGGATGCGAGTCAGGTCAAATTCCCCATAAGATGCTCCTGTAAAATAGGAGTCGCGCAAGAGATAGTCCATGCGGTCCGCATCGATCTGACTAGAAATGAGCTGCACGACCTGCTTGTTAGGGTAGGTATGGTCGATGACACTAGCCACCTTTTTTGGGAAATCAGGTGCTACTTGTAGCAGAACTTGGTGAATTTCTGTCTCAGGACTTTGAATGATTTCCTGAGTAATGGCCTCATGATCTGTATCAAAGAGATGTTCAAAAGTATGCGAGTAGGCACCATGCCCAAGATCATGAAGGAGCGCAGCGGTCATGGTCAAGAGAGACTCAGCAGGATCCCATTCTTCAGGATATTTTTCTTCAAAAATCTCTGTGATACGACGAGCAATCTCATAGACCCCCAAACAGTGGGAAAAGCGACTGTGTTCCCCGCCGTGGAAGGTATAACTAGAAGTTCCTAGTTGTTTAATACGGCGCAGACGTTGAAATTCCTTTGTATTGATCAAGTCATAGATGACCTGGTTGTTTACATGGATGTAGTTGTGAACTGGGTCACGGAATACTTTTTCGTTCATATGACCATTATAGCAAAAAGCTAGAGTTTTTGGTAAAATAGTAGGACAAGAGAGAAGAAAGAGGACCTGATGTGAAGATTCGGATGCGAAATAGGATTCAGTTTGATGAACAGTTGGAAGTCATTGACCAACTCTATGACGTGGAGGTGCGTGAAAAGGGAGATTATCGCTATCTGCTTTTCTACAATGAGGAAAAGGAAAAAGTGGTTCTCAAGTTTCATAGTCAAGAACTGGTGATGACCCGTTTCTCGAGTCCCAAGACCGTCATGCATTTTCTAAAGGATAATGATAGTTTGGCCTATATTCCTACTCCAATTGGGATGCAGGAGTTTATCATTCAAACGAATCACTACAAACTGGATGGGCAAAAGATTGAGCTAGCCTATCAACTTCAAAATCAAGAGGGACACCCCTTTGCTAGCTATCAATTAGAAATTACTTGGGGATAAGAATAAGGTTGGCGAATGCCAACCTTATTTGATATAGAGTTCTTGATTTTTTAGGACAATTTCATGAACACTTGCGAATTTCTTGAGTTTTTTAAGTTCTTCAGGATGGGTAACTAGAGTGATAACATAGCCCTCCTTGCCCATGCGACCTGTACGGCCCGCGCGGTGAGTGTAGGTTTCGATGTCCCTAGGAATATCAAAGTTTACGACACATTCGAGACTATCGATATCAATTCCACGAGCCAGAAGGTCAGTTGCAAGGAGCAGGGTTAGCTGCTTGTCTTTGAACTTTTCTAAGATGACTTTTCGGAATTTAACATTGACATCGCTAGCGAGGGAAACAGCCAAGATATCGCGATACTGTAATTTTTCCTCTGCACTTCCAAGATCTGATAGGCTATTAAAGAAAACTAGTCCGCGGAAATCCTCTACATGAGCCAATTTTCGAAGCATGTCCACTCGGTGACGTTGGTCTACCTGCATGTAGAAGTGTTGAATGTTGTCCAACTTTTGGTCAGAAAGGTCGATGGTGCGCGTGTTTGGTGCAATCTTTTCTTGGTCAAACTTGGTCGTCGCACTCATGTAGATGAGTTGGTGGTCACGAGGTGCGTAGTGAGTGATTTTCTCGACAAAGTGAATCTGAGAATCATCAAGTAATTGATCAAATTCATCTAAAATGATGGTTTCCACATTCATCATCTTAATTTTTTTCAATTTAATTAATTCAAAGATACGGCCAGGAGTTCCAATCAGAATTTCTGGTCCTTTTTTAAGGCGTTCAATCTGACGTTTCTGACTGGAACCTGATAGGAAGAGCTGAGCAGTCAAGCCGATAGCTTCAGCCCACGTTTTACATACGTCAAAAATCTGTCCAGCTAGTTCAGTATTTGGTGCTAGAATCAAGAGCTGCTGGGCTTTTTTCTTTTTCAACCTTAGAAGACTTGGCAGGAGGTAAGCTAGCGTCTTACCAGTTCCTGTTGGGCTTACTCCCAGGAGGTTTTCTCCAGCAAGAATGGGCTCAAATAGTTGAATTTGAATGGGGGTAAATTCTTGGAAACCGAGCTGGTCGCTCAATTTCTGCCATTCAGTCGGTAGTTTGGTTTTCATTTTTCTGCCTCAAATCTAATGCCAGCAGTCTGGCGCATGGTATATAATAGGTCATGAACAGAACCTGCATCATTCAGCCAGTTCTGGTAAAGCGTCTGGTCTGGCCGCTGGATCATCTGTGCAAATGCAGCTGCTTCCTCAGTCATTGTATGAGGAGCCTGTTGGATAGGGAGCTGGACTTGATTTCCTTGGTGGTCGCTAAAAATAGCTGAGCGGACATGTTCAATCGTGTTGAGGGTCAAGGTTCCATCTGCTGTGTAAATCTCACAAGGAAGATTGGAAGTGATGTTTTTCCCGGCCTTAATGTGAACTTGAAAGTCAGGGTAGAAGAGGATACCGTCTCCATTTAGGTCAATGCTATTGTCAAGCTGTTGAGCCTGATAAGTCGCGTCTTGAGCTTTTCCAAAGAGGCGAACGGCAGCGTAGAGAGGATAAATCCCCAAGTCCATAAGGGCTCCGCCAGCAAAACGGTCTGAAAAGACATTTGGCGTCTGCCCAGCCAACAAGTCCGGCATCTTAGAAGAATACTTGGCATAGTTGAAATCTGCTCCCAGCACTTGCTTGTCTGCTAAAAAGTTTTTGATAGTAGTAAAAGCTTCCTCGTGGTAGTTTCGTGCCGCTTCAAAGATAAAACAGTGATTTTTCTCAGCTGTCTGTCTCAAATCCAGCCATTCATGTGGCTGAGTGACAGCTGGCTTTTCAAGAATGACGTGCTTACCCGCAGACAAGGCAACTTGTGCCTGAGCGAAATGCAAGGAGTTTGGACTGGCGATATAGACTACATCAAAGGAAGACTTAAAGAAGTCTTCTAACTGATCAAAGAGTTGGATATCTTGATAACGAGAAGCAAAGGTTGCGGCAGTTTCTAGTTTTCTAGAGTAGACAGCAACCAGCTGGTATTGGCCACTGGTATGGGCTGCTTCTATGAAATGATGGCTGATAGCGCCTGTTCCGATAACACCTAATTTCAGCATAGATACTCCTTTTCCGACTTTAAATCCTTCCTTCATTATAACACAGAAAAGAAGGACTATCCAACAGATGGTAAAAATTTTCAAATGGACTACGCTTTTCTCAAAGAAAGTGGTACAATATTGAAATGAGTAAATGAAACTGAAATGGGAGAGATAATGAGATTATTACCAATAAGAAAAATATCTCGTCAGTCTAAAAGACTAGCGCTTTTTTTGACCTTTTGTGCAGGATATGTCGATGCCTATACCTTTATCGTTCGAGGGAATACACTTGTAGCAGGTCAAACTGGGAATGTGGTTTTTCTTTCTGTAGGACTCATTCAACAGAATGTCTCGGATGCCAGTGCCAAAGTAATGACTTTGTTTTCCTTTATGATGGGGGTCTTTTTTCTGACATTGTATAAGGAAAAACTACGAATTGTTAAAAAGCCGATTTTGTCCTTGATTCCACTCGCGGTCTTATCCATAATCATTGGCTTTGTTCCCTTGTCAGTTGACAATATCTACCTAGTCCCACCTTTAGCTTTTTGTATGGGACTGGTGACAACAGCCTTTGGAGAAGTGTCAGGTATTGCCTATAATAATGCCTTTATGACTGGGAATATTAAACGAACCATGTTGGCTTTTGGGGATTATTTCCGAACCAAGCATACGCCCTTCCTGCGAGAAGCCTTGATTTTCGTTAGCCTACTTACCAGCTTTGTTCTTGGAGTTGTCTTTTCAGCTTACTTGACGATTTTCTATCATGAAAAGACGATTCTAGGTGTTCCAGTGATGATGAGCATCTTTTACCTTAGTATGCTTTTTGCTTCTTGGAGGAAAAAAGGGAAAGAAAAAGCTTAATTTTGATTGATTTCGCTTGTAAGAAAAAAGAAGATATGATATACTTGAAGAGTTGACTATGCACAGTCCTGTGCAACCGCACGAACATCGTTGCTTGTCGTATACGAAGTTTAAACTTTGTTATACATAGAGCTCATATACTAAGTGGTTCGTCCCACGATGCTAGGCGAGTCTTCACAAAATACGGGGAAACCCAAAAAATCATAGGAGGTGCATAATGAGCACATACGCAATTATCAAAACTGGCGGAAAACAAGTTAAAGTTGAAGTTGGTCAAGCAGTTTACGTTGAAAAATTGAACGTTGAAGCTGGTCAAGAAGTTACTTTTAACGAAGTTGTTCTTGTTGGTGGTGAAAACACTGTTGTCGGAACTCCACTTGTTGCTGGAGCTACTGTAGTTGGAACTGTTGAAAAACAAGGAAAACAAAAGAAAGTTGTTACTTACAAGTACAAACCTAAAAAAGGTAGCCACCGTAAACAAGGTCACCGTCAACCATATACAAAAGTTGTCATCAACGCAATCAACGCTTAATTTTAAGGAGAACACATGATACAAGCAGTCTTTGAGAGAGCCGAAGATGGCGAGCTGAGGAGTGCGGAAATTACTGGACACGCCGAGAGTGGCGAATACGGCTTAGATGTCGTGTGTGCATCGGTTTCTACGCTTGCCATTAACTTTATCAATTCTATTGAGAAATTTGCAGGCTATGAACCAATCCTAGAATTAAACGAAGATGAAGGTGGCTATCTGATGGTCGAAATACCAAAAGATCTTCCTTCTCACCAGAGAGAAATGACGCAGTTATTCTTCGAATCATTTTTCTTGGGTATGGCAAACTTATCGGAGGACTCATCTGAGTTCGTCCAAACCAGAGTTATCACAGAAAACTAACACGGAGGAAAACATTATGTTAAAAATGACTCTTAACAACTTGCAACTTTTCGCCCACAAAAAGGGTGGAGGTTCTACATCAAACGGACGTGATTCACAAGCGAAACGTCTTGGAGCTAAAGCAGCTGACGGACAAACTGTAACAGGTGGATCAATCCTTTACCGTCAACGTGGTACACACATCTATCCAGGTGTAAACGTTGGACGTGGTGGAGACGATACTTTGTTCGCTAAGGTTGAAGGCGTAGTACGCTTTGAACGTAAAGGTCGCGATAAAAAACAAGTTTCTGTTTACCCAATCGCAAAATAAAAAGGTTCAGTGAACCTTTTTATCCCGAGCCTTAAAATGAAAAGGCGAGGAAGCTAGAACTAGCATAAAATAAGGCTTTCCGAGTTTTCGGAGAGCCTGTTTTTTTGTTTTGATACCCACGCTGATAACCATCTTTTTTTAAGTCTTGTATAGTTGGATTTTATGATGGATATTCTTTTCCCTTTGTGGAAAACTTCTGATTTATGGTATAATAAACAGATAGAGAAGTTGGGGGTAGAAGATGAATATTCAACAATTACGCTATGTTGTGGCTATTGCCAACAGTGGTACTTTCCGTGAAGCTGCTGAAAAGATGTATGTTAGTCAGCCCAGTCTGTCTATTTCTGTGCGTGATTTGGAAAAAGAGCTGGGGTTTAAGATTTTCCGTCGGACAAGTTCGGGGACTTTCTTGACCCGTCGTGGTATGGAATTTTACGAGAAAGCGCAGGAATTGGTCAAAGGATTTGATGTTTTTCAAAATCAATATGCCAATCCTGAAGAAGAAAAAGATGAATTCTCTATTGCTAGCCAGCACTATGACTTCTTGCCACCAACGATTACGGCTTTTTCAGATCGCTATCCTGACTACAAGAATTTCCGTATTTTTGAGTCTACTACAGTTCAAATCCTTGATGAAGTAGCTCAGGGGCACAGTGAGATTGGGATTATCTACCTCAACAATCAAAATCAAAAGGGCATCATGCAACGGATTGAAAAGTTAGGTCTCGAAGTCATTGAGTTGATTCCTTTTCATACCCACATCTATCTGCGTGAAGGACATCCCTTGGCGGAAAAAGAAGAACTGGTCATGGATGATTTAGCTGACTTACCAACAGTTCGTTTCACTCAGGAAAAGGACGAGTACCTTTACTATTCAGAGAACTTTGTCGATACCAGTGCTAGCTCCCAGATGTTCAATGTGACCGACCGTGCTACTTTGAATGGTATTTTGGAGCGGACGGATGCTTATGCGACTGGGTCTGGATTTTTAGATAGTGACAGTGTTAATGGCATTACAGTTATTCGTCTCAAGGATAATTTAGATAACCGCATGGTTTATGTCAAACGGGAAGAAGTTGAGCTTAGTCAAGCTGGGACACTCTTCGTTGAGGTTATGCAAGAATATTTTGATCAGAAGAGGAAATCATGAAAAAAAGAGGAATAGTGGCAGTCATTGTACTGCTCTTAATTGCACTGGATCAGTGGGTTAAAGCCTATGTTCTCCAGCAGATTCCACTGGGTGAAGTGCGTTCGTGGATCCCCAATCTCGTTAGCTTGACTTATCTACAAAATAGAGGAGCAGCCTTCTCTATGTTACAAGACCAGCAGTGGTTTTTTGCTATCATTACCTTGGTCGTCATGGCTGGAGCCATTTGGTATCTACATAAACACATGGAGGATTCTCTCTGGCTAGTTTTTGGACTGACTTTGATAATCGCGGGAGGTCTGGGCAACTTTATCGACAGAATGAGTCAAGGTTTTGTGGTGGATATGTTTCACCTAGACTTTATCAACTTTGCGATTTTCAATGTTGCTGACAGCTATTTGACAGTTGGTGTCATTGTTTTATTGATTGCAATGCTTAAAGAGGAAGTAAATGGAAATAAAAATTGAAACTGGTGGGCAACGTTTAGACAAGGCCCTGTCGGATCTTACAGAATTGTCGCGCAGTCTCGCTAATGAACAAATCAAGGCTGGACAAGTTTTGGTTAATGGCCAAGTCAAGAAAGCAAAATATACGGTCCAAGAGGGGGATGTCGTCACTTACCATGTGCCAGAACCAGAGGTTTTAGAATATGTGGCTGAGGATATTCTGCTCGAAATTATCTACCAAGATGAGGACGTAGCCGTTGTCAATAAGCCTCAAGGGATGGTGGTTCATCCCAGCGCTGGTCATACCAGTGGAACCTTGGTCAATGCCCTCATGTACCATATAAAAGACTTGTCAGGTATCAATGGTGTTCTCCGCCCAGGAATCGTTCACCGCATTGACAAGGATACGTCAGGTCTCCTCATGATTGCTAAGAATGATGAGGCCCACTTGGCACTTGCCCAAGAGCTCAAGGATAAAAAGTCTCTACGCAAATACTGGGCGATTGTTCATGGCAATCTGCCAAATGATCGTGGTGTCATTGAAGCACCGATTGGTCGGAGCGAAAAAGACCGTAAGAAACAGGCTGTAACTGCTAAAGGGAAGCCAGCTGTGACTCGTTTTCAGGTCTTGGAACGCTTTGGAGACTATAGTTTGTTAGAGTTGCAACTGGAAACAGGGCGTACCCACCAAATCCGTGTCCATATGGCTTATATCGGTCATCCAGTCGCTGGGGACGAGGTCTATGGTCCACGCAAAACCTTGAAAGGACATGGGCAATTCCTCCATGCTAAAACTCTAGGTTTTACCCATCCGAGAACAGGTGAAACCATGGAATTCACAGCAGATATTCCAGAGATTTTTAAAGAAACGCTGGAAAGGTTGCGTAAAACTGAGAATAGATAAAAGAGTTGAGATTGCTGTCTCAACCTTTTTCATTTCAAGTCTTTTCTATTTTAAAACATTCATGTTATAATGGATAAATATGAAGAATCGGAGTGAGAATATGAAGTACAAACGAATCGTCTTTAAGGTGGGGACTTCGTCCTTGACAAATGAAGACGGGAGTTTATCAAGAAGTAAAGTAAAGGCAATTACCCAACAATTAGCTATGTTGCATGAAGCTGGACATGAGTTGATTTTGGTTTCATCTGGTGCAGTAGCGGCAGGGTTTGGAGCTTTGGGCTTTAAAAAACGTCCGACCAAGATTGCAGATAAGCAGGCTTCGGCTGCAGTAGGACAAGGTTTGCTACTAGAAGAATACACAACCAACCTCCTCATGCGTCAAATAGTCTCTGCGCAAATTTTGCTGACACAGGATGATTTTGTAGATAAGCGTCGATATAAGAATGCCCATCAGGCCTTGTCTGTATTGCTTCATCGTGGTGCCATTCCTATCATCAATGAGAATGACAGTGTCGTTATTGATGAGCTCAAGGTGGGGGACAATGATACTCTGAGTGCCCAGGTAGCGGCTATGGTTCAAGCAGACCTTTTGGTTCTCTTGACAGATGTGGACGGTCTCTATACTGGAAATCCCAACTCAGATCCAACAGCCAAACGTTTGGAGAAAATCGAGACTATCAATCGTGAGATTATTGATATGGCTGGTGGAGCAGGTTCGTCTAATGGTACTGGGGGTATGCTGACAAAAATCAAAGCTGCAACTATTGCGACGGAGTCAGGAGTGCCAGTCTATATTTGCTCCTCCTTGAAATCAGCTGCCTTGATTGAGGCAGTAGAGGATACAAAGGATGGTTCTTACTTTGTTGCGCAAGAGAAGGGACTTCGTACTCAGAAACAATGGCTGGCCTTCTATGCTCAAAGTCAGGGAACGATTTGGGTAGATGGTGGGGCTGCAGAGGCACTTTCAAAAAACGGGAAAAGTCTCCTTTTATCGGGTGTGGTAGAAGTGGAAGGAAACTTCTCTTATCACGATATTGTCACAGTAGCAGATAAAGAAACAGGTCAATCTCTTGGAAAGGGACGTGTCCAATTTGGCGTCTCAGCTCTAGAAGATATGCTCCGTTCTCAAAAAGCTAAGGGAGTCTTGATTCACCGTGATGACTGGATTTCCATCACTCCTGAAATCCAGCTACTCTTTACAGAATTTTAGAGGTGAACGATGGTAAGTACACAAGAACAATTTGAACAGGTACAGGCTGTTAAGAAATCAATCAATACTGCTAGTGAAGCAGTGAAAAACCAAGCCTTGCTAGCTATGGCTGATCACTTAGTGGCTGCTACTGAGGAGATTTTAGCGGCCAATGCCCTGGATATGGCAGCGGCCAAGGGGAAAATCTCAGATGTTATGCTAGACCGTCTTTATTTGGATGAAGGACGTATAGAAACGATGGCAAGAGGGATTCGTGAAGTGGTTGCTTTACCAGATCCAATCGGTGAAGTTTTAGAAACCAATCATCTTGAAAATGGTTTGGTTATTACCAAGAAGCGTGTGGCCATGGGAGTTATTGGGATTATCTACGAAAGTCGTCCAAATGTGACATCTGATGCGGCTGCTTTGGCTCTCAAAAGTGGCAATGCGGTCGTTCTTCGTAGTGGTAAGGATGCCTACCAAACTGCTCATGCTATTGTCACAGCTTTGAAGAAGGGCTTGGAGACGACTACCATTCATCCAAATGTGATTCAACTAGTGGAAGACACCAGCCGTGAAAGTAGCTATGCTATGATGAAGGCCAAGGGCTATCTAGACCTTCTCATACCTCGTGGAGGTGCTGGTTTGATCAATGCTGTGGTTGAAAATGCTGTCGTACCTGTTATCGAGACAGGAACTGGTATTGTCCATGTCTATGTGGATAAGGATGCTGATGAAGACAAGGCTCTCTCTATTATCAATAATGCTAAAACCAGTCGTCCTTCTGTCTGCAATGCTATGGAGGTTTTGCTGGTTCATGAAGACAAGGCAGCAAGCTTCCTTCCTCGCTTGGAGAAAGTGCTGGTTACAAGTCGGAAAGAAGATGGGCTGGAACCGATTCAATTCCGCTTGGATGAGAAAGCAAGTCAGTTTCTTTCAGGTCGAGCAGCTGAGGCCCAAGACTTTGACACTGAGTTTTTAGACTATGTCCTAGCGGTTAAGATTGTGGGTAGTTTAGAAGAAGCGGTTGCGCATATTGAAGCCCACAGTACCCATCATTCGGACGCCATTGTGACAGAAAATGCTGAAGCTGCGGCTTACTTTACAAATCAAGTTGACTCTGCAGCGGTTTATGTCAATGCTTCAACGCGTTTCACTGATGGAGGTCAATTTGGTCTTGGATGTGAAATGGGGATTTCGACTCAGAAACTGCACGCGCGTGGTCCAATGGGCTTGAAGGAATTAACTAGCTACAAGTATGTGGTTACTGGTGACGGACAGATAAGGGAGTAAGAGATGAAAATTGGATTTATCGGTTTGGGAAATATGGGAGCTAGTTTGGCCAAGGCTGTCTTGCAGGCCAAGACGGGTGAACAGATTCTCCTTGCCAATCGCAGTCAAGCAAAAGTAGATGCTTTCATCGCCAATTTCGGTGGCCAGGCTTCCAGTAATGAAGAAATTTTTGCAGAAGCAGATGTGATCTTTCTAGGAGTTAAGCCTGCTCAGTTTTCTGAAATCCTTGCTCAATACCAGTCTATCCTTGAAAAACGAGAGAGTCTTCTTTTGATTTCCATGGCGGCTGGATTGACCTTGGAAAAACTAGCTAGTCTTATCCCAAGTCAACATCGTATCATTCGCATCATGCCCAATACTCCAGTGGCTATCGGTCAAGGGGTGATTAGTTATGCCATGTCAGCAAACTGTCTTGCTGAGGACGGTGAACTCTTTTGTCAGCTTTTATCCAATGCGGGTCTATTGGTTGAGCTTGGGGATGACTTAATTGATGCGGCGACAGGTCTTGCAGGTTGTGGGCCAGCCTTTGTCTACCTCTTTATCGAGGCTTTGGCAGATGCAGGTGTTCAGTCAGGATTGCCAAGAGAAAGGGCTTTGAAAATGGCAGCCCAAACAGTAGTCGGAGCTGGACAAATGGTCCTCGAAAGCCAACAACATCCTGGAGTATTGAAAGACCAAGTTTGCAGCCCAGGAGGTTCGACTATCGCTGGTGTAGCAAGTCTGGAAGAACATGCCTTTAGAGGTACAGTCATGGCCGCAGTTCATCAAGCCTATAAACGAACACAAGAACTAGGTAAATAAGAGGTTGGATGACTCCCAACCTCTTTTTATGGTCGATTGAATAGAGAAGACGCAAAAAGATTGTCACAAAAACCTATTTTTTTGATAGAATAGAAGGTAGAAAAAAAGAAATGAGTTAGACATGTCAAAAGGATTTTTAGTCTCTCTTGAGGGACCAGAGGGAGCAGGAAAGACCAGTGTTTTAGAGGCTCTACTCCCCATTTTAGAGGAAAAAGGAGTAGAGGTGCTGACGACCCGTGAGCCAGGTGGAGTTTTGATTGGGGAGAAGATTCGTCAAGTGATTTTGGACCCAAGTCATACTCAAATGGATCCTAAAACAGAGCTCCTTCTCTATATCGCAAGTCGCAGACAGCACTTGGTGGAAAAAGTTCTGCCTGCTCTTGAAGCTGGTAAGTTGGTCATTATGGACCGTTTCATCGATAGTTCCGTTGCTTATCAGGGATTTGGCCGTGGCTTGGATATTGATGCCATTGATTGGCTCAATCACTTTGCGACAGATGGCCTCAAACCTGATTTGACACTTTATTTTGACATTGAGGTGGAAGAGGGGCTTGCTCGCATTGCTGCCAATAGTGATCGGGAGGTCAATCGTTTGGACTTGGAAGGTTTGGACTTGCACAAGAAAGTCCGTCAAGGCTACCTTTCTCTTCTGGAAAAAGAAGGAAATCGCATTGTCAAGATTGATGCCAGTCTTCCTTTGGAGCAAGTTGTGGAAATTACCAAGGCTGTCTTGTTTGACAGAATGGGCTTGGCTAAATGAAACAAGATCAACTAAAGGCTTGGCAACCAGAGCAGTTTGACCGCTTTGTCCGTATTCTAGAACAAAACCAGCTCAATCATGCCTACCTTTTTTCAGGTTTCTTTGGAAGCTTGGAAATGGCGCAGTTTTTGGCTAAGAGCCTCTTTTGTAGGGATAAGGCAGGCGTTTTACCATGTGAGAAATGCCGGAACTGCAAGCTGATTGAGCAGGAAGAATTTCCCGATGTCACTTTGATTAAGCCGGTCAATCAGGTCATTAAGACAGAACGGATTCGAGAATTGGTGGCTCAGTTTTCCCAAGCAGGGATTGAAAGCCAGCAACAGGTCTTTATCATCGAGCAGGCGGAGAAAATGCATCCCAATGCAGCCAACTCTCTGCTCAAGGTCATCGAAGAACCTCAGAGTGAAGTTTACATTTTCTTCTTAACTAGTGATGAGGAAAAAATTTTGCCGACAATCCGTAGTCGGACCCAGATTTTCCATTTTAAAAAGCAAGAAGAAAAGCTCATCCATCAATTAGAGCAAGTAGGTCTAGTTAAGAAAAAAGCGACTCTTTTAGCCCAGTTGGCTCAATCGCGAGCTGAAGCTGAAAAGTTGGTCAATCAGGCTAGTTTTTGGACCTTGGTGGATGAGAGCGAACGCATGCTGACTTGGTTAGTAGCCAATAAAAAAGAGAGTTATTTGCAGGTAGCCAAATTAGCCAGCTTGGCAGATGACAAGGAAAAGCAGGATCAGGTCTTGCGAATCCTCGAAGTCCTCTGTGGGCAGGATCTCTTGCAAGCAAGGATTCGACAGATTTTACAAGATTTGCTAGAAGCCAGAAAAATGTGGCAAGCTAATGTCAGCTTTCAAAATGCTATGGAATATCTGGTCTTGAAAGAAATATAAACTCATACTCTTCGAAAATCAAATTCAAACCACGTCAACGTCGCCTTGCCGTACTCAAGTACAG
>NZ_JUQX01000037.1 GCF_001074565.1 Streptococcus pseudopneumoniae | reverse complement strand
AATACAGAACTAAATCCTTTGGATAAATTAATTGTCTAACTTTTTGGGGTCAGTACAAATCCTAGTCTCTTTCGTTTTCAAGTACTTCTTAAAGTGGCTATAAATGATGCTTACCAAGTAAGCTCTTCTTATTTTGAGTCTTTAAGTGACAGAGAAAAAGATATGTGTTACTATAGTAGTACAAAAGGATATCGGAGTAAAAATGAAGTATTTAAGCAGTCAAGACATCAAGGATCGTCAACGAAATATTAGTGACATTAAACCTTATAAAACAAGCAAGGAAATCGTCGTTTCAAATATCTTTACCTTCTTTAATGCTATGAACTTGGCTCTGGCAGTTCTGGTAGTGACAACCTTGCGATTTGAAAATATGCTCTTTTTAGGTGTGATTACTATCAATACAGCTATTGGGATTTTCCAGGAAGTGCGCTCTAAGAATGCCTTAGAAAAGCTAAGTTTACTTGGTAAAAGTAAATACAGGGTCAATCGAGATGGTCAAACGATCGAGATTGATCCAGAAGACATCGTACTGGGGGAATATCTGTATCTCAATCTGGGAGATCAGGTACCTGTCGATGCAGAAGTGCTTGAAGGGAATGTTGAAGTTGATGAGTCCTTGCTGACGGGTGAGAGTGATTCGGTCTTTAAAACAGTTGGTGACAAGCTGATGAGCGGAAGCAATGTCGTCAGCGGTACTTGTCTGGTCCTTGCTACAGCTGTGGGTCCCGATAGTTATATCAATAAACTTGCAAAATCCAGCAAGGAATTCAAAAAATACCCTTCTCAACTGCGCGATTATATGGATAAGATTTTAAAAATCGTCTCTATCCTGCTGGTGCCAGTTGCCATTCTGCTCTATGTCAGAGGTTTTAGTCTAGGGCGGACTTATGTTGAGATTGTCTTGGGAAGTTCTGGTGCTTTGGTCGGCATGATTCCAGAGGGATTGATTCTACTGGTCAGTGTGTCTCTAGCGGTAGCGGCCATGAAGCTGGCTAAAAAGAAGGTTCTGGTGCAGGAACTATACTGTGTGGAGACCTTGGCGCGTGTAGATGTTCTCTGTTTTGATAAGACAGGAACCATCACGACTGGTAATATGAAGGTCCAAGAAATGGATGCGAAGGTGGCAGAGAAACTATCTTCTTATCTGGCTTATTTCGAGGATGAAAATGCAACTTCGCGGGCTCTAAAGACCCACTTAATGTGTGAGAAAAAGTGGGAAGTTCAAGAAGTCGGCGCTTTTTCAAGTAAAAACAAGTATTCCTTTGTCCAAGTAAAAGACGGTGGGACCTATTTCTTCGGGGCTTATGAGTTTCTAGGATTTACCCAGCCGATGGATGCCTACTATGAACATCTAAAACAGCAAGGTTTTCGAATATTGACACTTGCCCATAGTAAGGACCACATCACGAGTCCGGCCAATATGGAACTACTAGGACACGTCGTTTTGTCAGATGAGATTAAGGACAATACCAAGGAAACCTTTGACTATTTCGAATCTCAAGGTGTTGAAGTGAAGATTATCAGTGGTGATAATCATGTGGCTGTATATGGGGTGGCTCGTAAGGCAGGTTTTAAGGAAGAAGCACGGGCGATTGATATGACCAAGGTGAGTGATGAGGACTTTGAAAGAGTGGTCTTGGAACACGATATCTTTGGTCGCGTGACACCTGAGCAGAAAGAAAAGATGGTAACCGTTTTACAAAATGCTGGGAAAACAGTTGCTATGAGTGGTGATGGAGTCAACGATGTTTTAGCACTCAAAAAAGCAGACATCAGTTTCGCTATGAATGGTGCTACCAGTGCGGCCAAAAGCGTCTCCAATATTGTTTTTCTCACAGATGATTTTGCAGTATTTTATGATATCTTGATGGAAGGTCGCCGTGTCATTAATAACATCCAAAAGGTAGCATCTCTCTTTCTAACAAAGACCTTCTTCTCCATCGTGTTTGCCATTTTGAGTGTGGTATTTGGTTTGGAGTTTGCTTTTATCCCCATTCAGTTTACAATCATTTCAGTCATTACGATTGGGATTCCATCCTTCTTCCTAACTTTTGAGTCCAATAAAGAAAAGGTTAGCACACATTTTATGCGAGATATTTTGACCAATGCTGCGATTTGTGGTGGCATTCTGGTTGCTAGTGTACTCTTGACGAACTTCTTTATCACTGTCCCAGGTCAGGTCAAATTTATTTGCTTCCTCCTTGCTTTAATCAATGGTCTGTGTCTAGTTGCCAAGGTCAGTATCCCCTTTAATCGATATAAACTAGTCTTGCTCACGTTTTTGAGCCTTGCAGCCCTTGTTGGATTGCTTACCAATACCTTTATCCTGCGAGGAGCTTTTGTGCCTCTAGAAACCACTCAAGTACTCTATGTAGCCATCCTATCAGTAGTGATTGGGAGCCTGCATTATCTGACTAGAAGAAAAAGTTGATACACAAAAAGAATCAGGATTTGATCCTGATTCTTTTTTATCTATATTCTCGATTATTGGATTACATGATACCGAAGAAACGAGCTGCAATACCCACTGCAAAGAGTGCAAGGATGATTGCGATTGGTGATACTTTTTTCTTAAGCAACCACATGCAAAGGAAAGTAAGGAGAAGTCCCATCAATCCTGGGATTAATGAGTTCAACTGGCCTTGGAGAGTTTGTGGTTGAATCTTGTCTAAGCTCAATCCACCGAGTGCTTGACCAAGGATACCTTTCAATTCAGCACCTGATACAGGTCCTTCTGGGAAGTTGATGTAGGCACCTTCAGCCAATTGTTTACCTGGAAGGTTAACAGTAAAGTTAATCGACACCCAACGTTGTACAAGAACAGCAAGGATGAACATACCAAGGATAGATGCTCCTTTAGTGATGTCTTTCAAGATACCACCAGACATGTCTTTAGTGATTTCAGATCCAGCTTTGTAACCGAACTCTTGTGTATACCATAGGAAGGCCATACGGATAGCATTCCATCCGAAGAAGAAGAGAAGTGGACCAACAAGGTTACCAGATGCAGCAAGTGATGCACCAAGGGCTCCAAGGATAGGACGAACTGTAAACCAGAATACTGGGTCACCGATACCAGCAAGAGGTCCCATCATACCGATCTTAACCCCTTGGATAGCCGCGTCGTCGATTTCAACACCGTTAGCGCGTTCTTCTTCAAGTGCAAGAGTAACCCCCATGATTGGAGCAGCTACGTATGGGTGAGTGTTGAAGAACTCAAGGTGACGCTCAAGAGCAGCCGCTTGGTCTTCTTTTTTAGTGTACAATTTTTTGATAGCTGGGATCAATGAGTAAGCCCAACCCAAGTTTTGCATACGTTCGTAGTTCCAAGAACCTTGAAGGAATTGTGAACGCCACCAAACTTTTTGACGATCTGATTTTGATAATTGAATTTTTTCAGCCATGATTGTTCCCCTTTCTAGTAGTCTTCTAGGATATCACCGATTGGGTCGTTAGAAGTCGCAGCTCCGCCGCCACCGTTTCCACCTTGTTTTGAAAGGTTAAGGTAGATGAAGGCAAGGGCAACACCGATGACACCAAGGGCAATCAAAGTCAATTGTGAAATCGCTGCAAGAGCGAAACCGATAGCGAAGAATGGCCATACTTCACGAGTTGCCATCATGTTGATAACCATAGCGTAACCAACGGCAACGACCATAGCACCACCAACAGCCATACCACCATTCAACCATTCTGGCATTAGACCAAGAGCGTCTTTAACAGCAGAAGCTGGGATAGCGATAAGGAAGGCTGCAGGGATAGCGATACGAAGACCTTGAAGAACAAGGGCAAAGTAGTGAGCGCGTTCAACAGCTGCAATGTTTCCTTCTTTTGCAGCTGCGTCAGCAGAGTGAACCAAGGCAACTGAGATTGTACGAACAATCATTGTCAAGAATAGTCCAGCTACGGCAAGAGGGATAGCTGTTGCAGTTGCAACGGCGATACCTTCAGTAGTAAAGTTACCACCTTTGATCAAGATGATCGCTGCAGCAACAGATGCAAGAGCAGCGTCAGGAGCTACGGCAGCTCCGATGTTAGCCCAACCAAGGGCGATCATTTGAAGAGATCCACCAAGCATAACACCTGCTTCAAGGTTACCTGTTACAAGTCCGATAAGGGTACATGCGACGATTGGTTGATGGAATTGGAATTGGTCGAGGATACCTTCAAGACCTGCAAGGAAGGCAACAACTACAACCAAGATAGCAGAAATGATTGAAATATCTGACATGGTTTTATTCCTTTTCTATTTAGTTTTAATAAAGTATTTAATCCTGTTTTTTTAAATGATAGAAACAGATTAAAATTATTGAACGTTTGCTTTCTTAATCAAGTCAAACAAATCTTTTTTCGTGTCGTTTGGTACTTTACGTACGTCAAATTCAACACCGAGGTCACGCATTTTTTCAAATGTTGCAACATCATCTTTGTCCATAGACAAGACGTTATTGATCATTGTTTTACCTGTTGAGTGGGCCATAGAACCAACGTTAAGAGTCTTGATTGGCACGCCACCTTCGATAGCACGAAGTGCATCTTGTGGTGTTTCAAACAAGATAAGGGCATGAGTGTCACCGAAACGTGGATCTTTTGCAACCTCAATCAATTTTTTGATTGGTACAACGTTGGCTTTTACTCCGTTAGGAGCTGCTTGTTTGATCAATTCTTTACGCAATTCGTCGTTTGCAACGTTATCTGAAGCAACGATAATACGGTCTGCTTTTGAATCTGGAGTCCAAGCAGTTGCAACCTGACCGTGAAGCAGACGAGTGTCTAGACGAGCAAGGTTGATTTTCAGTTTACCGTCACCGATAACTGTTCCTTCTGGAATAGCAGCTTGGGCAGCAGGAGCAGCTGCAGCAGTTGCAACTTCCTCAACTGGATTGAGCTCTTCTGGAAGAGCCTTGATGCCATCTTTGGCTTCTTTAATGATATTCGCAGCGACTTTTTCCACACCTGCATTAGCGTCCATAAGGCGCTCTGTGTAGGCTTGAATCAACATCGGCAAGTTCAGTCCTGTGATGATGGCAAATTTACGTTCTGGATTTTCTCCCATCACGCGGCTAGCTTGGTTGAATGGAGATCCACTCCAAAGGTCAGCCAAGACTAGAACCTCATCTTCTGCGTCAAATGCAGCCACAGCGTTGTTGAATTTAGCGTAAAGATCATCTGGACCTTCATTCGGCATAAAGGTTACAACTTGAACCTTTTCTTGTTCACCAAAGATCATAGATCCTGACTGATGAATACCCGCAGCAAATTCGCCGTGGCTCGCAATAATGATTCCGATACTCATTATTGTCATTCCTCCTTTAAAATGTTTGACTGTGTGTTTAAGAAAACTTTAAGCCTAACTTTAAGTATAAACCGTTTTCAAACAAAAAGCAACCATTTCTTATAAATATGTGTTAATTTTCAATGAAAACTCGTTTACAAAATGTTAATATATAAACATTTTGTGGAAATGTATGAAAAAATAAGAGAGTAATTTAATATAAAAAAATGAAAACAGGCCGATTAATTGAAAAATTGTGAAAATCAAAAAAGCTAGCACAAGCTAACTTTTTGAGCGTTAAGCGTTATAGGAATAAATCTTGTAGGGTATGGGCAACACCATCTTCATCATTTGTCAGAGAGAGTTGCTCATCAGCATATGGTAGCAAATCGGGATTGGCATTTTTCATGGCATATCCTTTGCCTGCAAAAGCCAGCATTTCGGTGTCATTGTGTTCATCTCCAAAGGCAATCAGGTCTTTTTTGTCACGGTTCATAACATTGAGCAAGTATTCTAAAGCAAAGGCTTTGTTGACCCCTTTTGGTGTACATTCGAGAATGTTAAGAGGGCCTCCCCAGGTATTGATTGCTAGTTGGTGTTGGTAAAAACGATTCATCTCATCTGCTAGCGCGTATTTGTCTTCAGCCCTTGTTTGCAAGAGAATGCAGTTAGGATTCTTGGTTACTCGTTCGGGTTTGAATTGATTTTCCGGTTGGAAGTTCTCTACGCCAAATAGTTTAGGGTCCGCAATTTCTTCATTTGGAGCTGTAATGTAAAATTTCTTACGGTATTCTCCTGCAATAAAGTCGGCCTGAATATCCTCTTTATGTTTGACCATATCTAGGAGATATTTTTTATCCAAGGTTAAGCATCTTTCGTGCTCCCAAGTCTGTCCGGGTAGATGAGTGAGAGAACCATTAAAGTTAATCATGGGAGTATGCAACTCTAATTCACGGTAGAAGTTCTTCGCCATGCGGTAAGGACGGCCTGTCGTGATGACAACATGGTGTCCCTTTTCAGTAATTTTTTTGATTGTCTTTTTGGTAAAATCGGAGAGCTTGCTTTCGCTATTCAACAGGGTTCCGTCCAAATCGACTGCAATAATTTTTTTAGTCATAAAAACCTTCCTAGTAGATTCCAGATAAGATGTCTACTATTATATCAAAAAGAAAGAAGAAAAACAGACTCAAAACAAAAAATAAAAATTTCATTTTGTTAAATAAATCAAACAAACATATTGAAAAAGTGAATGATAAATGATATAATACTAATATTGTTCGTAAAAAACAAAAGGAGATTTATGATGGACAAACTATTTAAACTAAAAGAGAACGGAACAGACGTTCGTACAGAAGTTCTCGCTGGTTTAACAACTTTCTTTGCAATGAGTTACATTCTCTTTGTAAACCCACAAATGCTTTCGCAGACTGGTATGCCTGCTCAAGGTGTTTTTCTAGCAACGATTATCGGTGCAGTAGCTGGTACTTTGATGATGGCTTTCTATGCTAATCTGCCTTACGCTCAAGCACCAGGTATGGGACTCAACGCCTTCTTTACCTTTACAGTCGTATTTGGGCTTGGTTATTCATGGCAAGAAGCCTTGGCTATGGTCTTTATCTGTGGGATTATTTCGCTAATCATTACCTTAACAAATGTTCGTAAAATGATTATTGAATCCATTCCCAATGCGCTTCGTTCGGCTATTTCAGCAGGTATCGGTGTCTTCCTTGCCTATGTAGGGATTAAGAATGCTGGTCTTTTGAAATTCTCTATTGATCCAGGAAGTTATACAGTTGCTGGTGAGGGTGCTGATAAGGCCCAAGCAGCCATTACAGCAAACTCTTCAGCAGTTCCAGGTCTGGTTAGCTTTAATAATCCGGCTGTTTTAGTGGCTATTGCAGGTTTGGCTATTACGATTTTCTTTGTTATTAAGGGCATCAAGGGAGGAATCATTCTTTCTATCTTAACAACGACAGTTCTTGCTATCGCTGTTGGTTTGGTTGATGTATCAAGCATTGATTTTTCTAATAACCATGTAGGTGCAGCCTTTGAAGATTTGAAGACAATCTTTGGTGCAGCACTTGGCTCACAAGGATTGGGTGCTTTAATCTCAGACACTGCTCGTCTACCGGAAACACTTATGGCTATTCTGGCCTTCTCGTTGACAGATATTTTTGACACAATTGGTACCTTGATTGGTACAGGTGAAAAAGTCGGTATCGTAGCGACAAATGGTGAAAATCACCAATCAGATAAGTTGGATAAGGCTCTTTACTCTGACTTGATTGGTACTTCAATTGGTGCCATCGCAGGTACTTCAAACGTGACAACCTATGTTGAGTCTGCAGCGGGTATCGGTGCGGGTGGACGTACTGGTTTGACTGCCTTGGTAGTTGCGGTTTGTTTTGCAATTTCAAGTTTCTTTAGTCCACTTTTGGCAATTGTTCCATCAGCTGCGACGGCTCCAATTTTGATTATCGTTGGGATTATGATGCTTGGTAGTTTGAAAAACATCCATTGGGATGATATGGCTGAAGCTGTCCCTGCCTTCTTTACATCTATCTTCATGGGATTCAGCTACTCTATCACACAAGGGATTGCAGTTGGTTTCTTGACTTATACGTTAACAAAAGTTGTCAAAGGTCAAGCAAAGGATGTGCACGTGATGATTTGGATTTTGGATGCCTTGTTTATCCTTAACTATATCAGTATGGCGCTATAAATGGTATAATAGAAAAAAGGGGAGTCTCCCCTTTTTCTTATAAGGAGGTACATCATGAAAGATAAGACGATTTGGCAAGAGGTTTTGAACAGAGGGAAATGGGTGCTCATCCTTTTGGTAGCTTTTGTTCTATCTCAATTTCCCATAGGACTTGCTTTGTTTTTAGCAAAAAAACAGTTTCCGATTTTACAGTCAGGGCTTTTAGTAGGTGCCCTATCCATAGTCGTTTTGATTGTATTCATTATTGGTGCACGAAAAACACAACTTGCTACTTTTAATCTATCCTTTTTTAAGGCAAAAGACTTGGCTCGCTTGGTGTTGAGTTATCTGGTGATTTTTGCGACAAACCTCTTGGGTTCACTCCTGCTTCGACTAACAAATGAGGTAACAACCAATAACCAATCAATACTGAATGGTATAGTTCAGAATAGCTCCTTGATTTCAACTTTCTTCCTACTAGTCTTGATTGCACCGATTTGTGAAGAAATTTTGTGTCGTGGGATTATTCCAAAAAAGATCTTCCGCGGAAAAGAAAAACTTGGCTTTGTTGTTGGTGCAATTGTCTTTGCCTTGCTCCATATGCCAACCAATCTACCTTCTGTGATTATTTATGGAGGAATGTCAACGGTTTTGACTTGGACAGCCTATAAGACTGAGCGTTTGGAGATGTCCATCCTGCTTCATATGATTCTCAATGGTGTAGCCTTTTGTTTGATAGCTATTTTGGTATTGATTAGTAGAAATCTAGGTCTATCATTCTAAACCATTGACCTACTTGGAAAAGATGAATACTAACGTGTCCATCTTTTTTCTTTTTATGGTAAAATAGAGAGATAATATGGTAGAGAACCTTAAGGGAGTAACCGTTATGTCCAATAAAGTCAACCGCGAAAAAACAGCCATTTGTGGAATTATCAATGTGACGCCAGATTCCTTTTCGGATGGTGGGCAGTTTTTTGCTCTTGAGCAGGCGCTCCAGCAGGCCCGTAAATTGATAGCAGAAGGAGCTAGCATGCTAGATATCGGTGGAGAATCGACTCGGCCGGGCAGTAGCTATGTTGAGATAGAAGAGGAAATCCAGCGTGTTGTTCCAGTGATTAAAGCTATTCGTGAGGAAAGTGATGTCCTCATTTCCATCGATACTTGGAAAAGTCAGGTGGCAGAGGCTGCCTTGGCTGCTGGAGCTAATCTGGTCAATGATATCACTGGTCTCATGGGAGATGAGAAAATGTCGGATGTGATTGCTAAGGCTGGAGCGAAAGTGGTTATCATGTTTAATCCAGTTATGGTTCGACCTCAGCATCCTAGTTCGCTCATATTTCCTCATTTTGGTTTTGGACAAGCTTTTACAGAGGAAGAATTAGCTGACTTTGAAAAAATGCCAATCGAAGACTTGATGAAGACTTTCTTTGATCGAGCTCTAGCGAGAGCAAATCAAGCTGGGATTGCACAAGAAAATATCCTGCTGGATCCAGGAATTGGCTTTGGTCTGACCAAGAAGGAAAATCTACTCCTTCTACGGGACCTTGATAAATTACACCAGCAAGGCTATCCAATCTTTCTTGGAGTTTCGCGCAAGCGGTTTGTCATTAATATCCTGGAGGAAAATGGTTTTGAAGGCAATCCTGAGACAGAACTTGGTTTCCGTAATCGGGACACAGCTTCGGCTCATGTAACCAGTATCGCTGCGAGACAGGGTGTGGAAGTGGTGCGCGTGCACGATGTAGCCAGTCACAGGATGGCAGTTGAAATTGCGTCAGCCATTCGTTTGGCAGATGATGCGGAAAATCTAGATTTAAAACAATATAAGTAAGATGAACGAAATTGAAAACAATCAGTGGATTGCCCACTACCGGACGGACCAACCACATTTTGGTTTGGAGCGAATGGTGGAACTCCTAGCTCTGCGAGGCAATCCCCATCTCAAACTTAAGGTTATCCATATTGGAGGGACCAATGGCAAGGGGTCTACCATTGCTTTTTTGAAAAAGATGCTGGAAAAGCTAGGTCTAAGAGTTGGGGTGTTCAGCTCACCCTATCTCATTCATTATACAGACCAGATTAGCATCAATGGGGAATCCATCCCAGAAGCGAGACTAGAAGCCCTCATGGCAGACTATCAGTCTTTGCTTGAGGGGGAATCTTCTGACAATTTGCAGGGGACAACTGAGTTTGAAATTATCACAGCACTAGCTTATGATTACTTTGCCTCTGAGCTAGTAGATGTGGCCATCATGGAAGTCGGTATGGGTGGCCTTCTGGATAGTACCAATGTTTGCCAGCCTATTTTAACAGGAATTACGACCATTGGACTGGATCATGTGGCCCTACTTGGTGACACTTTGGAAGCAATAGCAGAGCAGAAGGCTGGTATTATAAAGCAAGGCATTCCCTTGGTGACAGGTCATATTGTTCCTGAAGCCCTGACTGTGATCGACCCTATTGCAGAAGCTAAAAATGCACCTAGACTTGCCTATGGAAGTGATTACCAGGTTCGTCATCAAGAAAGCGTGGTAGCGGGTGAAATCTTTGATTATAGCAGTTCTGTCAGACAAGGTCGCTTTCAAACAGGCCTGCTCGGTTTGCACCAGATAGAGAATGCGGGGATGGCACTTGCTCTCCTAGACACTTATTGCCAGGAGACTGGGCGGGAGTTAGCAAGTAATGACTTGGTTGCTCAAGCTTTGAAAGAAACCAGATGGCCAGGGCGTTTGGAGATCGTTTCTAGTGCTCCCTTGCTGCTTTTGGATGGGGCCCACAATCCCCATGCTATCAAGGCTTTGTTGGCAACCTTGCAAGAACGCTTTGCGGATTATCATAAGGAAATCCTTTTTACCTGCATCAAAACCAAGGCCCTGGACGATATGCTGGATTTGCTAGAGAAGGTGCCAAATAGTCAACTGACTCTGACTTATTTTGATGATAGTCGGGCGACGGATGAAAGCGTGCTGAAAGAGACAGCCAAGTCTAGAAATCTCAATTACCAAAGTTGGCAGGATTTTCTAGAGCAGAAATTGACAGATAAAAATGAAGAGAAACAAACAGTTAGGATTGTCACGGGTTCCTTGTATTTCTTGAGCCAAGTGAGAGCCTACCTAATGGAGAGGAATAACTAGAGAATGGATACACAAAAGATTGAAGCAGCTGTAAAAATGATTATCGAGGCAGTTGGCGAAGATGTTAACCGCGAGGGCTTGCAGGAGACACCTGCTCGTGTAGCCCGTATGTACCAAGAGATTTTTTCAGGTCTTGGCCAAACTGCGGAGGAACATTTGTCAAAATCCTTTGAGATTATTGATGACAATATGGTGGTGGAGAAGGATATTTTTTTCCATACTATGTGTGAACACCACTTCTTGCCCTTTTATGGGAGAGCGCACATTGCCTACATTCCAGATGGCCGTGTGGCAGGCTTGTCCAAGCTAGCCCGTACGGTTGAAGTCTACTCTAAAAAACCACAGATTCAAGAACGTTTGAATATTGAAGTGGCTGATGCCTTGATGGATTATCTGGGTGCTAAAGGAGCCTTTGTTGTCATTGAGGCCGAACATATGTGTATGAGCATGCGTGGTGTCAGAAAACCAGGCACTGCAACCTTAACCACTGTAGCTCGTGGCCTATTTGAGACGGATAAGGACCTCCGAGATCAGGCTTATCGTTTAATGGGACTATAATACTCTTCGAAAATCAAATTCAAACCACGTCAGCTTCACCTTGCCGTACTCAAGTACAGCCTGCGGCTAGCTTCCTAGTTTGCACTTTGATTTTCATTGAGTATAAAAAGAATCCGCTATAAGCGGATTTTTCTAGAAAGGACTAGTTATGGATCAACTGCAGATTAAAGATTTGGAAATTTTTGCCTATCATGGTCTTTTCCCTAGTGAGAAGGAATTGGGGCAGAAGTTTGTTATTTCCGCAAGCTTATCCTATGATATGACCAAGGCGGCGACAGACTTGGATTTAACAGCATCTGTCCATTACGGAGAACTGTGTCAGCAGTGGACGACTTGGTTTCAGGAAAGCACTGAGGACTTGATTGAAACGGTAGCCTACAAACTAGTTGAACGTACCTTTGAGACCTATCCACTTGTCCAAGAGATTGAGTTGGAACTAAAAAAACCGTGGGCTCCAGTGCATTTACCGTTAGATACCTGCTCGGTGACCATTCACCGTCGTAAGCAGCGGGCCTTTATCGCTCTAGGAAGTAATATGGGAGACAAGCAAGCAAACTTGGAACAAGCAATCGACAAACTGCGAGCTCGCGGCATCCATATTCTCAAAGAATCCAGTGTTTTGACGACGGAGCCTTGGGGTGGTGTGGAACAGGATAGTTTTGCTAATCAGGTGATTGAAGTAGAAACCTGGCTACCAGCACCAGTCTTGTTAGAAACATTGTTAGCCATTGAGGCAGAGATGGGACGGGTTCGAGAAGTTCATTGGGGACCGCGTTTGATTGATTTGGACCTGCTTTTTGTGGAGGATCAGGTCATTTATACGGACGACCTCATCTTGCCTCATCCTTATATAGCAGAACGCCTCTTTGTTCTTGAACCGTTAGTGGAAATAGCTCCCCATTTTATTCATCCTATCCTAAAGCAACCAATTCGTTACTTGGTTGACCAGTTGGAGCAAGGAAATGCCTAAGCTTTCCGAGACTTATAGCAAGTGGAAGAGTATCGGGGAGGGACTGCTTGCTATTGTTTTAGGGCTTCTCTTAATTCGTTTTGGACAAGTTATTCCGCGAATGGGGTACCAGTTGCTGATGGGCTACTTTTCCTTGTCAGCAGTTTGGCACTTGTTGACTCGCTGGTTTCAGGATAAAAATCGTCGGGAAAATATCTTTGTAACCTTGGGCAAGCTGGTGGTTGCGGCTCTGGTGTTTGATTCTATCATCTTGCAAGACCTTGCCCTCTATCTCCTGGTTTTTATCATTGCGAGCTACCAGCTGTTTACGGGCATCATTAGCCTTGTGACCTGGTCTCTCTATCGAAAAAATGCCATTCATCCTCGGATTCATCATCTCTTCGATGCTGTATGGATGATAGGATTAGGTCTTTATAGCATCTCTCCTTTTCACGATGCAGCGAATTTTGAATTGCTCTTGCTTGGGTTTTACTTGCTCATGCTAGGAGTTAGTAGCCTTCGGGATGGTTTCTTTTTTGAAAAGATAGAAAATAATCCCAAGCTAAAACGACGAATGCGAATGACTTTGCCGATCTTTGTGACGGCTTTGATCCCTATCAGCACCTTGCGCAAATTGAATGAGTGGCTGTCAAATCATGAAAGTCAAGAAGGGGAAGTTCATTCAGAAAGAAAAAACGATCAGGTAGTTGATCTAGAAATTTTTATTCATACCTCAGAAACATCCTTCTTCCTCGCTATGGGACATGTGGATATTTGTTATCAAGGGAAGGTTATTTCCTATGGCTCGTATGATCCTCACTCAGAGCGTTTATTCGGCATGGTTGGAGACGGTGTTTTGTTTAAGGCCAATCGGGAAAAATACATCGAGCTCTGTAAGAGGGAAAGTCAGAAGACCTTGTTTGCTTATGGTCTGAGTTTGACGGACCAACAGAAAGCAGCCATCCAAGCGCGTCTAGCAGAGATAGAAGACCTGTTAATTCCTTGGGAACCAAGCTCGCAGTTGATGAAAAGAAGAGAGGGAGAGGTCAAGCATACCTACTCCTACCAACTGAAACAGGAAGCGGATGCTACCCTCTATAAATTCAGCTCATCTGAGTTTAAAACCTACTTTGTTCTCAGTACCAATTGTGTTTTGCTGGCAGACTCTATCGTGGGAAAAGCTGGGACAGATATATTGAGTCCACAAGGTTTCATTGTGCCAGGGACTTATCAGGATTACCTTGACTTAGAGTATACAAAACCAAACGGTCTAGTTGTCAGTCGCTCTATTTATTAGACAAAGAAAACTCTAGTTCCTCAGCAGTTCGCGCCGAGAATCTAGAGTTTTTTAAAATAGGTCATTTTCTTCTGGAAGGAGGATGGTTTCTCTGCCGTCCAAGTCTAAAATAAGGACCCTAGGAGGGTAAAGCGGATCGAAAGGATGATTGAAATCAAAATCGATGCTAGTCGGAAGGTGCTGGCTAGAAAAGTGGAAGGTGATGGTCCCCTTATTGTTGAGCAGTTGAAACTCAAGCTCTTCTTCTAATTCAAAGACATTTTTCAGAAAATGATCAATAATATACCATAAAGAGTCAATGACATCGTCGGGCAGGCTGGTTACGACACCAAAACTAGCGGAACGTCTCTGTGTATTTGTAAAAGCCATCTTTTCATCCCCCCTTTTTTTCCTTATCATACAGCAAAATGTCTTAAAAATCAAGAAATCGTAATTGCTTTTTCAAAATGGGAATAAACTGTGAAATTTTTTCAAAGTTTCTCTAAAAAATACTTGAAAGTGTTTACAATAAGTGATAAAATGGAGTAAGTAGATGCGTGAAAGCGAAATTTTCATTATAGAAAGGAAACGGAATGAACACAGATGATACAGTAACGATTTATGACGTTGCCCGTGAAGCAGGTGTTTCAATGGCAACAGTTAGCCGTGTCGTTAATGGCAACAAGAATGTTAAAGAGAACACTCGAAAAAAAGTCCTCGAAGTGATTGAACGCTTGGACTATCGTCCAAATGCGGTCGCTCGTGGTTTGGCTAGTAAGAAAACAACGACAGTCGGAGTTGTGATTCCTAACATTACCAATGGTTATTTCTCAACACTTGCTAAGGGGATTGATGACATTGCTGAAATGTACAAGTATAACATTGTCCTAGCAAATAGTGATGAGGATGATGAAAAGGAAGTTTCAGTGGTCAACACGCTCTTTTCAAAACAAGTCGATGGAATTATCTTTATGGGCTATCACTTGACTGAAAAAATTCGTTCAGAATTCTCTCGTTCACGGACGCCGGTTGTTCTTGCAGGTACGGTGGATGTAGAACACCAACTTCCAAGTGTGAATATTGACTACAAACAAGCCACGATTGACGCAGTGAGCTATCTTCTCAAAGAAAATAAGAAAATTGCCTTTGTGAGTGGCCCACTTGTCGATGATATCAATGGTAAGGTTCGTTTGATTGGTTATAAGGAAGCTTTGAAAAAAGCAGGAGTCCCTTATAGCGAGGGCTTAGTCTTTGAATCAAAATATAGCTATAACGATGGTTATGCCTTGGCAGAACGGTTGATTTCATCACAAGCTACAGCTGCAGTTGTGACTGGTGACGAATTGGCAGCAGGTGTGCTAAATGGTTTATCAGATCATGGTGTTTCAGTGCCAGAAGAGTTTGAAATCATTACGACGGATGACTCTCAAATTGCACGATACACTCGTCCAAACTTGACGACAGTTGCCCAACCGCTTTATGATTTGGGTGCTATCAGCATGCGTATGTTGACTAAGATTATGCATAAGGAAGAATTAGAAGAGCGCGAAGTTCTCCTACCTCATGGTTTGACAGAACGTCGTTCTACACGAAAACGCAAATAAAAAAATCAGGAAATCGCGTAGATTTCCTGATTTTGCGTTCTAGAGAAGGGGCTTAACCTTCCATATAGTCTTTTAAGGCTAGTCCTTTTAGTCCAGCATTAAGGGCAATTAATAATTTGAGGCGCGCTTTTTGGGCGTTGAGTTCTTTGACAAAGAGAACGCCAGACTTTTGCAACTGCACTCCTCCCCCTTGGTAGGCGTAGACGGGCTCGGCAATCCCGTTAAAGCAACGTGAAACCAAGGCGACTGGGATTCCTTTTTGGAGGAGAGTTTCTAATTTTTGGGCTGTTTCTTTGGGAACATTTCCAGCTCCAAAAGCTTGAATGACTAACCCATCTAGGTGCTCTAAATCCAGCATGTCAATCAATTCATCAGTCATACCTGCATAAGCGGAGATGATAGGCACCAGACCTTGTATGCAATCAAGATCAAAGCGAACTCGTGGCTCGGCTGTTTTGAAGTAGAGGATTTCTTGCTTCATGACGAGGCCGAGAGGCCCGTGAGTAGGAGTTTGAAAGGTCCCGACGTTGGTGGTATGGGTTTTGGTGACGTACTTAGCTGCGTGGATTTCATCGTTCATGACGACCAGGACACCCTTGTCAGCTGACTTGTCATCGCTTGCGACTCGTAAAGCGCTCAGATAGTTATAAACGCCATCGCTACCGAGTTCGTTGGAACTACGCATAGCTCCTGTTAGAACGATGGGCATGTTGGGGATTTTCATGGTATCTAGAAAGTAGGCTGTTTCTTCCAAAGTGTCCGTCCCATGTGTAATCACAACCCCATCGTAGTTGTCTGCTTCCTCTCTAATCTTATGGTAGAGGGCTAGCATGTGTTTGGGTTTGATATGGGGGCTTGGTAGGTTAAAAAAGTCTAGGGCATGGACTTCTATCCCTTTAAGTGGATTGGAAACATGGTTCATGGGATTGTCCTGACTAGTTACAACGGCACCAGTGGCGTCTGCTTGCATGGAAATAGTCCCACCTGTATGTAAAACAAGGATTTTCTTAGGCATGATTTAGTCACTCTTTCTGAAATGTGGTATAATCATTGTAACACAAAAGGGGAGAATGGGATAGGATGGAAGTCAAGGCTGTTTTTTTTGATATCGATGGAACGCTAGTCAACGATCGCAAGAGTGTTTTGAAATCCACTAAGGACGCGATTAAGATTGTCAAAGAGCAAGGAGTGCTTGTTGGAGTAGCGACAGGACGGGGGCCTTTCTTTGTCAAGGAATTGATGGAAGATTTAGACTTGGATTTTGCAGTGACCTACAACGGCCAATACATTTTTAATAAAGAAAAGGTACTCTTTGCAAGCCCAATCGCTAAGTCAAGCCTGCGTCAACTGATTGCTTATGCTAAAAAGGAGCGTAAAGAAATCGCTCTTGGAACGGAGCATGCAGTTGTTGGCTCTAAAATTATGTCCTTTGGTCTTGGATCCTTTTCACAGCTGGTTAGCCGTTTTATCCCGACTGTCTTAACAAGAACCGTTAGCCGTTCCTTTAATCGAATAGTTAGCAAGGCAGTCCCTCAAAAGGAAGATGACCTGCTTCGTTTGATAAATGAGCCAATCTATCAAGTGTTAATGCTGATGACTCCAGAAGAATCTGAGAAAGCTGCCAGTGATTTTGAAGATTTGAAATTGACTCGAAGCAATCCTTTCGCAGCAGATATCATCAACCAAGGGAATTCAAAATTAGAAGGCATTCGCCTAATTGGGAAAGAATATGGTTTCGACCTCAACCAAGTCATGGCCTTCGGAGATTCAGACAATGACCTGGAAATGTTGGCGGGTGTCGGCATGTCTGTGGCTATGGGAAATGGCAGTAACAGCGTTAAAGAGGTTGCCAAACATATCACTACAAGTAACCAACAAGATGGCATCCACAAGGCGCTCGAACATTTTGGTGTTTTGGCAGCAGAAAAGGTATTTGTCAGCCGGGACTATCACTTCAATAAGGTCAAAACCTTCCACCACATGATGGATGAACGAACCCAAGAAGAACCACGGGCCTGGGATGTTGAAGGAGCAACCCACCGTGCAGACTTTAAAATTGAAGAATTAGTAGAGTTTGTTCGCGCAGCAAGTTCTTCGGAGGAAGAATTCCAGCAGTCGCTTGCAAGTATGCACGAGGCGATTGATAAGGCTGCAGAGAAAGTGGTGAAAAAGACACCGGCCCAAAAAGATTTGATTGGACAAGTTGATGCCTTAATCGATACCCTCTACTTTACCTATGGTAGCTTTGTCTTGATGGGAGTAGATCCGGAACGTATCTTTGATATTGTTCACGAGGCAAATATGGGGAAAGTGTTCCCTGATGGAAAAGCACATTTTGATCCAGTTACACATAAAATTTTAAAACCAGATGACTGGGAAGAGCATTATGCCCCAGAAGCTACGATTCGAAAAGAGATCCAACGCCAGATGAAGGCCTATGAGCGCCACAAAGAAAAACAGAAATAAGTCATGAAGCCTTTCTTGGGATAAAAACCAGGAAAGGTTTTTCTTGAATCTATAGTAACAGAAAACGAACATTTGTAAATATATCACTAATTATTATAAGCATTTTTATACTAGAAAATGAAATGAAAATATTTGTATTGTTTTCGGAAGAATAATGATAGTATACTGAAATTACACAAAATAGCTAAAAGCAATATATTTTAGTATAATATATCGCTTTTTGTAGATTTTTATCAAAAATATGTAAGTCAAATTATTTGATATTTAAAACTTAGTGTGTTAGAATGAATTCAGAAAGCGAATAAATATAAAATCCTCGTACTGCTATAATATGCTCTTTTTAAAGACAGTAGTCAACTTGTTTATTTCAAGCCTGTTAATAAGTTGATGTGAGGAATTCACTCTAGCTTTGAGGTTTAGTTATAAAATTGTGCACAATTGCTTTCCAAATTTTTATTATTTTAATTTTCAAGTTTAGAAATTCAAAAATTAAGAGGTTGAAATGAAGAAAAAATATACCTATTTGACAGCTTCTGTTTTAACAGCTGTAACAATGCTTCCAACTTTTGCACCAAGTGAAGCTCACGCTGCTTACAATTGGAATGGGAATAATAGCTACTATACAAGAACTAGCCGTCGTTCAAGCAATCGTACTTCTAACCGTACTACTGCAAATCGTGGCCGCACATCAAACTATACTGTAAGAAGTTATGGCTACAACAGTTATTACCCAAGCTATAACTATGGCTACAATAGCTACTACCCAAGTTATAACTATGGATATGGTAGCTATTACCCAAGTTACAACTACGGTTACAATAATTGGAATAACTACTATGGCTATGACAACAGTAGCAACTACTATGGTTATAACTATTGGAATGATTACAACAATCTTGCTAGCGATGAAAACTATATTTACTGGAATGGCAATCACTACTACCGTATTTATCGTGACGGTCAGTGGAAACCTTTGACAAACAATAGTAACAACAACTCATCTACTAACAACTTGGAAAACGATCCGCACTATCGTTACGAAAATGGGTACCATTACTATGTATTGGACAATGGTGATTATTACTACTACCAAAATGGTAAGTGGGTATTGGTGAAAGATTCTGCTGATACAACAACACCAGCACAACCGGCAACACCTGCTGAACCAAAACCAGAACAACCAACAACTCCGGTTGAGCCAGCACACCCAAGTCAACCTGAAGTTCCTGCTCCAACACCAGCAGAACCAGAGACTCCAACACCAGCTCCTAGTGATAAACCTGAAGAGCCAACAACACCAGCTGAGTCAAAACCAGAACAACCAGCAACTCCAGCTACCCCAACAACACCAGGTTTGGTAACGACTGATGAACCAAGTGAAAACCAAATCCCTGATTATGTTGAAAAACCAGCTGAAGGATTGGAACACTTGGCTTGGGCACCAAATGGACAAACTCCAAAATTGGTTTACCCACCAGGTAAACTAGGTGATGCAGTCCTCAAGAATGATAACAACTACTACTTCGATGGTAGTGCACATTACTACTATGTATCATCTAACTCAGAGCGTACAGGTTACTCAGCATACTGGAAGTGGCTTGGAGGAAAATGGAAACTTCAAGGGATGACTGATCCAAACGATCCAGCTCGTGATCCAAAACTTCACGAAAACACTGCTGATGACGAGTACATGTACAGTGACAAGAACTCAAGCGTGAAACTTTACTCAACTAACTTGGTAACGACTGCTAAAGCAGGTCAAGCATTGCCATTCAAGAATGTTGAAGAGTTCAAAAACTATGTCATCGAAAAAATGAATCCTAAGTTCCTTGATAACTCTGGTTGGGATGCTAAAGTTGAGTGGGAAATAGAAGATCCAGAAATCTTTGAGAAGACTAAAGAAAACCCATACGCTAAGGACTATGTTTTGATTGCAAATCTCAAGAGTGGTGTCGAAGACAAGAAATACAGTGATGTAGAATTTGGTTATGTGAAGTTTGTTTACCGTGTTGAAGCAACAAACGATACAAACTATGACTATGTTTCAAAAGCGAAAGAAGCTTTTGCTAAAATCAATGAGACTCGTAAGGCTCAAGGATTGAAAGAATTGACTTGGTCTGAAGACATTTATCAAAATCAAGCACTTCCGAAAGCAAATGAAATTTCACGTCAGTACGATAGCACAGGCTTTGTAGGACGTCGTGATGAAGATGCTGCTGTTGTCATTAAAAAATGGGCAAACAGTGGTTTGAGAGACTTGCTTCTCGATCCGAATGTCACTGAAGGAGCTGTAGCAGCAGTAGTTGATGGAAACGGTGTATACTACTGGGCATACAGTTACAAATAATTCAATCTTTTGGGATTAACTACTTTCTAAATAAGATTGAGGCTTTAAACAATTGTTTAAAGCCTTTTTGTGACCCAATCAGGACAAATGAAAAGGAGTCCAAGACTCCCTTTTTTAATGATTACAATGTTTTCTCACTTTCTCTCACAACCAGCAAGTCGACTTTGGCATGGCGGAGAATGTACTCAGATGAAGAGCCAACCAAGAGGCGTTCAAAAGCATTGAGACCTGTTGCACCAACGAGAATCAGATCGACATTTTCTGCGTCTGGAATAGTACGAGCAAGGAGGGTTTTTGGATTTCCCATTTCGATGACGATGTGGATATCAGTCACACCAGCGTCTCTTGCACGTTTTTCGTACTCCTTCATCAGACTTTCAGCATCGACTTGGAGTTCTTCGTAAACTTCAGCATCAAAGGTAGACACGCTTTGAAGAGCGCGTGTGTCAATAACATGGGCAATGGTGAGCTTGGATTCGTTGCGTAGAGCAGTGTAAACACCTTTGACGAAAGCCAAGTCCGCTTCTTTAGAACCATCAATTGCGACCATAACATTTTGGTAACGTTGTGCCATAATGAAACCTCCTGAAATTTTCTTACTGTTATTGTAACCCTTTTCATTAAAGAAGTAAAGCAAAAATCATATTTAAATAAATATTATTGGAGATTCATTTTGGTGGAGATATGTTAAAATAAAAGAAAACGGGATAGTAGAAAACACAGCGAGGGGATGAGAAAGTATGAAAGATTTTGTTCAAGCTTCTAAAAAAATAAGTTTTCTTTATCATGGAGTTATCCTTGCGTCACTTGTAGGAGAAGTAGTGATGGTTTGGCAGCTAGAGAAGATTATTCCGATTCTTTATCCAGGATTTGTGGGATTTTTGCTTTTTCATTTGGTTTATCATCTAATCTTATTTTTAGTAGCCAAAAGAAGTGGCCACATGGACTATTTGGTCACGTGGGGGCTCTTTCTTATGTTTAATCTTTTGTATGATTCTTTTTTAGCTTTGGTCTTTCTTGGTCTGTCTTTTGGTATGTGATAGGACTTAGCTAAAGGATCAATCTTCTATGTCCGAAGGGTTTCGCATTTAGTGAGACTTTTCTTTTGCTTACTCATTTCTGAAAACTTGTCGCATGGCCTGTCTAGTGGTATAATGTTACTATCCTGATGAATTGAGGAAAAAAGATGAAAGAATTTAACAAGTCTAGTAAGTTAGAGCATGTGGCTTATGATATTCGTGGTCCGGTTTTGGAAGAAGCCATGCGGATGCGCGCAAATGGTGAAAAGATTTTGCGTCTAAATACAGGGAATCCTGCTGAATTTGGTTTTACAGCACCTGATGAGGTCATTCATGATTTGATTATGAATGCGCGTGATAGTGAAGGTTACTCTGATTCCAAGGGTATTTTTTCGGCGCGTAAGGCTATTATGCAGTATTGTCAACTGAAAAAATTTCCAAACGTAGGCATCGACGACATCTATCTAGGTAACGGTGTCAGTGAGTTGATTGTTATGTCTATGCAAGGGCTTTTGGATAACGGTGATGAAGTCTTGGTACCTATGCCAGACTATCCTCTCTGGACGGCTGCTGTCAGCTTGGCTGGAGGAAATGCTGTTCACTATATCTGTGATGAAGAAGCAGAATGGTACCCTGATTTGGACGATATTAAATCTAAGATTAGCTCTAATACCAAGGCTATTGTCCTTATCAATCCAAATAACCCAACTGGAGCTCTTTATCCTAAGGAACTCTTGTTGGATATTATTGAGATTGCTCGTCAAAACGATTTGATCATCTTTGCGGACGAAATCTATGATCGCATGGTGATGGACGGACATGTGCATACACCGGTAGCAAGTTTGGCTCCAGATGTCTTCTGCGTCAGCATGAATGGTCTGTCAAAATCTCACCGTATCGCAGGTTTTCGTGTAGGCTGGATGGTCTTATCTGGACCTAAGACTCATGTTAAGGGCTATATCGAAGGGCTCAATATGCTGTCAAATATGCGCCTTTGCTCCAACGTTTTGGCCCAGCAAGTTGTACAAACCTCGCTAGGAGGTCACCAGTCAGTGGATGAATTGCTCCTTCCTGGTGGACGGATTTACGAGCAAAGAAACTTCATTTACAATGCTATCCAAGATATCCCAGGTTTGTCTGCGGTCAAGCCTAAGGCGGGTCTTTATATCTTCCCTAAAATTGACCGTAATATGTACCGCATCGATGATGATGAGCAGTTTGTTCTCAATTTCTTGAAACAAGAAAAGGTTCTCTTGGTTCATGGTCGCGGTTTTAACTGGAAGGAACCAGATCATTTCCGTATCGTTTACCTTCCTCGTGTAGATGAATTGGCACAAATCCAAGAAAAGATGACACGTTTCTTGAGTCAGTATCGTAGATAGGGCTTTCATAGGAAAAGCTAGAAAACATTTGCTTGGAGCTATTGACAAAAGTGGCAGAATCAGATAGAATAGTAAAGTATGTTTAGTAACTGATCACTTTATAGCCGGCTAAACGAATACAAAATCTATGAGGAGGTATTCATCGTGAAACGTACTTATCAACCAAGTAAACTTCGTCGTGCGCGCAAACACGGATTCCGTAACCGTATGTCAACTAAAAACGGTCGTCGCGTATTGGCAGCTCGTCGTCGTAAAGGACGCAAAGTTTTGGCTGCTTAATCCAAACGAATTCAACAAAGAAGTCAGTAGGAACTCGAGTCTACTGGCTTTTCTTTTTTCCTATAATATCAGTCTGAAAATACTTTATATTTTTGCTGAAATAGTGTATAATATTTCATATACTATAAAAATGGAGAACAGATATGAAGAAATCACAAGCCCTTCTACTAGGGGCTGGAATTTTGAGTGCAAGCTTTTTGATGGCAGCTTGTGGCTCAACGCAGTCAAATGCTGCAGATAAAACCTACTCATATGTATTTGCAAGTAACCCAGATACATTAGACTATATCACTTCAACACGTGGATCGACCTCTAGTATTACGACAAACTTGATCGATGGTTTGTTGGAAAATGATAAGTACGGGAACCTCGTTCCTTCTATGGCAGAGTCATGGACAGTATCAAAAGATGGTTTGACCTATACCTACAAAATCCGCCAAGGAGCTAAGTGGTATACCTCTGAGGGAGAAGAATATGCTGAAGTGACAGCTCATGACTTTGTGACCGGTCTGAAGTATGCAGCTGATAAAAAGGCTGAAAACTTGTACTTGGTCCAAGACTCAATCAAAGGTTTGGCAGACTATGTTGAGGGGAAAACATCTGACTTTGAGACTGTTGGAGTCAAGGCTGTGGATGATTATACTCTTCAATACACCTTGAACAAGCCGGAGTCTTATTGGAATTCGAAGACAACCGGGGGGATTTTGAGCCCTGTGAGTGAAGCCTTTTTGAAATCCAAGGGAGATGACTTTGGAAGTGTAACGCCTTCTAGCATCCTGTCCAATGGACCATACTTGTTCAAGTCTTTCACATCAAAATCTTTAATTGAGTTTGAAAAGAACCCTAATTACTGGGATAAGGACAATGTGAAGATTGAGAAGATAAAACTTTCCTTCTATGATGGTTCAGACCAAGATAGTTTGGCTCGAGGATTCTTAGAAGGTAACTACACAGACGGACGTATCTTCCCGACAAGTTCTGTCTTTGACCAGCTGAAAAAAGGGAATGAGGATAAGATTACTTATACTCCTCAAAACGCTGTGACCTTCTATTATCTTTTCAATGTCAACCGTCAAAGTTACAATCAAACCATGAAACAGACGGATAAAGAAAAGACGGATTCACGTCTAGCTATGCAAAATAAAGATTTCCGTCAGGCGATTAACTTTGCCTTTGACCGTCATGCCTACGCTGCGCAGACAAATGGAGAAGATGGAGCTGACCGTATTCTTCGAAACACAGTCACACCGAGCAACTTTGTTCAAATCGGAGGCAAAAACTTCGGGGATGCTGTCAATGAAAAGATAGTCAACTATGGTACAGAGTGGTCAAATATCAATCTGAACGACGCGCAACCTGCCTTCTTGAATGCTGATAAAGCCAAGGCAGAATTCGCTAAAGCCAAAGAAAGTTTGCAGGCAGAAGGTGTTGCCTTCCCTATCCATTTAGATATGTTGGTTGACCAGACTGCTAAGTTAGACGTACAGCAAGCAAGTTCTTTCAAGCAGACAGTTGAAGAAACACTTGGATCAGACAATATTGTTATCGATGTGATTCAATTGTCTCCAGACGAGAAAGACAATGCAACCTTCTTTGCTGATACAGCTGAACAAAAGGACTATGACATCGACATTTCAGGCTGGAGCGGAGATTACTCTGATCCTAAGACCTATCTTGACCTCTTGGATCCAGAATCTGGTTCTCAGTTAAAAAATCTTGGTTTAACCCCAGGAAAAGACAATGATGTCAAGGAAAAAATTGATCTATCTACCTATAAGAAGTTGTTGGATGCGGCAGAGAATGAGGTTGAAAATACTCAGGCTCGCTATGAAAAATTTGCTGAAGTTCAAGCTTGGCTAACAGATAGTGCTCTTTTCCTACCCGTTCAAAGTGGTGGAGCCAATCCAATCTTCCGTAAGACTGTGCCGTTCACAGGAGCCTTCTCATTTGTCGGACACAAAGGGGATGCGGACAACTACAAGTATGTTGAGTTGCAAAAGGATCCTGTAACTGCGAAACAGTATCAAGAGCTTTATGAAAAATGGCAAAAAGAAAAAGCCGAATCCAACAAAAAAGCCCAAGAAGATCTAGCGAAACATGTAGAATAAAGAAAAAATGGAGAAAGAAGGCTTAACCTCTCTTTCTCTTTTTTGGTATAATAGAGGGAAGAAAACGAGGTTAGAAGAGATGATATTTGATACGCATACACATTTAAATATAGAAGAATTTGCAGGAAGGGAAGATGAAGAACTTGCCTTGGCTGCTGAGATGGGTGTGACTCGGATGAATATTGTTGGCTTTGACAAGCCGACTATAGAGCGCGCCTTGGAGTTAGTAGATGAGTATGAGCAACTCTACGCAACTATTGGCTGGCATCCGACTGAAGCAGGGACATACACAGACGAGGTCGAAGCTTACTTGCTTGAAAAGTTAAAACATCCCAAAGTTGTTGCCTTGGGTGAGATTGGATTGGACTATCACTGGATGACAGCATCTAAGGAGGTGCAGGAGCAGGTTTTTCGCCGTCAGATTCAGTTATCCAAGGATTTGAATTTACCTTTTGTGGTTCATACCCGTGATGCGTTAGAAGATACTTATGAGATTATCAAGAGCGAGGGAGTTGGTCCTCGTGGTGGGATTATGCATTCATTTTCAGGTTCTCTTGAGTGGGCTGAGAAGTTTGTCGAGCTTGGTATGACTATTTCTTTCTCAGGAGTGGTGACTTTTAAGAAAGCAACGGATATCCAAGAGGCTGCTAGGGAACTTCCTTTGGACAAGATTTTGGTAGAAACGGATGCGCCTTACTTGGCACCAGTTCCTAAACGTGGTCGCGAAAACAAGACAGCTTATACTCGCTATGTGGTGGACTTTATCGCTGACTTGCGTGGCATGACGACAGAAGAATTAGCTGCTGTGACAAGTGCCAATGCAGAGCGTATCTTTGGATTGGACAGCAAGTGATGAAAGAAAAAATTTCCCAAGTCATCGTAGTCGAAGGACGGGATGATACAGCCAATCTCAAACGTTACTTTGATGTAGAGACCTATGAAACACGAGGTTCTGCCATCAATGACCAGGATATAGAACGCATTCAGCGCCTGCATGAATTGCATGGAGTCATTGTCTTTACAGATCCAGATTTTAATGGGGAGCGGATTCGTCGCATGATTATGACGGCCCTTCCGACAGTTCAGCATGCCTTTCTCAAACGAGATGAAGCGGTTCCTAAGTCCAAGACCAAGGGGCGTTCACTGGGAATCGAACACGCTAGCTATGAGGACCTGAAAACAGCGCTGGCTCAGGTGACAGAACAATTTGAAAATGAGAACGAGTTTGACATTAGTCGGAGTGATTTGATTCGCCTTGGTTTCCTAGCAGGAGCGGATAGCCGAAAACGCAGAGAATATCTAGGCGAACAGCTTCGCATCGGCTATTCCAACGGCAAGCAACTCCTCAAGCGCTTAGAGTTATTTGGGATAACCTTGGCAGAGGTAGAAGAAGTGATGGCTAAGTATTCAGTCCAAGGGAGTCAGAAATGAAAAGAGTGATTATTACGGGTGGCAATAGTGGTATTGGTTATCAGGTTGCTAAACAATTAGCTGAAAAGGGATGGTTGGTAACTCTCTTTTGTAGACGGGAAGAAGCTGTGGAGAAAGCTTGTGAGGAAATTCGTCAACAGACAGGAAATCGACATGTAGATTATATCTTGGTTGATCTATCTGATATGAAGAGTGTCAGGGAAGCAGCGGAACAGTATATTCAAAAAGAAGACTTTCTAGACGTTCTAATTAACAATGCAGCTGACTTTGATTTGTCAGTCAAAAAGCCCATCCTGACTAAGGATGGTTTAGAAAAGCAATTTGCGACCAATGTTGCCGCCCCTTTCTTGCTGTCTATCTTGTTGAAAGGTTTGTTGGAAAAGTCTGAGAGTGGTCGGATTATTAATATTTCTTCTCAAGGGCTGATACTCTATCCTTTCATGAAACTTGATTTTGAAAATTTATCTGGTCAAAAACATTACAGTCCTGCTAAGACCTATTATCAAAATAAACTGGCCTTGTTGATGCTGTCGCTTTATATGCGGAAACATTGGAAAGGTATCAAGGTTCAGGCAATCCGTGTGACCAATGTCAAAGTTGATATGCGTCGCTATGATCACCTCAGCACTTTTATGAAAAATCTGTATAAAATCAAGTCAAAATTTTCGATTAGTCCTGAAGAAATGACCAAAGTTTATACAGCTTTATCTACAGAAGATCGCTATGAAGGATTTTTATATGACGAGAAATGCAAGGAAGTAAAAGCAAATGCACCTGCTTTCAAAGAAGAGGAGCAAGAAAAACTCTATTCTTTGCTTGAGCACCTGACTTTCTCAAGAGACAATCCATAAAGGATGAGAAAAATAAATTCCATGGACTGCTTCAATAGTGAAAAGAAATTCAGATATCTAACTCTGTTTGGAGTGACCTTGGCAGAAGTGGAAGAGGTGATGAAATCTTATGATAATAGTTGAGCAGACCTCAAAATGCATGGAGAATGTGTTACAATAGAGGTACTTAGATTTATTTTGATAGCGTTCAAATAGAAACTTATAAGGAGAGAGCAAAATGAAAATCCGAGTTGATAGAGATTCTGTCTGTATGGGGGATGATGTGTTACCTCACAAGGTAGAATTTGAAGTTCCGGAAGACATGACGGTGAAAGATTTTTTTGATTTTCTAGAATTGGAACGTTACCTACCTTCTGTCCAAGGGAATAATGTTGTCTGGGAACTTCGTAATAGAAACGGGGAACACGGAGTTTATTTCACCAAAACACGAGAAATCATTCATCCAGATGCACTCCTAAAAGAGATGGTGGAAGGATTTGATGGAACACCCTTATTAGTTTTGCTTTATCATTATACTCCAGAAGCTTACTATATTAGAAAAGAGAATAGATGAGAATTGCAGATTATAGCGTGACCAAGGCAGTGCTGGAACGTCACGGTTTTACCTTTAAAAAGTCCTTCGGGCAAAATTTCCTGACGGATACCAATATTCTTCAAAAGATCGTGGATACAGCTGAAATTGACGATCAGGTCAATGTTATTGAAATTGGTCCAGGGATTGGTGCTTTGACTGAATTTTTGGCTGAGCGTGCAGCTCAAGTCATGGCCTTTGAGATTGACCACCGTTTGGTGCCAATTCTAGCGGATACCCTACGTGATTTTGACAATGTTACTGTAGTCAACGAGGACATTCTCAAGGTCGATTTGACGCAGCATATCCAGAATTTCAAAAATCCAGACCTGCCAATCAAAGTGGTAGCCAACTTGCCCTACTATATCACAACGCCTATTCTCATGCACTTGATCGAGAGTGGCATTCCTTTTAGTGAGTTTGTCGTCATGATGCAAAAAGAAGTGGCGGATCGCATCTCAGCACAGCCCAATACCAAAGCTTACGGTAGTTTGTCGATTGCTGTTCAATATTACATGACAGCCAAGGTTGCCTTCATCGTGCCTCGTACGGTCTTTGTGCCAGCCCCAAATGTGGACTCAACCATTTTAAAAATGGTGCGCCGTCCAGAGCCTGCTGTAGCAGTAAAAGATGAGAACTTTTTCTTTAAGGTTTCCAAGGCTAGCTTCACTCATCGTCGCAAGACCTTATGGAACAACTTAACAGGCTACTTTGGGAAAACTGATGAAGTCAAGGATAAGCTGACCAAGGCTTTGGACCAGGCAGGCTTATCTCCATCTGTGCGTGGTGAAGCTCTTAGCTTAGCAGAATTTGCTAGCCTTTCAGATGCACTTAAAGGACAAGGACTCTAAGATGCAGGGACAAATTATTAAAGCCTTGGCAGGATTCTACTATGTAGAGAGTGATGGCCAAGTCTATCAGACACGTGCGCGTGGGAATTTCCGTAAAAAAGGCCACACGCCTTATGTTGGGGATTGGGTAGATTTTTCTGCCGAGGAAAATTCCGAAGGTTATATTCTCAAGATTCATGAACGGAAAAACAGTCTGGTCCGTCCACCTATTGTCAATATTGACCAAGCTGTGGTGATCATGTCTGTCAAGGAACCGGACTTCAACAGCAACTTGTTGGATCGTTTCTTGGTTCTTTTGGAACACAAGGGCATCCATCCCATCGTCTATATTTCTAAAATGGACTTGCTGGAAGATAGAGGAGAACTGGATTTTTATCAGCAGACTTACGGTGCCATTGGTTACGACTTTGTGACTAGTAAAGAAGAACTTTTGCCTTTGTTGACAGGAAAAGTGACGGTCTTTATGGGACAGACAGGTGTTGGAAAATCAACCCTCCTCAATAAAATCGCACCGGACCTCAATCTTGAAACAGGAGAGATCTCAGACAGTCTAGGTCGTGGTCGCCATACCACTCGAGCTGTTAGTTTTTACAATCTCAATGGTGGTAAAATCGCGGACACGCCAGGATTTTCATCACTGGATTATGAAGTGTCAACAGCAGAAGACCTCAATCAGGCTTTTCCAGAGATTGCCACTGTCAGTCGAGACTGTAAATTCCGTACCTGTACCCATACCCATGAGCCGTCTTGTGCAGTCAAGCCAGCAGTAGAGGAGGGTATCATTGCCAGCTTCCGTTTTGACAATTACCTCCAATTCCTCAGTGAGATTGAAAATCGCAGAGAAACCTACAAAAAAGTCAGCAAAAAAATTCCATAATAAGGAGAAACCTATGTCTCAATACAAGATTGCTCCGTCAATTCTGGCAGCAGATTATGCCAACTTTGAACGTGAAATCAAACGCCTAGAAGCAACTGGTGCAGAATATGCCCATATCGATATCATGGATGGTCACTTTGTACCACAAATCAGCTTTGGCGCAGGTGTGGTCGAAAGTCTTCGTCCTCATAGCAAGATGGTCTTTGACTGCCACTTGATGGTAGCTAATCCAGAGCATCATTTAGAGGACTTTGCGCGTGCAGGTGCAGATATCATCAGCATTCATGTCGAAGCAACGCCTCATATCCATGGTGCTCTTCAAAAGATTCGTTCTCTAGGTGTCAAACCTTCTGTTGTCATTAACCCTGGAACACCTGTTGAGGCGATTAAACATGTGCTTCACTTAGTTGACCAAGTATTGGTCATGACCGTTAACCCAGGTTTCGGCGGACAAGCCTTTCTACCTGAGACCATGGATAAGATACGCGAGTTGGTTGCCCTTCGTGAGGAAAAAGGCTTGAACTTTGAGATTGAAGTCGATGGTGGGATTGATGATCAAACCATTGCTCAAGCCAAAGAAGCTGGTGCTACAGTTTTTGTAGCAGGATCTTATGTCTTTAAGGGAGATGTCAATGAACGAGTGCAAACGCTCAGAAAACAACTGGACTAAAGTTGCAGTTTTTGCTGGTGGAGACCGCGGTCATTATCGGACGGATTTTGATTGCTTTGTCGGTGTGGATCGCGGTTCGCTCTGGATCTTGGAAGAAGACCTGCCTCTGGCTCTAGCAGTTGGAGATTTTGATTCTGTCACTGCAGAAGAGCGACAGGTGATTCAAAAACGTGCCCAGCACTTTGTTCAAGCCCGACCAGAAAAGGATGATACGGATCTGGAATTGGCTCTCTTGACCATCTTTGAGCAAAATTCTCAGGCTCAGGTGACTATTTTCGGTGCTTTGGGTGGTCGTATTGACCATATGCTGGCCAATGTCTTTCTGCCTAGCAATCCCAAGTTGGCACCCTATATGCGCCAGATAGCGATTGAGGATGGGCAAAATTTGATTGCCTATTGTCCAGAAGGGACCAGTCAGCTAGAACCCCGCTCGGACTACGACTATCTTGCTTTTATGCCAGTTCGGGATAGTCAGTTGACCATTATCGGAGCTAAGTACGAATTGACTGAGGAAAATTTTTTCTTTAAAAAAGTGTACGCTTCTAACGAATATATAGATAGGGAAGTTTCGGTGACTTGCCCAGATGGCTATGTCGTCGTGCTGCATAGCAAGGACAGGAGGTAGGATGGAGACTGTATTACTACTATTATTAATTGCCAATCTAGCTGGTCTCTTTCTCATTTGGCAAAGGCAGGATAAGCAAGACAAGTACCTAGCCAAGAGCTTGGAGGATCAAGCAGACAATCTTTCAGATCAACTGGATTACCGCTTTGAACAAGCCAGACAAGCTAGCCAACTAGACCAAAAAGACTTGGAAGTGGCTGTCAGTGACCGCTTGCAGGAAGTGCGAATGGAATTGCATCAAGGCTTGACTCAAGTCCGTCAAGAAATGACAGATAATCTCCTCCAAACCAGAGACAAGATCGACCAACGTCTTCAAGCCTTGCAGGAATCAAATGAGCAACGCCTAGAACAAATGCGCCAAACAGTCGAGGAAAAACTAGAAAAGACCTTGCAGACGCGCTTGCAGGCTTCCTTCGAGACAGTTTCCAAGCAACTAGAGTCTGTCAATCGTGGCCTTGGAGAGATGCAGACAGTTGCCCGCGATGTTGGTGCTCTCAACAAGGTTCTCTCTGGGACCAAGACGCGAGGGATTCTGGGAGAATTGCAACTGGGGCAAATCATCGAAGACATCATGACACCAGCCCAGTACGAACGAGAATATGCAACGGATGAAAACTCCAGTGAACGTGTGGAATACGCCATCAAGTTGCCTGGGCAAGGCGACCAGGAATACGTCTATCTACCAATTGACTCTAAGTTTCCACTGGCAGATTATTACCGCTTAGAAGAAGCCTATGAAGCGGGTGACAAGGACGAAATTGAACGCTGTCGCAAGTCACTCTTGGCAAGTGTTAAGCGTTTCGCCAAGGATATCAAGAGCAAGTATATAGCGCCGCCTCGGACGACCAATTTTGGAGTCTTGTTTGTTCCGACAGAAGGTCTTTATTCAGAAATCGTCCGCAATCCGATCTTCTTTGATGATTTGAGACGGGAGGAGCAGATTATCGTTGCAGGACCAAGTACCCTATCGGCCCTGCTCAACTCCCTATCGGTTGGCTTCAAAACTCTCAATATCCAAAAGAGTGCCGACCATATCAGTAAGACCCTTGCTAGCGTTAAGACTGAGTTTGGCAAGTTCGGGGGGATTTTGGTTAAGGCACAAAAACATCTTCAACATGCCTCTGGCAATATTGATGAATTATTAAACCGTCGCACTACAGCTATTGAGCGGACGCTCCGTCACATTGAGTTATCAGAAGGTGAGCCTGCGCTTGATCTACTCCATTTCCAAGAAAATGAGGAAGAATATGAAGATTAGTCACATGAAAAAAGATGAGCTATTTGAAGGCTTTTACCTGATTAAATCAGCTGACCTGAGACAGACACGAGCTGGGAAAAACTACCTAGCCTTTACCTTCCAAGACGATAGTGGCGAGATTGAAGGAAAACTCTGGGATGCCCAGCCTCATAACGTTGAGGCCTTTACCGCAGGGAAAGTGGTCCACATGCAAGGGCGCAGAGAAGTTTACAACAATACTCCTCAAGTCAATCAAATCACCCTTCGCTTACCTCAGCCTGGCGAACCCAACGATCCAGCTAATTTCAAGGTCAAGTCACCAGTCGATATCAAGGAAATCCGTGACTATATGTCACAAATGATTTTCAAGATTGAAAATCCTGTCTGGCAACGTATCGTTCGTAGTCTCTACACCAAATATGATAAGGAATTCTACTCCTATCCAGCTGCAAAAACCAACCACCATGCCTTTGAAACGGGTTTGGCTTTTCACACGGCAACCATGGTGCGCTTGGCAGATGCCATTAGCGATATCTATCCTCAGCTTAATAAAAGCTTGCTCTATGCCGGGATTATGTTGCACGACTTGGCCAAGGTTCTAGAACTCAGCGGTCCTGATCAGACGGAGTACACAGTGCGAGGCAATCTCATCGGTCATATCGCCCTAATCGATAGTGAAATCACTAAGGCAGTCATGGAGCTTGGCATCGATGATACCAGAGAAGAAGTGGTGCTACTGCGCCATGTCATTCTCAGTCATCATGGTCTTCTAGAATATGGTAGTCCTGTCCGTCCACGCATTATGGAGGCAGAGATTATTCATATGATCGATAATCTCGATGCTAGTATGATGATGATGACAACAGCTCTTGCTTTGGTGGAAAAAGGAGAAATGACCAACAAAATCTTCGCCATGGACAATCGTTCCTTCTATAAACCAGATTTAGATTAATAAATTAAGAAAAACGAGCATTTTTTACACAATAATGTTCGTTTTTTTATGTGAATGTGGTATAATGGATAAAATATCAAAATTAAATGGAATGGTAAATAAAAATGAAATTAAGAAGAAGTGATCGAATGGTTGTCATTTCCAACTATTTGATTAATAATCCATACAAACTAACCAGTCTCAACACCTTTGCAGAAAAGTACGAATCAGCTAAATCATCCATCTCAGAGGACATCGTGATTATCAAGCGTGCCTTTGAGGAAATCGAAATCGGCCATATCCAGACAGTGACTGGGGCAGGTGGTGGCGTTATCTTTACACCATCCATCTCTAGCCATGAAGCTAAAGAAATGATCGCAGACTTGCGTGACAAACTTTCAGAAAGCGATCGTATCTTGCCAGGTGGCTATATCTACCTGTCTGATTTGCTCAGTACACCTACCATTTTGAAAAATATTGGTCGTATCATTGCCAAGAGCTTTATGGACCAAAAAATCGATGCCGTTATGACAGTAGCAACAAAAGGTGTTCCGCTTGCAAATGCAGTTGCCAATGTCCTCAATGTTCCATTTGTCATTGTGCGTCGTGACTTAAAAATTACCGAAGGTTCAACGGTCAGTGTCAACTATGTATCAGGTTCAAGTGGTGACCGTATTGAGAAAATGTTCCTTTCAAAACGCAGCCTCAAGGCAGGCAGTCGTGTCTTGATCGTGGATGACTTCTTGAAAGGTGGCGGAACTGTCAACGGGATGATTAGTCTCTTGCGTGAGTTTGATTCAGAGTTGGCTGGTGTTGCAGTCTTTGCAGACAATGCCCAAGAAGAACGTGAAAAGCAGTTTGATTACAAGTCACTCTTGAAAGTAACCAATATTGATGTCAAGAACCAATCCATCGATGTCGAGATTGGCAATATCTTTGACGAAGACAAATAAGAGATAGAACTAAAGGTTGGAACGATTGTCCCAGCCTTTCTTTGCAAACAGAATAGAAGGACGCTTATGAAAACACCATTTATCAGCCGTGAAGATTTGGAAACGATTGTTGCAGAGTTCCCGACTCCCTTTCACTTATATGACGAGAAGGGAATTCGCGAAAAAGCAAGAGCGGTCAACCAAGCTTTTTCCTGGAACGAGGGCTTTAAGGAATATTTTGCAGTCAAGGCCACCCCAACCCCAGCCATCTTGAAAATCCTCCAAGAGGAAGGTTGTGGTGTGGACTGTTCTAGTTATGTAGAGCTCCTGATGAGTCATAAACTTGGATTTGCAGGTCCTGAGATCATGTTCTCATCAAACAATACGCCAGACCAAGACTACGCTTATGCCCATGAATTAGGTGCGACCATTAACTTGGATGCCTTTGAAGACATTGAACATCTGGAGCGAGTGGCAGGCATTCCAGAAATCATCTCTTGCCGTTACAATCCTGGAGGCGTTTTTGAGCTAGGAACAGATATCATGGACAATCCTGGGGAGGCCAAGTTTGGGATGACCAAGGACCAGCTTTTTGAAGCCTTTACAGTTTTAAAGGAAAAAGGAGCCAAGACTTTTGGGATTCATTCCTTCCTAGCATCCAATACCGTGACCCATCTCTACTACCCAGAGTTGGCTCGTCAGCTCTTTGAATTAGCTGTGGAAATCAAAGAAAAATTGGGCATTTCACTGGACTTTATTAACCTTTCTGGCGGAATTGGTGTCAACTATCGCCCAGACCAGGAGCCAAATGATATTGCGATGATTGGTGAGGGTGTGCGTAAGGTTTATGAAGAAGTCCTTACGCCAGCAGGTCTTGGTCAGGTCAAAATTTTCACTGAATTGGGGCGCTTTATGTTGGCACCTCACGGAGTTCTGGTTACAAGAGTCACTCATAAGAAAAAAACTTACCGTACCTATCTGGGCGTGGACGCCTCAGCAGTCAACCTCATGCGTCCAGCCATGTATGGGGCCTACCACCATATCACTAATCTGACTCATCCAGACGGAGCTGTTGAGGTGGTAGACGTGGTCGGTTCACTCTGTGAAAACAATGATAAATTTGCGGTGAAGCGCGAACTGCCTCATACAGAAATCGGTGATTTGCTAGTGATTCATGATACAGGTGCACATGGATTCTCCATGGGTTACCAGTACAATGCCAAACTACGCTCGGCAGAAATCCTCTATACCGAAGAAGGCAAAGCCCGCCAAATCCGCCGTGCAGAGCGCCCTGAGGACTATTTTGCAACCTTATATGGTTTTGATTTTGAATCGGATCATTAAAAGAAATTGAAAATGAAAGTGAAAAACAGATTGCTTTCTAAAAAATAGACAAAAAAACCTTGTTTTTCCCCTTACTCGTGATATAATAAAACTATAAAACGGTTTCAAGGAAGGTGACGATATGTCTGAAGAAACAATTGACTATGGACAAGTGACAGGAATGGTGCATTCGACAGAGAGTTTTGGGGCGGTAGATGGCCCTGGGATTCGTTTTATTGTCTTTTTGCAGGGCTGTCAGATGCGTTGCCAATACTGCCATAACCCCGATACATGGGCTATGGAGACCAATAAATCCCGAAAACGGACTGTGGACGATGTCTTGACAGAAGCTCTTCGCTACCGTGGTTTCTGGGGGGACAAGGGAGGAATCACTGTTAGTGGAGGAGAAGCCCTCTTACAGATTGATTTCTTGATTGCCCTCTTTACCAAGGCCAAGGAAAAAGGAATCCACTGTACCTTGGATACCTGTGCCCTTCCATTCCGTAACAAGCCACGTTATCTCGAAAAGTTTAATAAACTCATGGCGGTGACAGACTTGGTTCTTCTGGATATTAAGGAAATCAACGAAGAACAGCACAAGATTGTCACAAGCCAAACCAATAAAAACATCTTGGCCTGTGCCCAGTACCTATCAGATATTGGAAAACCTGTTTGGATTCGCCACGTGCTAGTTCCAGGTTTGACGGATAGAGATGACGACTTGATCGAACTTGGTAAGTTTGTCAAGACCCTTAAAAATGTTGACAAGTTTGAAATCCTACCTTATCATACGATGGGTGAGTTCAAGTGGCGTGAACTTGGAATTCCTTATTCGCTCGAAGGGGTCAAACCTCCAACAGCAGACCGTGTCAAGAATGCCAAGGAATTGATGGATACAGAAAGTTACCAAGACTACATGAAACGTGTTCATGGATAAAAAGAAGTCTGATGGAGACATCGGGCTTTTGTGATGCAAAAAGACTTAGCCTCTCAGCTAAGCCTTTTTCTTATTTTCTAGAATGTTGTTTTCCAGAATTGCGTTTTTTATGTTTCTTATTGCTTATGATAGCAGTTGCTTGGTCAGGAGTGACATCTTTGCGTCCACCTCCAGTCGCAAACGAACTTGCTTTTGGTGGGTTTTTGGCAAATTCTTCACGAACTTTTTGACGGAGTTTTGGACGGACAACATAGTTAACGATGAACTGTTGAAGAATCATCATGAAACCACCGACAACCCAGTAAAGCGTCACACTAGCTGGTGAGAAGAAGGAGAAGACGACAATCATGAGTGGGCTCATGTAGATCATTTTCTTGAGCTGTTCTCTTTGCATCTCATCTTCTACGCCATGAAGCGAGAGGAGTGATTGGAGATAGTAGAGGACACCAGCAAAGGCTACGAGGATCATACTTGGTGAACCAAGATCAATACCCAAGAAGGTAGAGCTAGCTACCCCTTCAGTGAGCTGGGCTGCAAAGTAGATAGCAGAGAAGAAAGGCATTTGAATGAGGATAGGGAAACATCCTACACCACCTAACATGCTAATACCGTGTTCTTTCTGAGCAGCAAAGAGAGCTTGTTGAGCCTCAAGTTTTTCTTCCTGAGTTGTTGCTTCTTTGAGACGTGTTTGATGTGGTTCAAGCACGTGTTTGAGGGCATTCATCTTTTCAGAGTGAAGTGTCGCTTTCCATGATTGGTAGATACCGAGTGGCAAGATAATCAAACGTACAATAATGGTTACGATGATAATAGCGACACCAAAACCAAGACCCTGGTCGTTGGCAAAGTACTTGATGGCTTCAGCCATAGGTGCTCCGATGGTATCCCAAATCAATCCTGTAGGTTGTCCTGTTGCTTTGTCTACTTGGACACAGCCTGTCAAGACGAGTAGCATAGCCACTCCCATAGCAGAGAGGGCAAAACGTTTAATAGATTTCAATGTTTTCATTCCTTCTTTAAAAATTATACCTTTCTATTCTACTGTTTTTTTGTAAAATATACAATAGTTCTGGAGACCTAATTTGCGACTTTGAAGTCTGAATAGGATGAAAAGTTGCTCATTTGCACATCTAGATAGGTAACTTTTGAAAAAGGCGTTGGTCCTTTACGGATTTCTTGGATAAATTTTGCCATAGTGGCGGAGGACTCTGCCTGAGCGAGAATTTCTACTGTACCATCGTCGTTATTCCAGACACGACCAGTGATGCCACCGATTTCAAGCGCTAGAGTAACAACACCCCAACGGAAACCAACACCCTGCACCCTGCCTTGGGCAATCATTCTAACCTTTTGCATACTAACCCCCTTTGATTGTGTTATAATGTTTCTATGACTATTATAACCTCAAAAGCCAATTCAGTGGTAAAAAATGCCAAGAAATTGCATCAAAAAAAATATCGAAAGTCTGCCTATTTGATTGAAGGTTGGCATTTATTCGAAGAAGCTGTTCAAGCTGGGGTGACGATTGAAAAGATCTTTGCCCTAGAAAGTTACCGAGTTCAGCTAGCTGCCTTTCCTCAAACTGTCTGGGTTTCAGAGGAGATTTTGCGGGACTTAGCAGATACGCAAACTCCTCAAGGCATTGTCGCAGTTCTTCTAAAAGAAGAAGTGGGACCGCCTGATTTTAGTCAGGGTAAGTTTCTATTCTTAGAAGACGTCCAAGATCCTGGTAATGTGGGTACCATGATTCGGACTGCGGATGCTGCAGGTTTTACAGGGGTCATTGTTTCAGACAAGTCAGCAGATATCTACAGTCTTAAGACCCTGCGTTCCATGCAAGGAAGTCATTTTCACTTGCCCATCTATCGTATGTCTCTTGCTTCCTTTATAGAAGAGACTAAGAAGACTGCTATGCCCATTCTAGCAACGACCTTATCCAAAGAATCCAAGGACTATCGTGAGCTTTCTCCCTTAGAAAACTTTGCTTTAGTCATGGGAAATGAAGGACAGGGGATTAGTTCTGTTATGGCTGAGAGTGCTGATCAGCTGGTTCACATTGGCATGAAAGGTAAGGCAGAGAGTCTCAATGTTGCCATTGCCGCAGGCATATTGATGTTTTATTTCAGCTAATTTATAAAATCTTTGTTATAATCAAGACATATTTATAGAAAAAGGAGAATCGGAATGAATCAAACAATTATTCAAGAACGTTCAGGTCTCAATCAATTTTACGCTAAGGTTTATGCCTTTGTAGGACTTGGAATTGGTCTATCAGCTCTAGTGTCAGCTTTGATGTTGACAGTCTTCCAAGCTCAATTGACTTACTTTTTAATGCATGGGCGTCTCTGGCTGATGATTGCAACTTTTGCAGAACTTGGTTTAGTCTTTGTTGCAAGTAGCATGGCTGCAAAAAATAGCCCAGCAGCTCTGCCAGTATTTCTAGTATACTCCCTACTGAATGGCTTCACCCTTAGCTTTGTCGTAGCCTTCTATACGCCGGGAACAGTTTTATCAGCCTTTGTATCTAGTGCTCTTCTTTTCTTTGTCATGGCGGCAATCGGGATTTTCACTAAGAAAGATTTGAGTGGGATGGGTCGAGCTTTGATGGCGGCGCTTGTCGGGTTAATTATTGCCATGGTTGTGAATCTATTTCTAGCCAATAGCTTCTTTGACTACATGATTAGTGTAGCCATGGTCTTGGTCTTCTCAGGATTGATTGCTTGGGATAACCAAAGAATTCGTCTTGCTTATGAAAGATCACGAGGAAAAGTAGCGACAGGCTGGGTTATTTCAATGGCACTCAGCATTTACCTAGACTTTATCAACCTCTTCCTTAGCATCTTACGAATTTTTGGTCGAAACGATTAAAAATCTATAGAGTCAGTGTTCCAAAGAGCACTGACTTTTTCTTATTTACCCTTTTCTTTTCTGAAAAATAGGAGTATAATGCTAGTAATTATGTTTTTAGGAGTATTTATGAAGAAAAGTTTTATTCATCAGCAAGAAGAAATTTCTTTTGTTAAAAATACCTTTACCCAGTATTTGAAAGATAAACTAGAAGTCGTTGAAGTTCAGGGACCTATCTTGAGTAAGGTCGGCGATGGGATGCAGGATAACCTTTCAGGTGTTGAAAATCCAGTATCTGTGAAGGTCTTGCAAATCCCGAATGAAACCTATGAGGTCGTTCATTCACTTGCTAAATGGAAACGCCACACCTTGGCTCGTTTTGGTTTCGGTGATGGGGAAGGTTTGTTTGTCCACATGAAGGCTCTTCGCCCAGATGAAGATTCGCTAGATGCGACCCACTCTGTTTATGTAGACCAGTGGGACTGGGAAAAAGTGATTCCAAATGGGAAACGCAATATCGCTTATCTTAAAGAAACAGTTGAAAAGATTTACAAGGCTATTCGTCTGACAGAGCTAGCCGTAGAAGCCCGCTATGATATCGAATCGATCTTGCCAAAACAAATCACCTTTATCCATACAGAAGAGTTGGTAGAACGTTACCCAGACTTGACACCAAAAGAGCGTGAAAATGCGATCTGTAAAGAGTTCGGTGCGGTCTTCTTGATTGGTATTGGTGGAGAGTTACCAGATGGAAAACCGCATGATGGCCGTGCGCCTGACTACGATGACTGGACCACAGAGTCTGAGAATGGCTACAAGGGGCTAAATGGAGATATTCTGGTTTGGAATGAATCTCTTGGTTGCGCTTTTGAACTTTCTTCAATGGGGATTCGGGTAGATGAGGACACGCTTCGTCGCCAAGTGGCTCTTACAGGGGACGAAGATCGTCTGGAGTTGGAATGGCATAAGGCCTTGCTAAACGGTCTTTTCCCACTGACAATCGGTGGAGGGATTGGACAGTCTCGGATGGCCATGTTCCTTCTTCGTAAGAAACACATCGGAGAGGTTCAGACTAGTGTTTGGCCGCAAGAAGTCCGCGACACTTATGAAAATATCTTGTAGGAAATCGAACCGAAAGGTTCGGTTTTCTTTCTCTTTTTGCCTATAATTTGGTATAATAAACGGTATGAAAATCGTATCAGGAATCTACGGAGGGCGTCCCCTCAAGACGCTAGAAGGCAAGACGACGAGGCCGACATCAGATAAGGTGCGTGGAGCTATCTTTAACATGATAGGTCCCTATTTTGAGGGCGGTCGTGTCTTGGATCTCTATGCTGGCAGTGGTGGTCTGTCTATTGAAGCTGTGTCAAGAGGGATGTCCCATGCTGTCTTAGTGGAACGGGATCGAAAGGCACAAGCTATCGTCGCTGCAAATATCCAAATGACCAAGGAAGTTTCCAAATTTCAGCTCTTAAAGATGGAGGCTGAACGGGCCTTGGAGCAAGTGAATGGTCCCTTTGACCTGGTCTTTTTAGACCCTCCCTATGCCAAGGAACAAATCGTTGCAGATATCGAAAAAATGGCAGAAAGAAACCTATTTTCCGAAGAAATCATGGTTGTCTGCGAAACCGATAAGTCTGTAGAACTTCCAGAAGAAATCGCCTGCTTAGGCATCTGGAAGGAAAAAATATATGGGATTAGTAAGGTGACAGTCTATGTCAGATAAAATTGGATTATTTACCGGTTCATTTGATCCGATGACAAATGGACATCTGGATATCATTGAACGTGCCAGCAAACTCTTTGATAAGCTCTATGTCGGGGTGTTCTACAATCCCCACAAACAAGGCTTTCTCCCCGTTGAAAATCGCAAACGAGCAGTTGAAAAAGCCGTAGCACATTTAGGTAATGTAAAGGTGCTGGCTTCTCATGATGAATTGGTAGTCGAAGTTGCAAGGAGACTGGGAGCCAAAACCCTTGTCCGTGGCTTGCGAAATGCTACAGACTTGCAATATGAGGCTAGTTTTGACTACTACAATCATCAACTGGCTCCAGAAATCGAAACCATTTACCTATATAGTCGCCCAGAGCATCTTTATATTAGCTCTTCGGCCGTGAGAGAACTTCTGAAGTTTGGTCAGGAAATTCAGCAATATGTCCCAAACAGTGTTGTGGAGGAATTAGAACATGAAGAAAAAAACTAGATGGCCCTTATATGTCATCCTAGCACTAGTATTGACTTTTTTAGCCTTTGTAGTACCTTTACCTTACTACATAGAAGTTCCAGGTGGAGCGGAAGATATTCGTCGCGTTTTGAAAGTCAATGAAACAGAAGACACAGAAGCAGGAGCTTACCAGTTTGTAACAGTCGGCATTCGACACGCAACCCTGTCGCATCTTGTCTATGCTTGGTTAACACCTTTCACGGATATTAGAAGTGCCAAGGAGACAACGGGTGGCTCTACGGATGCGGAGTTTATGCGGATCAATCAGTTCTACATGCAAACTTCTCAAAATATGGCCAAGTATCAAGGACTGAAGACGGCTGGTAAGGATATCGAACTCAAGTATCTGGGAGTTTATGTCTTAACCGTGACGGATAATTCAACTTTTAAGGGTATTCTGAACATTGCGGATACCGTGACAGCTGTTAATGACAAGACCTTTGATAGTTCAAAGGACTTGGTTGATTATGTCAACTCTCAAAAACTAGGAGATCCAGTCAAGGTAACCTACGAAGAAGACGGAAGAGTCAAGACTGCTGAAGGTAAAATTATCACTCTCGAAAACGGGAAAAACGGGATTGGGATTGGCTTGATTGACCGTACGGAAGTGACAAGTGATGTTCCCATTCGCTTCTCCACAGCTGGTATCGGCGGTCCAAGTGCAGGTCTCATGTTTAGTCTAGCTATCTACACCCAGATAGCAGATCCAGGTCTTCGTAATGGCCGCATCGTTGCGGGAACGGGAACTATTGATCGGGACGGAAATGTTGGCGACATTGGTGGAATTGACAAAAAAGTAGTTGCAGCCTCTCGTCAGGGAGCCAACGTCTTTTTTGCTCCTGATAATCCAGTCACCGAGGAAGCAAAAAAAGCAGATCCCAATGCGAAAAGCAACTATGGAACAGCCCTAGAAGCTGCCAAAACGATCAAGACAGAGATGAAAATCGTTCCCGTTAAAACCTTGCAGGATGCGATTAATTATCTTAAAAGCAACCCCTAATTCGTAGAAAAATCGAAAACTAGCGCGCAAGCGGATAAGATGGTATAATGGTCAAATGGTTCAATTATTATTCACTCTAAGTAGTCATATACTCTTTATTTATTTGAGTTTTTACCTTTTGAAGGATCTTGTGAGATGGGAAAAGGTTTTAAAAGCGACCGCTACTAACACAAAAAAGGTTCGTTTGTTGGTAGGCTTCTTTAGTATTGTAATGGGCTACATATTGAGTTCATTCTTTATCAGTTTATATCAATTGTGGCAAGAAGCACTTAGAGGATTATTATAAAATCAAAAGTAAAGGAAACAACTATGGAAAAAATTGTGGTTCAAGGCGGTGATAATCGTCTGGTCGGGAGTGTGACAATCGAGGGAGCAAAGAATGCCGTCTTGCCCTTGTTGGCAGCGACTATTCTAGCAAGCAAGGGTAAGACAGTCTTGCAGAACGTCCCGATCTTGTCAGATGTTTTCACCATGAATCAAGTAGTTCGTGGTCTGAATGCCAAGGTTGACTTTGATGAGGAAGCTCATCTTGTCGAAGTCGATGCGACTGGTGACATCACAGAGGAGGCTCCTTACAAGTATGTCAGTAAGATGCGTGCATCGATCGTTGTCTTGGGACCAATCCTTGCTCGTGTAGGACATGCCAAGGTATCCATGCCAGGTGGTTGCACCATTGGGAGTCGTCCAATCGATCTCCACCTCAAGGGCTTGGAAGCTATGGGAGCTAAGATTAGCCAGACAGCTGGTTACATCGAAGCCAAGGCAGAACGCTTGCATGGTGCTCATATCTATATGGACTTCCCTAGTGTTGGCGCGACACAAAACCTGATGATGGCAGCGACGTTAGCTGACGGTGTGACAGTGATTGAAAATGCTGCGCGTGAGCCGGAAATTGTTGACCTTGCTATCCTTCTTAATGAAATGGGAGCCAAGGTCAAGGGAGCTGGTACTGAAACAATTACAGTAACTGGTGTCGAGGAACTCCATGGAACAACTCATAATGTGGTACAGGACCGTATCGAAGCTGGAACCTTTATGGTGGCGGCAGCCATGACTGGCGGTGATGTCCTCATTCGAGATGCAGTCTGGGAGCATAATCGTCCCTTGATTGCTAAACTCCTTGAAATGGGAGTAGAGGTAACAGAGGAGTCGGAAGGCATTCGTGTCCGTTCTCAACTGGAAAATCTTAAAGCTGTTCATGTAAAAACCTTGCCACATCCAGGATTCCCGACAGATATGCAGGCTCAATTTACAGCCTTAATGACTGTCGCAAAAGGGGAATCCACCATGGTGGAAACGGTGTTTGAGAATCGGTTCCAACATCTGGAGGAAATGCGTCGGATGGGCTTGCATTCAGAGATTATCCGTGACACAGCTCGTATTGTTGGGGGACAGGCTTTGCAAGGGGCAGAAGTTTTATCAACGGACCTTCGCGCTAGTGCGGCTTTAATTTTGACAGGTTTGGTGGCGCAAGGAGAAACAGTTGTCGGTAAATTAGTCCACCTTGATAGAGGTTACTACCGCTTCCATGAGAAGTTGGCTCAGCTAGGAGCGAAGATTCAGCGAATCGAGGCAAATGATGAAGAAGAATAAAAACTTACGCTATGTACTCCGTCGTTTACTGTTGATTTTTATCGTACTATTGCTAGGCTTTCTGGCTTTAGGAATCGGCTTGATGATTGGCTACGGGATTCTAGGAAAGGGACAGGATCCATGGGCGATTTTGTCTCCAGCGAAATGGCAAGAATTGATTAGTAAATTTACAGGAAATTAGGCTGGGAGACCAGTCTTTTTCTAGAGATATAAGGAGAGATATGGACAAGAAAACAAGACAGGCTCTGATAGGGCTACTCATATTCTTACTATTATCTGCTGGTAGTTATTACATTAAGCAGATGCAGTCAGCGCCAAACACCCCTAAAACTAAGGTTAGCCAGAAAAGACAAGCTTCAGAAGCTCCTAGTCAGGAGTTGGCAGAAAGTGTCTTAACTGAGTCGATCAAGAATCAAATAAAAGGTGGTCTAGAATGGAATGGGGCAGGTGCCTTTGTCGTAAATGGCAATAAAACCAATCTAGATGCCAAAGTTTCTAGCAAACCCTACGCGGATAATAAAACAAAACCAGTCGGGAAAGAGACAGTTCCAACGGTTGCCAATGCTCTCTTATCCAAAGCGACTCGACAGTATAAAAATCGTGAAGAAACAGGCAATGGCTCAACCTCATGGACGCCACCAGGATGGCATCAGGTCAAGAATCTAAAGGGAGCCTATACACATGCAGTCGATAGGGGGCACCTGCTGGGCTATGCCTTGATAGGTGGTTTGGATGGTTTTGATGCCTCTACCAGCAATCCCAAGAACATTGCAGTTCAGACAGCTTGGGCCAACCAGGCTCAGGCTGAAGATTCGACAGGGCAGAACTACTATGAGAGTCTGGTTAGGAAAGCCTTAGACCAGAATAAGAGAGTCCGTTATCGGGTAACTCTCCACTATGCTACAAATGAGGATTTGGTTCCATCCGCTTCACAAATTGAAGCCAAGTCTTCGGATGGCGAATTGGAATTCAACGTCCTGATTCCAAATGTTCAAAAGGGTATCCAACTCGATTACCGAACAGGTCAGGTCACGGTGACAAACTAGAAAAAAAGGAATAAAAATTGCTCCCTTGTCCGTCATTGATAAGGGAGCGATTGTATAAATTAGAAAATAATGTGATTCCTAGACCGATTTATGATATAATGGAACACAAGATACTATTTTAGGAGAAAGACCATGGAAGACCCGAGCAGTCAGGATTTGTTACTGCAATTTGTACTTTTAGTTGTATTGACCTTTTTAAATGCCTTTTTCTCAGCTACAGAAATGGCTATGGTGTCACTAAATCGTGCCCGAGTAGAGCAAAAAGCAGAAGAAGGCGATAAACGCTATATCCGTTTGCTAAAGGTACTTGAAAACCCTAATCACTTTTTATCAACCATTCAAGTCGGTATCACCTTGATCACAATCTTGTCAGGGGCAAAATTGGCAGCTACACTTGGACAAGTAATTGCCTCTTGGATGGGGAATGGAGAAACAGCTTATGCCATTGCAAGTTTCCTCTCTTTGGCATTCTTGACCTACATCTCTATTGTTTTTGGTGAACTCTATCCTAAACGGATTGCCCTCAATCTCAAAGATGCCTTAGCTATCCGCTCTGTTCCGATTATTATTGGACTTGGGAAGATTGTCAGTCCCTTTGTCTGGTTGTTATCTGCTTCAACCAACCTCTTGAGTCGTTTAACACCAATGACCTTTGATGATGCGGATGAAAAAATGACTCGAGATGAAATTGAGTACATGTTGACCAAGAGTGAGGAAACCTTGGATGCAGACGAAATCGAGATGTTACAAGGGATTTTCTCTCTAGATGAACTGATGGCAAGAGAAGTCATGGTTCCTCGGACAGATGCCTTTATGGTGGATATTCAGGATGATAGTCAAACCATTATCCAAAGTATTTTAAAACAAAACTTTTCCCGTATCCCAGTTTATGATGGGGATAAGGACAATGTGATTGGAATTATTCACACCAAGAGTCTTCTTAAGGCGGCTTTTGTGGATGGTTTTGACAATATTGTTTGGAAGAGGATCTTACAAGATCCACTCTTTGTCCCGGAAACCATTTTTGTGGATGACTTGCTAAAAGAACTGCGAAACACCCAGAGACAGATGGCTATTTTGCTCGATGAATATGGTGGTATGGCTGGTTTGGTCACACTGGAAGACCTGCTGGAGGAGATTGTCGGAGAAATCGACGACGAGACAGACCGAGCAGAAATTGAGGTTCACCCAATTGGGGACGATACCTATATCGTTCAAGGGACGATGACACTCAATGACTTCAATGCCTATTTTAATGTTGAATTGGAAAGTGATGACGTTGATACCATCGCAGGCTACTATCTAACTGGAGTAGGAACCATTCCAACAACTGAAAAAATCAGTTTTGAGTTGGTTAGCCAAAACAAACAAATCAAACTCACCAACGACAAGGTGAAAAACGGACGTGTCACTAAGGTAAAAGTTCAAATCACTGAAATAGAAAATGAAGAAGAAACAGAATAAAAGAGCTTGAGTCACCATCAGGTGATCAAGCTCCCATTTATAAGAAAAAAGACTCACGGGGAGTCTTTTGGTTTACTATAAGGCGGTAGACGGATTTGAACCGACGATCAAGCTTTTGCAGAGCCGTGCCTTACCACTTGGCTATACCGCCTCAACGTTTATTATTATACCTTGAAAATGATTCTACGTCAATAGTTTCTTAAACGAAAATCCAATTTAGGAAACTTTCCCTTTTTATGACAGGCTTTAAAACCAAGAGAGAAAGTCTGGGAATCAGTCTTCACAGGCTGTAAAATTGCCATCTAATCACCTAGATAGCAAACAAAGAATAGAAAAATTTGACAAATGAAAGTTTTTTGAGGGTATACGCCTAAATATTCTGAAAATTCGTTTACTTTTTAGATAATATATGATATAATTGACAATAAGCCTAAATTTTTCAAAGAGGAGTTAACAATATGAAAAAAAGTAGAGTATTTGTCGCAGCAGGAATTGCCCTATTAGCAACTGGCGTTTTAGCTGCTTGTGGTTCTTCAAAATCATCTGATTCAACAGCGCCAAAAAATTATGGTTATGTTTATTCAGCTGACCCAGAAACATTGGATTACCTCATTTCAGGGAAACAAAGTACCAAAATTGCCACTTCAAATGGTATCGATGGTCTCTTTACAAATGATAAATATGGGAATTTGACTCCTGCAGTTGCAGAAGACTGGTCAGTCTCAAAAGATGGGTTGACTTATACCTACAAGATTCGTAAAGGTGTCAAATGGATGACATCAGATGGCGAAGAGTATGCTGAAGTGAAAGCGAAAGACTTCGTAAATGGCTTGAAACACGCAGCTGATAACAAGTCAGAAGCACTTTATCTAGCAGAAAATTCTGTTAAAGGTTTGTCTGATTATTTGGCTGGAAATTCAAAAGACTTTTCTTCAGTAGGTGTGAAGGCAGTTGATGATTATACTCTTGAGTATACTTTGAACCAACCAGAACCATACTGGAACTCTAAGATGGCCTACGCAATCTTCTGGCCATTGAACGAAGAATTTGAAAAATCAAAAGGATCTGACTTTGCTAAAGCGACTGACCCTACATCATTGCTTTACAATGGACCATTCTTGCTGAAAGGTTTGACTGCTAAGTCATCTATCGAGTTCGCTAAGAATGAAAACTACTGGGACAAAGATAATGTTCATATTGATAAAGTAACACTTGCATACTATGATGGTTCAGACCAAGAGTCAATTGAACGTAACTTTACAAGTGGAGCTTATAGCTATGCCCGTCTTTACCCAACAAGTTCAAACTACTCTAAAGTAGAAGAAACCTACAAGGAAAATATCTTCTACACCCCATCAGGACCTGGTATTGGTGGTTTGGGTGTGAATATTGACCGCCAAGGTTACAAATACACTTCTAAGACAACTGACGAAGAGAAGACTTCTACTAAGAAAGCCCTCCTTAACAAGGATTTCCGTCAAGCCTTGAACTTTGCCTTTGACCGTACGTCTTACTCAGCTCAAGTAAATGGTAAAGAAGGTGCTCCTCGTGCCGTTCGTAACCTCTTTGTAAAACCTGACTTTGTCTCTGCAGGTGAAAAAACTTTCGGTGACTTGGTAACTGAAAAGATGGCTGCTTACGGTGATGAGTGGAAGAATGTAAACTTTGCGGATGGTCAAGATGGTCTTTTCAATGCTGATAAAGCCAAAGCCGAATTTGCCAAAGCCAAAACAGCATTGGAAGCAGAAGGTGTAAAATTCCCTATCCATTTGGATGTTCCAGTAGACCAAACAGCTAAAAACTATATCGCACGTATTCAATCCTTCAAACAATCCGTTGAAACAGTGCTTGGAGAAGACAATGTAGTCATCGATATCCAACAAGTTTCTAAAGATGAGTTTACTAATATTACCTACTATGCGGCGAATGCAGCAGCAGAAGACTGGGATCTCTCAGGTGCCGTTGGATGGAACCCTGACTATGAAGATCCATCAACTTACCTTGACATCTTGAAGACAACGAATGCTGAACAAACAAAAACATACATGGGTTACGAAGGTGCAGATAATGCTGCAGCAGCTCAAGTTGGTTTGAAAGAATACGATAAGCTAGTTGATGAAGCTGCTAAAGAAACAAGCGACTTGAATGTTCGTTATGAAAAATACGCTGCTGCTCAAGCTTGGTTGACAGATAGCTCACTCATCTTGCCAGCTATGTCATCAACTGGTGCTGCACCATCCATTTCTCGTGTTGTACCATTCTCCGCATCATACAGCCAATCTGGAGATAAGGGATCAGACGTATACTTCAAGTATGTAGAGTTGCAAGACAAGGTTGTAACTAAAGCTGACTATGAACAAGCTCGTGAGAAATGGCTCAAAGAGAAAAAAGAATCAAACGAAAAAGTTCAAAAAGAATTGGCTAATCACGTTAAATAAATAACTCTCAAGAGAACTTTCTCTCCATGAGGAGAAGGTTCTTTTGGGATTTTAAAAGGAAACGATATGAAAAAATATATTTTTATGCGTGTATTGCGTTCATTGTTGTCTATTTTCTTGGTGACAACCTTGACCTACACAATTATCTATACGATGGTTCCTCGGAAATTGATTTTCAAGCAGGATACCAACTATAACAAGATTGCAACGACGCCAGATAAACGAGACAATTATGAAAATACCGTTTATGAGCGGATGGGCTATATCGAGTACTACGATACCAAAGAGTTGCAAGAAAGAGCGAGCACAATGGACTCATCTGTAACAGTAGATGCCAATGATACCAATAAGGCAATCTACGAAAAATACATCAACCAACTAGGAAATGGTTGGACACTCGGTGTGTTCTCAGAAAGTGGTCAATTCTATGCTACGCGTGAAATTCCGATTTTTGAACGTGTTTTCAAATTCTATGCCAACTTGATTGATATTGATCATCCAAACAAGATTCAGGACCCTGAAAATCCAAACTTGGAACGCTATCTTCGTTTTGAAAACGATCCTGCTATCGGTTGGTCATTGGTTGGTTCAGGTACAAAACATAAGTATCTTTTGTATTTCAATAACCAATTCCCATTTGTACACCAAAACTTTGTGAACGTTAACTTAGGTGATTCTTACCCAACTTATGCAAACACACCAGTGCTTCAAGTTATCACACAAGGTCAGGGACAAACTAAGACAGCAGAAGTTCAATTCCCTACAGGTAAAAAGACTTCATCTGTAGATATCTACTCTCGTACCTACAAATCTCCAAGTCAAGCAGACGCACGTGAGGTGGCAAACTATGGTAAGGACGATCCTTACACGGCTACAGAAAGCAATTACCAATATCCATCTATGATTGCAAGTTCAGCTGTTGCTGGTTTGATTGGTTTGATTATCTCGTATGCTATCGCTATTCCACTTGGCTCTGCTATGGCTCGCCACAAGAATACTTGGATTGACAGCTTCTCGACAGGTGCTCTGACCTTCTTGCTTGCCCTCCCAACGATTGCCTTGGTATATATTGTGCGCTTGATTGGATCATCTATCGGTCTGCCAGACTCATTCCCTATCTTGGGGGCTGGAGATTGGCGTTCTTATGTTCTGCCAGCAGTTATTTTAGGTCTATTGGGTGCTCCAAGTACGGCTATCTGGATTCGTCGTTACATGATCGACTTGCAATCTCAAGACTTCGTACGTTTTGCTCGGGCCAAAGGTTTGTCTGAAAAAGAAATTTCAAATAAACACATCTTTAAAAATGCCATGGTTCCTTTGGTTTCAGGTATTCCTGGTGCCGTAATCGGAGTTATTGGTGGTGCAACATTGACAGAAACAGTCTTCGCCTTCCCAGGTATGGGTAAAATGTTGATTGACTCTGTTAAGGCATCCAACAACTCAATGGTAGTTGGTCTCGTCTTCATCTTCACATGTATTTCTATCTTCTCACTCTTTGTAGGAGATATCTGGATGACCATGCTTGACCCACGTATTAAATTGACAGAGAAAGGAGGCAAATAATGTCAACAATCGGAAAAGAAAAATTTCAGTTCGTAAAACGTGACGATTTTGCCTCTGAAACAATTGACGCCCCTGCCTATTCATACTGGGGTTCTGTATTTAGACAATTTCTAAAGAAAAAATCAACAGTCATTATGTTGGGGATTTTGGTTGCCATTATCTTGATGAGTTTTATTTACCCAATGTTCTCAAACTTTGACTTCAACGATGTAAGTAAGGTCAATGACTTTTCTGCTCGTTTTATCAAACCCAATGCTGAACATTGGTTTGGTACAGATAGTAATGGTAAATCCTTGTTTGACGGGGTTTGGTTTGGTGCGCGTAACTCTATCCTCATCTCTGTAATTGCAACTTTTATCAACCTTGTAATTGGGGTTATTGTTGGTGGAATCTGGGGAATTTCAAAATCTGTTGACCGCGTCATGATGGAAGTTTATAACATTATTTCAAACATTCCATCTCTCTTGATTGTCATTGTCTTGACTTACTCAATCGGTGCTGGTTTCTGGAATCTGATTTTTGCCATGAGTGTGACAACTTGGATTGGGATTGCTTATATGATTCGTATCCAAATCATGCGTTACCGTGACTTGGAATACAACCTTGCTTCCCAAACACTTGGAACACCAACCTTTAAAATCATCGTTAAAAATATCATGCCACAATTGGTATCCGTTATTGTTTCTACGATGACCTTGATGTTGCCAAGCTTCATCTCTTATGAAGCCTTCCTTTCCTTCTTTGGATTGGGATTGCCTGTAACAGTGCCAAGTCTGGGACGCTTGATCTCAGATTACTCACAAAACGTTACGACCAACGCTTACTTGTTCTGGATTCCATTGACAACCTTGATCTTGGTGTCTCTTTCTCTCTTCGTTGTTGGTCAAAATCTAGCGGATGCTAGTGATCCACGTACACATAGATAGGAGTAGACATGATAAAAGGAAAAGATGTAATTTTGACTGCTCGCGATATTGTCGTGGAATTTGACGTTCGTGACAAAGTTCTGACAGCTATCCGAGGAGTTTCTTTGGACCTGATTGAAGGGGAAGTTCTTGCCCTGGTAGGTGAATCAGGTTCTGGTAAATCTGTATTAACAAAAACCTTTACAGGGATGTTAGAAGACAATGGACGTATTGCCCAAGGAAGTATCGACTATCGTGGACAAGACTTGACAGCTCTTACTTCTAACAAGGAATGGGAGAAGATTCGTGGTGCTAAAATTGCGACCATCTTCCAAGACCCCATGACAAGTTTGGACCCAATTAATACAATCGGTAGCCAAATCACTGAAGTTATCGTTAAACACCAAGGGAAAACAGCTAAGGAAGCCAAAGAGATGGCAATCGACTATATGAACAAGGTCGGAATTCCAGATGCTGAAAAACGTTTTGAAGAGTATCCTTTCCAATATTCTGGAGGGATGCGCCAACGTATCGTTATTGCGATTGCCCTTGCCTGTCGTCCAGATATCTTGATCTGTGACGAGCCAACAACGGCTCTTGATGTAACCATTCAAGCGCAAATCATTGATTTGCTTAAAACCTTGCAAAATGAGTACCACTTTACCATTATCTTTATCACCCATGACCTTGGTGTGGTAGCAAGTATTGCGGATAAGGTAGCAGTTATGTATGCTGGTGAAATTGTAGAATACGGAACTGTTGAGGAAGTCTTCTATGATCCACGTCATCCATATACTTGGAGTCTCTTGTCTAGCTTGCCACAGCTTGCTGATGATAAAGGGGAATTGTACTCTATCCCAGGAACACCACCGTCTCTTTATTCTGAGTTGAAAGGTGATGCCTTTGCCCTTCGTTCAGATTATGCGATGCAAATTGACTTTGAACAGAAAGCACCTCAGTTTTCAGTCACTGATACTCACTGGGCTAAGACTTGGTTGCTCCATGAGAATGCTCCTAAAGTTGAAAAACCTGGGGTTATTGCAGATTTGCATGACAAGATTCGTGATAAAATGGGCTTTGCTCATCTAGAAGACTAGGAGGAAGGAAATGTCTGAAAAATTAGTAGAAATTAAAGATTTAGAAATTTCCTTCGGTGAAGGAAGTAAGAAGTTTGTCGCGGTTAAAAACGCCAACTTCTTTATCAACAAGGGAGAAACTTTCTCTCTTGTAGGTGAGTCTGGTAGTGGGAAAACAACGATTGGTCGTGCCATTATTGGTTTAAATAATACCAGTAAAGGAGAGATTATCTTTGATGGCCAGAAAATTAATGGGAAAAAATCTCATAAGGAATCCTCAGACTTGATTCGTCGTATCCAGATGATTTTCCAGGACCCTGCAGCCAGCTTGAATGAGCGTGCGACAGTTGACTATATCATCTCTGAAGGTCTTTACAACTACCACTTGTTCAAAGACGAAGAAGATCGAAAAGAAAAAGTTCAAAAGATGATTCATGAAGTTGGACTTTTGAAAGAACACTTGACCCGTTATCCACACGAGTTTTCTGGTGGTCAACGTCAGCGTATCGGGATTGCCCGTGCCCTTGTGATGGAGCCTGATTTCGTTATTGCGGATGAGCCAATCTCTGCCTTGGACGTATCTGTTCGTGCGCAAGTTTTGAACTTGCTCAAGAAGTTCCAAAAAGAGTTGGGCTTGACTTATCTCTTTATCGCGCATGACTTGTCAGTTGTTCGCTTTATCTCAGATCGTATCGCGGTTATCTATAAGGGAGTTATCGTCGAAGTGGCGGAGACAAAGGAGTTGTTTAACAATCCTGTCCACCCATATACTCAGGCGCTTCTATCTGCGGTACCGATTCCAGATCCAATCTTGGAACGCAAGAAAGTCTTGAAAGTTTACGATCCTGACCAACATGACTATGAGACAGACAAGCCATCTATGGTGGAAATCCGTCCAGGTCACTATGTTTGGGCCAATCAAGCAGAACTTGCTCGTTACAAGAAAGCTCTTAAAAAATAATTAGATTCGGAGAGGACCAAAAGGTCTTCTCATTTTTAATAGAAAAAATCCCCTTTTACTTGCTTGTAAAAGGGGGATTGTACTGTAATTAGCGTTTAGACCAGGTACGTTTCATAAAGAGTAGCAAAATCGGGTAAATCTCTAAGCGACCTGCAATCATTGCAAAAGAGAGCAGGATTTTAGAGATGGGACTGAAGATGGCAAAGCTAGATGTTGTACCTAGAATTGGTCCGATATTGTTAAAACAGCTGAAGACCGCACTGGTCACGACTAGAAAATCATTGCTGTCTAGGCTGATGATGAAGATGAGCGACAATAAAATCATAGCATAGATCACAAAATACTTAAGAATCTTGTGCTGGGTATCCTTATCAATCACTGTTTTATTGACATGCAGAGTCAAGACACGGTGAGGGGATAGGATAGACAAAATCTGATTTTTTGCGATTTTTGAGAGAATGAGTCCTCTGATCACTTTGAGCCCACCAGCAGTTGAGCCAGCTGAGCCACCGATTCCCATGAGGAAGAGGAGGATAAATTGGGAGAAGAGGGGCCAGTTGGTAATATCTCCGTAACCAAAACCTGTTGTCGTGATGATATTGGATACTTGGAAGAGAGCCATCTCAAAACTCTTAGAGACACCTTGGTAAAGGTGGAGGGTGTTGAGGGTAATCAAGCCTGTAGACACTAGGACAATAATCACATAAGCCCGCAGTTCTTCATCTCCAAAGAAGGCCTTGACCCGACGGAGCATGAGGTAGTAGTAGAGATTAAAGTTAACCCCAAAAACCAGAACTCCGATACTAACTAGATAGGTGATGAGTGAGCTACCATAGTGGGCAATTCCATCGTTGTAGACGGTGAATCCTCCTGTACCAGCTGTTCCCATAGCGATGACAAAACTATCATAGAGAGGCATGCCTGCTAGGTAGTAGATAACCACAAAAAGGGAGAAGAGAGCCAGATAAAGCAGATAGAGGATCTGAGCAGTGTTTTTTAGCTTGGATACGACCTTACCAAAGACAGGTCCAGGGACCTCAGCCTTCATCACCTCCAAGTGGCTATTCTTGGCATTGTCCATAATGGCAAGTGCAAAGACGAGTACTCCCATCCCTCCGATCAAGTGGGTGAAACTTCTCCAGAAGAGGAGGGAACGAGTGAGAACGGAAACATCTGTTAGGATAGTAGCACCAGTCGTTGTAAAACCAGAGCTAATCTCGAAAAATGCATCGATGATGCTGGGAATTTGTCCTGAAAAGACAAAGGGTAAGCCACCAAAGAAAGACCAGAGAATCCAACAGAGGGCAACGATTAAGACTCCCTCCTTGGCGTAAATCCGTTGATTTTTAGGTTTCCGTAAAACACCTAGACCACCAAGAAGGACTAAAATTCCAATCGTAGAAAAGAGAGCGATAAATACTTGACTGGATTCTTGGTAATAGATCGCTACACTAACAGGGACTAGGAGAAGAACAGCCTCAATCAAGAGAAGTTTTGAGAGGAGGTAACGAATCATACTTTTATTCATTTTTTACCTCTCAATCAAATCATAAATTTTGGTGATGTTTGGTAGCAGGGTGGTTACCAGTAATTGGTCTCCGACCTCCAGCGTATCCTCTCCGGTCGGGAAGATTGTTTTTCCTTTCCGAATAATGGCTGCGATGAGAATACCCTTCTTCAATTTCAGATGAGAAAGAGGCTTGGCAGTCATTTTATTAGCTTCCTTGATATGGAATTGTAGGGTTTCAATCTGGCCGTTTGCAAGATGGTGCATGGCTTGAAGGTCTGAGTATTGGGCATTAACACGACCTCGGATAAAGTGCATAATGGTATCCACTGCGATGATTTTTGGGGTGATGATACTTGAAAAATCAGGTGCATGGATAATTTCTAGGAGACTGGTCCGGTTGACTTTGGTGATGTTTTTCTGGACGCCAACACGGTCAAGGAACATGGAGGTGATAATGTTTTCTTCGTCCACCCCAGTTAAGGTTGCGACCGCATCGTAGTGAGGAGCACTTTCTTCTAGTAAGATATCTTTGGCTGTCCCATCTCCCTGAACGATATAGAGATTTGGGAATTTTTCACTAAAGAAACGGGCTCTTTCAGGATTGATTTCGATAACCTTGGTGTCAATTCGGCTGTCTTTCAAGATACCGACGAGATAGTAGGCAATTTTTCCTGCTCCGATAATCAGAAAGCTCTTAACAGTCCGAGCTTTAAAATGATTGTGCAGGCGCATCATATCGACCCGATTTCCTGTAACAAAGATGCGATCCTTATCTTGAAGGGTCATTTCACCACCTGGAATGATCAACTCATGATTGCGCTCCAAAGCACACACAATCACATCAAATTTTTTCCGAAATTCTGAAATGGGCATTTGGCAAAGACCGCTAGCATCTTTGACAACAAACTCCATCAAGCTAACTCGACCTCCAGCGAAACGTTCGACTGAAAGGGCACTTGGGAAGTCGACAATATTCCCAATAGCACGGGCAGCTAGAAGCTCAGGATTGACAATGAGAGAAAATCCAAGAATGTTTTTTTCCTTAAAATAGGAGTTGGAGTACTCTGGATTTCGAACCCGAACGATGGTTTCTTTAGCGCCCATTTTTTTGGCAAGAACTGCTGAAATCATGTTCACTTCATCGTGTTCGGTTAGTGCGATAAAGATATCACACTCTTGAACACCGGCTTGCTCTAAGATAGTAAAGTCGGCACCATTTCCAAGGAGGCCCATAATGTCAAAGCGACTGACAATATGGTTCAGTACAGCTTCATTTTGCTCGATGAGGACAACATCATGGTTTTCCGCAACTAGTGAACGACAGAGGGCAAAACCAACTTTCCCTCCACCAACAAGGACAATTTTCATATAAAAACCTACTTTTTCATGATGTAACTATCATACCCTTTTTTAACAAAAAATGCACTTGCCAAGCCGATTTTTGCGGGAAGAAAGAACTTTTTCACGTTTTTGAAGATAAATATGCTTATCTTCTATAAAAATGTCTCTCGGATGAAGTGATTTCACTCTCTTAATAAGGCTATTCTGAAAGTGAATGTCCGAGTATGAAAATATCATTAAAAAAAGTAAAAAATTCAAGTCGTTTCTATTGACATTGGTTCTGAAAGTGTTATACTAAGAAAGTAGTTTCGCTGATTTACTTCAAACCTGTTGTGAGGTAAGTTAACGACGCCTTAACCACGCTGTTTGCTGAGCTTGACTCCGGGCAGTGTGGCTATTTTTTTGCAATGATAAAAGGAAGCCAATTATGACAAATCACATTGTTTTATTTGAACCTCAGATTCCACAAAATACTGGCAATATTGCGCGTACTTGCGCCGCGACCAATTCTCCCCTCCACATCATCAAACCGATGGGTTTCCCCATTGATGACCGGAAGATGAAGCGAGCAGGTTTGGATTATTGGGATAAGTTAGAGATTCATTTTTATGATAACTTGGCAGACTTTATGTCTCAGATGAAAGGACAAGTCTATCTGATTTCGAAATTTGCTGAGAAAGTGTATTCTGAGGTGGATTTATCGACTGACGAAGACCAGTATTTTCTCTTCGGACGTGAGGATAAGGGATTGCCAGAGGACTTTATGCGTGAACATCCAGAGAAAGCTCTCCGTATTCCTATGAATGATGAGCATGTTCGTAGCCTCAATGTGTCTAATACCGTCTGTATGATTGTCTATGAAGCCCTTCGTCAACAACATTTTGCTGGTTTAGAACTCGTTCACACCTATGAAGCGGATAAATTGAAATAAACAAAATGCTTGCACTTGCAAGCGTTTTTTGTTATGATTAAAGGGTCTTCAGGGCTGGGTGTAATTCCCGACCGGCGGTGACTTTAATACTCTTCGAAAATCCAATTCAAACCACGTCAGCTTCGCCTTTCCGTACTCAAGTACAGCCTGCGGCTAGCTTCCTAGTTTGTTCTTTGATTTTCATTGAGTATCATTAGGAAAAATTTTTCCTTTAAAACTTTGTTGACAAGTTTTGCCTAACTGTAAGTTATGCCTACAGCTTGTCGCCTAGTCTAAAAGAAAAACATCTATTTCCTTCCCTTAAAGAAGTCCGCGAGCGCAAGCTGATGTGGTGCGATTCCACAACCGACAGTATAGTCTGGATGGGAGAAGACGAAAGAATAGCTTTGTCTGTTCGGATGAGTTTATAGATAAATTGCAACCGCTTGCTCAAAAGAGTGAGGGGGAACTTTTGGGATATAAAAAGTGAGAATAGATAGAGGGATCCTTTCCAACTTCTTCTGATTTTATAGAAAATTGGAGGAACCTGTTATGACAAACACACGTCGACTTTCGACCATTGCGATTTTATCAGCCATTTCATTTGTGCTGATGTACTTTGACTTTCCGCTCTTACCAGCGGCGACCTTCCTCAAGATCGAGTTTAGTATCTTGCCAGTCCTTGTGGGCTTGGTGGTCATGGACTTGCCTGCTGCTCTCGGGATTCTCTTGCTGCGATCACTCTTGAAGTTGCTTCTCAATAGCCAGGGAGTGAATACTTACATTGGCTTGCCAATGAATATCGTAGCCTTGGGAGTTTTTGTTATCGCTTTTGGTTTGATTTGGAAAAAGGAACGCAGCACCCTTCGTTTCCTACTAGCATCTCTAGCGGGAACTGTCGGCTTGACTGCCGCTATGTTGGTTCTCAACTATGTCTATGCTGTTCCTTTGTACGCGAAGTTTGCCAACTTTGATATTGGAAAAATTATGGGACTTTCCAACTACCTAATGACTATGGTATTACCTTTTAACTTGATTGAAGGTATCATCTTTGCCGTTTCATTCTGGTTGTTATACGTCCTCTTGAAACCAACCTTAAAACATTATGAGAGATAAACAAACATTTTTAATGAAGGGCAGTTTTGCCCTTTTACTTTTCGTCCTTCTTGGCTATATGGTCAAGTTTTACCCCGAAATGCTGGTCGGTTTTGATCAACCGATTCAGACTGCTCTTCGTGGGGACTTGCCAGATTATTTGACAGATTTGTTCCGTGCCCTTACGCATTTGATTGATATCCCAGTGATTATCACCTGGGTTGCCATCGCAACCTTGATCTTTTATCGTAAGCAGTGGAAGATAGAAAGCTACTTCATGGCGGGCAATCTAGCCTTAGCCGGTCTTTTGATTGTGACCTTTAAAAATATTTACCAGCGCCCACGACCAGCTATCTTACACTTGGTAGAGGAGAAGGGATTTTCCTTCCCAAGCGGGCATTCTCTGGCTGTAACCTTGATGGTAGGCACTCTGATTGTCATCCTCAGCCAACGAATGAAAGATTCAGTCTGGAGAAAAATCGTGCAAATCGTGCTAGGTCTCTACCTAGTAAGTGTACTGGTGTCAAGGGTCTATCTGGGAGTTCACTATCCATCAGACGTCCTTGCCAGTCTCTGTGTGGGCTTGGGAGTCTTGTTTATCGAATTTCCCTTCTATGACAAGCTTCGATTCCAATGGCGATTTAAAGGTAAACAGAAGTGAGATAGGTCTTGCAAGAATGGTAAAAATCTGATAAACTAAGTAGTAATTGAATAGGAATCCGCAAGACTAGTAACTCAAGGGAAGTATATCAGGGAGGAGAGCCGTGACTGCAAGCTCTCTATATGAAAGCTGGGTGAATTCACTTGCGCATGGATTTAGAAATGAAGGTCTGACTTGTCAGATGAAAACGGATGGTACCGCGTGTCAACGCTCCGAGTGGAGTTTTTGCATGTGGTTTTCTTTTTATCTTATGAGAGACTGATGGAGGAATTATGTCAACTATTGAAGAACAATTAAAAGCGCTTCGCGAAGAAACGCTGGCTAGCTTGAAGCAGATTACTGCTGAAAATGAAAAGGAGATGCAAGACTTGCGTGTCTCTGTCCTAGGTAAAAAAGGTTCGCTTACCGAAATTCTTAAAGGGATGAAGGATGTCTCTGCTGAGATGCGTCCAATCATCGGAAAACACGTCAATGAAGCTCGTGATGTCTTGACAGCTGCCTTCGAAGAAACGGCAAAGCTCTTGGAAGAAAAGAAAGTTGAAGCACAACTTGCCAGTGAGAGTATCGATGTAACCCTTCCAGGTCGTCCAGTTGCGACTGGTCACCGTCACGTTCTCACACAAACCAGTGAGGAAATCGAAGATATTTTCATCGGTATGGGTTACCAAGTCGTGGATGGTTTTGAAGTTGAAAAAGACTACTACAACTTTGAGCGGATGAACCTTCCAAAAGACCACCCAGCCCGTGATATGCAGGACACTTTCTATATCACAGAAGAAATCTTACTCCGTACCCACACGTCTCCAGTTCAGGCGCGTGCTATGGATGCTCATGATTTTTCAAAAGGTCCTTTGAAAATGATCTCACCAGGGCGTGTTTTCCGTCGTGATACAGACGATGCGACCCACAGTCACCAATTCCACCAAATCGAAGGCTTGGTTGTTGGGAAAAACATTTCTATGGCGGATCTTCAAGGAACGCTTCAACTGATCGTTCAAAAAATGTTTGGGGAAGAGCGTCAGATCCGTCTGCGTCCATCTTACTTCCCATTCACAGAGCCATCTGTTGAGGTGGATGTTTCCTGCTTCAAGTGTGGCGGAGACGGCTGTAACGTATGTAAGAAAACAGGTTGGATCGAAATCATGGGTGCCGGTATGGTTCACCCACGTGTCCTTGAGATGAGTGGTATTGATGCAACGGTTTACTCTGGTTTTGCCTTTGGTCTTGGTCAAGAGCGTGTAGCAATGCTCCGTTACGGAATCAACGATATCCGTGGATTCTACCAAGGGGATGTCCGCTTCTCAGAACAGTTTAAATAAGATTGAAACCTGAAACACAGTCCTATACAGTCGCTCTCGTTTTTACATAGTTTAGAAATAGAAATGACTGACTCGAAGAAAAAGAAAGGAATTGAAAAGATCTTATTTGGTGGGATCTTAGAATCAGAATTATGTTAGTATCTTATAAATGGTTAAAAGAGTTGGTGGACATTGATGTGCCATCACAAGAGTTGGCTGAAAAAATGTCAACCACAGGGATAGAGGTAGAGGGTGTTGAATCACCAGCTGCCGGTCTCTCAAAAATTGTCGTCGGTGAGGTCTTGTCTTGCGAAGATGTGCCAGAAACTCACCTCCATGTTTGTCAGGTTAACGTTGGCGAAGAAGAAGCCCGTCAAATCGTCTGTGGTGCCCCAAATGTGCGTGCTGGTATCAAGGTCATGGTGGCTCTTCCAGGAGCTCGCATCGCTGACAACTACAAGATTAAAAAAGGAAAAATTCGTGGTCTTGAGTCTCTCGGAATGATTTGTTCACTGGGTGAGTTGGGCATTTCTGACTCCGTTGTACCAAAGGAATTCGCAGATGGCATCCAAATCTTGCCAGAAGATGCTGTTCCAGGTGAGGAAGTCTTTTCTTACCTAGACTTGGATGATGAAATCATCGAACTTTCTATCACACCAAACCGTGCGGATGCCCTTTCTATGCGTGGGGTTGCTCACGAAGTGGCAGCCATCTATGACAAGGCAGTTAACTTTAAAGAATTTACTCTAACAGAAACAAACGAAGTAGCAGCAGATGCTCTTTCTGTCAATATTGACACAGACAAGGCTCCTTACTATGCAGCTCGTATCTTGGACAATGTGACCATCGCACCAAGTCCACAATGGTTGCAAAACCTTCTTATGAACGAAGGTATCCGTCCCATCAATAACGTAGTAGACGTAACCAACTACATCCTGCTCTACTTTGGTCAACCGATGCATGCCTTTGACTTGGATACCTTTGAAGGGACTGACATCCGTGTGCGTGAAGCGCGTGCTGGTGAAAAATTGGTGACCTTGGACGGTGAAGAACGTGACTTGGAAACAAATGACTTAGTCATCACTGTGGCTGACAAACCAGTAGCTCTTGCAGGTGTCATGGGCGGTCAAGCAACAGAAATCTCTGAAAATTCTAGTCGTGTCGTCCTTGAAGCTGCTGTTTTCAATGGCAAATCTATCCGTAAGACTAGCGGTCGCTTGAATCTTCGTTCTGAGTCATCTTCTCGCTTTGAAAAAGGCATCAATGTGGCAACAGTCAATGAAGCCCTTGATGCAGCAGCAAGTATGATTGCGGAACTTGCAGGTGCGACGGTGCGTAAGGGCATCGTTTCAGCTGGGGAACTTGACACATCAGACGTAGAAGTTTCTTCTACTCTTGCTGACGTTAACCGTGTCCTTGGTACAGAACTTTCCTATGCTGATATAGAAGATGTCTTCCGTCGTCTTGGCTTTGGTCTTTCTGGAAATGCAGAAGCCTTCACAGTTAGCGTTCCACGTCGTCGTTGGGATATCACTATCGAGGCAGACCTCTTTGAAGAAATTGCTCGTATCTATGGTTATGACCGCTTGCCAACCAGTCTTCCAAAAGATGATGGGACAGCCGGTGAATTAACAGTTACACAAAAGCTTCGTCGCCAAGTTCGTACCATCGCTGAAGGAGCGGGTTTGACAGAAATCATCACCTACGCTTTGACTACTCCTGAAAAAGCAGTTGAGTTTACAGCTCAACCAACTAACCTTACAGAACTCATGTGGTCAATGACTGTGGAACGTTCAGTTCTCCGCCAAAATATGATCTCAGGTATTTTGGATACGGTAGCCTACAACGTAGCTCGTAAGAACAAAAACTTGGCTCTTTACGAGATTGGAAAAGTTTTTGAACAAACAGGCAATCCCAAAGAAGACCTACCAAACGAGATCAACAGCTTTGCCCTTGCTTTGACAGGCTTGGTTGCAGAAAAAGACTTCCAAACAACAGCAGTTCCAGTTGATTTCTTCTATGCTAAGGGAATCCTTGAAGCCCTCTTTGCTCGTTTGGGACTCCAAGTGACCTACACAGCAACAGCTGAAATCGCTAGTCTTCACCCGGGACGTACAGCCGTAATCTCACTCGGTGACCAAGTTCTTGGTTTCCTTGGCCAAGTGCATCCAGTCACTGCCAAGGCTTACGATATCCCAGAAACTTATGTAGCTGAACTTAACCTTTCAGCCATCGAAGCTGCCCTCCAACCGGCTACTCCATTTGTGGAAATCACGAAATTCCCAGCAGTTAGCCGTGATATTGCCCTTCTTCTCAAGGCAGAAATTAGCCATCAAGAAGTTGTAGATGCAATCCAAGCTGCCGGCGTGAAACGATTGACAGATATCAAACTCTTTGACGTCTTCTCAGGTGAGAAACTGGGAGTTGGTATGAAGTCAATGGCTTATAGCCTAACCTTCCAAAATCCAGAAGATAGCTTAACGGACGAAGAAGTCGCACGTTACATGGAAAAAATCCAAACTTCTCTCGAAGAAAAAGTCCATGCAGAAGTGCGTTAAATTTTCAATCCATCCTTCGGGGTGGGTTTTTAAATTCTTAAAATGCCCATTCAGGAATAAAAAGCGACAGTTGAGGAAAAAATCCTCCTGGATAGTCTTTAATGGGTTAAACTAAAGCTATCACTGGAGCGCTTAAAAAACCTTAAATTTGGCAGGTTTTTACTATAAAAATCTCGATAAAAATGGATACGAATTATTGTAAAGGCTGTCAAAAAGGAGTATAATAAGTGCAACATATTTCGGAGGTGGAAGATGCTAGAAGTAAGAAATCTAGAGAAAAGTTTCGGTTCCAAGCAAGTCTTGTTTGGTGTCGATTTTCAGGCAAGTCCAGGACGAATTCTAGGGCTGGTCGGAAAAAATGGTGCTGGGAAAACAACGATTTTCCACAGTATGTTGAAATTTTTAGAGTATCAAGGAGAGATCAGTCTGGATGGGCAGGAGATTCGTCAGGAAACCTATGCTCGGATTGGCTATCTGCCTGAGGAACGCAGCCTCATGCCCAAGCTGACAGTCCTTGAACAAGTTCGCTACTTGGCGACTCTGAAAGGCATGGATGCCAAGGAGGTCAAGGAAAAACTCCCTCAATGGATGGAAAAATTGGAAGTGAAGGGCAAGTTGACCGACAAAATCAAGAGTCTCTCAAAAGGGAATCAGCAGAAAATCCAACTGATTATTACTCTAATCCATGAACCAGACTTGATTATCCTGGATGAGCCTTTTAGTGGACTGGATCCAGTCAATACTGAACTGCTCAAGCAGGTCATCTTAAAAGAAAAAGAGCGTGGTGCGACCATTATCTTTTCAGACCATGTCATGACCAATGTCGAGGAGCTTTGCGATGATATTCTCATGATTCGAGATGGGCGTGTAGTCTTGCATGGACCGGTCCAAGAAGTTCGCAATCAATACGGGAAAACGCGTCTCTTTGTTTCAAGTGAACGAAGCAAGGAAGAATTGGAAAATCTTCCTCATGTCAAACAGGTGAGCTTGACCAAGCAAGGCAGTTGGAAATTGATCCTAGATGATGAGAGCGCTGGAAGGGAACTCTTCCCAATCCTCACTCAAGGTCAATACATCGCGACCTTTGACCAACAAGCTCCAACAATCGATGAAATCTTTAAACTAGAATCAGGGGTGGAAGTATGAGAAATATGTGGGTTGTAATGAAGGAAACCTATCTTCGACATGTTAAGTCATGGAGTTTCTTCTTTATGGTGATTTCGCCGTTCCTCTTTTTAGCCTTATCTGTAGGAATCGGCTTTCTCCAAGGGTCTTCTATGGCCAAGAATAGCAAGATAGCAGTAGTAACAACTGTACCATCTGTGGAAGAAGGGCTCAAGGGTACCAATGGTATCAACTTTGATTATAAGGATGAAGCTAGTGCCCAAGCTGCTATCAAGGATGAAAAAATCAAGGGTTACCTATCCATTGATCAAGAGGATAGTGTCATCAAAGCCGTTTACCATGGTGAAACTTCACTTGAAACAGGCATCAAGCTAGCAGTAACCAATAAGCTCAACGAACTGCAATACCAACTCAATCGCTCGGCGGCTAATTTGTCCCAAGAGCAGGAAAAACGCCTGGCTCAAACTGTTGACTTTACTGAGAAGATTGACGAATCTAAGGAAAACAAAAAGATGGTCCAAACCATTGCGGCCGCAGGGCTTGGTTTCTTCCTTTATATGATTTTGATTACCTATGCTAGTGTCACTGCTCAGGAAGTAGCTAGCGAGAAAGGAACCAAAATCATGGAGGTGGTCTTCTCTAGTATCCGAGCAAGTCATTATTTCTACGCTCGTATGCTGGCTCTACTTCTTGTGATTTTGACTCATATTGGCATTTACGTCGTGGGTGGACTGGCTGCCATTCTGCTCTTTAAAGACCTACCAATCTTGGCACAATCTGGTATTTTAAACCATATAGGAGAGGCCTTCTCGCTCAATACCTTATTGTTTGTCTTGGTTAGCCTCTTTATGTACGTTGTTTTAGCAGCCTTTCTAGGCTCTATGGTTTCTCGCCCTGAGGATTCAGGAAAGGCCTTGTCGCCATTGATGATCTTGATTATCGCAGGATTTGTCGGTGTGACTTCTCTAGGTGCTGCAGGAGACAATTTGGTTTTGAAAATTGGGTCTTATATTCCCTTTATTTCAACCTTCTTTATGCCATTTAGAGCCATCAATGGTTATGCAAGTGATTTAGAAGCTTGGATTTCACTAGGGATTACAGTCGTTTTTGCAGTGACTGCAACAGCCTTTATCGGACGCATGTATGCCAGCCTAGTCCTTCAGACAGATGACTTAGGTCTATGGAAAAGCTTCAAACGTGCCTTAGCTTACAAATAGCAATAGAAACCTCGTTTTTACGAGGTTTTTGTGATATTTTAAAGGTCAAACCGGGAAAATTATTTTTCATATCTATTGACTTTTAGTAGTAAAATTTGGTATGATAGTAGACGGTATTGTTTACCCCATTTGTAAGGCCCCGGAACCTTTCAAATACCCCGCGGACCGGAACATCCGCCCTGTAAACAAAAACGATATTCATATAGGAGAAATCATGAACAAAACTACATTCATGGCTAAACCAGGCCAAGTAGAACGCAAATGGTACGTTGTTGACGCAACTGATGTACCTCTTGGACGCCTTTCAGCAGTTGTTGCTAGAGTACTTCGCGGAAAAAACAAACCAACATTCACACCACACACTGATACAGGTGACTTCGTAATCGTTATCAATGCTGAAAAAGTTAAATTGACTGGTAAAAAAGCAACTGATAAGATCTACTACACTCACTCAAACCACCCAGGTGGATTGAAACAAATCTCTGCAGGTGAACTTCGTTCTAAAAATGCAGTACGTTTGATTGAAAAATCAGTTAAAGGTATGCTTCCACACAATACTCTTGGCCGTGCTCAAGGTATGAAATTGAAAGTATTCGTTGGAGCTGAGCACACTCACGCTGCACAACAACCAGAAGTTCTTGATATTTCAGGACTTATCTAAGGAAAGGAACAATAAAGTATGTCACAAGCACAATATGCAGGTACTGGACGTCGTAAAAACGCTGTTGCACGCGTTCGCCTTGTTCCAGGAACTGGTAAAATCACTGTTAACAAAAAAGATGTTGAAGAGTACATCCCACACGCTGACCTTCGTCTCGTTATCAACCAACCATTCGCAGTTACTTCAACTGTAGGTTCATACGACGTTTTCGTTAACGTTGTAGGTGGTGGATACGCTGGTCAATCAGGAGCTATCCGTCACGGTATCGCTCGTGCCCTTCTTCAAGTAGACCCAGACTTCCGCGATTCATTGAAACGCGCAGGACTTCTTACACGTGACTCACGTAAAGTTGAGCGTAAGAAGCCAGGTCTTAAGAAAGCTCGTAAAGCATCACAATTCTCAAAACGTTAATCAATACGATTATATCAACGTTTCGAAACACTTCATGGTTCACACCATGGGGTGTTTTTTTGATGATTTTTAGCAAAATTCACACCACCTTTCACACCAAATTCACACCATTATTTTTTAAGATTACGAAAGGCAATTTCTCCAACAGCCATTGGGATTACATTTATATTTATGAAATATATCATTTCGAAAGATTTCATGGAATCATATAAATATGTAGCGAAATAAGGGGAAGGAATCGCACATTGTGACTATCTAGATCATGAAATATCTAGGGATTCTTCTCAATTAAAAACGATTTTAGAACTCGATTTTTCTATAGAAAATGTAAGAATTGGAGCTTTACAGGTTCAAGGAGTCTTCTATCACAAGAGAGTTTAGGAAAAAATTAGAGTCAGCTCAAACAGTCATTAAAAGAGGAACCCACTCTCATTTGGAGAGGGCTCCTCTTTTCTGTTAAAAAGTAGCAATCAAACAGGTAAAGAAGCGGTATACATGTATATGATTATCAAAATATTTTAATAAAAGTATAATTTAAAGGGACAATGTATTTACAAGGGTTATAGGGGTCTGATATAACGATAGTATGGGAGCGATTACATGAAAATTTTAAGGTTTAGTTTATCATTAATTGCAATGGTTGCAGTTTTATTTTTAGGTCTAAAGATCTTGGATGGATTCGAACAGAAAGCTGTAGAGAAGCATTCTCAAAATGCAATAGAGACGAGGTTTCATCAGAATCCAGATGTCTTTGCTTGGCTAACAGTCGAAGGGACTCGAATTGACTATCCAGTCGCTCAACATTCAAGGGATGATACCTATTACCTATCTCACGATATAGATGGTGAAGAGACCTATTATGGAGCCATATTCACAGAGCTGGTTAACAAAAAAACATTTGAAGATCCTGTCACTATTATTTATGGTCATGCTATGCTAGATGATTCTATGTTCGGGTCTTTAGATTATTTTGCGAAACCAGCTTTTTTTAACAAGCATGAGAGCATCAAAATTGACACGTTGACTCAACATTTTGAATATGAGGTGCTGGCAGCCCATTCTTATACAGATGATCATCTTTTTCATACATTTAAATTAGGAAGTCGAGAAGGTCTCCGATATTATTTAGATACATTACAGATAAGAACGTCAGACTATGGGGGATTCTATCGCCAGATAGTTACTGACCCTCAAAAAGATTGATTTTTAATCTTGTCAACCTGTGATGTTGCTGGAAATGATCAACGATTTGTGGTTACTGCTCGTTTAAAAAGTGTTAAAGAAAGGACAAGTAAATAATGAAAATATTAAGACTCTCAAGGTTTTGGAGACTAGCTACTGGTTTACTGTTTTTAGGAGTGGGGCAACGCCTTCTATTTACAGGTGCGATTTCCCCTGTGGTAGTCGAGGAAGGTTTATCACTCATTCTGACCTTACTCAGCCTACTATTTTTAATGATAGGAACAGTTCTTATTTTTCCAATAACAATCTGGTTTTATAGGCAGTATCGATCAGATAAACGTTTAAATCACACTATTCTGATTTACTTGTTTAGTGCGATTTTATGTGGCATCCTCATCGGAGGCTTGGGTCAAATTTTATACGATAATACGAGTTTGGAGTATGATCATGTCAAGATTGCGATCTGGGCTTTTACTAGCATTATACAAACTTTTCTTAAAGTAATCTTATCCTATAGTCTGGTTAGTATTTACAAAGCTTTACCAATTAAAAGTAGGGTAGATCAATTGCGACTACCTGTTCTGGTATCCATGCTTCTTGTTGCCTTTTGTTTAGCTATCGCTGTTTGGTTCCCAATACTAGGTTCTTTCGTTTTATCCATCGGTGATGCTCTTATTTTAATTTTTACACTTTATTATTTTATTTATCTTACAAAGGAGAATGATGATGAAAAGACTTCGTAAGACCATACAGTGGTTATTATTGCTGAGTTTATTTATTTCTAATACCCCGCTTATTTATGCAGAAGAAATAAGCCATGCAATCAAACAAGGTCAGGCGGAGGCCGCTTATAAAAAAGCTGTTACAGAGGCGAGTAGCCAGACTGTAGGTTCTGAGAATGCGAATACGGAACATTCGACGAGTGCTGACGCCTCAAAACCAGCAAAAGATGGTGGAGATGCCCTACAACAACCAAAGGTGGTCAACGAAGAGAGTAAGGCAGAGGCAGAACTAAAGAAACAATATGGAGAACCAGTAGCGGTTAGTGGGCAAGAACAACTGTTTCGAGTGGATGAAACTCACTTTGGGACGCATATTGGAAGTGATATTAAAACCTATATTGATCAAGAAGGGGTAGAAGTTCCTGTTGACTTATCTCTCTATTCTTATCATGCCAATGGGAAACACTATTATCTACCTAAAGAATCTCCAGTAGGCGTAGTTCTTCCGAGCGAAGTCAAAGAAGAAACCCCTATTGATATTACACACAAGGATGACAAAATTTCCCTGTATCCGCTTGATAAAACGTATGATCAGGCAACTGTCGAAAAGAATGCCATCTTATACAATAACGTTGATGGCAAAACAGATGTGCAATATACGGTACAATCTAATGGGGTCAAAGAAGAGATTATCTTAGCAGAGTGGGGTGGGAAGAACTCTTTTACTTATGGTTTAGATGCATCTAAGTATGATGTTTCTTTGAAAGACAATCAAATCCTTGTTCGTGAAAAGGGCAAAACGAAGCTCCTCTTTGTACTAACTGCCCCAATGATGGTGGATAGTGCCGGTGCTACTAGTAATGTCATAACCCTTGGCTTGAAAAAAGGGAATGGGCGACATGAAGTTACCGTCACAGCTAGTAAAGAGTGGCTGTCTGCTTCAGACCGTAAGTATCCTGTTCGGATCGACCCGACTGTAACGGTTCCAAGAGAAAAAATCCTTGATGTTGTGACTTCATCTGTACATGGGCAGTACCAAGGATATGCCTATGGATATGTTGGGTATATGACAGCTGAGATGATGGGGATGGCTGGTATTCCAGGTGTTCGTGATATCGGTCGCGCGAGAATGTACTTTAAGATTAACTACGATTTTCAAAAGAGTATCCCTAAGGAAGCACGTATCGATAGTGCAAGTCTAAATATCTATGAATATACGGCTCCAGATTCTCAATCAACCCAGTTTGCAGCATATCGCTTGAAGCAAGATTTTGATATCAATACCCTTACATGGGATACTTCTGTGGGGCTTGATATGGAAATCGCAGGAAAGAATGCGACCAGTGGTAAAAAGATTGGGATGCATAACTTTGATATCCGCGAGACTGTAAATGCATGGGTTCAAGGTTTGGAACCAAACTATGGTCTAGTTGTAGCTGCAACCGACGAAGGTTCAGATGGTGGTGCCTTCTATACAACTGAAGCTACTGCAGATAATGCAGGACAGATTGGGTTTACCCCAGATAAGGCTCCGAGTTTGACGATTAATTGGTCTGTTCCAGATCCGGTTGATGTCAATTATCCAATCGGGAACACTACCATCAATCTTCGGACCATGGTGAAGACAGATAAGAAAGGGAAACTGCAATTTCAGGGAGTCTTTGCGGATGGTCTGACAACACCAGGTGCTCAGGTTGATTATAACCTTAGTGACACTGCTAAAGACTACAAGGGGCAAAGTTCTGCAAGTTTTTCTTACAAATACCCTGATAGTAGTTCCTTTGATGCAGCCTTTGAAAAAGGAACAACTAAATATAAAGACAAGCTCTCAAACTGGCAGACTCAGGTGCCTTTCACAGAACCTGAACTAAACAAGGTTTATACGATTGACGCAGAGAGTAAAAAAGATGGTCAGACCAGTGGTAAAAAATCAAGTGATACTTTCTTGATTTACAAAGTTACTCAGTTTGATACCCTTCCAAAGATTGCGGCTTACTATGGAGTACCACTGAATCAACTTGCTTACGATAATCGTATCCAAGATATGATGGTTGTAAAAAATAATACCCTTTTTATTCGCAATCCAAGAAAGAATGCTGATAAACCTTATAATCCACCAGCATTAACATCTAATACAAAGGCAGAAATAGACAGGCTTTTAATGGGTCGAGGTCTTCACTGTGAGTTTGGATTTGAACCTATCAATCTAAACACGGGGAATTTCTACCTAGATCGAACAGATGTTTCTATCACAGATGTTGACGGGAAGTTTGAAATTACTCGCGCCTATAACTCTAAAGCAGCAGGCATCAATAGTCTCTTTGGTCGTGGTTGGTCATTTGCCTTTAATGAGCAGTTATCGAGCGATGAAGACCAAAATCTTTACTATACTCGTACAGATGGTTCGATTCTTAAGTTTACGAAGGATGGTGATAACTATCGTGCTCCAAGCGGTTATGACCTCACTCTCGAAGTAAAAACAGTTGAAACGAAGAAAGGTGACTTTGGCGGAGACGAAAAAGAGGACTATGATGTTAAGGAATACCGAATTGTTGATCACAATCATCAAGAGAAAATCTTTAACTATCACGGCCTCTTAACGAGTCAGACGGATGAAAAAGGTAACAAAACAAGCTTTGATTATAATGAAAATTACCAGCTAACCAAGATTACATCCCCTACAGGCTTGATTTATAGTATCACCTATAATTCAGAGGGCTATATAGGTGCGATTCAAATCCCAAATGGTTCAACTTTGACCTATGAATACGACACGAATGGTCATTTGATTACCTATACGGATGCGACGGGAGTTCCTACTCGTTATGAATATGACGATAAGGGACGTATGACAGCCTGGTACGATGGAAATGGCACCAAGGTTATCCAAAACGAGTACGATGAGGAAAATCGTGTTACCAAGCAAACAGATGGTGCAGGTGCTGTTTCAACTCTCTCTTATAGTGAAGGTCAGACTATCACTACTGATGGAAATGGCAATCAAACCGTATATACTTACGATGAGCAATATCGTACAACGGGCATTCGCTATGCCGATGGAACTAGTATCTCAAAAACGTATGATGACAACAACCGTCTGTCAAGTGTGACGAATGAAGCAGGTCAAACGACTCGCTACACCTATGACAGCAATGGTAATACCTTGACAGAAACGCGTTTTGACGGTGCAGTAAAAACTTCTAGCTATGATGAGAAGAACCATCTTCTGTCTCTTACTGACTTTAGTGGTGCATCAACAGCCCATAGTTATGATGCAAATGGAAATCTAATTCAGACGACATTGCCAGATGGGTCTAAGATTGCCTATACTGTCGATCAGCAAGGGCGTATCTTATCTACGACAGATGCGGCTGGTCACACAACTTCCTTTGCCTATCAAGGTGCGAATCTAGTAAGCATTACCAATCCTTTGGGAGGTGTATCAACCTTTACCTACAATGCACACAATCAAGTCACTAGCATTACGAATCCTCTCGGTGGGGCAAAGACCTTTACCTATGATGCAGAAGGTCGCAAGCTGAGCGAAAAAGATGCTGATGGTATTGGGACGAGTCATACTTTTGACAAGGCAGGTCAAGTGACAGCTGTGACAGAAGGAAATGGTAATACGACTACCTTCACCTATGATAGTTTCGGTCGTAAAATCGGTGCTTCGAATGGAGAAGGAGGGAACTATAGCTACACTTATGATGGTGTTGGGAATCAGCTTTCCGTTACCGATGCAGAAGGTCGCACCACAAGCTATACCTATGATAGCAAGGGTCGTTTCCTAACAGAAACCAATGCTTCAGGTCAAACGACTACCGTTACTCGAGATACACTGGGTCGCATTGTTACTCGAACCAATGAAGCAGGCAATAGCAGTAGCTTGACTTATGATGATAGAAACAATGCCGTTAAAACCATCACAGATGCTCTGGGGCAAGTTACTCAAAACACTTATGACGCTGCAGATAAGTTAACGTCAGTATCTTACCCAATCGGCACAAAAGCAGAAACTACTTATGATATCATGGGTCGTGTGCTATCCTACACCGATGAAGCAGGCCAAACAGTATCCTACACTTATGACAGTGTTGGTAATAAACTCAGTGAAACCAAAGGGAAAAAGACTACTAGCTATACCTATGATGCAGCGGGAAATGTGACAGGTGTTACCTACCCAGATGGTAGCAGTGTTTCCTATGTGTTGGACGCGATGGGGAATATCCTGTCCATGACAGATGCCCTTGGAAAAGAAACAACTTATGAATACAGCAAGGCAGGGCGCCTGATCGCAACGACCAATGCCTTGGGGCACCGTACTAGTATGACCTATGATGCCAATGGCAATCAAAATAGCTTAACAGATGCGGCAGGCTATACTGCTAGTACGACTTATACAGGTCAAAATCAAGTTTCCAGTATTACAGATGGTTTAGGCAATAAAACTACGATGGCCTACAACCAGATGGAACAGTTAACAGAGTTGACAGATGCCTTGGGTGGCAAGACTCAGTACACCTATAATGAACTGGGCTATCCGATTCAGGTCACCGATGCCAATGGCAATGTCACTAAGATGACCTATACCTCAACGGCTCAACTGGAGGAAGTGACTCTTCCAGACGGAACTACTGTAAAGCAAGAATACGATGCCCTTGATCGTCTCATCAAGCAGACGCATTCTAGTGGCTTGGTGACGGAGTATAGCTACGATGCCGCCAACCGTGTAGTGAACAAAAAAGACAATCAGGATCTCAATGAGACCTACACCTACGATAAGGCAGGAAATCGCCTCACTTTAACAAACAGCTTGGGTGAGGTTACCCAATACAGCTATAATAGTGACAATCAACTGACTAAGGTGGTCTACGCAGATAAGACCAGTGAAACATTCACCTATGATGTCATGGGCAATGTCGCAAGTTCAACTGACCAAGAAGGTAAGACCAAGACCTATCACTATGATCAAAATGGCAATCTGCTCAAGACTGTCGATCATCTGAAACGTGAAACCAAGTATAGCTACGATGCTCTCAACAGAGTGGTGACAGAGTCGGATGCCGATGGCAATACCTCTACTTACGAATATGATGTCCTTGGCAACCTATCTAAAATGATCGATGCCAATGGCCATTCAAGTAGCTATGGTTATGATGCCAATAAGAAATTGGTACTCTATACGGATCCAAATGGTCATGCGACAGCCTTTAAGTACGACCCATTAGGACGAATCATCGAAACAGTAGCTCCTACAGGAAGCAAGCAAAGTTTCAGCTATGATGCTTTGGGCAATCGCTTGAGCGAAACAAGTGGCGAAGGACATACAACGACCTATAGCTATGACAGTATGAACCGTGTCAGCAGCAAGAAACGTCCAACAGGTGGAGAGACTCAGTATGCCTATGACGCTACAGGTAGCTTGGCAAAAGAAACCGATGCCAACGGTCATAGCACCAACTATGTCAATGACCTTTATGGTCGTGTGACCAAACGCACCTTACCAAATGAGGCGGCTTACACCTACGCCTATGATGCCTTGGGACGTCTCACCAAGCAAACAGGTCCACAGGGACTATCGAAAACCTATAGCTATGATGTGTCTGGGAACTTGGTACAGGAGACAGACCAATCTGATCGAAGCAATCACTATAGCTATGACAAGGTTGGCCGTCTCTTAACGGCTAAGAACGCCCTTGACCTTGAAACCAAGTATAGCTACGATGAAGCGGGGAATCTAGCCAAACTGACTAAGCCATCCGGTGCTACAACCACCTTTGACTATACGACCCTTGATCAACTAAAAACGGTCAAAACGCCAACTGGTCGAACAGTGGAGTCAAGCTATGACCCAGTAGGTCAGGTGACCAAACGCACCATCAATGACAAACGCGAAACGACCTATACCTATGACCCGAATGGCAATCTCCTTGAGGAGACGAATCCCCTCGGTCAGGTAACCAAACGAACCTATGATAGCCTCAATCGCCTCACCTCAGAAAGTGATACGGCAGACCAGTGGACTAAGTATGGCTATGACCACGATAACCATCTCACGAAGATCACAGATGAGGCTGGTGGCGTCGCAAGCATGACCTATGATGCCAATGGCAACCTCACTAGTGTCACATCCGGAAGCAAGCGTGTCAAGACCTACACCTATGACCTAAAGGATCAGTTGCTTACAGCGACACAAGGAAGTGGAGAAAAGGCTTCTACCTCTAGCTATACCTACGACAGTGTGGGCAATGTCACTTCGGTCACGAATGGAAATGGCAAGGTCACAAGCTACAGCTACGACCAGCTGTCCAATCTAGTGGAACGTATGACCAGCCTCGGAGACAAGGAGACCTATACCTACAATGTCAATAACCAGCTCGAAAAAGTAACCAAGTCCGATGGGAAAACCATCAGCTACGACTACAACAAGCTGGATCAACTGCTCAAGGTGGAGTACTCTGAAAAGCAAGAGGGTCAAGTCCTCTACACCTATGATGCGGACGGTCGTCGGGTGTCAATGAGTGACCTGACAGGAACTAGTCAGTACGCGACTAATGAAGAGGGCGAGATTACTGGTGTTCGTCAGGGAGATGGTAGCCTGATCCAGTACGAGTATGATGCCTATGGCAATATCTCGAAGATGATTTACCCAGATGGTAGCACAGTTTCCTACACTTACGATGAACTG
>NZ_JUQX01000036.1 GCF_001074565.1 Streptococcus pseudopneumoniae | reverse complement strand
TATTCGTTCCAGGAGTGGTTAGATTGGTCGATGAAGCAATCAGAACTTCCTTTCCCAAGTAAAAAGCCCAATTTGACGGTTCTTTCAGGTTCTGAAGGGGTGAAACAGATTGATGAACCCTGGTATCAATTGCTGATGAGAGAGGGGAATATCAAAGGTGGAAAAGCCTTGATGGGAAGAAACAACGTTCTTTTCACGCTAGCTTTAGCCAACTTCTCTTCAGGAATCGATCAGGAAGAGTGTGAGGAGGTTCTTTCTAGTTTTAATGCGAATCTAGACGAACCACTCTCTTCAGCTGAATATCATAAGATTATCACAAGCGCCTACTCAGGAAAATATGAAGCTGCTAGTCGTGACTATGTAATGACTTTATGCAAAGCATGGGTCAATCAAGAACTCAAGGCTTCAGATCTCTTTGTGAAACAACGATGGTACAAGTTCAAGAAGAAACGTGCGGACAGAAAGAATAGTCATCTTCATGAATGGAAAACAGATGTAATGGCCTATTTAGAAGGTTTCTATCAATCCGAAGATCCATTTATCCAGACGACAAAAAAAGAGATACGAGAGAATTTGAACATCCCTGAGCGCTCATTGGATAAAGTATTAAAGGTTCTCAAAGCAGAACAAAAGATTTTCTTTACAGTCAAAAATGGCCGTGGAGGAGGTATCAGATTAGCTTCTATCAAAGCAATCTTACTGTCCCTCATCCAGGTGAAAAAAGAACGTCAGGAAGCTTATATGGCTAATATTGCTGCTTTCTTTGAAGAAAGCTTAGAGTTCACTCAGAGAGTGATAGAAAGGGTTAAAGATGGCTTTAAACAAACACAACAACTATCTCTATTTGAGCTTGATATTGGATAATTTTAAAAACCCGTAAACTGCCTTTACATTATATCTATGATTATTACAAGGATATGCATGCATATAAAATAACTTAAGGAGGAATGATATGATTTTGATTTTAGTTGGATTCTTTAGCCTTATATTTTTTGGAGGAGTTTTAATAATTCTCTCGCTTATAGGGATTCGTCAACGAGTTCGTTTAGAAAACGGATATGATTCTGAATTAGAGACAGATCAGCTGGCAATGATTGGCCAAAATAGAAAGTGAGATTAAGAATGAAGTATGTAATTTTTAGTTTTGAATTAGGTGATTATATTTGTAATGGGGAGAATAAAGTTTTAGTTTTTGATACATTGGGACTAGCTTTTCAGTATCTTCAAAAACATTATCGTAAACCACTTCCTGAACAAAGAAAAAAGAGATTGATTCACTATCCTGATGTGTATCAAGCTCCGTTTAGGCTTTTAAAAGTTTGTTAGAAAGGGGAAAGGTCGATGTCAGAGTTATTCAAAATTATTCGAGGCTATTACCTAACAGGGGTTGGTCAGGAACCATTGGCTTATTATTTTAAACTTTCATCGGATAACTTAAAATTTGAGTCTGTTTCTGCAGGTGATGTCGCTTTAACTTTTTATCAAAACGAGGAGAGTATTTCTAGCATTCCAGCGATTATTAGAGTAGATAGTGTTATCTCGAATGATAAAATGATTTCAGATTACCTGCAGGAGGAGTTGAGAGATCATTATCCAATGTTACCAATTATCCATGTATTGGATTCCGAGGAATTTGATCCATTACTCTTTCAAGAAGTAATGACAACTTTTACTAACTTGAAATCAGAAATAAAAGAACTGGCCAAGATTGATTATGTTCAAGGTTCCATATTTGATTTTATGGATGAGGAGGAAGTAGTATGAAAGAGCTTTTTAGACACATTAAGTTAGCTGTAGGTGCTATTCTCGTTATTTTATTTGTGAGTCTCTCAGTTCTAGGAGGGTATAGGGTGTATAAAGATCATTTTATCTTAGATTATGATCCTCACCTTACTCAGAAGGAATACCAGAATACTGTACTTGATCAAAATGTAAACCTAGTATTTTATAAAAAAGATTGTCCTTACTGTCAGGTTGGGAAAAGTGTTGTTGTAGCTGCAGCTAATAAAGGTTCTTATCCTACATTTTACATTGACACTCAGACAGAAGAAGGTCAAAAGTTGGTAGAAAAATACCAGATTGAAAAAGCTGCAACTATCATCAAAATTCGTAAGGGTAAAATAAAGAAATATCTATATGCTTCGAGAGATTCAGAGGAAAAGATTGTAGCAGATGAGAAAACAATCCAGGAGGCCATAAATGACTAAAAGAATAAAACTGAGTAAGTGGGCCGAGACAGCTTTTCAAACAGATTGGGAACTATGGCGTGCTAAAACAAATGAAGGAATGGTTGTTTTAGGAAAAATACCAGATGGGACATTTACTCTACATCGTTTTAACGATGAGGGGGGAACTATAACACATGTTTCCAAAGAAAAAGCGCTCTGGTTGACCTTGGAGTTAGCACCTGAAAGATTGAACTATATTTAAGGAGGTAGTATGCATCAATTTTTAAATGCTATTGCGCATGGCGTGGTTGGAACTATCTTGATTGCGATCTGGTTCGTACCACTCTTCAGGATAACTATATGTGATAACTTCGGAAATGAAATCAAAACGAAAAGGCTGCCATTGGCGTTCTTAATGTTACTAAAAAGTGTTTGGCCGAAAAGTAAGGTTTCATTTATTTGGAAAGGATATAAGAGGAATGAGAAGAACTAAATCATCTAGTTTGAAGCAAAAAAGAGCTAACAAACATTTAAGAGGTATAAAAAATTACACGCTATCGAGTGAACAAAAAGGTTTCGACGATGTATCAACTTTTGATATGTTGTTTGCAACAAATGTGAAGTATCGAGTTTTTGCAATTTTAGGAGGCGTATCTATTTTTATTTTGCTAGCTTTAGTGCCAATCAATCTCTTTTTAGGCTTTATTGCATATGTAGCAGTAAATTTAGTTCATATGAATTCAAATTTTTTTCAATTAGTTGGAGTGAGGGACGTTTCTTTTATGACAGTATTTGAATCTTTTTATTTGGGGAATGTCGAGTTGATGAGAGATATATTTGTAACTATTTCTGTAGCTATTATAGTTTTATCTTTATCTTTATATGGAAAGTGGGTTACTGAAAAAAAGACGGATATAACCTCTTTAACAAATCAGTATTATGGAAAAATCAGGAAGGAGAAATAAAATGTCTACTTTAATCGAAATATCCAAGCGCTGGATTGAAAAGATAAAATCTAGCCCAATTTTGAAGCCATTTATTAAGACTAAAGTTTGGTTTCAAGAGAATATTATTAAGAGAAAACTAGTTATTTTCTCAATGTTGTTTGTGACCTGGTTGCCCCTTTTGATGGGAGCAATTTTCTCACCACAAAGACAAACCTATACTTCAGAACAACTCAAAACAAAGCAAGTTTTTGCGAATGGGAGTGGTGAGATGAAACTGGTCAGCCAGGAATATTCACCAGATACTGGAATTATTGTTTTACAATTTGAGACGAAAGATGCTACGACTTCGATAGATCGGGGCATCGATGCCAAACGATTGAAATGGAAACTCTATGCGCAACATAAAGACTCAAAAATAGAAATGGATGTTGTCCCAATCATTGATAATAAAGTATCAGTTATTATTAAAGGAGTTCCGAAAAATTTTGGTGCATTTGCGATCGATGTGACAAATCAGACAGTCGCTTCTAGCTCAATTGATGTGAATATTTCATCGCCATCCAGTGACTCTAAAAAGGTTTCTCAGAAGAAATCTGAAGAAGATGACACTGTACAATTCTTTGTAACTCCTCAAAATACTCAGCTTGAAATTAAAGCTATTGAGGTTGTCTCCAGAGAAGAATTTACTCTTCAGGAAATAGAAAAAGAGATCAATTTCCAGAATGAACAGTCTCAAAAATTGACAACCTCAATTGCTCAATTAAAGGAATCAATTGAAGATGATAATTCACGAAAAGCGAGTCTTCAAGCGGAAGCAAAATATCTAACAGGTGATGATCTCGAAGCCAATCAAAAGAATATTGCTACGCTGGATACAAACATTGAAACGAAGAATAGAACCATCGAAACAGCCTATAAAAACATTGAAAAGTTGAAGGCTAAATTGGAGTCTTTGGATAAGAAAAAACAGGCAGTCAAAGATGGAACATTTGAATTTTCAAATCCTATTGAAACTGTAGAAATGAATTAAAGTGAGATAAAATAAAATGAAAAATTTAATTAAAATGGTAAAAGGAACTGATAAATTGGGATATAAATTATCTGCGATTTGTGGAATAAATTGGCTGGTTGGTCAGATGTTTAAATGGCAATCTTTAGTGTTTGAAATGATAGCGTGTGCTGTTCTGGTTAAAATAATATCAGAAGCACTTGAAATTAGTTCAAATTATTTAGGATTTTTAATGATTATTTTTATCCTAGCTGTTCCTTTTTCAAAATTACGTTTTGGTGTTGAGAGATTTATTTTTTCATTTTTTGAAAGTGTTGTGTTAGGCTTGATTTTTTCCATCGCAGTAGTTTTTCCATTTCAAGAGAATGAATCATCGTTCTGGCTTTTAGCCACAATCTTTAGTATTGGTATTTATTATTTCATGAAGTGGTTTCAAGCAAAACTTTTTCAGCGTTATCTATTCAAAAACATCTTAAACAAGGATTACCTTGGAATCCGAAAATTAAAAGATAAGTTACCTCCTAAAATCAATATTTTTATGGATGCTGACGAAGGTGATGCAAACCAACGAATGATTACGATTAATCAGCGAGCAGTGAAAAAGGATTATCAAGATATTGTAGAATTAAGTTTTTTGAATAGAGAAAAACAGACAGGTATTTCCTATTACAGAAAATCATGGAGTGGTTCTGAAGCTCCTCTTGAAAAAAAATTTGTAGATATTGATGAATTTTATCATCCAGTATTTAGCGTCTTCCCGTTTGGAAAAAAACATGATTTTTATTTCAGGTTGATTCAATTGGATGTAAGTAAAAAGAGTGCGTTTTCTATGAAAGGCGAGTTTATGTTTACCAACAAATAGCAGTCAAAAATCTCCTTAATTTTTGAATTAAGGGGATTTATTTTTTATGATTGTCCCTTTAAAAAATAATTTAAGATTTTCGGTTACAATTGGATTAATTAAATAAAAAGGAGAAGTAATCATGGCTAAAAATGATTTAACAAAAATTGATAATCAACTAGAAGAGGCAAAGAAAAGAGTTGCCCTTTTAGAAAAGGAACGTAAAGATGCAGAAGAGAATCTTCAAAAACAAATTGGTAAAATCTATGTTCAAATTCAATTGAAGAAAGATAAAAATCAGTCGTATGAATCAATTTTAGAAGAGTTAAAAATGGAATTAAACCTCATCAAAGAAGAGAAAAAAGAACAACGTTTAGCAGCGAAGAAAAATCGTGAAGAAGGGAACTTTCCAGCTGAAAATCAATCTTGATTTTTGAGTTTTGAACTTCTAAATGAAGTCAAAAACGGTGTAAGTAAAAGTATGTAAAGAAGAAAAACAGTGTAAGTATAACACCTATAAAGTATGTAAAGGTAAGTATAGCATGTGTGTGTAAGTAGGCGAAGCCGAGAAAAATGGGTACACTAGAAACGTTGATACTATCAACTCCACACGTAACGTGGGGACAGTTTCTCTTATGCTCTTTTCTACCACAACACACCTAAAAAGGACCTTAGTCCCTCTGTGTGTGTTAGTGTGTTGAAAAACCGCAAAAATAGAACCGTATCGGTTCGTGATGTTGCGAGGTTGAAGTTTTCTTTTTTGCTTCTTTTTGCTTTTGCTTCGACAAAAGAAAAAAGAAGGGAGTCTTAATTTTACTAGAAAGGAAAAAATTAAATTGAAAAATCAAACACTAGAAGTAAAAATTAGAGGATTGACTCAGAACGAAATCAATTATCTAAAATCCCTTGCTAAAAAAAATAAAGCCAAATCATTTAATGAATTTTTGCTTTCAATCTGTCGTGAAAAAATTGAGTATGGAAAATTTAATCGTGCTCAAGATTTATATGTGGCTCATTTAGAAAATATGAAATTAGCTTCTGACCATGTTCTGGAACAAATGAAAAAACAGACAAGGATACTGTCTGAATTTGAAGAAAAAATGGATTGTTATGGCGAGCATATTTCACGTTGGTTAGAGTATGAAGGAGAGGTTGAAAGTGATGACTAAGGAAATTAAAATCAGAAATATACCTGATGATATGTTTGAACAACTTCGAGATATTTCAAAAAAATATAACTATCCTAGCTTTAACGAGTTTATGTTATCGCAAGTTCAAAATATCGTAATGAATGACGGATTGAATTTGTATGATAATCAATTTGCGGAAACATTGTCCGATATCAAAAACCAACAAAGTCAGATTTTAGAATTGATGTTGAAGAATGAAATTTCTCTTTCAGCTTTAAATGTTAAACAAGATATTGTAAATGAACTAACGACAAATTGGTTACATTTTATGGATGATGTATCAGCACTTGAAGCTGAACGACGGTCAGGTGGTGTTTGAAAATGAAGAAGAATAAATCTCTATTCATCATTCTCATTTTTCTTGCAATCGTTATCGTACAACCTAACAATTTTAATGCTATCAAATCTGGCTTGACACAAAATGATATCCCGACCCAATTGAACATAGCCGATTCAGCTGAAGAAAAAAATTCCGACTCTAATTTGAATCCTACTCTGAAAAATGATGATTTGAAATCGAAGGAGTATGATGGGAAAAATCAAGTGATTGTCGTCAATGAAAAATCACAATTTACAAAAAACGAATTGAGTTTAGAAAATGGCAGCTGGGAGAAATATTCTGATCTAGATTTTTTAAATCGTGTAGGAATTGCTGAAGCGATGTTGGGAAAAGAATTGATGCCAACAGAAGACAGAGAATCTATTTCGTCTGTCACACCGACAGGGTGGAAAAATAAAAAAATAATTTTCAACGGGAAAGAAGATTATTTATATAATCGTTCTCACTTAATCGGTTTTCAATTAAGTGGAGAAAATGCGAATGCGAAAAATTTATTTACAGGTACACGTGCTTTAAATGCAAATTTTGAAGATGAACAATCATCAATGGTCTACTATGAAAATAAAATTGCTAACTACATAAAAAATACGAACCACCATGTTCGCTATCGAGTAACTCCCATCTTTAGAAATGTGGAATTAGTTGCTAGAGGAGTTCGTATGGAAGCACAGAGTATTGAAGATGATGAGATCTCATTTGATGTGTATATCTTTAATATTCAACCAGGATATAAAATCAATTATTTGACAGGATCATCTCAGAAAAATTGAGGAGGGAAAAATGAATCCAAGACTTAGCTTATATTTTAGCGAAGAAACACATGAAAAATTTAAGGAAATAAAATCCTACTTGAAAGAATCGTCTGCTTTGCAGAAACAGTATCGAAATAATTCAGCAACGCTTGTCACTTTGATTGAAGTTTTTTATAAACTCTTTATTGAATTAGGAGAAGGAAAAAATTTTTATGAGCGACTGACTCAGCTGGAAAAAAATTTGGAAGGTAGCTTTGATTCTGGAAATGACAACAAGGCAATTCATCGTCAACTTGATCAAATTCTCTATTTAACACTAACCAATTTTCATGCTATTACGAAAGATGATTTTGATGTTCAAGATTTGGAATCTATTCATTCACGACTGGATCCTACACAGCATGAATTAATGGCAAGAATCAACGATGTCATTCAAGAAGATGTTGCACGTGGTCAAACAATCAAACATTCTCATTGAGGTACAGTAAATGGTAGATGTTGTTGAGATCTATTTAGAAACAGGAGATTTTCATGAAGCGGTGAGACAGTCAGGGTTGCCTACTCATATAGCTCATTTGAAATTGATTAAGAGTGGCTGTCTGAAAATTCAAGATAAAATTCAGTATGGTTCTAGGACAGCTAAGCTTGGGGGACTGGCCGAGGAGCTTTTTCAAAAGTATGTTCCAGATGCAACGGATGCGAATAAGTATTTCAAGAAAAATAATCCAGTATATGATTTTTGGCTAGATGGTCTAACGATTGATGTAAAATACAGCTCATTGTATAAAAGGAAAAACGGGAACTCCCATCACTGGCAATTGAGAACAAAAGGTAATCAAGATTTTATTGTCGCCTTTTTAGAACGAGAAAGTGGTTCAGAGTTAGAAAAACCAAATATCTTATTGATTCCCATGCAATTTATTGAAGAGCAAAAAGAATTACATATTTCTCAATCAGGACGGTGGATCAATGATTTTCAAGTTGAACCTGAAGAATTACAACCGTTATTAAAAGACTATGCTCTTTTAAGAAAAAATGGACTATTTTAATTCAAAGAGAGGAAAATAATGAACGTATCTTCTAGTCCAAGTATTACCTTCATGCTGCAATACACTGAAGCAAATAGTGGCTTTGTAGACTACACTAATAGAGACGAAGCTGTTGAGGTTGATAACGAATTAAATTTAGAAACACACAGACAAAATATCGAGTCTCTAACTGAAGATGAACTACAAAAAATTCAAACTGAAGTTCCAGAAACGAAACTAAATTTTCAGGAATACATTGATTATATGAATCGCTCTTATGCTACTGAAAACCAAAATGAAGAGATGACTGCGATTTTTACAAAAGAGGCCAATTACTTGCAGCGTAGCAAAGTAACTGAATTGAAAAGTAAGTTAGAACAGGCTTATCAAAATGGCTCTCTTCTATGGCAAGGTGTTATCTCTTTTGATAATGATTTTTTGGCCAAAGAGGGATTATATGATCTGGAAACTGGGAAAGTCGATCAGCAAGCTATCAAGTCGGTCATACGTGAAGCATTACCAAGATTGATTGAAAAAGAAAGCTTATCCGACTCATCATTTTGGTGGGCTAACATTCACTTGAATACGGATAATATTCATGTGCATTTTGGTTTATCAGAAGTCGAGTCTGCAAGAGAAAAAATTTTCTATCGACCTCGTGGACGAATGGAGTACAGAGGGAACTTTTCCCAAAAAACCATTGAGCGTTTTAAAAGTGATGTTTTTCATGGCTTGTTGAATGAACAGACTAGAGGAATGATTGTTAGACGAGAACAAATCTTGGCCAATATCAGAAGTGAGTTGATCAATTCTGTATTTAGAGATCAGATGGTGCGTTCTTCAGCTGAAAAAAATTTTTTGGAGCAGGCTTATAATCATTTGCCTATGGATAAAAAATGGCGCTATGGATCAAATGCAAGAGATTTTGCAGTCAGTAAATTCTTCCTTGACCGCTATCTGGACTCCTATTTAGAAAATGATGGGAAAGAGCTCTATCAAGAATTTCTGAAAGAAACGAAGGAGTTCCTAGAAACCTATAGAGGAGCTTATTCGGCTGGAAAAAAATCAACCTACGAGAAGATTCGGAAACTTGACGGTCGTGTTGAGAAAACACAACAGGAGGCTGCAGGCTATCATCTGCAGCAATTAATAGCGAATCGAGAGAAGGAGTTGAGAGAACGACTAGCAAATAAAATCTTGCACCTATTTCGTGAGAATGCTCCTGAAATAGCTGACGTTCGGCTGGAAAAAAATTTGGCCAATTTCTCAGTAAAGAATCAAAAATTAATTTTAGCCCAGGATCCTAACGCAAGTGTCATCAAAACACTAGATGCCTGGAAAAAACTGGGTTATGATTTGAAAGATGGAGCAAAACCTATTGAAATCACAAAACCAGTCTATGCTGCTTATGATAAACACGGAACAGGTTTGGGACGTCCTGAATATGTTAGGGAATTAGTTTATGATGTGAGTCAGCTGAAAGAAGACTTACTGGAGAAGCAACTTACTTTAAGAGACTTGTCGCTATTTTCTTCAGCTGATTTGAAAGATCTTGTAGAAGCAGCTAAAAAGAAAAGTGATCGATCATTAAAAGAGCGCCAGGAGTTAGGAACATTTCGCTATGCTTTAAAATTGAGTTTATTGGAGGAAAAACAGAGTAGCTTATTAGTTCGTAAAACTCTCTTTGATCAAATTCAACCACTTGAAACTGATCAGCCATTTGTTGAATTAAAAAAGAAGGAGATTCTTCAAAGACTGAAGCTGACTGAATTGCAACTGACCCCAAATTATAAACTAGGTGAAGCAGACCAATCTCTAAAACAATCTCTTGCTAACCAGTTTGAAGATAGTGTTTCCTTTTCAGTAGAAAAGGCTGATTCATTAGCAATTCAAGCACCTATTAAACGTCTTAAGGGAGAATTAGCGGCAGTTCAACCTCTTCAAGATGAAGGAGTGTTGACTATTCTAAAGGGCTATCCTGTTACAAAAGATAGCTACATAGAAGAACTGCAGACCCATATCTCAATTTTTCAGCTGAAACATGAGATTTACAGTCGAAACAAGGAAATTTCACAAACGACTGATCAAGCGACTATTCAAAAATTAAAACAGGAGAATGCGAAAGGATTTTCTGAACTCAAATCACTCTATCTAAAAATATTGCCAGAGGAAGAAAGCAATCAGAAAAGTCAGTTAGCTCAAGCTGTTTCACATAAAATGCAAGAAAGGAAGAACCTGCAAAGAAAAAACGTCCAACAATCCCAAGGTAAAGCAATCATCAATACAGATTTCATGAGAAATTTGACCAATTCTCTTCAAAGAGCCCAACGTGCAAATAAAAAAGCCCTTATGGAACGTGAGAGAAGTGATGAGAGACAAGAACTTGAAGAAAAAGGACACAGTATATAAAGGGATGTGTTTGGAGTCAAATAAAAGCCGTGATTTTTCACGGCTTTTTTACAATTCATTATCTGCTTTCATTTCAGTAAGCACTGAGCTAGTCAAGACTTTTTCTGCAAGATCTCCCTGCTCAATCTCTTCAGCAGTATAGTAGTAGTCAATGATAGGACATTTTTCTAGCAATTCAATATAGTCTCCTCTCACGATATAGAGATATTCGTCTGTTGATCCCTCTAGCATGTCAGTTTCTAGTTCCTGGATCAGGTCGCTGTAATCATAGCTAAAACGATAGTTACCAGCATCTATCCATGCTTGAACCCTCATAGCGACCTCAAGACTTAACTTATTAAAGTCTTTCTTGCCATTTCTCAAGAGAGAAATAGAACTCTCTTGGATACCTATTTCTTTGCTCAAACGATAGGCTGAGACAGCCTTGTTCATCAAGACCGCCTCAACTTGTGATGTGTTAATACGCATATATCACCCCGTTATCTACGTGACCTACTTCTTTAACCACTTCGACTGGTTTCATTCCACGGGCCTCTATTAAAATTCTATCATCTTTATCAACCCAAAAGTCCAGACGGTCAGCAAATTCTTCAAAAGTCATTTCTTCTTTGAACTCTTCGTAGAGGTCAACAAGAGCTTCTTTTAATTGTTCTTCAGTCATTTTTATTACCTCTTTCCATTTATATTTTTATTTTACGCTTGCCATAATTTCGGCAAGTTCTCTAACTTTTTTAGCTTCATCAATATGATGTTGAACATTTTCTGGTTCAATTTTAATGATTGTGCTTTCTTCATACTTGCGACTAAATTTTTGGATGATTTTATAAACATCTCTGGTTGAAATTCTCACAAGGTCTGTTGCTAGTTTTTCTGCTTTATCCGAAAATACTTCGTTGCGGATAGCTTGCGCTTGTTCTTTTTGTTTTCTCAACGCTTCTTTGTGTTCTTTGTAAGTTGTCATTTTGTTTTACCATGAGAGCCTTTTTGCTCTCCCTTTCCTTATCTTAATTATCTCCATCAAAATACTTAACGAACGTCAAGTATTTTGATGGAGATAATTTGCTTTTTTTAATTCTGAAACTAGTTTCAAACTGAAAATGTGTTCATGTAGAATCCCTCTTTTGTTTAAATTGTTTACTTATAGATATCCCTCATTTTTAAAATTACATTGTCCCTTTAACTGTGATTTCTCGATTATTACGTAGAATAAAAGGATAAAAGAGAAAGGAGTAGAAAAATGGAGCTAGTATTTCCAGATGTTGCAGTTGAAGACTTTGACTTTTCAGCCGAATGGTTAATTACGGCAATAAATGCCGATAACAAGCAAGTGCATTTTGAGGGTCAAGGAAGAAATTCTGATTTAGAAATGGTTCTAGATTTTAAGGAAAACTCTGAGCTATTTGAATCTTTTTCAGTAGGGGAATTGGTTCACTTAGATCCAGAATCATTTATACAAGCAGAGAAAGAACCGTACAAACCACAGTATGAAGGATTTTAAGGAGATTTTATATGACAGAACAAGAATCAAGACGTGGTAAAAGCCGTAGAGAACGTGTTGAATTTGCACGTTCTAGAGATATTTTGGATGTTGCAAACGAGCTTCAGATGGAGCTGGTTCGTTCTGGACGGGACTATCGATGGAAAGAACATGATAGCCTAGTTATTTCACCTGATAAGAATTTATGGAAATGGTTCTCTAGAAATACAGGTGGAGATTCGATTTCTTTAGTTGAAACGATAAAGGAAGTAGATTTTAATCAATCTGTAGATTTTTTAAATGATGGAAATTTTAAAGAGTTTCAAATGGTTGAAAGGCCTCAAGAAGATTTTAAATACTATCTTGAAAAATACGAGCAGCCGTTTTCAGATGGACGAGATTACTTGCGGAATCAACGTGGACTATCAGATGAAACAATTGATTATTTTTTGGAACAGGGTGTTTTAGCCCAAGCTAACGCCAAACTTGACTACTTTGCGGAAGGCACTGGTGGAGTCACAACAAATGCGATTGAGCCAGTTATTGTCTTCAAGTCCCTTTTTTCTTCAGGTGAAGTTGTTGGAGCCTCTTTACAGGGAATTCAGGAGAATTGGGAGAAGTGGCCAAAACATGGATATGCTAAAGTGATTATGAAAAACTCGGATCCTATGACAGGTATTCATGTTGATATTGGCAGTCCAAAACGATTGATTTTCACTGAGAGTCCAATTGATTTAATGTCCTACTATGAATTGCATAAGGATAGTCTTAAGGATGTCAGATTAGTTTCTATGGACGGTTTGAAAGAATCAACTATTGGCCGTCATCTATCTCAAATTCAAGCTGAAATTTCAGGAAAATCATTAAGATGGACACCTGAACAATTGGCAGACGGACTTCAAGTAGCTATTGATCGTCACTTTTTTGAAGATGGTAAAAATGCGGATTTAATCACGCTAGCTTTAGATAATGATAAAGCAGGTAGAACATTTATTCAAGAATTGGAAGCAAAAGGAGCTGTTATCAATTCGGATCTGCCAGAACTAAGACCAGGACAAGATAAAACGGACTGGAATGATGTTCTAAAGAGTCAGCATGAAGAAAAATCTGATAGTCGAAAATCAGAATATGAAGAAATGGCTGAGGCAAATTTATCAGAATCAAGTCACTTTCCTGATACCAGCCACCTTTCTCCTGAAGATGCGGAGTGGCTTAAAGAAAATTGGAACAATATTTCTTTCTCTGTTCAGTCAACTAGACCCTCTGAAACAGATCTAGCTGCGGAAGAAAAGCATTCTCCAGGCAATCAAGAGTCTATTAGGAATATAGAGGAGAATGCTGGAAGATTGATGAGCTATGAAGAGGTAAAACGTGAAAATGAAGCATTAACAAAGAGTTTAAATAATCGGATTCAATCTGGAGAATTATCAATTGAATTTGCACCAGATTTCTATCTGTATGATGTCTTTGCGAAGTTAGGAAATAGCCATCCTACAAAATATCTCAGCGATAAAAAAATGGAAGTGTTGTCTCCCATTCATTCACTTTTGACCTCTATTGATGATCAAACGATTGATTTATACAAGAAAAAAGGGACTCCAGAGCAAGATTCCTTGTATCAAGCATTGAAACCTCATCAGAGAACTTTGGGAGTAGATATTTCAACCCGTTTTATTGGTGAACTTGCAATAGCAGCCTACAATACCAACAAGCAGATAGAAAGCCTTTCAAGTGATAGTTTTGGCGTCTATTTTAATGAAAGAACCCTTGATAATCTGTCACAATCGGTTGAGCGAATGTTAGAGTATCCATTGATTGAATCGGGAATAAGAGACTTTTCCTACGGTTTTGTGACAACACCAAATACATTGTTTCACTATCTGGAAGAACAAGAGGGAGAAGTTGTTTTAAATCGAGAATTATTGGATAACTTGATGTCACGTCTTGAGACTCATCCTATTAAGATAATGGAAGATTCAGAAGAAAAAGAAAAGTCTCTTGAGGATGGACAAGAGACTACTGATAATTCTGAACAAAACAAAAAGGTTGAGACAAAACTCGGGGATTTTCCTGAAGAAACTCAGGGGGCAGCACCTCTACCAGAAGCGAATGTATCGCAACCTTTGAATGACTTGTCACCAAGTCAAACTCGATCTCAACCTTTACTTCATTTTAGCATAAATGAGGAAAGAAAGTCAATTCATAAGGATAACTACCATCCTATTTCAGATAAAGACTTGCTGAAACTAAACAGATATGCTCCTCATCTTCAAAATGCTGCTCAATGGTACTTAGAAAACGTAGCAGACTCACAAGTGATCTATTTTTACCAGGATGGTGCAGATACGAATAGTGTTGCTATTTCTTATAACAAAGAAAGCTTTATGCACTTAACGGGTATTTATCCTTATAGAGAAGGGCAAACTGCAGAACAAACTTTATTGGATTTTGCTACTGGAAATGGACAATTTGATAATATTTTGATTGCCAACAGAGGTGCTGCATTCGATAAGTTGAAAGTTCTCCCTGAATTACCTACCATGGTAGACGCAGAGTCCTTTTATTTTGGAGACTTGTCAGATGTAGAAAAGTTTCATACCCTAAATTTAGATAAGGCAATTCGCTCAAATGATCAAGATGTTTTACTTGCTTTTCGGACAGTAGATGGCACGGTTCTGCCAGCTAGCCTTATGCGATTAAGACAAAGCCTTAATCTTCTACTAAATCAGACAAACCAGGAAAAGATTATTTTAGGTGTCTTTAGAGAGCGAGATGGTCACATCGATCAACTCTCAATCAATGAGGAATATGTTAAAGACAAAGGTGCAGAAATGCTGTCAGTTTTGAAGAATAAGCAGTATGAAGAAATTTCTAAAGAGATTGAACAAACAACTCCAGAGAACACACTGAATAAACCCCTACTGGATTCGACTACGTTTACTCAAGTCCTAGATACTGTCTATAATTTAGGTGTGCCAGGTGACATCTCAAAAACTCCAGAAGAATTTCATCAAGCCTGGAATCAGTATCTTGACTATGCGAAGCAGCATAATGATAAATTTGATCAGATTGTTGCTGCAGCTGGTGAAGATCATCTCCTAGATACAAATTCAGATTTTTATAAAGAATGGATACAAGATCATATCTATAAGGAAAACTACCATGTACGCCTTCAATGGTCTGAGGAACGCCCAGAAGGCCCTATATTGCCATTTAAAGAGACAGAGCTGATATCTTATCAAGATTTCGCTAGGGAGCTATATAAGGCTAATCAGGACTTTTATCCAATTCATCAAGAAGGAATGAAACAAGTAACAGCAGGCAATACTGAAGGCTATATCCCTCCTACCAAAATTAAGTTTGATATCTATGCTCCAGGGGGTGAAATGATCAAAGAGGGAATTCGATATGATATTGGAGATGAGACTAGACCAATTTCACAAATGCTAGGATTAGGATATCGTCGACTCAACGGTCAATCTGAACTAGCATCGATGGATGAAGAAATTCTTTCTCAGCTGGAAAATAGAGAGGTGAATAAGGAAATTTCCCAGGAAGCAAATGAATCAGCTCGATTGACAGAAGAAGTAGCAGGTCAAACTCTTGATACAAGAGAAACGGTAGCTTTTCAATCTTCTAAACAAGAAACTAAAAATAATTTGCTTCAGCGTGTAGAGGAGATTCTGAAAGAGGAACCTATTTCGGATTTGGAGACTCCTGAAGTAAACTCAAGTAGTATTGATTATGCTACTTTAACGCCTCATGAATTGAGTGAGGTTGCTTTTCAAAAAGTGAGAGAGTACACAGAAACACCAGAACGGTTAGAAGAGTATCTGAATTTTATGAGTAAGTTTCCAGAACTCTCACCTAGAAATGTAGCGTTGATTCAGGAACAGTGGCCAGGAGCGAATGCAGTCGCAACCTATAATCAATGGCAATCTATGGGGGAAGTTCTTGGAATTACTTCAGATCAGGTATTTGAAACTAGAAATACCTATACCAATAAAAAAACAGGTCGAACAAGAGAAGTTGTCCATAACAATCTTTCAGTTAAAACAGGTGAAAAATCACATATTACCTTGTTTAGACCTATGATGGTTGAAATGATTCCTGTATTGGATGAAAATGGGAACCAGGTAAAAAACGGAAAAGGCAATCCAAAATATAAAAGACTTTCTGAAGCGACACCTGAAGAAAAAGCTTTAAAGAAAGAAGGGAAGTTAAAATCTCGCTTCTTCCAGGAAAGAGATTCAAATACAGGCTTAGCTAAATTCGCTACGTATAAAGTATTTGAGTTGTCTCAAACAACCTTGAAGCCTGAATTTTATCCAAAAGCGATGCCAAATCGTCATTATGATTTTAATATGGATCATGTTCGTACAAGAGAGGTGCTTGAGGGACTTTCCGATTATGCAAATAGTATCGGTGTAACCATCTATCAAGATGATGCAAAAGAGTTGAAGAGTGCAAAAGGAGCTTTTTATCCAGATGAACAAAAAATACTTTTGAATCCAGATAATACTCCTGGAGAAGTCGTTGCAACAACCATTCACGAGTTGGCGCATGCTAGTCTGCATAATCCTAAATTTGCTAACTCGTATAAGGAAGATGTCTCAAAAGATCGTAGAGAACTTGAAGCTGAGATGACAAGTTATCTCGTTTCTAAGCATTTTGGGTTAGATACCTCGGAGAAAGCTATTCGCTATATGGCACTTTGGACTGATAATTTAACATCTCTTGATGACCAACAATTAGCGCAATCTATGAAACGGATTCATGGGACAGTATCTAAGATTGTAAAAAGTGTTGAACAACATACAAAACCTTACCAGTTAAACAGACAGGTGGTACAAAATCAAAATTTTATCCAAAGCCCAAAGAAGGGGCTTAAAATCTAGAAAGAGCGCTCTTTAAGAGCCTCTTTTTTTTGTGTATAAAGTTATATAACTTTTTGTGCTGTTTTTTGATATCAACTCACTCTATTCTTTGTCTATGTCCCTTTACAAAAGATTTTTTAATTATAGCTTACAATGACAGAAAATGAAGTAGAAGGAGAATGATATGGTTATAGTTATTCTGGCTGAAAAAGAGAAACAGGCAGAAGCTTATGCTACAGCTTTGGGACAATTTAGTAAAAAGAAAGGTGTCTATGTCATTAGGCAGTCACTCTATTTTCCAGCTGAAGTACATGTGGTGGCTGCTGAAGGGCACCTATTTGAATACAGTGAACCAGACAACTGGTCACTTGATAAATTACCTCTTACAAATGTTTCATTTAAGCAACATCTGAAAGAGGACAAGGATTCGAGAGAAAAATTTAAGAGAATCTATGATGAAGTGGTAGCAGCGGATCAAGTGATTATTGGGACGGATGCTGATAGAGAAGGAGAGCGGATTGCGTACTCTATTTTATCGCATATACCAGGAGGCAAGGAGAAAATTTGGAAACGGCTTTGGGCAAGCTCCTTGACCAAGAAAGCTCTTCAAAAAGCTTTTCAGGAATTGAAAGAACCTTCAGAAACCTATAATTACTATTTAGAAGCTGAAGCACGTGCACAAAGTGATTGGTTGGTAGGAATGAACTTATCACCTCTTGCAACTCTTGATCTTCAAGCAAGAGGGCAACTTACTCGAACAAAAGGTAGCCATCTATCTGTTGGCCGAGTTCAAACACCAGCGGTCAGACTAGTTTGTGAGAATGATTTAGAGATTCGCAACTTTACTCCAGAAAAATATTGGAAGCTTCAGCTGGAGGATAATAAAAACGGGGTATTTTTCACCACAAAAGACAAAACTAAGGATAGTGAGGCTATTTTAGCCTCTTCAAGGGGATTATCAACCACCTCTGTTATTTCTTCAGTTGAGGTAGAAAATCATCAGAAATCAGCTCCACAACTATTTACCTTGTCTGCATTACAAAGTTTTGCAGCAAGTGCCTGGAAATTTGACTCAGATAAAACAGAGAGCATTGTTGAGGGACTGTATTTGGAAGGATTTCTCTCCTATCCACGACCAGATTCAGAATACATCAATCAATTTGAGTTTGACGATTTAAAAGAAAATCTATCTGCCTATCAAAAAGCTATTAATTGTCATTTTCAGCCAGCGTTTTTGGAGCCTAGAGAAGATTATGTCAATGATGAAAAAGTATCTGGTACAAGCCACTCAGCCTTGATTCCGACTGAAAGAATTCCAAACCTTTCAAATTTAAAAACTGACCAACGACTGATTTATGAAGCAATTGTGAAGCAGGCAATCTTGATGTTTGCGGATGATTGTTATTATTCAACCAAAACAATTGAAGTAGAAAATAGTGGTCTTGTTTTTAAAACAAAGGGTAGAACGCTTCATAAATTAGGATGGGCTGAATGGAGTTCACGAAAGGTACGAGGTCCAGTTGAAGTTCCTGATTATCAAGTGGGAGATAAAATTGATACGCAGGTTCAGATTGTAGGGGGTGAAACTAAACCACCTAAAAGACTAACTGAAAGCCAATTGATTGGCCAAATATTTCCTAAATATGGCTTAGGAACACAAGCCACTAGAGGAGAAATCATTAAAAAAATTCAGAGCAAGGGCTATGTTGTCAAAGATAAAAAAACAGGTCAACTAACTCCTACCAACAAAGCCTATTTACTTATCAATTATCTCTATGACAATGAGTTCTCTGATCCAGAGACAACAGGAGGCTGGGAAATGTTTCTATCTCAGATTGGAGAAGGGACAATCAATCCACGAGAATTTGTGGATGCGATAAAAGATAAGCTCACTCTTCAAATCAAGGAAGTAAAAGAAAGAGGTGATTAGGTGTGACTACTGAAGAAAAGAAAAAAACACCCTATTTAGATCGTTATACAGATAATTTGACAGAAAAAGTTTCAAAAAAAGCGGAAGATTATCAGGTGTACGGACGTGATAAAGAAGTAGAAGCTGTTCAGACCACTCTTCTCAGGCGAACTAAGAATAATCCTATTTTGGTGGGAGAAGCTGGAGTTGGAAAAACAGCTATTGTTGAAGGATTTGCTTTAGCCATTTTAAGAAACCAGGTATCTCCAAAATTAAAAAATTTGACCGTGCGTTCTCTGGAACTATCTAGCTTAATGTCAGATGAGGATGGAGGATTTATTGTTAAGTTTAAAAAAATTATTGAGGAGATGGTAGAAACCAAAGGAGAGAATCTTCTCTTTATTGATGAATTTCACACTATTGTTGGTGCTGGAGGTTCAGATAAAGGTGCTCTGGATGCTGGAAATATTGTAAAGCCAGTTTTGTCACGTGGTGAGATGCAATTGATCGGCGCAACTACTTTAGATGAATTTCATGAATATATTGAAATGGACCGAGCGCTGGAGCGAAGGATGCAGCCAATTATGGTTTCTGAACCGACAACTACTCAAGCGATTGAAATTCTTGAACAAGCTAAAACTATTTATGAAAAATTTCACCAGGTGTCTATTAGTTCTGATGCTGTAAAACAAGCTGTACTTCTATCTGTTCGCTACATACCTGATCAATTTTTACCTGATAAAGCCTTTGACTTAATAGATGAAGCAGCGACAATTTGTTCTACAAATGGGTTAGGCCATGTAGGTAAGCAAGAAATTGCAGAGGTGCTGAAAAATAAAACAGGTATTCCTGTCACGACGATTTTGAAAGGTGACAAGGAAAGGCTAGATGGTTTAAAAGAAAAGCTGTCACGACGGGTTAAAGGTCAAGATGAGGCTGTAGATGCTGTTGTGAATGCTATAACTGTTGCACAAGCTGGTTTACAGGATCAAAGAAAGCCCCTATCTTCCTTCATGTTTCTAGGAACTTCAGGAGTTGGAAAAACAGAGCTTGCCCTGGCATTGGCAGAGGGGATGTTTGATGATGAAGAGGCGATTATTCGTTTTGATATGTCTGAGTACAAGCAAAAAGGAGATATTACAAAGTTGATTGGCGATCGTCAAACTAGGATAAAAGGTCAATTGACTGAGAAGGTTAAACAAAAACCTTATAGCGTTATTCTGATCGATGAGGTGGAGAAAGCACACTCAGAAGTTGTAGATTTATTTTTGCAGGTGCTTGATGCAGGACGTTTGACTGATTCAACTGGAAGGCAAGTGAGCTTTAAGAATACGATTGTTATTATTACTACGAATATTGGTTCTCAAAAAATTATTAAGCAGTACGAATTGAAAGGGAATTTTAAAAAGCTAACCGATAGGGATAAAATTCAGTTTGAAAAGAGCATGACGTTGGAGTTGGAAACTAAATTCCGACCAGAATTTCTCAATCGAATTGAATATAAATTGATTTTTAACATGTTAGACGAGGAAGTGAATCAGGAAATTATTGTCAAACAGCTATCAGAAATTCAAGAAAGAATGAAGAATAAAAAGTTGACTCTCTCTTATGAAGAAAGTTTGGTTACTTATTTATTAGATGTGGGAACAAATATAAAGGACGGTGCACGGCCACTTGAAAGAGTGATTAAGCATAAAGTACTTCCTTTAATTTCTAAAGAATTTCTTAATCTATCAGATTTCAACCAGGAATATCATTTTCATCTTTGGGTAGAAGGTGATGCGCCAGATGAACACCATCGTGAAGATAAAAGAGAAATATTATTTGAAGTTGAGGCTAAAAATAAGTCATTTGGTGAAGTATTATTTTCATAAAGTTCACAACAAAAAAATGATTGTCCCTTTAAAAAATTTTTTTCAATTATCTATTACACTAATATTGTCAAAATAACAAAGGAGGATTTCTATGAAAAATTATTTGACAAGACAACTTCAGCAAGTAAAAACAAAATCACAAATGTTTTTATTGAGCCTTTCTCTATTTCTAACAGGAACTACAGTTTATGCGGATGATCCGTTCGCCAAGTCTGATACCTTAGCAAAAGAAGGAATAACTAAGGTTCAGGGAATCGGTGTTGTGTTATTTGGTTTAGCAGCGGTTGTAACCTCATTGATTTATGGTTTTGGTGGACGTGAGCTAAAAGCGGCGATGAAGAAACATTGGGTTGCGATTGCAGTTGCAATTATTGGTGTTGCAGCAGGCCCAGGTATTATTGAATGGTTCTTTAACTTTATTAAAAAGTAAGGGGTAAAAATTATGACTTTTTCACTCTTTAATAAAAATAGATGTTCTATTACCGATGAGCTTTTCCTAGAACTGACCTGGGAAGATGGAAGAGGTCTAGAGGATGATAGTGAACTGCTTGATATTATTGAGGGATTGGATCATCTTGCTAATTTTCCTCAGCCGATTTCAAAAAGTTTGCCCTACCTAACATTTCAACAAGCCGAATTGTTGTTTAAAGAGTTAAAACAGGCGTATGGCAAGTTTCAGCTGAAAAAAGTATCAATTGCTCATCTAGAAGGGAAAAGCGCAGTAACAGAAGGGGAGGTTTATGCTAGTCCATTCCTCATTACTGAAGACTATGAAAATCTCTTGTTTCCCCTAATTCAAGCAATACTTACTCGCTCTGAATTTGCGAGTTACAGCTATCAGGAAAAAAGGGAGTATTTTGAGAACCAGATTTATCCTGTATATAAACAAAGTTTGGGATTATCTGATTCTTCTCTCCCCCTTTTCCCAGCTGAAGGTGAAACGTTGGTTCATTCTCAATCAAGTCGTTTGCCACCGATTCCAAAAGCAAGGGATCAAACAGATGCTACGTATCCCGTATCTCAAAAGCAGTCATCTTTCCTCAAGAAATTTTATCTATTTTTAGGTTTTGTTGGAGTGATTACAATAGTAAATATCGTTTGTGTATTTTTTGCTTTCACTCAACTATCTAACCAGTCAGAAAAAGTAAATTTCTTATATCAGGAACAAAAAAATACTCAACTAATCATTTCAACGAAAAATGAAGTTGATGTATTTAGTCGCTATTTCTTACCTTCTTATTACTCAGGCAAAAAAGAAAATCTAGTGGATTTTCTTTCTGAAGGTGATGCAAAATTCACCCAACCAAAAGAAGGAATTTTACAGTCCGTTATTTTAGAGAAGTTGAATTATGATTCAGAAACTCAAAAATACACGGTTTCCTATATCCTATCAGTCAAAAAAGCGGATAAATCATCTAGCGTTAGATTAACTTTTGATGTAAAAGCTTCTGATTCTTCAAAATATGGATTTGTTGTAGAAACAGAACCAAAAGAATCAAATTATCTTAAAAATTAGAAAAGGAAAAATCACAATGCACAAGAAACAAGTATTAGCTACACTAGCACTATCAACTATCGCACTTGCACAAGCTGGTTCTGTATATGCAGATGAGCTTGCACCAATTGATTCTTCTGCTCCAACAACAGAAGTAGTTCAGCCAACAGCACCTAGCACTTCAACAGAAACAGAGGCTCCAGCAGTTCAGCCAACAGCACCTAGCGCTTCAACAGAAACAGAAGCTCCAGCAGTTCAGCCAACAGAGCCTTCAGTTACTCCAGTTGATCCAACAACACCAGATACATCATCAACGACAGATAAACCGCAAGGTAAAGACAATGCTGAGAGTTTAGATGGCGTATCAACTGATAAACCAGTAACACCAGATACATCATCAACGACAGATAAACCGCAAGGTAAAGACAATGCTGAGAGCTTAGATGGCGTACCAACTGATAAACCAGTAACACCAGATACATCATCAACTAAAGACAAACCACAAGGTAAGGATAACGCTGAAAGCCTTGATGGTGTACCTGCTGAAAAGCCAAAAACAACAGTAGAGGCAAACGAACAAGGGAAGTCTCAAATTGGAACTACTTCAACTTCAACAGGTCAAGTGGTGCATGATGTAATAAAAGAACCAGTTGAAACGAATACAGGAGCTTCAATTGTTAGCACTCAAAGCGGAAACGTAGTCCTTTCAGATGGCTCTGTAGTAGCTCCTGAAGAGGTCGGTGGTACTGTCAACGAAGATAAGACTATCTCTGTTACTGATAAAGATGGTAATCTCAAGACACTTCCAAACACTGGAACAGCAGAAAGTATTCTAAGTACTATTGGTGGCATGTTGTTGACAGCAGTAGGTTATTTTTACAAGAAAAAACTATTTTAATTAAGAAAAGGAGACATATATGACAGAAAAAACAAAAGGACACGGATATTTCCGTAAGAAAAAATGGGCTAAAGGCTTAGTATCAGGAATTGCAGTTGCAGGGATTGTAGCTTTCTCTGCAGGTTCAGCATTTGCAGATGAAGCAGTCCAGCCTGAAAGTAAAAATGATAACAACGCATACGCTACACAAGCTGGTAAAGCAACAGGAAGCCAGTCTGTAGCGATTGATAATGGTGTAGTTACTAAGGCAGCTGGAAAAGCAAAAGAAGCAGGGGTGAATGTTTCTGAGACTCAGTCAGTTGATAAGGGAACAGATACTACTCCAACAAAACTAGAACAGTCTAAGTCTGATATTAAACAAGACCAGGACAAGCAGGTCAAGGCACTTGAAGAAACGACTGCAAAACAAGTTCAAAACAATGAAGCCTTCAAGGAAGCGCAGGAAGCTATTCACGCTAACAATCAATTTGTAGCTGATGAAAAAGCCAAACATGAAAAGGCAACAACTGTCACTGTAACGAATGACGGTTCGACAGCTACTGATGGAACAGCATCTAAAAACAAGGAAGCAGCTACAACAGCTAAGAAAGTCTTGTCAGAGAACAAGAAAGCAGTAGCAGATTACCTAGTTGAAAAAGGGAACTATGATACTACTGTTAAACAAGCTACTATTTTAAACAAAGCGGTAGAAAGCGCATCTGAACAGCTAAAGAAAGAAAAAGTTGATGTTAAGGTCGTGACACGTACCGTTTCTTCAGTCAAAGAAGTAGAGGCGCTACAAAAGAAAAATGACCAGGCTATTGCAGCTGCGAAAGGCAAAGTGGAGCTTAACAAAGCGATTATGGCTGCCTATACTGAGAAGAAGAATGCTAGTGATCAAGTCAATCAAGAAGCTGATCGCAAATCAGCTGATTTGAAAAATTCTGGCGTACTTTTAACTTCTAAAACACAGGAAGTTTCTTCAGCTGATGAAGCGAAGCAAATTGGGAAACAAAACCAAGCAGCTTATGATAAAGCTAAGAAAGCACAAGCAGACTGGCAGAAGAAATACAATGAACTTCAATCTAAAACAAGTACGGAAGGGTTCACAAAAGAGGTTGTCTTACAGGCTCTCAGTCTTGCAACAGCTAATCCTGAAGCAACAGTGAAGTCATCTGCTTCAGGTTCAACAGTAGTAACGACAAGTTATATTGCTTCCTCAAGTGGTTCTTCAGGATATGGTCGTATTCTTGATTCTACCAAAGTTTTAAAATATAAGGATGTTGGCACTGGATGGAAAACTGAAATTGACTATACAGGTTTAAAAGGTTTAACGGTTTCAACTGCAGAGGGTTCAAAACATACTATTTCTCGTATTCATCGAAAATTTGAAATCCTTAATCAAGGAAAGACAGGATTGAATGATGTATACGTCTTGAACGATCCAACAGAAGGATTCGTAGTAGCTCGTAATGATGGTACTGGTGATACTTCGGATTACATGAAGTTTAGAGTAACTGATACTTATTATTACAATGTTGATGGTAAAGAAGTAGTGTTCACTGCTTCAGAAAAAACTCCAGCAAGTATAACTTATTCATCTCTTAACTATAACAAAATTGGTTGGGAAGGTGCTGGAGCAGTTAATGGTAAAAATATTGAGATTAACGGTTCAACTGTAACATATCATAAAAACGATGGTTACAACTATGCTGATAACTACAATACAGAGGAAAATGTAGGAGTTACATGGGATACTTCTGACTCTCCTTATCAATATAAGGGAGCAGCACTCGGTGTCTTCACTAAAGGGACTGATTTCACTACTGATTTTGCTCAATGGGATGGCTCTGCAACACCAACAGGACAGACATACTGGTTTGCCTTAAACACTAAAGTGGTAGCATCAGTTGTTGAAGTTCCAACTACTGCAACTATCACAAAAACAACTGTGAAACCTGTCAAACCTGAGCCTGTATCAGCTGAATTGGTGAATACAAAGAATCCAGTCAAACCAACCTTGACTTTTAAAATTCTCTCTGAAACTAAAAATCAGAAGTTATCCGCAAGTTATCACGGTTACAAATTGCAGTATAAACCTACTGTCCGCAAGTCTGTATCTGACACAGATAAAACGAATACAGATGGCCAAACAGTAGCTAAAAATGCTACTCAGCTTTATACATTGCATCATGATAATATCTATGCTAACCTTAAAAAGGGAGACAAGATTACCATCATTGATCCACTCGAAGCTGGTGCTGTTCCTGATGTAGCTGTCACAAAGGCAGCTGCAGAGAAAGCGGGATGGGGCGTTGCCTATGATGCAGGAAAAAACACTTATACCTTTACTGCAACCTACGAAGGGAAGCACTTAGAAGCTCCTGTGATTACCTGGAAACCAATCTATGACAAGGGCTTCTATGACAACACTTATAAAGTGTTAGTGAATAACTACGAAGTTTTCTCAAATACTGTCACCAACTACACTCCAAGACCTCCAAAACCAGTCAAATCTGTATTAGATCATTCTGGTAAGGATATCAATGGTGCTAAAACATTTGACCGCAACGTGACCTTCCGTTTGACAACAGATTACAGTCCATACACCAAAACTCTTGCTTCAGCGCAGGCACTTGGTAAGAAGTTTGGAATTCTGGATGATGTTCAAGACAAAGCCTTCACAGTTGACCACAGCAAAACCAAGATGACTGCTGCAGGGCAAGACGTGAAAAATCTCTTTGATATGTATCACGTACTTTCAGATGCAGGACGTACTGATGCAATCAAGAATATTCTGAAGGAATTGAACTTGACACCTAAAGGTGAATTTTATCTTTGGGTTGCGAAAGACTCTGCGAGCTTCTATAACAATTACGTGAAGCAAAATAAAAATGTGACGATTGATCTTTCAGCGAAACTCTTAGTAAAAGAGGGAGAAATCGTGAAGAACGATTTTAAACAGATCGATTTTGGGAATAGCTATCAGTCGAATCTTGTAACAGTTGAAGTTCCATATGTTAATCCAGAAAAACATGTACTTGATAGAACTGGTAAGAAAGTCCTTGATGGCAAAGAAGTTCAGCTAGGTGATTTTGTTCAGTACCTTCTTGATGGAGTAACTGTTCCAGAAAAACATGATACATTGTACCAATATGATGGTCTGGATAAACTCGATATGAAGCATGACCGCTATACTGGTAATTGGAAGGGTATCATCAAGGGTACAGAATATACAGCAGAAAAAGAGCTAACGTTGCCATACGATGTTATCCTGAAGGATGGTAAAGTTGTAAAAGCTGGCGATAAGATTGCTAAAGGAACATCTTATGCGTTCACCTTTGAATTTAACCAAGGTACTAATTCAGAGTTTATCAAGAAACTTGTAACTGTTAAGTGGGATGCCAAAGGTGGTCAGTGGTCTTACGTTATCAATCAAGATTTCCTAAACTCTCTAGGAGTTAAAGGAACCTTTGATGCAGACTTCTACATCGAGGCGGAGCGTATTGAAACGGGTGATAAGATTGAGAATACTTTCATCAATATTGTTAATAAACAAGAAATGACTGCCAAGGTTATTACTCGTACA
>NZ_JUQX01000035.1 GCF_001074565.1 Streptococcus pseudopneumoniae | reverse complement strand
ATAAAAACACCCCAAAAGTTAGATTTTTTTCTGTCTAACTTTTGGGGTGCAGTTCAATTTCCAACTTCTTTTGTTTACTAACGTGATACGCGACGGCGAGCTGCTTTTTTACGATTTTCTTCGATGAAAGCTGCTTTTTGCTCTTCTGGCTCAATCACTTTCTTTTTAATTGCGTATACTGCACCTGCAACGGCAGCGACAGTTCCTGCGACACCTGTTACAAGACCTTTAGCGAATCCTTTAGCCATGAGTCTTCCTCCTTTATCTTCCCGATCAGCCAGGCTCCTCAAGAGGTAGCATTTTTCTGACTGACCTTTTTGTGATATAATAATAGTAACGAAAAAATGGGAATTTTTCAAGGAAAAAAGATGAAAACAAAAATAATTGTGATTGTTGGACCGACTGCTGTTGGGAAAACAGCCCTTGCTATTGAAGTAGCCAAGCGCTTTGGTGGAGAGGTGGTCAGCGGTGACAGTCAGCAAGTTTATAGAAGGTTAGATATTGGGACGGCCAAGGCTAGCCCAGAGGAGCAAGCTGCAGTTCCTCATCATTTGATTGATGTCAGAGAGGTGACCGAGTCTTACTCGGCTTTTGATTTTGTTTCAGAAGCTAAAAAGGTTATAGAAGACATTCAAAGTCGTGGCAAGCTTCCTATTATAGCGGGAGGTACCGGGCTTTATATCCAGAGCTTACTAGAGGGCTATCATCTAGGTGGAGAGACACCTCATGAGGAGATATTAGCCTATCGAGCTAGTTTAGAGCCTTTATCAGATGAAGAATTAGCCCATCTTGTGGAGCAAGCAGGTCTTGAAATTCCCCAGTTAAACCGTCGTCGAGCTATGCGAGCCTTGGAAATCGCCCATTTTGCTCAGGATTTGGAAAATCAAGAGACCTTGTATCAACCGTTGATTATCTGCTTGGATGATGAACGTAGTCAACTCTATGAGCGTATCAACCATCGCGTGGACCTCATGTTTGAGGCCGGGCTTTTGGACGAGGCCAAGTGGCTTTTTGACCATTATCCAGATGTGCAGGCTGCTAAAGGGATTGGTTACAAGGAACTATTTCCTTATTTTCGAGGAGAGCAGTCCTTGGAAGAAGCTCGTGACAGTCTCAAGCAGGCGACTCGACGTTTTGCCAAGCGCCAGCTGACCTGGTTCCGTAATCGCATGCAGGTGACCTTTTATCAGATTGGAGAGTCTGGCGTGAAGGAGCGCATTCTAAGCCAGATTGAGGAGTTTTTACATGATTGAAACAGAGAAAAAAGAGGAACGGGTCCTGCTCATTGGTGTTGAGCTGCAGGGTATGGAAAATTTTGACCTCTCCATGGACGAGTTGGCCAGTCTGGCTAAGACAGCTGGGGCAGTTGTAGTAGATAGTTACAGACAAAAACGTGAAAAATATGATTCCAAGACTTTTGTTGGCTCAGGTAAGTTGGAAGAAATTGCACTGATGGTAGATGCGGAAGAAATTAGCACTGTCATTGTCAACAATCGCTTGACTCCACGGCAGAATGTCAATCTAGAAGAAGTTCTGGGTGTTAAGGTGATTGATCGTATGCAGTTGATTCTGGATATCTTTGCTATGCGAGCTCGAAGCCATGAAGGTAAACTCCAAGTTCACCTTGCCCAACTCAAGTACCTCTTACCTCGTTTGGTGGGACAAGGGATTATGCTTAGTCGTCAGGCTGGGGGAATTGGTTCCCGTGGTCCAGGTGAGAGTCAGTTGGAACTGAATCGTCGTAGTGTTCGAAACCAAATTACGGATATCGAGCGTCAGCTCAAGATTGTTGAGAAAAATCGGGCGACAGTCAGAGAAAAACGTCTGGAGTCGAGTACCTTTAAGATTGGTTTGATTGGTTACACCAATGCTGGGAAATCAACCATCATGAACACCTTGACCAGCAAGACCCAATATGAGGCAGATGAGCTATTTGCGACTCTAGATGCGACGACAAAGAGTATCCATTTGGGAGGTAATCTTCAGGTTACCTTGACTGATACTGTTGGCTTTATCCAAGATTTGCCGACTGAATTGGTTTCCAGTTTCAAGTCAACCTTAGAGGAAAGCAAGCATGTGGATCTACTAGTTCATGTCATCGATGCCAGCAATCCTTATCACGAGGAGCATGAAAAAACAGTCCTGTCCATCATGAAAGACTTGGATATGGAGGATATTCCCCGCCTGACCCTTTATAATAAAGCGGATTTGGTGGAGGATTTCACGCCGACTCAAACGCCTTATGCCCTCATTTCTGCCAAGTCTGAGGATAGTCGTGAGCAGTTGCAGGCTTTATTTTTAGAGAAAATCAAGGATATTTTCGAACCCTTTACCCTGCGCGTCCCTTTTTCTAAGTCCTACAAGATTCATGATTTGGAAAGTGTAGCGATTCTGGAAGAGCGCGACTATCAAGATGACGGGGAAGTGATTACAGGCTACATTTCTGAGAAAAATAAATGGAGGTTAGAGGAATTTTATGACTGATATTAAAACCTTGGCTCTAAAGTATGGAGGTTATACAAGTCTGGATAAGGTCTATCTAGATCAGCTTCTAGCTAGCAAAACAGAGCAAGAGCAGTTGGCTCTCATCACACCTCCTCCGAGTGTAGTCAATGCCTACTTTGCTGAACTCTACCAGAAAAAGAGTCCTGAGGCTGCGACGGATTATTTTGCAGAACTCAGTCAGGAACTGAACCTCTACAATGCTGAGCCAAGTTTCACCTTTGAAAATAAGCCTTTTATTCGTCTTAATTTATCTGGCAAATCCTTTGGCTTTTGCTATGAGGAAGAAGGTCTTGGACGGATTTTCTCTGAAAATGAAGAGGGAATCTCGGATGACTTGCTCTTTGAGATTGCACAAATTTTCCCCCATCAACTCGTCTTTGAAGAGTCTGGAAAGATTTACATGAAGGATGCCGGAGACGAAGAAGTTGTTAGCGTGAAAAGTCTCACAGCTTTGACAGATTTGGAAAGTTTAGCTGATGGTCGCAAGCGTCTCAAAGGCTACAGCCAAGAGGATTTGTTGCAAGAAGCTAGAGCTTTTTCTGGCAAGCATTATTTCCGATTGGAAAACCGCACAGCCATGTTATATATTGATTAATTAGAAAGTATCGAATGGATATTCAATTTTTAGGAACAGGGGCTGGTCAGCCCTCTAAAGCCCGCAACGTTTCAAGTCTCGCCCTGAAACTCTTGGACGAGATTAACGAAGTCTGGCTCTTTGACTGTGGAGAAGGAACGCAAAATCGCATTCTGGAAACTACGATTCGACCACGAAAGATCAGCAAAATCTTTATCACTCACTTACATGGAGACCATATCTTTGGATTGCCTGGTTTTCTCTCTAGTCGTGCTTTTCAGGCTAATGAAGAGCAGACAGATTTGGACATTTATGGACCTCAAGGGATCAAGTCCTTTGTCTTAACCAGCCTTCGTGTGTCCGGTTCTCGTCTGCCTTACCGCATTCATTTTCATGAGTTTGACCAAGATTCTCTAGGGAAAATCCTTGAGACCGATAAATTCACGGTGTATGCAGAGGAGCTGGATCACACTATTTTCTGTGTTGGCTATCGTGTCATGCAAAAGGATCTTGAAGGGACCTTGGATGCTGAAAAACTCAAGGCTGCTGGTGTTCCATTTGGCCCGCTTTTTGGAAAAATCAAAAACGGTCAGGATGTTGTTTTGGATGATGGGACTGAAATCAAGGCGGCAGACTATGTCTCAGCGCCACGTCCTGGTAAGATTATCACCATCCTTGGTGACACCCGAAAAACCAATGCCAGTGTGCGTCTGGCTGTTAATGCCGATGTCCTGGTCCATGAGTCCACATATGGCAAGGGCGATGAGAAAATTGCCCGCAATCACGGTCACTCAACCAACATGCAGGCTGCACAAGTAGCGGCAGAAGCAGGAGTCAAGCGCCTCTTGCTC
>NZ_JUQX01000034.1 GCF_001074565.1 Streptococcus pseudopneumoniae | reverse complement strand
TAATAAAAACACCCCAAAAGTTAGATTTTTTTCTGTCTAACTTTTGGGGTGCAGTTCATTTTTCCTCAGTCTCTTTTTGTATCGAAAAATCCTCTGGCAAGTACCAGAGGATAAGAGTCTATTTCATTGTTGGGAAAAGCAAGACATCACGGATAGTGGTTGTATCAGTGAGGAGCATGCAGAGACGGTCGATACCGATACCCAAACCACCAGTTGGTGGCATACCGTATTCGAGGGCTTCGATGTAGTCATAGTCGATACCCGTCGCTTCATCGTCCCCAAGTTCTTTAGCTTTTGCTTGGGCTTCAAAACGGCTGAGCTGGTCGATTGGGTCGTTCAACTCAGTAAAGGCATTACCGTACTCTTTAGTCATGATGAAGAGCTCGAAACGGTCTGTAAAGCGTTCGTCTTCAGGATTTTTCTTAGCGAGTGGAGATACAGCTACTGGATGTCCATAGACAAAGGTTGGCTGAATCAAGGTTTCTTCAACAAACTCTTCAAAGAAAGCGTTGATGATGTGGCCAACTTCAGTATAGTGTTTTTCAACTGGAACTTTTTTCTCAGCAGCGATAGCTTTTGCTTCTTCAAAAGTAATATCTTGCCAGAAATCAACACCGGTAATTTCCTTGATAGCATCCACCATGTGAACGCGTTTGAATGGTTCGTTGATTTTGATTTCAGTTCCTTGGTAGTTGACCGGACCATCGCCCTTAACTGATTTAGCAGCGTGCTGGATAATACCTTCTGTCAAGTCCATGATATCTTGGAAGTCCGCATAAGCTTGGTAGACTTCAATAGAAGTGAACTCAGGGTTGTGAGTGGCGTCCATTCCTTCGTTACGGAAGATTCGACCAATCTCATAAACACGTTCCATACCACCTACGATAAGACGTTTTAAGTGAAGCTCCGTCGCGATACGAAGAACCATATCGATATTTTGGGCATTGTGGTGAGTGATAAATGGACGAGCAGCAGCTCCCCCAGCTTCGTTGTGGAGAACAGGTGTTTCCACTTCAAGGAAACCTTTTTGGTCAAGGTAACGACGGATTTCAGAGATGATTTTTGAACGAGTGACAAAACGTTCAAAGCTTTCACGATTAGAAATCAAGTCAAGGTAACGTTTACGATAGATGGTTTCAACGTCTGTCAAACCGTGGAATTTCTCTGGAAGCGGGCGAAGTGCTTTAGACAAGTGTGTGATGTGAGTTACCTTGATAGAAAGTTCTCCCATATCCGTACGCATGACTTCGCCTTCAACACCGAGGAAGTCACCAAGGTCTGCTTTTTTGAAGATTTCGTAGTTTTCTTCACCGACTTCGTCTTTACGGACGTAGATTTGGATTTGACCTTCACGGTCTTGAAGATGGGCAAAGCCAACTTTCCCTTTTCCACGTTTGGTTACTAAGCGTCCAGCGATAGTAGCAGTTTCATTTAATTCATGTAATTGTTCTTTATCAAGTTCTGCAAATTTATCTTTTAGTTCTTGAGAGTTAGCAGTACGCTCAAAACGTTTTCCGAAGGGATCGATTCCTTGTTCACGGAGCGCAGCCATTTTTTCACGGCGAACGATCTGCTGGTCATTTAGTTCTTCCATATGTTCTGTAGACATGGGTTCCTCCTAATTTTACTCAAAATTTGATACGATGAGTCATTTTTTGCGATACTCCCATTTTATCATAAATAGCAGAGAAATTCACGGATATTCTTTGAAAACTAAAAAGAACTTGACTATTAAGATCAAGTTCCATTATTTTCTTTGATAGGAAGTGTCATTCCATCTTTCCAGAGTGAAGGTTTCAAAATCATTAGTCTCTAAAACTGTCAGACTAGCATTGGCCAAGCCTCCATCTTTGCGGAGGTGAGGCTCTTTATAGCCTAAGAGAGTACGAAGGCTAGCAGTGAGATTTGCCCCATGCCCGACTATCAGAACTCTTTTAGCAGGACTTCCCTTCAGAGATTTGATAAATTGAATGGTTCGCTTGGTAGTACTGTAAAGGGACTCTGCTTCAAACATCTTCGTATCAAACTGAGCTAGATTAGAGCGAAAGGCCTTGATTTGTTGTGGGTAGATGGCATTGAGAGTTGCGATTTTTAATCCCTCTAGTTTGCCAAGTTGCCATTCACGTAGGTCAGGAATGCTCTTTAAAGGGCAAGGGGACTGGAGTTGACTTTGGATAATTTCAGCAGACTTAACTGCTCTGGGTAAATCACTTGAATAAATCGTATCAAAAGGAACTTCCTTGAGATACTGGCCCAGTTGTTGTAGGACGTCAATGGATTCCGGAAGAAGGGGCGAATCGCCACTAGCACCTTGAAAACGTCCTTCAAGATTCCAGAGGGTGCGCCCATGGCGAACAAAATAGAGTTTCATGACTTACTTTCCTCCAAGATATCAGCAAAATCCGCTTTTACAAAGCTGGCCAAGTCTTGAGGTCGGATGATGATGCTATGTCCGACTTCCCCAGCAGAGACGATTAATTCGTCCAAATCCAAAGCAGTCTGATCAATAAAAATAGGATAATTGTGTTTTTGGCGAATGCCGACGGGGTTATTTGCGCCATGAATGTAGCCTGTCGTTTTTTCTAAGTCTTTCTGTGGAATCATGCCCACTTTTTTATTGCCAGAAACTTTTGCTAGTTTTTTCTCGGCGAGGTGTTCTGTTATGGGAACAATTCCAATAATCGGTCCTGTTTTATCTCCCAAAAGAGCCAAGGTTTTAAAGATTTGGTTTCTGTCGTATTCAGGAGGAAGTTCTCCTTCAAGCGCATTGATTTGAATACCAGTATGGTCAATACCTGCCTTGGTCAAGATTTGTTCGACCAAGGTTTTTTTAATCTTGACTTTTTTTGCCATTATTTATACTTATCCTCCAACTGACTCATCCAGATACCAAGCCAGATACCAAGCGCAAAGAAGAAGGCAACGAGAACATAGCTCACAATGGAGAGTCCAGAGTATTGGATACTTTCAGCATTTCCAGCATTTGGAATCAAAATTAAAAGAGTACTTGAAAGAACAATGCCGATGATAAAGTGATAAACACGGGAGTGGTAGTTGTTCAAGGCGTGGTCCATTAATTTTGAAAAAATGATGAGGGTTGCACCTGCACCAATTCCGATAGGAAGGAAGGTTCCAAATAAATCAAAGGTTTTAAAACCAGTTAGCATAGGAGCATACAGTCCCAAAATCAAGAGTAGATTGGACGGACTTAAACCAGGTACCAAGATACCAAGTGCCAACAGAGCCCCCGCTAAGATGAAGCTAGCGAAACTGGCACTGAGTGAACCAACAACAAAGTTTAGCGCGTAGAGACCGACTCCTGAAAGCATAAAGGTGGTCCAGAACCAGACTAGGTCAATCTTATCACGATCAGACTCCCGAGTAGATTCTCTAAGGAGGCTAGGTACTGTACCGATGATAGCTCCTGCAAAACTCCACAAAACATAGACTTGGTAATTTTCTAACAAATACTCGATTGGATAAGAAAATAGCCCAATTCCGAGTAACATCCCGATAGCTACTGGGATAAAGTAAAGGACATTCTCTTTAAAATCCTTAAAAGGATGAGCCAGAAAAGAAATCATTCGTTCGTAGATACCCAAAATTGCGGCCAGAACTCCTCCAGAAATCCCGGGCAAGATAAATCCTAGGGCGATGACGATTCCTTTAATAACTCGTGCAATCCATGAAAACATAATAAATTCCTCAATTTCATAAAAATCTTCTCTATTCTAACAATTATAACACAGACGGCAAAAAAATGAAAAAACAAGTGAAAAAGTTACGATTTTCACTTGTTTTATGGTCTTAAAAATAGCTTTCTGAAGGTTTCTTCTTTTTCCTTCAAAGTAGAAATCAGGTTAATATCTAAATGATGTTCAAATCCAGCAATTCTTCCTTTTGAAGTGTATTGATGGAGGTCGTAGTCTAAACTGGTATTGGGTGTTGTTTCAAAGTAACCTGAATCCGTCCCATAGGAAGGAATCCAAATAGCAGTAAACTTATCTGTATTGATACTGTGTTCTTGCATGAAGTAAACTCCAATATAGATGCTGATGTTTTTAGCACCTAAAGATTCCAGTTTAGCACGAAAGGCTTCAACCCCTTCGTTCATATCAGACATTGTTTTTTCTTCCACGTCCAACCAATAGTAACTAGGGTTGTAAGGAGAAGCAGCATTATAGAAAACTTCAGCGGCTTTTTCCATTTCTTCCTTGCTGGGGCTAGCTAGATAGGCATAGACTCCAACTGGGACATTACGCTTTTGAAATTCTGTAATATGACTTTTATAGGCTTTATCGATACCATTGGCATAAGCCGCATCATTTTTTTCAGTATGTTGAGCCCCATTGTGGACACGAACAATAACACCTGAAATATTTTGAGACAAGGTATCGTAGTTGATTTCCTCAGGTCTTTGCCAACCAGAGACATCAATAATAGGTTTGTCAAGATTATGCAAGGCCTGATTTTCAACCTGGACAGCATTTGGTTTTGACTTGACGGGATGGTCTTCATAAGTTGGTTTATTGAGGATCAAAATAGCTATAAATATAGTAAATAAAGTAAAAATAATAGCTGGATTAATCTTTTTTCTCATATCTAAATAGTTTAACGTAAATAGATAAAAAAATCAAAGAAAACATCAGAAAAAGTGAATATAACAGTCTCTTATCTCTATTTCCTTGTTTGTTTACTCCTTAGAAAATAAATTATGGTATAATATAAGGGAATTTTTACAGAAAAGAGAATAGTATGTCAAATTATGCCATTATTTTAGCAGCGGGTAAGGGTACTCGCATGAAATCAGATCTTCCCAAAGTACTTCATAAAGTAGCAGGAATTTCGATGTTGGAACACGTTTTTCGTAGTGTTGGTGCTATTCAACCTGAAAAAACAGTTACTGTAGTTGGTCACAAGGCTGAGCTGGTTGAGCAAGTATTGGCTGGTCAGACAGACTTTGTTACCCAATCAGAACAACTAGGAACTGGGCATGCTGTCATGATGGCAGAGCATATTCTCCAAAATCGCACTGGCCACACCTTAGTTATCGCTGGAGATACTCCTCTGATTACAGGTGAAAGCTTGAAAAACCTCTTGGATTTCCATATCAATCACAAAAATGTTGCGACTATCCTGACAGCTGAAGCAGCAAATCCTTTTGGATACGGTCGAATTGTTCGAAACGATAATGCAGAAGTTCTTCGTATTGTTGAGCAAAAGGATGCGACTGATTTTGAAAAACAAATCAAGGAAATCAATACTGGAACTTACGTATTTGACAATGAACGTCTTTTTGAAGCCCTTAAAAACATCAACACTAACAATGCCCAAGGTGAGTACTATATTACTGATGTGATTGGTATTTTCCGTAATGCGGGTGAGAAGGTTGGGGCCTATACTCTCAAGGATTTTGATGAAAGTCTTGGGGTAAATGACCGTGTAGCTCTTGCGACTGCGGAAGCAGTGATGCGCCGCCGTATCAATCAAAAGCACATGGTTAATGGTGTTAGCTTTGTCAATCCAGAAGCAACATACATCGACATTGATGTTGAGATTGCTCCTGAGGTCCAAATCGAAGCCAACGTTACCTTGAAAGGTCAAACGAATATTGGTGCGGAGACTATTTTAACAAATGGAACTTATGTAGTGGATAGCACTATCGGAGCAGGAGCTGTGATTACCAACTCTATGATTGAGGAAAGCTTGGTAGCAGACGGAGTGACTGTTGGTCCTTATGCCCACATTCGTCCAGGTTCAAGCCTAGCTTCCCAAGTACACATTGGAAACTTTGTTGAAGTAAAAGGATCTTCAATCGGTGAAAATACCAAGGCGGGTCATTTGACTTATATCGGAAATTGTGAAGTGGGTAGCCATGTTAACTTCGGTGCAGGTACGATTACAGTGAACTATGATGGGAAAAATAAGTACAAAACTGTTATCGGTAACAATGTCTTTGTTGGCTCAAACTCAACCATTATTGCTCCTGTAGAACTTGGGGATAATTCTCTTGTTGGAGCGGGTTCAACCATTACCAAGAATGTTCCTGCTGATGCCATTGCTATCGGTCGTGGACGACAAGTTAACAAAGATGAGTACGCAACTCGCTTGCCTCATCATCCCAAGAACCAGTAGGAGTTTGTCATGGAATTTGAAGAAAAAACGCTTAGTCGAAAAGAAATCTACCAAGGTCCTATTTTCAAACTGGTACAAGACCAGGTGGAACTACCAGAAGGAAAGGGAACTGCCCAACGTGACTTGATTTTTCACAATGGAGCTGTTTGTGTACTAGCCGTGACGGCCGAGGACAAAATTGTCCTCGTTAAGCAATACCGAAAGGCTATTGAGACGGTCTCTTATGAGATTCCTGCAGGTAAACTGGAAATTGGTGAAAATGCAGATCCAATGGCAGCGGCACTTCGTGAATTGGAAGAAGAGGTTGCCTACACAGCTAAGTTAGAACTCTTGTATGATTTCTATTCTGCGATTGGTTTTTGCAACGAAAAACTAAAACTCTACCTTGCTAGTGATTTGGCTAAGGTAGAAAATCCTCGTCCACAAGATGATGATGAAACCTTGGAGGTCCTAGAAGTAAGTCTAGAGGAAGCCAAGAACCTGATCCAGTCAGGTCATATCTGTGATGCCAAGACCATCATGGCAATCCAGTACTGGGAACTACAAAAGAAATAGAGGAGCAACCCATGGGAAAACCTTTATTAACAGACGAAATGATTGAACGTGCCAACCGCGGTGAGAAAATATCAGGACCACTCCTTCAAGATGATGAGGAAACAAAGATCCTACCAACGTCTTCACAACATTTTGGTTATTCACGTTCTAGAGACCACGGTTTTAGTCAAGATACACTTACAATCGAAGTAGAACCAACGATTCATAAGAGTCGTCGCATTGAGAACACTAAGAGAAATGTTTTTAATTCGAAACTCAATCGCATCTTATTTGCAGTCATCCTACTCTTGATTTTGTTAGTGTTGGCGATGAAACTCTTGTAATTGAAAGGACATGAAATGAAAATTGGAATCATTGCTGCCATGCCAGAAGAGCTCCTACACTTGACTCAGAATTTAGATAGAGCACAAGAAGTCCAAGTCCTCGGAAATACTTACTACACTGGCACTGTTGGCAAGACAGAAGTTGTCCTAGTTCAGAGTGGGATTGGAAAGGTCATGTCAGCTATGAATGTAGCGGTGTTAGCTGACCATTTCCAAGTGGATGCCGTTATCAATACAGGATCAGCAGGTGCAGTTGCAGAAGGGATTGCCGTTGGAGATGTAGTGATTGCGGATAAATTGGCTTACCATGATGTGGATGTAACTGCTTTTGGCTATGCTTATGGTCAGATGGCTGGTCAACCTCTTTACTTTGAATCCGATAAGAACTTTATCGCTAGGATTAAAGAGAATTTATCTCAATTAGAACAGAACTGGCACCTAGGATTGATTGCCACAGGGGATAGCTTTATAGCTGGAGATGATAAGATTGCTAGTATCAAATCCCACTTTCCGGATGTTTTAGCAGTTGAAATGGAAGGGGCAGCGATTGCACAGGCAGCTCAGGCTCTTGGCCTACCTTTCCTAGTCATTCGTGCCATGAGCGACAATGCCAATAACGAGGCTTCTATCTCTTTTGATGAGTTTATCATTGAAGCTGGACGTCGTTCTGCCCAAGTTTTACTGGCCTTTTTAAAGGTTATGGATTAAGCGGAAATTTGACAGTTTATTTAGCTTATGATAAGATTTAAATAAAGAAAAGCTAGAAAACGTTTCAGAGGATATTATGAGTATTGAAATGACCGTCAGCGAGATTGCAGAGGTCTTAGGACTATCTCGTCAGGCAATCAACAATCGTGTCAAAGAACTTCCCGAAGAGGACACGAAAAAAAATGACAAAGGTGTAACAGTAGTTACTCGAAGTGGCTTGATTAAGCTAGAAGAAATCTATAAAAAAACGATTTTTGAAGATGAACCAGTCAGTGATGATGTCAAACAACGCGAACTGATGGAAATCTTGGTCGATGAGAAAAATGCTGAAATTCTTCGTTTGTACGAGCAACTCAAGGCCAAGGACCAGCAACTGGCAGAAAAAGATGAGCAGATGCGCATCAAAGACCGCCAGATTGCAGAAAAGGACAAACAATTGGACCAGCAGCAACAGTTAACTCTTCAAGCTATGAAGGATCAAGAAAGCTTGAAACTCGAGTTGGACCAAGCAAAAGAAGAAGTCCAAGCAACCAAAAAAGGCTTTTTTGCTCGCCTGTTTGGAGGAAAATAAAGAAGCTGTTTGGGTTATTCACTAACCTAATAGCTTCTTTTCTTATTTATAGTTTAAATTGAGTCGGAATTGAGGTAAAAGATGGAAAAATTAAGAGATTATATCGCCTTTGACTTAGAATTCAATCAACACGAAGGAGTTACCCATTTAATTCAGGTATCAGCAGTTCGTTTTCAAGATGGTCAAGAGATAGGTGCCTTTGATTCTTATGTCCATACCAGCGTGCCTTTAAAGAGTTTTATTAATGGTTTGACAGGAATTACAGCTGAAACCTTGAAAGATGCGCCAAAAGTAGAACAAGTTTTACAGGACTTTCAGGCATTTGTTGGCAATTCACCTATCGTTGGTTACAATGCAGCTAATAGTGATTTGCCTATTCTCTTGGAGCATGGCTTGGACTATCGTGACCAGTACAAGGTCGACCTATATGATGAGGCTTTTGAACGTCGTAGTTCCGACCTACACGGCATAGCTAATCTCAAATTGCAAACTGTGGCGAATTTCTTAGGCTTTAAAGGTCAATCGCATAATAGTTTAGAAGATGCCCGCATGACGGCGCGTGTTTATGAAGCCTTTTTGGAATCGGATGAAGGAAAACTATTGTTAGAAGAACAAAGTAATCTATCTATGAATCCCTTTGGCGTGTTAGATTTATCTCAATTTCTAGACTAGGAGTGCCTAATGAAACCTGAAAAACCTAAAAAGCTAGGTTTTAGGAAGATATACTATAACCTAGATAAGATTTTATTTCTATTTTTCTTGATATTTATGATGGTAGAGTTTGTCTGGTTGCCATTGAATTCTTGGATTGCAGGGATGTTGCTCAGACAAACAGGATATTTGTTTATTTCTTACAATAACTTTCTTGCTATTGTTCAAGGCTCACCTTTTGTCAGTTTAGCCTTTCTCATCTTAATTGCAATCAATCTCTTGGTCGCTTATTTTCAGATTTGTCTTTTATTCATTGGGGCGCGTCACCTTCTCTACCATGAAAAGAGAACCTTGATTGAGTATAGTCGAAAAGTCTTTCAACAGAGTTTTCTATTTATGAAACGATTCAGTTTCTGTAAAATGGCCTTTGTCTTCTTTTACGTCGCTATGCTTTTTCCTTTCATCAGAAAAATTTTAAAAATCTACTACCTTAATAAGATTATTATTCCAGATTTTATCGTTACCTACCTTGAAGATAAGCATTGGCTAGTTGGTCTGCTGATTCTGTCCTCTGCTTGGATTTTACTCTATATTTCAGTTCGTTTCATGTTTGCTCTTCCCAAGATTCTCTTTGAAAAGAAAACAGTGAGAGAGGGAGTGAAATATAGCCTGCAAAAGACAAAAAAACACGTTATCTTTTATTCTTGGAACTTGCTTCTCATTATCATTAAAACCTACCTCTTTTTCTTTCTACTCTTAATTCCCATATTGTTTGCTCAAGTTGCAATGGATGAATTAACTCATAAAGAATCCCTAGTCCTAGGGGTAATCAATTATGTTTTGATTAAGAACTTCCATTATATGACCTTGACTTATTTTCTCGTTAAATTCGTTTCATTTTTAACTGGTGAAGAACTTGAAATCATGCCAAGAAGGAAGAAAGACCATTTGATGAGATGGGGAGTAATGGGCTGCGCTAGTATCGTTTTTGCTTTAGAGGGTTATATCTATCTTGAGTCTCCTGACACGAGTACCCCTTTGGTTATTTCTCACAGAGGAGTTTCCAATAAAAATGGAGTTCAGAATACAGTCGAGTCGTTAGAGAAAACAGCTCAACTAAAACCAGATTTGATTGAAATGGATATCCAGGAAACCAAGGATGGTCAGTTTGTAATGATGCACGATGCCAATCTCAAAAATTTAACAGGTATTAGTGCTACGCCGCAAGATTTGACTCTAGATGAATTAACAAATACAGATATTTACGAGAATGGTTATCAGACAAAGATTTCCAGTTTCGACGCTTATCTGGAACGCGCCAATGCATTAAACCAAAAATTGCTGATTGAGATTAAAACCAGTAGAAAAGATAGCCCTCAAATGATGGAACATTTCCTTGAAAAATATGGGACGACCATCAAAAAATATGGGCACCAGATTCAATCCCTTGATTACCAAGTGATTGATAAGGTTTTGAATTATGATTCTGAGATTCCGTCCTACTTTATTATGCCTTATAACAGTATCTTCCCAAGAACCAAGGCAACTGGTTATACCATGGAATATTCAACCTTGGATGAGTACTTTGTTAATAAACTTTGGACAACAGATCAAAGGTTATATGTATGGACTGTTAATGGTTCTGACGCTTTCGACAAAGCCATTCGTCTAGGAGCCAACGGTATGATAACAGATGACCTAGAAATGGTACAGTCACAGGTATTGATGGCTCAGGATGACCCTGAATACACTGATTTGATTCTTAAGAAAGCCATGGAATTTTTTGACTTCTAAGAAAAAAGAGAAACATTCGTTTCTCTTTTCTTATGGATTAGAAAGGCAATTTTCCAGCGAAAGCACCAAGTTTCTTCTTAGTCGTTTCGTCGATTTGGTCTAGCGCAGCATTGATAGCTTGAACAGTCATGTCAGAAAGAGTTTCGAGGTCTTCTGGGTCAACAACGGCTGGGTTAAAGTTGATGCTTACAACTTTCTTATCTCCAGTTAAGGTTGCTTGGACAAGGTCTTGAGCAGATTTTCCAACAAATTCCATAGCAGCAAGTTCTGCTTGACTTTGTTCCATTTGTTTTTGAAGTTTTTGTGCTTGACGCATCATGTTTTGCATATTCATCATAGTGGGTTACTGTTTCCTTTTTTCTATTTATTTTCTTACCTATTTTAACAATTTTAGGATTAAAAGTCTAATATTAGTTTAAAACTAAAACATTAAATTTTCTGACAATTTATTGAAAAATGAGTAAAGACATGTTATAATGGAACGAAAAATAAATTCAGGATTCCTGAACTGATAGGAGTAAATAATGAAAAAACTAGGTTTCGTTCTTTTATCTTCAGCCTTGCTATTGACTGCTTGTGCTAATAATCAATCTAAGCCAAGCAACACAAGTGATTCCTCTAAGGTAACAGCCTTGTCTGAAGACAAGCAAAAAATGCTTGATAAGGCAACCGCAGATTATAAGACTTTTGTACAAGAGCAAATTGATAAACTTTTGACAGATACGGAAGGCTTTGTCCAGCTTTTGAAAGACGGAAAACTTGAGGAAGCCAAGAAAGCTTATCCGCTTGTTCGTATGGCTTACGAACGCTCCGAGCCGATTGCTGAAAGTTTTGGTGAGTCAGATGTCAAGATTGACTTCCGTCTAGCAGACTATGTTGATGAAAATAAGACTGAAGAAGGTTGGTCTGGTTTCCACCGTATCGAGCGTATCCTTTGGGAAGATAATACAACTAAAGGAACTGAAAGTTATGGCGATCAATTAGTCAATGATATCAAAGAATTGAAGGCTAAGATTGCAACTGTGGATGTGGACTACAAGGTTATGTTGACTGGAGCAGTTGACTTGCTTAATGAAGTAGCGACAAGCAAGATTACAGGTGAAGAAGAAATTTATTCTCACACAGACTTGTATGACTTCCGTGCCAATATTGAAGGTGCTGAGAAGATTTTCCAACTCTTTAAACCTTTACTAGAAAAATCAGATGCTAATTTAGTTAAAGAATTAGAAGCTGATTTCAAATCTGTTAATAGCTTGTTGGACAAACATATGACGGACAAGGAGCACTACAAACTTTATACAGACTTAACAAAGGAAGACACCAAAGAATTGGCTGAAGCCGTGACAAAACTTGGTGAACCTCTATCACAAATGGGTAAATTTCTTGATGGAGAATAAGCAGTATGACTAAGAAAGACGAAAATTTTTTTGAGAAAAAAATGGACCGTCGAGAATTTCTAAAAAAAGCGGGTATTGGAGGTGCTGGACTAGCACTAGGTCTCTCCGGTGCCTCCGCTTTTTTAGCACCTAGGTTAGATAAGCAGGAAAAAATCTCGTACGGAAATGAAAAAATTGCTTTTTATGGCAAGCATCAAGCTGGGATTAGTACGCCCATGCAAAAAAATATCTATTTTGTCGTTTTGGACTTGCATACGACGGATAAGGATAAGATTATCCAGTTGTTCAAGGATTGGACGGATTATAGTGCCAAGTTGGTCGAGGGGGCATTGGTTAAAAAAGATGGTCAGAATGCCCTCTTGCCACCTAGCGATACGGGAGAAACCGTGGGGCTAAATCCTCATCGTTTAACGCTGACTTTTGGTGTGTCTGCTAGTTTCCTGAAAAAGATGAAATTAGAGCAAAAACGTCCTCAACTTTTTAAGGATTTACCTCCCTTCCCAAAAGAGCAACTACGTGAAAAATATACTGGGGGAGATATTGTTATCCAAGCCTGTGCAGATGACGAGCAAGTTGCTTTTCATGCTATTCGCAATCTTATCCGTAAAGGGAGAAATGCGGTGATTCTCCGTTGGAGCCAATCTGGTTTTGCTGCTATTGGAGATCGTCTGGAGACACCACGTAACCTTTTTGGTTTCAAGGATGGAACAGCTAATGTGACCAAAGAGAAGGATTTTGACCGAGTTGTCTGGGCTGATAGCAAGGACTGGATGGAAAATGGATCCTATATGGCCGTTCGCCGCATCCAAATGTTTCTCGATACTTGGGATCGAACCAATCTTGAAGAGCAAGAAAATACCTTTGGTCGCTACAAGGAAAGTGGGGCTCCCTTTGGTAAGAAGAATGAATTTGATGAAGTAGATTTAAGTCTTTTGCCAGATGATTCGCATGTTCGATTAGCCAAAGAGGTAGAGAAGCCACTCTTACGACGATCCTATTCATACTCAGATGGCATTGATGAAAAGACTGGACAATTTAACACGGGTTTACTCTTTATTTCTTTCCAAAAGGATCCAGATCATTTTGTCAAGGTTCAAACCAACCTCGGAGCTACAGACAAGATGAATGAGTATGTAACCCACATCGGTAGTGGTCTTTTTGCCTGCTTTGGTGGAGTAGAGAAAGGAGGCTATATTGGTCAGAAATTATTGGAAGACTAGTATTTGTTTCTTGACTTTGTCTTTTCTCTTGCTAGCTATCTTTCCTGTTAGTGCTAAGGAAAGTCTAAGTTCTTATTTTGTAAAGATTACGGATGCCTCTCAGGCTATAAAAAATGGAAATCAGTCACATGCTAAGGCTCTAGTTAGAGAAATGGCATCGGATTTTGAAAAAGTAGAACATGCTGATTCAGAAGCTGGAAAGGTTGTCAAGGAGAAACTTGCTCTGTCAGGAGAGATTAGTGAAGAAAATCTGACACAAATCTCTTCTGCCCTTCTAGCTTTTGAAAAAGAACAAAATCCGGTAGATCTTGATGCTGAAAAAGAAAAGCTTGTTAGTCGACTAAAACCACGTTTTGAGACTTTGGATAAGGCAATTTCTTCCAAAGACATAGAGCAAATTCGAGAAGCCTATAAAAAGATGAATTCCACTTGGACCATCAATGAAAGTGTGGTTCGTGACAATAGTACGGCCCATTATGGACTTGTTGAAACAGCTATCTCCTTCTTGCGTAGTAGCATAGAAACTGAGCCTACTGATTTTAACTCCATCCAGACTTCCTTTGAGGACTTAAAAAAGGCTATTAATGATTTTGTAACTGGAAAAGAAGTCGCAGAAGCATCCTCTGATTTAAGTCTCAAAGACGGTATTGCCCTTTTGAAGAAGGCTTTGGGACAATTTAAATCTGGAGATCAGACTGCAGGGGCAGCTACCATGAAAGAGTTTATCACAATTTGGCCAACAGTTGAAGGAACCGTTAGAACAACCAAACCTGCGCTCTACACCCGAGTGGAAAGCGAAACTCCTGTAATCATGGTCAAGGGAAGTGAGAAGGAATATCAAGAAAAATTAGAAAAACTGATTGCAGATTTATCACAAATTGATACCAGCGCAAGTTACAATTCCTTTGATGCTATGCTCATTCTCCTGAGAGAAGGGGTAGAGGCTCTCTTAATCGTCATGGCCTTGGTGACGACCTTGAAAGCAGCTAAGATGCGCAAAGGACTCAAGTGGGTATATGGTGGAGCACTATCAGGAATAGTTGCGAGTCTAGTGATTGCATTTATACTCCAAATTGCCTTTCCTGCTGTAACATCGGGGGCTAATCGTGAAATCATCGAAGGAGTTGTTGGGATTTTTGCGGTAGTGATGATGATTTTGATCGGAATCTGGCTTCACAGTAAATCCTCGGTCAAAAAATGGAATGACTTTATGGATTCCCAGATGAAAACGGTGACCAAGACAGGTTCATTCATTTCCATGTTTGCTCTAAGTTTTCTAGCTGTTTTTCGTGAAGGGGCAGAGACCATTCTTTTTTACGTAGGAATTTTACCGAGAATATCTCGTTTTGAGTTTATCCTAGGAATTTCTCTAGCTTTGTTAGTCTTACTGATTATTGCATTTCTGATGAACAAGGCGAGTCAATTCTTCCTACCTCATAAGGTCTTCTTCCTACTGACGTGGATGATTTATGCTCTTGCTTTCAAGATGCTAGGTGTTAGCCTACATGCTCTCCAGCTGACCAATATGGCACCTAACCACTTATTGCCAGGTTTCCCTACTATCGACCTCTTGGGCATCTATCCAAGTTGGGAAGGTTTAGGAAGTCAGCTAGTCTTTTTGATAATTGTTTTGGTTGTCACATTGAGACAGGGTGAAAAGTAGATGGATACAAAAGAATTGACAATTATTGAACATCTGGTAGAATTTAGAAAGAGATTCATTGCTGTTATAGCCTGCTTTTCTTTAGTCTTCTGTGGATCTTTATTGTTTGCAGATCAGCTTTACTATTATCTAACTCAGTCCTTTAATCAAAAGTTGATTGTATTAGGTCCAAATGATATTTTGTGGATTTATTTTCGTTTAGCGAGCCTAATGTCCTTTACTATTACGCTACCTTTTACAATTTATCAGATTTGGAGTTTTGTCAAACCAGGGTTGAAAATCGAAGAAGCAAGAGCAATCTTTGCCTATATTCCAGCTAGTTTTATTTGCTTTCTACTTGGATTAGCCTTTGGATTCTACTTTGTAACGCCTGCCTTACTTCAAGTGCTTTTAGGACTTGGGGAAGGATTATTTGAAACTCAATTAACAGCGCAGAACTACTTAGACTTTGTCTTCCAAACAACTATTCCTTTGGCTTTCATCTTTGAATTGCCAGTCATCATCGCTTTTTTAACGTCGATCGGCTTGATTGGACCAGGGCTCTTAGTTACCTATAGACGTTATGCCTACTTTATTTTATTGGTACTAGCTGTTATTTTGACACCAGCTGATTTTATTAGCGATCTAGCCATGACAATTCCTTTAATCTCGCTCTATGAGCTTAGTATTGTAATTAGCAAGAGGATAATAAAGAAAAAAATGAAAGGAGAAAAGAATGGGAATCTTACGTGATATCGGTGCTCCAGGATTGATTATCATCGTTCTAGGTGCGCTCTTAATCTTTGGACCAAAACGTTTACCAGAACTGGGTGAATCAATTGGTAAAATGCTGTCTGAGTTTAAAAAGGCAGTTAAAGGAGCTGGTGACCAAGATCAGGAAAAGTAACCTATTCCATAATCATACATAAAAACAAGAAAGTTAGGAACTGTAGCTGTGTAGACAAATTTGAACAGTTTCCTAGCTTATTTTTGTATTCTAAAAAATGTGTTTAAGTTTTCTTTAAGGTTTGTATTATATTCTAAAGAACTATATGTTAACCGAACGTTAAACGGAGAATATAGAGGATAATCTATTTTTATTTCTTAATCTGTTATGATATTTCCAGATTTAGTTACAAATTGTTCACTTTTTACGTTAAATAGTGTGTTAGTTCAACTAAATGGTGCTCTATCTTTTCTTCATGATGGAGGCAGATTATGATATAATAGATGGTAATGAGTTTTTAGAATAAACTAAAGGAGAACATAAATGATCTATGCAGGAATCCTAGCCGGAGGAACTGGCACACGCATGGGAATCAGTAATTTACCAAAACAATTCCTGGAGTTGGGTGATCGACCTATTTTGATCCACACAATTGAAAAATTCGTCTTAGAACCAAGTATTGAAAAAATTGTGGTTGGAGTTCATGGAGATTGGGTCTCTCATGCTGAGGACTTGGTTGACAAGTATCTTTCTCTCCACAAGGATCGTATCATCATTACCAAGGGTGGTGCTGATCGCAATACCAGTATTGAGAAGATTATAGAAGCCATTAATGCCTACCGTCCAATCACTCCAGAAGATATTGTGATTACCCACGACTCTGTTCGCCCCTTTATCACACTTCGCATGATTCAGGACAATATCAAACTGGCCCAAAATCATGATGCGGTTGACACAGTAGTAGAAGCGGTTGATACCATTGTTGAAAGCACCAATGGTCAGTTTATCACTGATATTCCAAATCGTGCTCATCTTTATCAAGGTCAAACACCTCAAACCTTCCGTTGCAAGGATTTCATGGATTTGTATGGTTCCCTATCTGATCAAGAAAAGGAAATCCTAACGGATGCATGTAAGATTTTTGTTATAAAAGGGAAAGACGTTGCCCTAGCTAAAGGGGAATATTCAAACCTTAAAATCACAACTGTGACGGACTTGAAAATCGCGAAAAGCATGATTGAGAAAGACTAAGGCTATGATTAATCAAATTTATCAACTGACCAAACCAAAGTTTATCAATGTAAAATACCAAGAAGAGGACATTGATCAGGAAAATCATATCCTGATTCGTCCAAATTATATGGCGGTTTGTCATGCGGATCAACGTTACTATCAAGGGAAGCGTGATCCAAAGATATTGGCTAAAAAACTTCCTATGGCGATGATTCACGAGTCTTGTGGAACTGTTATTTCAGATCCAACTGGGACTTACAAAGTCGGTCAAAAGGTAGTTATGATTCCAAATCAACCGCCTATGCAGAGTGACAAAGAGTTCTACGAAAACTACATGACTGGAACTTACTTCCTATCTAGTGGTTATGATGGTTTTATGAGAGAATTTGTCTCTCTACCAAAAGATCGTGTTGTGTCTTATAATGACATTGAGGACACAGTTGCTGCCATTACCGAGTTTGTGAGTGTGGGTATGCATGCGATGGATCGTTTCTTAAATCTTGCCCACAGCAAACGAGAGCGAATCGCTGTTATTGGAGATGGTAGTTTGGCTTTTGTGGTTGCCAATATTATCAATTACACTCTACCAGAAGCAGAGATTATCGTCATTGGCCGTCATTGGGAAAAACTAGAACTCTTCTCTTTTGCAAAAGAGTGCTACATTACTGATAATATTCCGGAGGATTTGACCTTTGATCATGGATTTGAGTGTTGTGGTGGTGATGGTACAGGCCCAGCTATCAATGATTTGATTCGTTACATTCGACCTCAGGGAACGATTCTCATGATGGGAGTGAGCGAGTACAAGGTTAATATCAATACGCGAGACTCTTTAGAAAAAGGTTTATTATTGGTCGGTTCGTCTCGATCTGGACGGATTGATTTTGAAAATGCAATACAGATGATGGAAGTTAAAAAGTTTGCAAATCGTCTGAAAAATATCCTTTATGTTGAAGACCCAGTGAGAGAAATCAAGGACATTCATCGTGTCTTTGCTACAGACCTAAATACTGCTTTCAAAACAGTGTTTAAGTGGGAAGTGTAAGAGATGGAGGCTAATTGTGGAGAAAATCATCAAAGAAAAAATTTCTTCTTTACTATCTGAAGAAGAGGAAGTCCTCAGCGTTGAACAACTGGGAGGCATGACCAACCAAAACTATTTGGCCAAGACAACCAATAAGCAGTATATCGTTAAATTTTTCGGAAAAGGGACCGAAAAGCTCATCAATCGTCAAGATGAAAAATACAATCTTGAATTGTTGAAAGATTTGGATCTTGATGTCAAGAATTATCTTTTTGATATTGAGTCAGGAATCAAGGTAAATGAGTACATTGATTCTGCCACAACGCTTGATTCCACTTCAATTAAGACCAAGTTTGAAAAGATTGTCCCGATTTTACAGACCATTCATGCATCAGGTAAAGAACTAAGAGGGGAATTTGCACCTTTTGAAGAAATAAAAAAATACGAATCCTTGATTGAGGGAAATATCCCTTACGCCAATTATGAAGCTGTGAGAAAAGAAGTATTCTTGCTAGAGAAAAGATTGGCTGATTTGGGTGTTGACAGAAAGTCTTGTCATATCGATTTGGTTCCAGAAAACTTTATCGAGTCACCTCAAGGTCGCTTGTATTTGATTGACTGGGAATACTCTTCCATGAATGATCCAATGTGGGACTTGGCAGCTCTCTTTTTGGAGTCTGAATTTACAAAGCAAGAGGAAGATGATTTCCTTTCCTACTATGAAAGTGACAAAACGCCTGTATCACGTGAGAAGATTCGTATCTATAAAATCTTGCAAGATACTATCTGGAGTTTGTGGACAGTGTACAAAGAAGCTCAAGGGGCTGATTTTGGAGATTACGGTGTCAATCGTTACCAAAGAGCTGTCGAAGGTTTGACTTATTATGGAGGTTAGGATGAAGAATAAAAATGGTGTTTCCTTTGGTCTGCTCTCTGGTATCTTCTGGGGATTAGGTCTAACAATTAGTGCTTATATCTTTTCAATTTTTACAAATCTTTCACCTTTTGTGGTGGCTGCTGCTCATGATTTCTTGAGTATCTTTATCTTGTTAGCTTTTCTTTTGGTAAAAGAAAGAAAAGTTCGTCTCTCGATTTTCTTAAATATTCGAAATGTCAGTGTAATTATCGGTGCTTTACTAGCAGGACCTATTGGTATGCAAGCCAATCTTTATGCAGTTAAGTATATAGGTAGTTCACTTGCGTCTTCAGTATCAGCTATCTATCCAGCAGTTTCAGTTTTGCTAGCCTTCTTCATTTTGAAACACAAGGTTTCAAAGAATACAGTATTCGGTGTTTTCTTGATTATTGCAGCGATCATTGCTCAAACCTACAAGGTTGAACAAGTAAACTCGTTTTACATTGGAATTCTTTGTGCCCTTGTCTGTGCCATCGCCTGGGGAAGTGAAAGTGTTCTTAGTTCCTACGCCATGGAAAGTGACTTGAGTGAAATTGAAGCACTATTAATCCGCCAAGTAACCTCATTCTTGTCATACCTTGTCATTGTCCTCTTTTCTCACCATTCATTTGTAGAAGTGGCAGATGGGCAATTGCTCGGTTTGATGTTAGTCTTTGCAGCATGTAATATGATTTCATACTTAGCTTACTATATTGCTATCAACCGTTTACAACCTGCAAAAGCAACTGGATTAAACGTAAGCTATGTCGTATGGACAGTATTGTTCTCAGCAATGCTTTTAGGTACACCACTCGATATGGTGACCATTATTACATCGCTTGTTGTTATGGCTGGTGTTTATATTATTATTAAAGAATAAAGGAGAATAGCGTGAAAGCAATTATCTTGGCAGCGGGGTTGGGAACTCGTCTGCGCCCTATGACTGAAAATACCCCTAAAGCCTTGGTTAAGGTCAACCAAAAACCTTTGGTAGAATACCAAATTGAATTTTTGAAAGAGCGTGGAATTGATGAGATTATCATTGTTGTCGGCTATCTCAAAGAACAATTTGACTACCTAAAAGAAAAATATGGTGTTCGTTTAGTCTTTAATGACAAGTACGCAGATTACAACAATTTTTACTCACTTTATCTCGTTAAAGAAGACTTAGCTAACAGCTATGTCATTGATGCGGATAACTATCTCTTCAAGAATATGTTTAGAAACGATCTAGAACGTTCTACCTATTTCAGTGTTTATCGTGAAGACTGTACAAACGAATGGTTCCTAGTTTATGGTGATGACTATAAGGTTCAAGATATCATTGTTGACAGTAAGGCAGGCCGTATTTTGAGTGGTGTATCATTCTGGGATGCTCCAACTGCAGAGAAGATTGTTGGCTTTATTGACAAAGCTTATGAAAGTGGAGAATTTGTTGATCTCTACTGGGACAATATGGTTAAAGATAACATTAAAGAACTAGATGTATATGTAGAAGAATTAGAAGGCAATAGCATCTATGAAATCGATAGTGTCAAAGACTATCAAAAACTAGAAGAGATTTTATCTTCTATTAACTAAGTAATCCCAAAAAAGAAGGCTGAGCCTTCTTTTTTTGTAGTTGAAATGGAGGGGTGTTTGATATTGATTGTATTTATCAAACAAAACACAATTTATAAAAAAATGAACAAAATAAAACAAAAAATCATTGACAACGATTTCATATAGTGTTATACTTATAGCATAAAAGTTAATTGAAAGAAGGGAAAACGTTATGGGATTAGATCATTTCTTTGACAAAGACCTCGTGTTTTGCTTAGAAGCGGATAATCAAGAACAACTCTTTGATCAGGTAGCAACCCTGTTGGAAGAACGAGAAATTGTAACTCCAACTTATCGTGAAGCCTTGATCACGCGTGAAAAGTCATTTCCAACTGGCTTAGATATGGAATTTCTGGGCAAGGATTTGCCAAATGTAGCGATTCCTCATACAGATATTGTTCATAATCTAGCTGAAAAAGTGGTGGTTGTTCGACTAGAAAAACCGGTAACTTTTCACAATATGATTGCTCCTGATAAGGAAGTAGCAGTATCCCTACTCTTCTTTATCATTAACAATTCAAGTTCGAGTCAAACCAATATTCTTGCTCAGTTGATGGACTTCTTTACTGGAAATGGTCACTTAGAAGATCTGGCAAAAATTTCTGAACCAGAAGCTCTCTACACTTACATTTCTGAAGCAACTGCTTAAATCGTACATTAAAATTACTAAATCGGAGGAAATCCTAATGATTAAAATTCTTGCTGCCTGCGGTGCAGGTGTTAACTCAAGTCACCAAATTAAAAGTGCTCTAGAAGAAGAACTTTCAAACCGTGGTTATGATGTTCACTGTGATGCCGTCATGGTGAAAGATGTAAACGAAGACCTTATCAAGGGCTACGATATCTTTACACCAATCGCTGCAACTGACCTTGGTTTTGAACCTGGTATTCCAGTAATTGAAGCTGGACCAATCTTGTTCCGTATTCCAGCAATGAGCGCTCCAGTATTTGACAATATTGAAGCAGCTATCAAAGAACACGGACTAAGCTAATTTATTCTTTATCTTGTTAACATTCATATAACTAAAAAAACGGGAGGAACTATTATGGATGTCATTATCGAACTAGCCAATAAGATTTTCAAGCCAGTCTTGGAAATGGGTGGTCCTATCATCATGCTGATCATCTTGACAGTATTGGCCTTACTATTTGGAGTGAAATTCTCCAAAGCGCTTGAAGGTGGTATTAAACTTGCCATCGCCCTTACTGGTATCGGTGCCATCATCGGTATGCTCAACGGAGCTTTCTCAGCATCACTTGCGAAATTCGTTGAAAACACAGGTATTCAGTTAAACATCACTGACGTTGGTTGGGCACCACTTGCTACGATTACTTGGGGATCTGCCTGGACACTTTACTTCTTGCTTGTGATGTTGATTGTCAACGTTGTGATGCTTGCAATGAAGAAAACGGACACACTTGACGTTGATATCTTTGATATCTGGCACTTGTCAATCACTGGTCTTTTGATTAAATGGTATGCAGACAACAACGGTGTAAGCCAAGGGGTTTCACTCTTCATCGCAACTGCAGCAGTTGTCCTTGTAGGTATTTTGAAAATCATCAACTCTGATTTGATGAAACCAACTTTCGACGACCTTCTTAATGCACCAAGTTCATCACCAATGACTTCAACTCACATGAACTACATGATGAACCCAGTTATCATGGTCTTGGATAAAATCTTTGATAAAGTATTGCCTGGTCTCGATAAATATGACTTTGACGCTGCAAAATTGAACAAAAAAATCGGTTTCTGGGGATCTAAATTCTTTATCGGTTTCATCCTTGGTATTGTTATTGGTTTGATGGGGACTCCACACCCAGTTGCTGGAGTAGAAGGAGCTGATAAATGGGAACTTGTTATTAAAGGTTGGTTGAGCCTTGGTTTGACTGCCGGTGTAGCTTTGGAACTCTTCTCACTTATCGGATCATGGTTCATCGCAGCCGTAGAACCACTCTCACAAGGTATTACAAACGTTGCTACTAAACGTCTTCAAGGACGTAAATTCAACATCGGTCTTGACTGGCCTTTCATCGCTGGTCGTGCTGAAATCTGGGCTTGTGCTAACGTACTTGCTCCAATCATGCTAGTAGAAGCTGTGCTTCTTTCAAACGTCGGTAATGGTATCTTGCCACTTGCAGGTATCATCGCTATGGGTGTGACTCCAGCTCTCTTGGTTGTTACACGTGGTAAATTGCTCCGTATGATTATCTTCGGAACACTCTTGTTGCCTCTCTTCCTTCTTTCTGGTACTCTTATCGCTCCATTTGCAACTGAACTTGCTAAAGGTGTAGGTGCCTTCCCAGAAGGTGTGAGCCAAACTCAATTGATCACTCACTCAACTCTTGAAGGACCAATTGAAAAACTATTTGGTTGGGCAATCGGTAATGCTACAACAGGTGATATCAAAGCAATCCTTGGTGCAGCAGTCTTCCTTGTATTCTATGTAGGTATCTTTGCTTGGTATAGAAAACAAATGATCAAACGTAACGAAGAATACGCAGCAAATGCTAAATAATTCGCTCCTATAAAATGTAAATTGTGAAAACTAGGTTGTTAATTTCCTACATTGGGAGTGACAACCTAGTTTTTCGTATAAAAATCTAAAAATAGTTGGAGAATATTATGGTAATTGAAATCAAATCAGATCAGTTAACGGTTCAGTTTAAAACCTTAGGTGGCGCCTTGTCGTCAATCAAGGACCGAGAAGGCATTGAGTATTTGTGGCAAGGTGATGCCACTTACTGGAGTGGACAAGCCCCAGTACTTTTTCCAATCTGCGGCTCTTTAAGAGAAGATACAGCCTTCTACAGTCATGAAGATGGAACGGAGACGAAAGGAAACATTCCTCGTCACGGTTTGGTCCGTAAAAAAGAATTTGAATTAGTTGATCAAACAGAAAACAGCGTAACCTTTGCTATCGAAGATGATGTGAATACTTATCAAAACTACCCTTATCATTTCCGTCTTGAAATCACTTATAAGGTTACTGGCAAGACAGTTCGTACTCAATACAAGATTTTCAATAAAGAAACCAGCAAGGTCCTGCCATACTTTATTGGTGGACATCCAGGCTTTAATTGCCCTCTACTAGATGGCGAAACTTATGAAGATTACTATTTAGAGTTTGAGAAAGAAGAGACTTGCTCTGTTCCACGTCCTTTCCCAGAAACAGGAATGTTAGACTTCCAAGATAGAAGTCCATGGTTGGATTCACAAAAGGAAGTGGCCCTCAGTTATGATCTGTTTAGTGTTGATGCAGTGACTTTGGATGAGTTGCAATCTAAAACAATTGCCCTTCGTTCTCGTAAGCATGAGAAGGGATTAAAAGTACACTTCCAAGAGTTTTCAAATCTCATCATTTGGTCAACTTTGAATAAGGGACCATTCATTGCATTTGAACCTTGGTCTGGATTATCTACATCTCTTGAAGAAGGAGATCATTTAGAAGATAAGAAAAACGTTCGTCTCTTGGAAGCTGGTCAAGTAGATCAGATTGGCTTTGATATTGAAATATTTTAGTTAAAAAACCACAAAAACAAACATTTACTGTTGACTTTTTATAAAAATAGGAGTATATTATGTTTGTAAGCAACAAATGATGTTTGTAACAAACAAACAATCACTTGTTATATTCTCTTTCGAGGAGAAAGTTTGTTTCCAGGAACTTGATATCCTAGACTTGGATAAGCTATCGAACAGCTTATTCAATTAAGTTGTCAATAAACTGCTAGAAAGTCTTTTGTACTTATAATACTAGTTATAAAGTCTTTACTGGCCTAGAAAAATAAAAAGGAGTATACAATATGTCTATTGTTATCGGTGCAGATGCTGCAGGTTTAAGATTGAAAGAAGTTGTGAAAGACTTCCTAGAAAAAGAAAACTTCCACGTAGTGGATGTTACAGCAGAAGGCCAAGACTTTGTCGATGTGACTCTTGCAGTTGCTGCAGAAGTGAACAAAGAAGAACAAAATCTTGGTATCGTGATTGACGCTTATGGTGCTGGTCCTTTCATGGTTGCAACAAAAATCAAAGGAATGGTTGCTGCAGAAGTATCTGACGAACGTTCAGCTTATATGACTCGTGGTCACAACAACTCACGTATGATCACTATGGGTGCACAACTTGTTGGTGATGAATTGGCTAAAAACATTGCTAAAGGTTTTGTTCATGGTAAATACGACGGTGGTCGTCACCAAATTCGTGTCGATATGTTGAACAAAATGTGCTAATACTCTTCAAAAATCAAGATAATCTGTTGTCAGCTCACTTTAGCTAACCTCAGTTATGCTTGCAGCTCGCTTCCTAAGCTAATCTTGATTTTTATTGAGTAAGGATAAATGATATTAGATTTATATAATTAATCGGAGGGAATAACTAATGAGAATTGCAATTGGATGTGACCACATCGTAACAGATGAAAAAATGGCGGTTTCAGAATTTTTGAAATCAAAGGGATATGAAGTCATCGACTTTGGTACCTATGACCACACACGTACTCACTACCCAATCTTTGGTAAAAAAGTTGGTGAAGCCGTTACAAGCGGTCAAGCTGATCTTGGGGTATGTATCTGTGGTACTGGTGTTGGTATCAACAACGCTGTAAATAAAGTTCCAGGAGTTCGTTCTGCCTTGGTTCGTGATATGACAACAGCTCTTTATGCAAAAGAACAATTGAATGCTAACGTTATCGGTTTTGGTGGTAAGATCACTGGTGAATTGCTCATGTGCGACATCATTGAAGCTTTCATCAATGCTGAATACAAACCATCAGAAGAAAACAAAAAATTGATTGCGAAAATTGAGCACGTTGAAACTCACAATGCTCATCAAGCAGATGCAAACTTCTTTACAGAATTCCTTGAAAAATGGGATCGCGGTGAATACCACGACTAAGAGGTGACGCATGATTTTAACAGTCACAATGAATCCATCCATTGATATTTCTTATCCTTTGGATGAATTAAAAATTGACACTGTCAACCGTGTGGTGGACGTGACCAAGACAGCTGGTGGTAAAGGTCTCAATGTTACACGAGTTCTTTCAGAATTTGGTGATTCTGTTGCTGCTACTGGTTTGGTCGGTGGTAAACTTGGTGAGTTTTTAGTAGAGCATATCGATGATAAAGTAACGAAACGTTTCTTCTCGATTCAAGGAGAGACTCGTAACTGTATCGCTATTCTACACGGTGAAAACCAAACAGAAATCCTTGAAAAAGGTCCCGAAGTTCTTGAACAAGAAGGGCAAGATTTCTTGGCTCATTTCGAAAATCTCCTTGACACTGTGGAAGTAGTCGCTATCTCAGGTAGTCTGCCAGCTGGGCTTCCAGTTGACTATTATGCAAGCTTAGTAGAACTTGCTAATCAAGCAGGCAAACCAGTTGTTCTAGACTGCTCAGGTGCAGCTCTTCAGGCTGTCCTTGAATCACCACACAAACCAACAGTTATTAAACCAAATAACGAAGAATTGTCTCAGCTTCTTGGGAAAGAAGTTTCTGAGGATTTGGATGAATTAAAAGAAGTTCTTCAAGAGCCTCTATTTGCAGGGATTGAGTGGATTATCGTGTCACTTGGTGCAAATGGTGCTTTTGCAAAACATGGTGACACTTTCTACAAAGTAGATATTCCTAGAATTCAAGTTGTCAATCCTGTTGGATCTGGTGATTCTACTGTGGCAGGGATTTCATCAGGACTTCTTCATAAGGAATCGGATGCAGAACTCCTCATCAAGGCAAATGTCCTTGGTATGCTTAATGCTCAAGAAAAAATGACAGGTCATGTGAATATGGCCAACTATCAAGCTCTATATGATCAATTAATAGTAAAAGAGGTATAAAATGGCTTTAACAGAACAAAAACGTGCACGCTTAGAAAAACTCTCTGACGAGAACGGCATTATCTCAGCCCTTGCCTTTGACCAACGTGGTGCTTTGAAACGCCTCATGGCTCAATACCAAACAGAAGAACCAACAGTGGCTCAAATGGAAGAACTCAAAGTCTTGGTTGCAGATGAATTGACTAAATACGCTTCTTCTATGCTTCTTGACCCAGAGTATGGTCTTCCAGCTACTAAAGCCCTTGATCCAAATGCCGGCCTTCTCCTAGCTTATGAGAAAACTGGCTATGACACAACTAGCACTAAACGCTTGCCTGACTGCTTGGATGTTTGGTCTGCAAAACGCATCAAAGAACAAGGCGCTGACGCTGTCAAATTCTTGCTTTACTATGACGTAGACAGCGCTGACGAACTAAACCAACAAAAACAAGCCTATATCGAACGCATCGGTTCAGAGTGTGTGGCAGAAGACATTCCTTTCTTCCTTGAGATCTTGGCTTACGATGAAAAGATTGCTGATGCAGGTTCAGCAGAATACGCAAAAGTGAAGCCACACAAGGTTATTGGTGCTATGAAGGTCTTCTCAGACCCACGCTTTAACATCGATGTCTTGAAAGTAGAAGTTCCAGTCAATGTGAAATACGTTGAAGGATTTGGTGAAGGTGAAATCGTGCATACACGTGAAGAAGCGGCAGCTTTCTTCAAAGCGCAAGACGAAGCAACAAATCTTCCTTACATCTACTTAAGTGCAGGTGTATCAGCTAAACTCTTCCAAGAAACCCTTGTCTTTGCTCACGAATCAGGCGCAAACTTCAACGGTGTTCTTTGCGGCCGTGCAACTTGGGCTGGATCAGTTGAAGCCTACATCAAAGATGGTGAGGCAGCAGCTCGTGAATGGCTACGCACAACTGGATTTGAGAACATTGACGAACTCAACAAAGTTCTTCAAACAACAGCGACTTCATGGACTGAACGTGTATAAGTTTTCCCCCCTAATCTTAGGAACATTGATCTAAATAAAAATTTTAAAAAAAGTTGAATGTAAAGGTTTACAAAAAAACTGACTTGTGCTATACTTAAATCACAAGTTAATACAAGGTGAGTGTTACTAAGTAATATTAGGCATGATCACAGGTGAATTAGAAATCAAAGGATTTTCTAGTTCATTTGTGGTCATTTTTTATACTCATATACCTTTAAGATATAAAAGGAGGTTGACATGTATCGAATTCTAAACCCAATGAATCACAATGTCTCGCTTGTCAGAAATGACAAAGGAGAAGAGGTGATTGTGATTGGTAAGGGGATTGCATTTGGGAAAAAGAAGGGGGATTTGATTGCTGAAGAACAAGTTGAGAAAATCTTTCGGATGAAGACAGAAGAGTCCAGAGAAAATTTTATGGCTCTCCTCAAAGATGTTCCGCTGGATTTTATCACAGTGACTTATGAAATCATTGATAAGCTATCAAAGAAATATCATTATCCGATTCAAGAGTATCTCTACGTAACCTTGACAGATCATATTTACTGTTCTTATCAAGCTCTAGCACAAGGAAGGTACAAGGATAGCAATCTGCCAGATATTTCTGCCAAGTATCCTATCGCTTTTCAAATCGCAAAGGAAGCTTTTGAAATCTATCGTCAGAAGTTGACAGATCATTTCCCGGAGGATGAAATTATTCGGATTGCTTATCATTTCATTAATGCCGAAGGTGAAAATGAAGTGGAACTTGTGGAGTCGATTGATAAGAGGAAAGAAATTCTCAGGAATGTCGAAGAAGTACTAAAGAGTTATGCAATTCAACGAACCAAAGAGAATAATCATTTCTATGATCGTTTTATGATTCATTTGAATTATTTCTTGGATTATTTAGACAGATCTAGAGATGATAACCAATCACTTCTGGATATGGAAGATCATATTAAACAATCCTATCCAAAAGCGTTCGAGATTGGTTCCAAGATCTATGATGTGATTACGCAATATACGGGTCTTGATTTGTATAAAAGTGAACGAGTTTATCTAGTTCTACATATCCAACGTTTATTGTCATAAAAATTTAATTAAAAATACATAAGGAGAATTCTATCATGAATAGAGAAGAAGTAACATTGTTAGGTTTTGAAATTGTTGCCTATGCTGGCGATGCTCGATCAAAACTATTGGAAGCCTTGAAGGCTGCTGAAGCTGGTGATTTCGCGAAAGCGGATACTCTCGTGGAGGAAGCAGGTGGTTGCATCGCGGAGGCACACCACGCGCAAACAAGTCTATTGACTAAGGAAGCAGCTGGTGAGGACTTAGCTTATAGTGTAACCATGATGCATGGCCAAGACCACTTGATGACAACTATCTTGTTAAAAGACTTGATGCACCATTTAATCGAACTCTACAAGAGAGGAGTTAAGTAATGAACAAACTAATTTCATTTATCGAGAAAGGAAAACCTTTCTTTGAAAAACTGTCTCGTAATATCTATCTTCGTGCTATTCGTGATGGTTTCATTGCAGGGATGCCTGTTATTCTCTTCTCAAGTATCTTTATCTTGATTGCTTTTGTACCAAACTCATGGGGCTTTAAATGGTCTGATGATGTTGTTAATCTCCTCATGAAACCTTATAGCTATTCAATGGGGATTCTAGCTCTCTTGGTAGCTGGCACAACAGCTAAGTCATTGACCGACTCAGTAAACCGTAGCATGGAAAAAACCAATCAAATCAACTATATGTCAACATTGTTGGCAGCGATTGTTGGTTTGTTGATGTTGGCAGCTGATCCGATTGAAGGTGGCTTTGCGACAGGTTTCCTTGGGACAAAAGGTTTGCTTTCGGCCTTTCTTGCTGCCTTTGTAACCGTAGCTATCTATAAGGTTTGTGTTAAGAACAACGTCACTATTCGCATGCCTGACGAAGTTCCACCAAATATCTCACAAGTCTTTAAAGATGTGATTCCATTCACTCTATCAGTGGTTTCTCTTTATGCTCTTGATTTACTAGCTCGTCATTTTGTTGGTGCAAGTGTAGCTGAATCAATCGGTAAATTCTTTGCACCATTATTCTCTGCTGCTGATGGTTATCTAGGTATTACCATTATCTTTGGTGCCTTTGCCTTCTTCTGGTTTGTTGGTATCCATGGTCCATCTATCGTTGAACCAGCAATCGCAGCTATTACCTATGCAAATGCTGAAGTCAACTTGAACCTTCTCCAACAAGGTATGCACGCTGACAAGATTCTTACTTCTGGTACACAAATGTTTATCGTTACCATGGGTGGTACTGGTGCGACACTGGTTGTTCCATTCATGTTCATGTGGTTAACAAAATCAAAACGTAACCGTGCAATCGGACGTGCGTCTGTTGTTCCAACATTCTTTGGAGTAAACGAACCAATCCTGTTTGGTGCGCCACTTGTCTTGAACCCAATTTTCTTTATTCCATTTATCTTTGCTCCAATCGCAAACGTATGGATCTTTAAATTCTTTATTGAAACGCTTGGCATGAACTCATTTACTGCCAACCTTCCTTGGACAACACCAGGTCCGCTCGGTATTGTTCTCGGTACAAACTTCCAATTCTTGTCATTTGTACTTGCTGCTTTGTTAATCCTTGTTGACGTAGCCATCTACTATCCATTCCTCAAGGTTTATGATGAACAAATTCTTGAAGAAGAACGTTCCGGTAAAGCCAATGATGAATTGAAAGAAAAAGTAGCAGCAAACTTCAATACTGCTAAAGCAGATGCTATTCTTGAAAAAGCAGGTGTAGAAGCAACGCAAAACACAATCACAGAAGAAACAAATGTTCTCGTTCTCTGTGCAGGAGGAGGTACAAGTGGTCTCCTCGCAAATGCTTTAAATAAAGCAGCGGAAGAATATAAAGTTCCTGTCAAGGCAGCAGCTGGTGGCTATGGAGCTCACCGTGAAATGTTGCCTGAGTTTGATCTGGTTATCCTTGCTCCTCAAGTTGCTTCTAACTTTGAAGACATGAAAGCAGAAACCGACAAACTTGGTATCAAACTTGCCAAGACAGAAGGTGGCCAATACATTAAATTGACTCGCGATGGAAAAGGCGCTCTTGCATTCGTACAAGCTCAATTTGAACAATAAAATTTTAGAAGTGAGATGGAGAATTAAGCCTCACTAGCCTCCTCTCCATCTTATTTCTTTTTAATTGAAAGGTGAAATACATGTCAAAAACATTACCAAAAGACTTTATTTTCGGTGGCGCAACAGCTGCCTATCAAGCAGAAGGTGCTACACATACTGATGGTAAAGGACCAGTAGCGTGGGATAAATATCTTGAAGATAACTACTGGTACACTGCAGAACCAGCCAGTGATTTCTATCACAAATACCCAGTTGACCTCAAACTTGCAGCAGAGTATGGTGTCAATGGTATCCGTATTTCAATCGCTTGGTCACGTATCTTTCCAACTGGTTATGGGAAGGTTAATGACAAGGGGGTTGAGTTCTATCATAATCTATTTGCAGAGTGCCACAAACGCCATGTTGAGCCCTTCGTGACTCTCCATCACTTTGATACGCCAGAAGCTCTACATTCAAATGGAGACTTCTTAAACCGTGAAAACATTGAACACTTTGTAGACTATGCGGCTTTCTGTTTTGAAGAATTCCCAGAAGTAAACTATTGGACAACCTTTAATGAAATTGGGCCAATTGGTGATGGTCAATACTTGGTTGGGAAATTCCCTCCAGGTATTCAGTACGACCTTGCCAAAGTATTTCAATCTCACCACAATATGATGGTTTCTCATGCGCGTGCAGTCAAGCTATATAAAGATAAAGGATGTAAAGGTGAAATTGGTGTGGTTCATGCCCTGCCTACTAAATATCCTCTAGATCCTGAAAATCAAGCAGATGTTCGCGCTGCTGAGCTGGAAGATATCATCCACAATAAATTTATCTTGGATGCAACTTATCTTGGACGCTATTCAGATGAAACGATGGAAGGCGTCAACCATATTTTATCCGTCAATGGTGGTAGCTTAGATCTTCGTGAAGAAGATTTCACAGCATTAGAAGCTGCAAAAGACTTGAACGACTTCCTTGGAATCAACTACTATATGAGTGACTGGATGGAAGCCTTTGATGGAGAAACTGAAATTATCCATAATGGTAAAGGTGAGAAAGGAAGCTCTAAGTACCAAATCAAAGGTGTTGGTCGTCGTGTAGCTCCTGATTATGTACCACGTACGGATTGGGATTGGATTATCTACCCTCAAGGTTTGTATGACCAAATCATGCGTGTGAAGAAAGATTATCCTAACTACAAGAAGATTTACATTACTGAAAATGGTCTCGGCTATAAAGATGAGTTTGTTGATAACACTGTTTACGATGATGGTCGTATTGATTACGTGAAGCAACACTTGGAAGTTTTGTCTGATGCGATTGCAGATGGAGCTAATGTAAAAGGATACTTCATCTGGTCATTGATGGATGTCTTCTCATGGTCAAACGGCTATGAAAAACGTTACGGTCTCTTCTATGTTGATTTTGAAACCCAGGAGCGTTATCCTAAGAAATCAGCTCACTGGTACAAGAAACTAGCTGAGACACAACTTATTGAATAAAATTCAACAAAAATTCCCCGCCAAAAGGCAGGGGAATTTTTATGGTTTTGATAAAAGAATGGTTGTTTGTTTCGACAAATCTTCAAATGTTTCCTGACTCAGTTTGGAATCTGAAACGATGGTATCAATCTCTGAGATATTGTAGAAAGTGTAAAAATCAAACTTATTAAACTTGCTGTGGTCTGCCAGTAAGTATTTTTTATTGGCATTGTTCAAGGCGATTCGTTGAACCTCGCCCTCTTCTTCACTGAAAGTAGCAATAGCTTTATCCTTGATACCATTACAACTTACAAAAGCTTTAGAAAACTGAAGATTGGCTAAATCCTGCAGGGTAAGTGTTCCCACAAAAGCTCCAGTGATAGAGCGATAATTTCCACCAATCAAAATCAAATCTGTTAGTTTTCGTTCGTTTAGGATGAGAAAAACAGGAAGGCTGTTTGTTACAACACGAATATTATCTATAGGGAGCTCGCGAGCAAAACATTCTAAGGTTGTTCCTGGCCCGATAAAAATAGTTTCACCTTCGTCAATCAAATGACCTGCAAAACGGCTAATTTCTTGTTTTTCAGCAATCTGCAAACCTTGTTTTTCGACGTTTGAGCGTTCGTTGTTTAAGAGAGAACCTGTACGAAGTTTTTCAGCGCCACCGTGCACACGAACCAGCAAATCCTTATCTGCCAATTCTTGTAAGTAGCGACGGGCTGTCATATCTGACACATCAAGACTCTCCATAATCTCTTTTACAGTAATAGTGCCTTTTGTGTTTACTGCTTCTAGAATACTATCTAGTTTTTCTTGCTTTAGCATCCTTATCACCTCGATTTCTACTATTATTATCTTACCATAAAACGCTCAATCAATCAAATAGAAAAAAAACAAAATAAAACAAAAACAAAAATATCATGGTTGTTTTAAACAAACCATGATATTTTGAATGATTGGTCAAATTAGTCTAAACCGTAGTTGTAGTCCTCGTCTTGCATGGCTTCAACTTCACCAAGGAGGTAACCATTTCCGACTTGAGAGAAGAAGTCGTGGTTAGAAGTTCCTGTTGAAATACCGTTCATAACGATTGGGTTGACATCATCAGCTGAATCTGGGAAGAGTGGATCTTGTCCTAGGTTCATAAGAGCCTTATTGGCATTGTAACGAAGGAAGGTTTTAACTTCTTCGGTCCAACCAACACCGTCATAGAGACTTTCTGTATAACCTTCTTCGTTCTCATAGAGGGTATAGAGCAGGTCGTACATCCACTCTTTGAGCTTTTCTTGCTCTTCTTCAGGTAATTCATTGAAACCAAGTTGGAATTTGTAACCAATGTAAGTTCCGTGAACAGACTCATCACGAATGATCAGTTTGATGATTTCCGCAACGTTGGCCAATTTGTTGTTACCGAGATAGTAGAGTGGGGTGAAGAAACCAGAGTAGAAGAGGAAGGTTTCAAGGAAGACACTGGCAACTTTCTTTTCTAGTGGGCTACCATTGAGGTAGATTTCATTGATAATTTCTGCTTTTCTTTGTAGGTAGGGATTAGTGTTGGTCCATTCAAAGATTTCTTCAATTTCAGCCTTGGTATTCAAGGTTGAAAAGATAGAAGAGTAAGATTTTGCGTGGACAGATTCCATAAACTGGATGTTGTTGAAAACAGCTTCCTCATGCGGTGTACGGATGTCCGAGCGAAGTGCTTGAACCCCTGTTTCAGATTGCATGGTATCCAAAAGGGTCAAACCACCAAAGACTTTTCCAACCAAGTCTTTTTCTTTGTTTGATAGTTTTCTCCAGTCGTCTAGGTCATTTGACAAGGGAATACGCGTATCGAGCCAGAATTGCTCTGTCAGTTTTTCCCAAGTTGATTTGTCGATGACATCTTCGATAGCATTCCAGTTAATGGCTTTGTAGTAAGTTTCCATGTTTATAATCTCTCGTTTTTTTGAATTCTTTTTTGAGACAAATACTTTCCTGCTACTGAACTACCTTTTCGTAGTGCATCAGAAGCGATTGTATTAGTTTCGTTTTCTAAATTTTCTTTATCTTTTTTAAGATCTGAGATTCTCTTTTTATCTTGTGAGTGTAACTTATTTAAAACAGAGTTTTTAAATCTCAAACTATCATTTTCTTTTTTTGTTTTACTGAATCCAAACATATACTTCTCCTAATTTGAAAAGTTAAGCTATAAATTTGAACAATTTAGAATAAAAAATTAAATCACACAGCTTTCACATTGGTTAGCACCAACTTCCCCACCGTCGTCTGTAAAGGTACGGACGTAGTAAATGGACTTGATTCCCTTGTTAAAGGCATAGTTACGAAGAATAGACAAATCACGTGTCGTTTGTTTGTTTTCTTTCTTCCATTCGTAAAGACCTTTTGGAATGTCACTACGCATGAAGAGAGTGAGCGAAAGCCCTTGGTCCACGTGCTCTGTTGCAGCAGCATAAACATCAATCACCTTACGCATATCCATGTCGTAAGCAGAAGTGTAGTAAGGGATAGTATCTGTTGACAAACCTGCAGCAGGATAGTAGATTTTACCGATTTTCTTCTCTTGACGTTCTTCGATACGTTGTGTAATCGGGTGGATAGAAGCAGAAACGTCGTTGATGTAGCTGATAGAACCATTTGGAGCAACAGCTAGACGGTTTTGATGGTAAAGTCCATCTGCTTGAACCTTTTCGCGAAGTTCAGTCCAATCAGTAGCACTTGGAATAAAGACATCTTTAAAGAGTTCTTTAACACGGTCTGATTTTGGAACAAACTCGCCTGTCACATACTTGTCAAAGTAGCTACCGTTAGCATAGTCTGATTTTTCAAAGTTGTGGAAGGTAATACCACGTTCGCGAGCGATATTGTTTGACTCCACTAAGGTCCAGTAGTTCATAAGCATAAAGTAGATGCTTGTAAATTCAATTGACTCAGGTGATCCGTACTCAATCAGTTGTTGCGCAAGGTAGCTATGAAGTCCCATGGCACCAAGACCAAAGGTGTGAGCCAAACTGTTTCCGTGGTCGATAGTAGGGACAGCTACGATGTGTGAACTATCTGTAACGAAAGTAAGGGCACGAACCATAGCACGAATAGAACGACCAAAGTCAGGTGAAGTCATCATGTTGACCACGTTGGTTGAACCAAGGTTACATGAAACGTCCGTTCCCATTTGAAGGAATTCTTGAGCATCGTTGATTAAGCTTGGTTCTTGAACTTGAAGAATCTCAGAACACAAGTTACTCATGATAATCTTTCCATCAACAGGATTTGCACGGTTAGCCGTATCAATGTTGACGACATAAGGGTAACCAGATTCTTGTTGCAATTTAGAGATTTCAGTTTCCAAATCACGCGCCTTGATTTTTGTCTTGCGGATATTTGGATTTGCGACCAATTCATCGTATTTTTCAGTGATGTCGATGTAGTTGAACGGTACACCATACTCAAGCTCTACAGAGTATGGGCTGAAGAGGTACATTTCTTCATTTTTACGAGCCAATTCGTAGAACTTATCGGGTACTACAACACCAAGTGAGAGGGTCTTAACACGAACCTTTTCATCGGCATTTTCTTTCTTAGTTGAAAGGAAAGCGATGATATCTGGGTGAAAGACATTGAGGTAGACAACCCCAGCACCTTGACGCTGACCCAATTGGTTAGAGTAAGAGAAACTGTCTTCGAAGAGTTTCATAACTGGTACGACACCAGAAGCAGCACCTTCATAACCTTTGATAGGAGCTCCGGCTTCACGAAGGTTGCTGAGGGAAATTCCCACACCACCACCGATACGTGAAAGTTGAAGGGCAGAGTTGATGGAACGTCCGATAGAGTTCATATCATCCGTCACTTGGATCAAGAAGCAAGATACCAACTCTCCACGACGCGCACGACCAGCATTCAAGAAGGAAGGAGTAGCAGGTTGGTAGCGTTGGTGGATGATTTCATTAGCAATATCAGTCGCAATCGCTTCATCCCCGTCAGCAAAATAAAGTGCGTTAAAGAAGACACGGTCTTCCATACTTTCAAGATAGTATTCACCGTCGTTAGTCTTCAAGGCATACTGGTTGTAAAACTTATAGGCAGCCATGAATGATTTGAATTGGAAGTTTTGGTCCTTGATAAATTGATGCAATTCTTCCAAAAACTCTGGACGGTATTTCTTAAGAAATGCAGTTTCAATGTAGTTGTGTTCAATGAGGTAGTTGATTTTATCAGTAATTGAATCAAAAACCATTGTATTTGGAACCACATTTTCTTTAAAGAAGGCATCCAAGGCTTCCTTATCTTTATGAAGCATGATTTGTCCATTAACAGGACGGTTGATTTCGTTATTGAGACGGAAGTAAGTTACGTCCTCAAGATGTTTTAATCCCATAAAATTTCCTTTATCTAATTACAAAAGAAAGGCCTCTAAGTTAACCCTAGAAGCAATCTCTTCTGGATGATGTACTAAGATTATGCTAATTGTTTCAGTTTTCCTGGTTGGAAGCCTGAAAAGACTTCAGTTGGTGTTTGGATAACAGGAGCAGCGCTGAAACCGAGCTCTTTAACTTGATCGATGTACTCTGGTTGCTCGTCGAGATTGATCTCACGATAAGCGACATTGTTGCTGTCCAAGAAACGCTTGGTCATCTTACATTGGACACAGTTGTTTTTAGAATAAACGGTTACCATTTTCGTAACTCCTCTTTCAAAATAGATTACTTTCTTAGTATATCAGAAAAAAAAACTTTGTCAAACTTTTTAAACTAAATCTTGTGCTAAAAAGTTACAGTTTCAAAAACAAAGCACAAGATATAGTGTTTTGTCAGAGTGTAAAATTGGTTTTTCATTGAACTATCAAAGTTTATCAAAACAAAAAAACTATATACTGTATATTGGTAAGATAAATAGAAGATTTTCAGCAAGTTATCAGAAAGGAAATAGAAGAAAGTCCATAAAATACTTGAAAAATTATCTAGAAGGTGATATAATACAGTCTTGTAAGGGTTATCACATATAATCCAAAAAAGAAATAACTAAAGGAGAGTCAAACTATGGCTTCTAAAGATTTCCACGTAGTGGCAGAAACAGGTATTCACGCACGTCCAGCAACATTGTTGGTTCAAACAGCTAGCAAATTTGCTTCAGATATCACTCTTGAATACAAAGGTAAATCAGTAAACCTTAAATCTATCATGGGTGTTATGAGTCTTGGTGTTGGCCAAGGTGCTGACGTTACAATTTCAGCTGAAGGTGCAGATGCTGACGACGCAATCGCTGCTATCACTGAAACTATGGAAAAAGAAGGATTGGCATAAGGAAAATGACAGAAATGCTTAAAGGAATCGCAGCATCTGACGGTGTTGCAGTTGCAAAAGCATATCTACTCGTTCAACCGGATTTGTCATTTGAGACTATTACAGTCGAAGATACAAACGCAGAAGAAGCTCGCCTTGATGCCGCTCTACAGGCATCACAAGACGAGCTTTCTGTTATTCGCGAGAAAGCAGTAGGTACGCTCGGTGAAGAAGCAGCTCAAGTTTTTGACGCTCACTTAATGGTTCTTGCTGACCCAGAAATGATCAGCCAAATCAAGGAAACAATCCGTGCGAAGAAAGTGAATGCAGAAGCAGGTCTGAAAGAAGTAACAGACATGTTTATCACTATCTTTGAAGGCATGGAAGACAACCCATACATGCAAGAACGCGCTGCGGATATCCGCGACGTGACAAAACGTGTATTGGCCAACCTCCTTGGTAAAAAATTGCCAAACCCAGCTTCTATCAATGAAGAAGTGATTGTGATTGCGCATGACTTGACTCCTTCAGATACAGCTCAATTGGACAAAAACTTTGTAAAAGCTTTTGTAACCAACATTGGTGGACGTACAAGCCACTCTGCTATCATGGCGCGTACACTTGAAATTGCAGCAGTATTGGGAACAAACAACATCACTGAAATCGTTAAAGACGGTGATATTCTTGCCGTTAACGGTATCACAGGTGAGGTTATTATCAATCCAACTGATGAGCAAGCGGCTGAATTCAAGGCTGCTGGTGAAGCTTATGCGAAACAAAAAGCTGAATGGGCTCTCTTGAAAGATGCTAAAACAGTAACTGCTGATGGCAAACACTTTGAATTGGCTGCCAACATCGGTACTCCAAAAGACGTTGAAGGTGTCAATGACAACGGTGCTGAAGCTGTTGGTCTTTACCGTACAGAGTTCTTGTACATGGATTCTCAAGACTTCCCAACAGAAGACGAGCAATACGAAGCTTACAAGGCTGTACTTGAAGGAATGAACGGTAAACCTGTTGTCGTTCGTACAATGGATATCGGTGGAGATAAGGAACTTCCTTACTTCGATATGCCTCACGAAATGAACCCATTCCTTGGATTCCGTGCCCTTCGTATCTCTATCTCTGAGACTGGAGATGCTATGTTCCGCACACAAATCCGTGCCCTTCTTCGTGCGTCTGTTCACGGTCAATTGCGTATCATGTTCCCAATGGTTGCGCTCTTGAAAGAATTCCGTGCAGCGAAAGCAGTCTTTGACGAAGAAAAAGCAAACCTTCTTGCTGAAGGTGTTGCAGTTGCGGATAATATCCAAGTTGGTATCATGATCGAAATCCCAGCAGCAGCCATGCTTGCAGATCAATTTGCTAAAGAAGTTGACTTCTTCTCAATTGGTACAAACGACTTGATCCAATACACAATGGCAGCAGACCGTATGAACGAACAAGTTTCATACCTTTACCAACCATACAACCCATCAATCCTACGCTTGATCAACAATGTGATCAAAGCAGCTCACGCTGAAGGGAAATGGGCTGGAATGTGTGGTGAGATGGCTGGTGATCAACAAGCTGTTCCACTTCTTGTCGGAATGGGCTTGGATGAGTTCTCTATGTCAGCAACATCTGTACTTCGTACGCGTAGCTTGATGAAGAAATTGGATACAGCTAAGATGGAAGAGTACGCAAACCGTGCCCTTACAGAATGCTCAACAATGGAAGAAGTCCTTGAACTTCAAAAAGAATACGTTAATTTTGATTAATCGAAAAGTCCTTGCAACTCAGTTGCAGGGGCTTTTTTAAAGAATTTTCAAGAAAATCTTTTTTATATAAAGTCCATTCTAGAGAAAGTAGCGGTGAAGAATAAAAAAATACTTAACTGGTTCATAAAATTCTTGACAAGTTGCAAATTTAGGAGTAAACTATTAACCAGTTAATTAATAGAGAGGAGTTTCTGCAATTTAGAAATGAATTGCAAATAGAAATATCAAAAAAGAAAGTGAGTTTCAATGAAAATTAATAAAAAATACCTTGCTGGTTCTGCGGCAGCTTTAATTTTAAGTGTCTGTTCTTACGAGTTGGGACTGTATCAAGCTAGAACAGTCAAAGAAAATAATCGTGTTTCCTATATAGATGGAAAACAGGCGGCACAAAAAACGGAGAATCTGACTCCTGATGAGGTTAGCAAGAAAGAAGGCATCAATGCGGAGCAAATCGTCATCAAGATAACAGACCAGGGCTATGTCACTTCGCATGGCGACCACTATCATTACTATAATGGCAAAGTCCCTTATGACGCTATCATCAGTGAAGAGTTGCTGATGAAGGATCCAAACTACCAGCTCAAGGACGAGGATATTATCAGTGAAATCAAGGGTGGTTATGTTATCAAGGTAGATGGAAAATACTATGTTTACCTTAAGGACGCATCCCATGCGGATAATGTCCGTACGAAAGAAGAAATCAATCGGCAAAAACAAGAGCATAGTCAGCATCGTGAAGGAGGAACTTCAGCAAACGATGGTGCGGTAGCCTTGGCACGTTCACAGGGACGCTATACCACGGATGATGGATATATCTTTAATGCATCCGATATCATTGAAGATACTGGTGATGCTTATATCGTTCCTCATGGCAACCATTACCATTACATTCCTAAGAGTGAGTTATCAGCCAGCGAATTGGCTGCCGCAGAAGCCTTCCTATCTGGTCGGGGCAATCTGTCAAGTTCAAGAACCTATCGCCGACAAAATAGCGATAACACTCCAAGAACAAACTGGGTACCTTCTGTAAGCAATCCAGGAACTACAAATACTAACACAAGTAACAACAGCAATACTAACAGTCAAGCAAGTCAAAGTGATGACATTGATAGTCTTTTGAAACAGCTCTACAAACTGCCTTTGAGCCAACGACATGTGGAATCTGATGGCCTTGTTTTCGACCCAGCGCAAATCACAAGTCGCACAGCTAGAGGTGTAGCTGTTCCTCATGGTAACCATTACCACTTTATCCCTTATGAACAAATGTCTGAATTGGAAGAACGAATCGCTCGAATCATCCCGCTTCGCTATCGTTCTAACCATTGGGTGCCAGATTCAAGACCGGAAGAACCAAGTCCACAACCGACTCCAGAACCTAGTCCGAGTCCGCAACCAGCTCCAAGTAATCCAATTGATGAAAAATTGGTCAATCAAGCGGTTCGAAAAGTAGGCGATGGTTATGTGTTTGAGGAGAATGGAGTTTCTCGTTATATACCAGCCAAGGAACTTTCAGCTGAAACTTCTACAGCCATTGATAGTAAACTAGCCAAGCAAGAAAGTTTGTCTCATAAACTCGGAGCTAAGAAAACCAACCTCCCATCTGGTGATCGAGGATTTTACAATAAGGCTTATGATTTACTAGCAAGAGTTCATCAAGACTTACTTGATAATAAAGGACGCCAAGCTGATTTTGAGGCTTTGGATAAACTCTTGGAACGTCTCAATGATGTCTCAAGTGATAAAGTTAAGTTAGTGGATGATATTCTCACCTTCCTAGCACCGATTCGTCATCCAGAACGTTTAGGAAAACCAAATGCGCAAATTGCTTATACTGATGATGAGATTCAAGTAGCCAAGTTGGCAGGTAAGTATACAACAGAAGACGGTTATATCTTTGATCCTCGTGATATCACAAGTGATGAGGGGGATGCCTATGTAACTCCACATATGACCCATAGTCATTGGATTAAGAAAGATAGTTTATCTGAAGCTGAAAGAGCGGCAGCCCAGGCTTATGCTAAAGAGAAAGGTTTAACGCCTCCTTCGACAGATCACCAAGGTTCAGGAAATAATGAAGCTAAGGGAGCAGAAGCTATCTACAACCGCGTGAAAGCAGCTAAGAAGGTGCCACTTGATCGTATGCCTTACAATCTCCAACATACTGTGGAAGTCAAAAACGGAAGCTTGATTATACCTCATTACGACCATTACCATAACATCAAATTTGAGTGGTTTGACGAAGGTCTTTATGAGGCTCCTAAGGGGTATACTTTAGAGGATCTCTTTGCGACTGTGAAGTACTATGTCGAACATCCAAACGAACGTCCGCATTCAGATAGTGGTTGGGGAAATGCAAGTGACCATGTTCAAAGAAACCAAAATGGTCAAGCTGGTAACAATCAATCGGAAAAACCATCAGTAGAGAAACCTCGTACAGAAAAAACTGAGGAAGAAAAACCACGCGAAGAGAAACCTCAGAGTGAGAAACCAGAGTCTCCAAAACCAACTGAGGAGCCAGAAGAAGAATCGCCAGAGGAATCAGAAGAACCTCAAGTTGAAACTGAAAAGGTTGAAGAAAAACTGAGAGAGGCTGAAGATTTACTTGGAAAAATCCAAGACCCCATTATCAAGTCTAATGCCAAAGAAACTCTCACAGGATTAAAGAATAATTTGCTATTTGGCTCCCAAGACAACAATACTATTATGGCAGAAGCTGAAAAATTATTAGCTTTGTTAAGGGAGAGTAAGTAGTCTTAGCAGTATTTTCTAACTCCTAAAAACAGGATAGGAGATCTAGAAAAGTTAAAATCGAAAAATGAGAGCAGAATGTCAGTTCTAGTTCTCATTTTTTTTCATAGAAATGTGCAAAATAACTTGACATATAATGTAAATAAAGATAAACTATTTACTAGTTAATTAAATGGTTAAATACTAGTTAAGGAGTAAAGATGAAAAAAAGAACGATCCTATTATTGATGGCCAGTTTGTTGGCTCTTGTCTTAGGAGCATGTAGTCAAAAAGAAAAACAAGAAGCAAAAGGGATGAAGATTGTCACAAGTTTTTACCCAGTCTATGCCATGGTCAAAGAGGTATCAGGTGACTTGAATGATGTTCGGATGATTCAGTCAAGTAGTGGAATTCACTCATATGAACCCTCAGCAAATGACATTGCTGCTATTTATGACGCGGATGTCTTTGTCTACCACTCGCATACACTGGAGTCTTGGGCGGGAAGTCTGGATCCAAATTTGAAAAAATCAAAAGTTAAAGTTTTAGAAGCCTCTGAAGGGATGACCTTGGAGCGTGTACCAGGCTTGGAAGATGTAGAAGCCGGTGACGGTATTGATGAAAAAACACTTTACGACCCGCATACTTGGTTAGATCCTGAAAAAGCAGGCGAAGAAGCGCAGATTATTGCGGATAAACTTTCGGAGCTTGATAGTGCCAATAAGGAAACTTATCAAAAGAATGCCAAAGACTTTATCGCTAAAGCTCAAGAATTAAGCAAGAAATACCAACCTATTTTTGAAAAAGCAAGTCAAAAGACTTTTGTTACGCAACACACAGCCTTTTCTTACCTGGCTAAACGATTTGGATTGAAACAACTTGGTATTGCAGGGATTTCCCCTGAACAAGAACCAAGTCCGAGACAGTTGACAGAAATCCAAGAATTTGTCAAAACCTATAAGGTTAAAACCATCTTTACTGAGAGCAATGCTTCTTCTAAAGTCGCTGAGACCTTGGTCAAATCAACAGGAGTTAGTCTGAAAACACTGAATCCTTTGGAAGCAGACCCCGAAAATGACAAAACTTACTTAGAAAATTTAGAAGAAAATATGAATGTTCTTGCAGAAGAATTAAAATGAGGAGATTATGAAAATTAATAAAAAGTATCTTGCGGCGGGATCGGCTTTAGTCCTTTCCATAAGTCTTTGCATCTATGCATTGAACCAACATCAGGTAGAAGAAAACAAAGATAATAATCGTGTATCTTATGTCGATGGGAAACAAGACTCTCAAAAAACAGAGACTCAGACACCAGATCAAGTTAGCAAAAAAGAAGATATTCAGGCAGAACAAATTGTCGTAAAAATTACCGATCAAGGTTATGTGACTTCACACGGTGATCATTTCCATTATTACAATGGAAAAGTTCCTTTTGATGCGATTTTCAGTGAAGAACTTTTGATGAAAGATGCGAACTATCAACTCAAAGACGCTGATATTGTCAATGAAATCAAAGGTGGCTACATTATCAAGGTGGATGGTAAGTATTATGTTTACCTTAAGGATGCGACACATGCTGATAACGTTCGTACGAAGGACGAAATTGAACGCCAAAAACAAGGTCATACTCACGATGCACCAACTTCTAACAGTGCAGTGACCCTTGCACGATCACAAGGACGCTATACTACCGATGATGGATACATCTTTAATCCATCTGATATTATAGAGGATACTGGTGATGCTTATATCGTTCCTCACGGTGGACATTACCACTACATTCCAAAGAGTTCCTTGTCAGCTAGCGAATTAGCAGCTGCTCAAGCCTACCTATCTGGAACTAGAAAACAACCGAGTGAGACTGACTATCGTCCAAGCCAAAATGGAACCAGTCAAACCACTAATCCTGGTCAACAAACTGAAAAACCAAACAATTCAGACGAGAGCTTACAGAGTCTATTGCAGCAACTCTATGCTCTTCCAAGTAATCAACGTTATGCTGAATCAGATGGCTTGATTTTTGACCCTGCTAAGATTTCAAGTAGAACACCAAGTGGCGTAGCGATTCCTCATGGAAATCACTATCATTTCATTCCGTATACAAAGCTTTCTGCTTTGGAAGAAAAGATTGCGCGTATGATTCCTCTTGCTAGCGACAGTGGGCAACCAGCACCTTTGGAAAAACCAAGCAAACCCGTAGAACATCCTGGGCAGCAAGACCATCATCATGACCAAGACGGTGACCATGGAAGTCAGGATACAAACCATGAAGATCATGACCATCATCATGACGAAGAACATGATCATGACTTTGCAGCTGAACGCGTTATCAGTGAGGATGAGCAAGGTTTTGTAGTTTCTCACGGAGATCACGCTCATTATTTCTTTAAGAAGGACTTGACTGCAGCTCAAATCAAAGCTGCCCAAAACCACTTGAAAGAAAATCATCAGTCTGAGCCTGTTCAACCACTTGCCAAGACTGTGGAAAGTTTCTCGAGAGATGCGAGCGATGAAGAAAAAATCAAGTATATCTCACAGACCTACGGGGTTCCGCTCGAAGCGATTCGCATTTCAAATGGATTCTTTGTCTTTGGAAATCCGGATCAAGCCTATGATCCAACCCATATCCATCCCTATGCCGTTCGTAAGGAGCGTGTTCGTATTCCACTGCAGACAGGTGATCCTGAACTTGATTTCTTGAATGAACTTTTTACAACTGCTTTACGTGACAATGTATCTCCTTATAGTTTGCAGGTTGAAAATGGTAGTTTTGTCATTCCTCATGGTGATCACAATCACTACATTAAGGTTCAGACAAAGGGCTATGAAGTAGCCTTAAAGAACAAAATTCCTACTTTACAATCAAGCTACCAGCCTGGTGCATTTGACGAGCAGAGTGTTCTTTCTAAAGTTGATCAACTGTTAGCAGATAGCAGAAATCTCTACAAAGACCAACCTATCATGCAGAGACGGGTTGAACTTGCTTTGGGGCAATTTACTGAAAACATGAAAAAACTGGCGACCAACTCAACCGCTGGTTACCTAGCGGCCTTGGATCTCTTTGATAAGCAATATATCCATGTGGATCAAAGTGTGGCACCGGTTGAAACTTCACCTTTAGATAAGAAGTACCAAGCCCTTGTAGATAAGATCAATACACTGGATACGGACACTTATGGCTTGTCTAAGAAAGATCTTTTGGTACATTTGCAGGAAGCAAAACTAGCACAAGATGAGACAGAGTTGGATGCGATTGAAGCGAAACTGCAAGCCTTGCAAGATTTCCGCGATCGTACAGGAGTTACAACAGTAGAGTACATCAAGTACTTCTACGAACATGTATCTGATGGCCGTCTTAGAGAAGAACTTCGGAACCGTGTTGCCAAATTGACATGGGAACTTTACCAGTCACAATCTTTCCTCAAAGCGACCGACTTGAACAAGTTATTCCCAACTATTTACCAAACTAAGCTAGAAGTTGAAGAAGCTCTCAGAGAAGAACCCGTTTTAACAAAAGCTGGCAAAACCATTCTGGATACAGAAAAAGTGGATAGCCAAACTGCTAAGATCGCCATCTATGAATTCCTAAAAGAACTCTATGGTGATTTTATGCCAGAAGAGTGGGTTAGCCATGTTAAGAAGGAAGAAGTGGAAACTCTCCTAACAAAAGCTGACCAACTCCTAGCGCGTGTCAAAGAAGACGGGGTCAAACAATCACTAGCTGAAGAAGCAGCTAATATCAAAGCAGCCGCAGAAAAGGGAAATGCAGACCTTGACGAAGCTAAAACACAGCTTGAGAATCTTTTGAATCGTATTGCAGCAACTATCCAACGAGAGGAAAAACAAGCAGAACAGGATCCACAAACCGTGATCATCTACCAAAAACTCTATAATGTCTTGCTTTCTCTTCACAAGTACTTAGAGGATAATAAAGGATCCGATGCTGACTTTGAACGTGTTGATGCCCTATTTGATCAACTTTCAGCCAAAAGCAGTGATAAAGAAGGTCTCCTCGCTCTAGCTAAAGAGATCATAAGCTTGAACCAAGAACTCCGTTCAAAAGTAAGTGAAACTGCTAGCCAATCTAAGTCTGAGAAAGACAGCGAAACAGCTACTTCTCAAGCGTCAGAAAAGCAAGCGCAAACTGCGACTGAGCCAAGTGTTCAACCAAAGGAATAAAAAGAAAGGCGAAGTAGCTGAGCTACCTCGTCTTTTTTAGTCTTTATAAGCTACAATGCCAATGATAGTATCCACTGCACGCTCCATGGTCTGAAGGCTGACGTATTCAAAACGTCCATGCATGTTTTCACCACCAGCAAAGATATTTGGAGTTGGGATACCCATAAAGGAAATCTTAGAACCATCTGTGCCACCGCGAATCGGTTCAATGATTGGTGTGATTCCCAGATCTTCCATAACGGCTTTGGCAATGGTAACGGGCGTCATGTCTTTCTCAATGACTTCTTTCATGTTGTAGTACTGGTCAGTCAAGTTTAAGGTCACTCGATTATTTCCAAGCTCTTGATTCATCTTGTCAGCAATGTCCTGCATGGCTTCCTTACGAGCTTCAAAGGCATCTTTTTCAAAGTCGCGAATGATATAGCTTGCACGCGCTTCCTCTACATTACCTGACACATCCATGAGATGATAGAAACCTTGGTAACCATCTGTAAGCTCTGGTCGGTCATTCTCAGGAAGTTGATTATGAAAATCAATCGCCAGCTGAAGGGCATTGACCATCTGTCCTTTGGCAGTACCAGGATGAACATTGCGCCCTTGGAAATGAAGTTCAGCAGCAGCTGCAGAGAAAGTCTCGTACTGAAGTTCCCCTAGTGGTCCTCCATCAACAGTGTAAGCAAAGTCCACATCAAAATCAGCTGCGTCAAATTTATTGGCACCGACACCGATTTCTTCGTCAGGTCCAAAACCAACTCGAATCTCACAGTGTTTGATTTCAGGATGAGCAGTCAAGTACTCGATAGCGGTCATAATCTCAGCGATACCTGATTTGTCATCAGCGCCCAGCAAGGTCGTGCCGTCAGTTGTGATAAGCGTTTGGCCATGATATTTTTCAAGACTCTTGAAGTCAGCAGGATCGAGTTTAAAACCAGAAGTACCTAAGTCGATGACTCCACCATTATAGTTTTCGATAACTTGAGGTTTCACACCTTCAGCATTAAAATCAGCAGTATCCATGTGGGAGATGAAGCCAATTTTGCGAGTGAGCTTTGGATCATTGGCAGGCAGTGTTCCGATAGCAAAACCATTTGGTAAGTAGTAGACATTTTGCAAACCAACACGTTTCATTTCAGGAATAAGAATGTTGGTCGCAAAATCTACCTGACTTTGCGTACTTGGAGTAGTAGTAGAGTGTTCGTCAGATCGCGTATTGACCTTAACATAGGTCAAAAAACGTTCTAAAAGGTTCGGGTAATTCATAAAAACTCCTTTATTTCTCATAAAATAAAGCATACTATTCAAGAAAAACCGATTATGAAATTTCATGACTTTTGAAAAAATATAATAATTCAAATTCAAAAGATTTTCATAGATATAATTGGATTTTTTAGAATAAAATATATACATTTGTATTTTATGAGATTTTTTTATTCTTTTTTCATTTTACCATAGAATAGTTTGAAAGACAAAGAAGAATCATACTTTTTTATTTATTAACATAATATAAAATTAATCATATTAGTTGAGACTGCGTGAAGTTTATTGTACAATAAACTTGCGAATGTCTAGATTGATATAACAACAGATTCAAAGTATCTTGTTTAAGGAGAATAAAATGAACATTCACTTCGAGTTTAAGAAAGTTCAAATTATTGTACGCCGTTTAGTTACACTGTTAGCTATTCTCTTTTTGTGTGCTCCTATAAGTCTGTTAAATGCAGATTCTACCATAGAACCCCAGACAAGTCTTCATAAAACAATTACTCCGATATCAGGACAGGATGACAAGTATGAGTTGTCATTGGATATCACGTCTGCACTTGGTGCTGAGATACAGTCAGATCCTTTAGATGTCGTATTTGTAGCGGACTTATCTGGAAGTATGGCTTTACGGGATGTCAACTCCTCTAATGGGGCTTTGATTAGTCGGCTTCAAGCTCTGAAAAATACACTCCAAGGCGAAAACGGTCGTCGTGGTTTGATAGATACAATCCTTTCAAACTCTAACAACCGTCTATCAATTGTTGGATTTGCTGGGAAAATAGACAACCAACGTTACAATGGTTATTATCAATGGCCAGCTTGGGCGGGGTACTTTTCTGGTATTTCCTCTCATGATGATGCTAAGACAGTATTAAACTGGAGCAATGATGTTCAAGGAGCTAAAAGAATGGTTTCTAGAATGTCTGTTGATAATAGTGGTGATTCGATTGGTTACGAAGGAGGAATAGGTACAGGTACAAATATTGGAGCAGGACTTCAGTCAGCAACAGAATTACTTCAGTCAGCCAGATCAAGTGCAAAAAAGGTTGTTATTCTTTTGTCAGATGGTTTTGCGAACATGTACTACGATACTAGAGGCTATACAATCTACAATTGGAGCAATAATGATGGTGTCACAGAAATAGCTCCATCGTGGTATCAAACCAATCTAAACACGTTTACTGAAACAGTTTCTGGTTATCTTGCTCCCAAGATTGATGGATTTTATTCTATCAAATTCCGTTATTCTAATAGTACAGATAGTATTTCTAAACTAAAAGAGTACATTGGTAGTTATAATTCTTCCATTCCTAATGAAATCCTATCCGCAAATAATGAAGACCAGTTACGAGACAGTTTTAAAGATATCACAGATAAGATTCTGCCTCTGGGGGTCCACCATGTGACTATCAAGGATGTTTTGTCCAAATATGTTCAACTTCTTCCCAATAACAGTTCAAATATTCGAGTTGTAAAAATCGAAAACGATAAACAGGAAACCTTGGGATCAGATAAGGTTACGCTGGAAACAAGGAAGAATGAAAATGGTCTAGTCGAAGTAACAGCAAATTTTAATCCTAACTACATTCTTGATGATAGTGTGAAGTACGCCCTCAAATTTACTGTTACATCCAGTCAGGAAGCCTTTGATACCATCGCTGGTGATAAAAAATTAGAGGCTGGTGATGCTGAGGGATCTGATGTCAATAAACTCTACTCCAATAAAGGTGCCAGTGTCACTTATTCTTATGGAATAGGGGCCTCTCTAACCAAGACCAAAGCTTACTCTGACAAACCAACCTTCAAGCCTTCGGATCCATTAACGGTTCCAGTGGAAGTCGAATGGCAGGGTGTGACAGGTGTGAGAACCGTTATAACAGCTAAGCAACCAAGTAATGTTGAACTCAAATTGGTTCAAAAGAACAAGAATGGGGGTTCAGACAATCAGGACTATCGAAAGACTAATGTAAATGTTAGAACAAATATCTTTAATGAAACGAGGAACTTTGAAAAAGTTGCTAAAGGATATCAATACGATTTAATAGCACCTGATGTTCCCGCATTTACTAAAGAAATTAAAAATGTTGGTACAGAATCTAGACCATCCTTTAAGGTCATCTATAAGCAATTACCAAGTCTGACCATCAAGAAAGTGTTGAAATCTGAAAATAACTTGAACAAAGAGTTTAGGATTAAGGTAAAACTAACCTCACCTGATTCTAAACCATTGAATGGAACTTTCGGCGAGATAAATGTTGTGAATGGAGAAGCGGAGATTCGTGTCAGTAAACGGAAACGTTGGAAAGGTGTTCTAAGTTATCTTCCTCGAGGAACACATTACAAGGTTGAAGAAGAAGCGGCATCAACGAATGGTTACAACGTTACATATGAGAATCAAGAAGGAGATTTGAATATAGATGAAACCAGCACTGTAACGAATCACAAACTTCCGAGTTTATCAGTCACTAAGAAAGTAACGGGAGCCTTTGCCAATCTATTAAAATCCTTTCAAATCACCATTAACTTAAAGGATGCTCAAAATAGACCATTGAATGGGTCCTATAGCGCAACAGTAGATAATCAAAGAACAACTCTACAATTTACTAATGGTAAATCGTCTGTTGATCTCAAGAAAGACCACACAATCAAAATTGATGGACTTCCACTCGGTAGCCATTTCAGCATTGAAGAAGAAGCTAGCTCTTCTCGAGGTTATCAGGTTTCCTATGAAAATAAAGAAGGAACCCTTGATTCAGATAAGGCTGCAACAGTCACTAACAATAAAAATAGTGTACCTGAGACTGGGATTGACCTTTTGACTAGTAGGCTGGTGCTAGGAGTGGTACTTCCTTTGGGACTGATCTTCTTTACAATTTTACTTGGACACCTTGTGGTGAATAGGAGAAAATAATGCTACTAAAAAAGAAACATAAGAAAACAGTAACACAAGTCAATCGGGATAAGTCTCCGCCGAGTGTATGGGGAGATATTCTCTATTTAGTCAGCAAACTCCTGATGATTGGGTTTGTACTAGCCACACTTTACTTTCTCGTCTTTGGACTATTGAGATACAATGACGATGGCATGAAACCAGCCTTAAAAGATGGTGACTTGGTTGTCTACTATAGGCTGGATAAACGTTATTCGATTGGTGATTTGCTCGTCTATAGTTATAAGGGCAAGGAAAGAGTGGCGCGTGTCATTGCGACCGAAGAAAGTACGATCGATATAAATGAAAATGGTCTCATCATCAACGGTTCTCCTCAACAAGAGCAGGATATTTACAAAGAAACGCTGCTCTACAAGGAAGGGGCAACCTTCCCCATGAAAGTCCCAGCAGGACAACTCTTTGTCCTCGGAGACAAACGAACAACGGCTGTAGATAGTCGTGCTTTTGGAACCATTCCTATACAGGATACCCATGGCAAGGTGGTAACAGTCCTAAGGCGACGGGGCTTTTGATGACAATAAATGAAAAAAGAAAATAAAAGAACAAAAGGAATAATCATGAAAAAACAGTCTTAAAAAAAGTTTTTACTGCAAGTATTGCAGCGATGACAGCAGTATCAGTTTATAGTGGTCTGCCAACTTTTGCAGACGATACTACAGCAACTGCAATGGCGAATGGTGAGGTAAATGCTAAAGTAGCAATTAATAAAACTTTAAATATCGCACAAGGTATTACAACACCTAACGTGACATTTAGATTTACTTTTACTCCTAAAACAGGGACCTCATCAAATAATGCTCCTTATGAAATAGCATCAACTTCAGAAGCTAACAAAGGATATATTTCTGAAAGAACTGTAACATACTCAAAAGATGATCATGAAACTACAGAACAAATTAAAAAAGATACTGGAGATATTTTTAATGGTGTTTCATATGATCATGCTGGAGAGTATGTGTATTTGGTAAAAGAAACTCCGAATACATACACTCCTATCAAAGATAAAAACAACCAAGATATTGATGCAGTTCGATATGATACTAAATCATATGATATGCACGTAATTGTTAAAAACAAACAAACTTCTGGCACTTATATTTCTTCAGTATATTTCAAAGAAACTGATAAAGTTGGAGCTGGAAAAGTTGAACCTTCAACAAATACAGGAACATATAAGTACGATTTGTTTGATAATACTTATACAAAAGATGGTGGTAAAATAGATCCCAAAGATCCTAAAGATCCAAATGATCCCACAAAAGATAAGACTGATAGGAATAAAAAATCTGTAACAATCTTGAAAAAAGTAGATGGGGCTACAGCAGATAAAACAAAAGACTTCAGATTTAAATTAACTGTAACTTTACCAAAAACAAATGCTAGCGCAGCAACGCCTGTAACACAACTTACTGTTCACTATGGTGAACATAATGAAACTGTTAATGTAAATGGAGATAAAGTTACATTCGCTAAAGATTTCACATTGAAACATGGGCAAGATTTTACAATAGATAATTTACCAGCAGGTTCTCATTATACCTTAGTAGAAACAGGCACTCCTGGTTATACTGCTTCAGCATCTTACACAGAAAATGGGGTTGTAAAATCAGGTGTTGCAGGAGTTCAAGCTACAGAGTATAAAGTTGAAAATGTTCTTGTCGGTGAAAAATTGAATGACAACACTATTACCAATAAATTCCAAGACGTTACCCCTACAGGTCTCTTGATTGACAACCTTCCTTTCATCTTGATGATTGGTCTTGGCTTGGCTGGATTTGTTGTTTTGTCTAAAAAACGCAGACAAGCTTAAGCAACTGGTTTTACCTATGAAAATCAAGCGTGAGAAACCAAAAAGGAGACTGTCTAGGCGTCTGGTACTTGCTGTAGATGCGTTGATAAATCATATCTTGCTTCTCTTGGCAGCCTTAGTCTTTCTCTTTGGTTTCTACGCTCTTTGGGATTCCAATCAGGTCTATTCTCAGGCTTCGTCTAGTGAGTATGAAGCCTATAGGCCAGTGAGTACCAGTGAGAAAGATGAGCTTGCTAGTTTTTCTGGCTTTCACAAGCTTCAGCAAGTCAACCCAGAAGTACTCGGTTGGATCAATGTCTATGGCACCAATATTGACTATCCCTTAGTCCAAGCCAAGGACAATGAAAAATACCTGAACAAAGATTCCAAGGGAGAATTTGCAGCTACAGGAGCTATCTTTCTAGAGGCTCGAAATGAATCCAAGTTCGAAGACTTTAATACCATCATCTACGGACACCATGTAGAAAATGGGGTTATGTTTGGAGATGTAGCAAAGTTTTCTGATAAGGAATTTTTCGACCAGCATCGCTACGGCAGTATTTACTATAATGGCGTTGAAAAAGGTCTTGAAATCTTTGAGATGCTCGAGGTGGACGCCTATGACTTTAACATCTACGATCCAGGTATTAATGGAGATGAGCGGCGCCAAGAATATATCGATCACTTACTCTCGGTTGCCATCCACAAACGAGACATTACACTGGGGCCAAATGACCATATCATCCTCCTCAGTACCTGTTTCCTAGACGTTACAAATGGGAGACATATCGTAGTTGCCAAGATTTCGGATACGGTTCCAAAGAACACCTTCCATACGAAAAAATCAAAACCATTCCCTTACAGTGTCTTTGATGATTCGTCGCTCGGACGATTTCTCTCATCAATTCCTTTGTGGATATGGTACATCATCTTATTTATCTTGCTCTTGCTATTGATCTTCTTGCTCATCATCCTCTACTTGATCTTGCGACGAAGAAGAGAAGCAAAAGAAGAGGCAGATAGTATTACTGACTAAACTACTGATAAAAGAGAAAGGGACAGTCTCTCTTGCTCTTTTATTTTCAAGGCTAGAAAGGAGAAAGAAGTGAATATTAAAATGTCTACGAGTCGCAAAGTCATAAAGGTCATTCTATCTATCTTTTTAGCTATATTCTGTCTTTTTACCGGTGATAGGGTCCTTGCGAGCGACTACGATCACTATAATCCCATTGAAAAAGATGCGAGCAGTACTGGTTTTGAAACCCTGCAGCACTTGAATAAGGATGTTTGTGGTTGGATTAGCCTTGATGGAACCAAGGTAGACTATCCCCTCTTGCAGAGTCAGGACAATGTTAAATACCTTGACCGAAATGCCTTTGGTGATTATACTGTGTCGGGTTCTATTTTTCTAGACTATCGTTTTAATCCAAATTTTACCGACTTTAATACTATCATATACGGTCACTCCATGGCCTCTGGTGCTATGTTTGGTGAGATACAAAAGTTTGCTAACCAAGAGTTTTTTGAAAATCACCGTTATGGCTCTATCTATTATAATGGTCGTGAACGAGGGCTTGAGATTTTTGGGATTTTAGAAGTAGACGCTTATGACACGGAGATTTATCGAACCCTGAGTTCCAACGATGAGGAACACCAGGCTTACTATCAATATCTGCTAAGTAAAGCCAAATACAAGCGAGATGTTTCCTTGACATCAACGGATAAGATTGTTTTGTTAAGTACCTGTTTTCTTAACATAACTAACGGACGACATATCCTCTTAGCTAAAATAACGGATGCGCCGGTAAAAGTAGCACAGGATAAGAGTGGGGAAGCAGTAGGAACACGGTATTTCGATCACGGAATTCCCAGCCATTGGATTTACATCCTAGCCTTTCTACTCCTGCTTATCGTCCTCTTACTTCTTATCCTCATCATCCTAATCATGAGACGAGATAAAAAGACTAAAGACAAAAAGAAATAGTAGACGTCGGAAGCGTTTACTATTTTTTTCTTTCATGATAGAATAGATAGTGAAAATAATAACATAAGGATGATAACATGAAAAAAGCCATATTAATGATGACCTTTGGATCTCCAGAGGAGATTAGTTTTGAAGGAGTAGCAGAATTCTTTACAAACATTCGTCGTGGAGTTAGACCCAAAGATCACGAGATTCAGACTCTCTATGACAACTACGTCCTTATAGGTGGGACGCCCTTACAGCGGATTACACGTGAGGAGGTCAGTCTAGTCAAGGAGCGGTTAGGAGAAGAGTATGGCATCTACTTTGCCAACAAATTTTCTCGCCCCTTTATTCCTGATGTGATCAAGCAGATGGAGGCTGATGGCGTTGAAGAGTGTATTTGTTTGATTTTAGAACCTCATTATTCCTTTTACTCAGTCATGGGGTATGAGAAGTTTCTGGAAAGCCAGCAAATCCGATTTTTAGTCATTAAGGATTGGTATCAGCAACAGTCTTTGCTGGACTTTTGGACAGATGAGATTAGCAAAATTTTACGGAACGATGTGAGAGAAGAGTCCTTTAAGGTGATTTTCTCAGCCCATAGTGTTCCAATTTTTGCCTTGGACTTTGGAGATCCTTATATCGATCAGATTTTCGATAATAGCAGGCTCATTGCTGAACAACTCGGCCTAATGACAGACCAGTATACCAATACTTGGCAGAGCGAAAGTGATATTGGAATCCCTTGGATTAAGCCAGATGTCTTAGAATATTTACGAGAACAAAAGCAACATCCAGAACATTATATTTTTGTTCCGATTAGCTTTATCAGTGAGCACATCGAAGTCTTGTTCGATAATGATGTGGAATGTTATGATTTGTGTCAAGAATTAGGTGTCACTTACCATCGTCCACCGATGCCCAATACGGATAGCCGTTTAATTGTTGCTTTAGTTGCTACTGTAAGAGCCAACGAACACAAAGAATTTAAAGCTTTTCTCCCAGAAGAAGAAACCTTTGATGAGTTAGCGCCTTCGGCAACTACCAAGGACATCATGAAAGAGACAGACGACCTTCAGATACCAGAATTTGTCAAAAAACTCATTGAGAAAAAAGGTCGTGAAAATGTGAAGATGCCGTACTTAATTAAGAAAATGCTAGAAAAGGCTGGGAAGTTACCAAAAGAGTAAAGAAAAAAGGATTTAGCTTTAAGCTAGATCCTTTATCTGTTTTATTTTTTCTCAAGAAGAGCTTTGATTTCTTGAAGAACTTCAAGTTCAGTTGGAGCAGCAGGTGCTTCCTCAACCACTTCCTCTTTCTTACGAAGGTTTTGAGCTTTTTCAATACCTTTGATAACGAAGAAGAGAACTGTACCCACAACAAGGAAGTTGATAACAGCGCTCAAGAAGCTACCGTAACCAACACCATTCCATGAAAGTTCAGCAATACGTTCAACGTTCGCAGCTTTCAAAGCTGGGTTCAAGATAAGTGGAGTGATGATATCGTTAACGAGTGAAGTCACGATAGCACCAAAAGCAGAGGCGATGATTACACCGACAGCAAGGTCAACGACATTACCGCGAAGCAAGAATTCTTTTAGATCCTTTAACATTTTCATAAATTCCTTTCCTAATTTTCTAACTTATTATATCCTAAATTGTGACAAGAGGCAACCTGGATGCTTAAGGAGATCAGTTGCTCCTTTTAAAAATATAGATTTTACTGAAAATATAATTAAGCACAATAATCAAAATTTGTGCTAGGATAGTTTCAACCGTATTAACCCTGTCTATATTATATTCGACAAACTGACCAATAAGATCAGGAAAGGTTGTAACGAAGATATAAGTTAAAAGAACATCAAGTCCAAGTGTTGAGAGACGAGCTAAGAAAAACTTAGCCAGGCGAGTTGGCCAATTTCTTCTCTCTTGTTTAAAGACGATTGTATCATTTGTAAAAAAGGCAAAGAGAATCCCGATAAGATTTGCGAGTACGGTTGCCAGGATTTCCTGGTGGCTGATGTGGTAAATAACCAAACGCGATAAGATAGAAACCAGAGTAGTAGCAGCACCGAAAAATAGGTAGGAGAGGATTTCGTTATCGAAGAATGCCTTTATTATTCTTTTCATGTTTTTAGTATAGCATAATGTCATATATTGTGCTATACTAGTAAGGTTGATATTCTCAACCCTTGGTGCTTAACTTCTTTCACCAAGCATATTTTACGCGGGAAACCGCCAAAGGAGAAAACATGAAAAAATTAACTGTTCGTGACATGGCAGATATTGCTATCGTTGCTGCTATCTATGTGGTTTTGACCATCACCCCACCCCTTAATGCCATTAGCTACGGTGCCTACCAGTTCCGTATTTCTGAGATGATGAATTTCTTGGCCTTTTACAATCCCAAATATATCATCGGTGTGACGATTGGTTGTATGATTGCTAATTTCTTTAGTTTTGGTCTAATTGATGTCTTTGTCGGCGGGGGATCTACTCTAGTTTTCCTTAGTCTAGGTGTTTGGCTCTTTAGCAAGTATAAGGAAGACTATCTGTTTAATGGTTTGATTCGAAAAGATCATTTCTTCTTTTCAATCCTATTCTCTATTTCAATGATTACCATTGCAGCTGAACTTCATATCGTTGCTGAAGCTCCATTCTTCTTTACTTGGTTTTCTACAGGGATTGGAGAGTTTGCATCCCTTATCGTTGGTGCAATCCTAATCGGGAAATTAGGACGCCGAATCGATCTAACAAGATAAGAAGTTTATAAGCTAGATTCTTGCTAGATCTAGCTTTTTTCATTTCAGAAAATTAAAAGAGAGCGCTTGACAAGAGCATAGAACTATAGTATACTTTTTAGGTAAGCTGATTTAGCTCAGTTGGCAGAGCGCATCCATGGTAAGGATGAGGTCGCCGGTTCAATCCCGGCAATTAGCATGAAATAGACAGGAAAACTCTTGATATTTGAGAGTTTTTTATATTTCCCCCGCATTAGCCTTGACAAAGTCAGCAAAGCATAGTAGAATAAAACCTGCGATGAGTCGATAGGTAGTCTTCGGACTACTATTGAGCATAAGGAGGTCATAACGCAGGAGCGGACCTTGATGAGTTGTGTGAACCTGCTCATCACATGAAGATGCCTCTTAGTCCCTAGTTAATGACTAGGGATTTTTAATTTTCAGAAAATATAACCCAAAAATACTTTTCAATTTTTAGAAAAAGTAGTATAATACATCTATTATAGAAATTTTTAGAAAATTCCAAAAGAGGTTTGTTATGGGATATACAGTTGCTGTTGTCGGTGCTACAGGTGCCGTTGGTGCTCAAATGATCAAAATGTTGGAAGAATCAACTCTTCCAATCGATAAGATTCGCTACCTTGCGTCTGCACGTTCTGCAGGAAAGGTCTTGCAATTCAAAGGTCAAGATGTGACCATTGAAGAAACAACAGAAGATGCTTTTGAAGGGGTTGATATCGCTCTCTTCTCAGCTGGTGGATCAACTTCTGCCAAATACGCACCTTATGCTGTTAAAGCAGGGGCAGTAGTAGTAGATAACACTTCTTACTTCCGTCAAAATCCTGATGTACCATTGGTAGTGCCTGAAGTGAATGCCCACGCTCTTGATGCTCACAACGGAATCATCTCTTGTCCAAACTGTTCAACCATTCAAATGATGGTAGCTCTTGAGCCAGTTCGTCAAAAATGGGGCTTGGACCGTATCATCGTTTCAACTTATCAAGCAGTTTCAGGCGCTGGTATGGGAGCCATTCTTGAAACTCAACGTGAATTACGTGAAGTTTTAAATGATGGCGTGAATCCACGTGATTTGCATGCGGAAATCTTGCCTTCAGGTGGAGATAAGAAACATTATCCAATCGCCTTTAATGCTCTTCCACAAATTGACGTCTTCACTGATAATGACTACACTTATGAAGAGATGAAGATGACAAACGAAACTAAGAAAATCATGGAAGACGATAGCATTGCCGTTTCAGCAACTTGCGTGCGTATTCCTGTCTTGTCAGCTCACTCTGAGTCTGTTTATATTGAAACAAAAGAAGTAGCCCCAATCGAAGAAGTGAAAGCTGCGATTGCTGCCTTTCCAGGTGCAGTTCTTGAAGACGATGTGGCTCACCAAATCTATCCTCAAGCAGTCAATGCTGTCGGTTCACGTGATACATTTGTCGGACGTATCCGTAAAGACTTGGATGCTGAAAAAGGAATCCATATGTGGGTAGTTTCTGATAACCTCCTTAAAGGTGCCGCTTGGAACTCTGTACAGATCGCAGAAACGCTTCATGAGCGTGGTTTGGTCCGTCCAGTAGCTGAGTTGAAATTTGAATTGAAATAATGGTTTAGGAGTTCGAATGAACTCCTTCTTTGAAATAGAGAGGTGTTTCTCATGTCTTACCAAGATCTAAAAGAATGTAAAATCATTACTGCCTTCATCACTCCTTTCCATGAAGATGGCTCCATCAACTTTGATGCCATTCCAGCCTTGATTGAGCATTTATTGGCCCACCATACTGATGGTATTTTGCTGGCTGGAACGACTGCTGAAAGTCCAACCTTGACCCACGATGAAGAGTTGGAACTCTTTGCTGCTGTACAAAAGGTTGTCAAGGGACGCGTTCCTTTGATTGCGGGTGTAGGTACCAATGACACACGTGACTCTATCGAGTTTGTCAAAGAAGTAGCAGAATTTGGTGGTTTTGCAGCTGGGCTTGCTATCGTGCCATACTACAACAAACCTTCACAAGAGGGTATGTATCAGCACTTCAAGGCTATTGCTGATGCCTCAGATTTGCCGATTATCATTTATAACATTCCAGGACGTGTGGTTGTCGAATTAACTCCTGAAACCATGCTTCGTTTGGCTGACCATCCTAATATTATCGGTGTTAAAGAATGTACCAGCTTGGCAAATATGGCTTACCTGATTGAGCATAAGCCAGAGGAATTTTTGATTTATACAGGTGAGGACGGAGATGCTTTTCATGCCATGAATCTTGGTGCGGATGGGGTTATTTCTGTTGCCTCTCATACAAATGGAGATGAGATGTACGAGATGTTCACTGCTATTGCAGAAAGCGATATGAAAAAAGCCGCAGCTATTCAGCGTAAATTCATTCCTAAGGTCAACGCCCTCTTCTCTTATCCAAGTCCTGCTCCAGTTAAGGCAGTTCTGAACTACATGGGATTCGCAGCTGGACCAACTCGTCTGCCTCTAGTTCCAGCACCAGAAGAAGATGCCAAACGCATTATCAAGGTTGTTGTAGATGGTGACTACGAAGCGACTAAGGCAACCGTAACAGGAGTCTTAAGACCAGATTACTAATAAAGACAATAAAATCCATGACCGCTAGAACGATCATGGATTTCTTATTTTCCTAAACAGAATTGGCTAAAGAGTTGGGTGATGAGTTCATCTGGAGCAGCATCACCCGTGATTTCTCCGAGAATTTCCCAAGTACGAGTCAAGTCAACTTGAAGCAAATCAACTGGCATCCCCAGTTCCAGCCCTTCATTAACAGCTTGTAAGCTTTCAACGGCCTTTTCAATCAAGGAAATATGACGAGCGTTAGACAAGTAAGTGGCATCTTGCTCAACCAAACCAGCATTTTCAAAAAAGAGGTCGTTAATACGTTCTTCGATCTTATCAATGTTTTGATTTTTAAGAACTGAAATACGGATGATATCTTCTGGTAGTTCAGAAGTTTCAATCGCTTCAGGAAGATCAGTTTTATTAAGTAGAATAATGCGGTTGGTATCTTGGCTGATTTCTAAGAGTTGGCGATCTTGGGCGGTCAGTGGTTCACTGGCATTTAGTACTAGTAGTACCAAGTCAGCTTCCTTGAGGGCTTTTCTAGAACGTTCGACACCGATTTGTTCCACGATATCATCTGTATCCCGGATACCGGCTGTATCAATCAATTTGAGAGGAACACCATTGATGTTGACGTATTCTTCGATGACATCACGGGTAGTACCAGCGATGTCCGTCACGATAGCCTTGTCTTCACGCAGAAGGTTGTTGAGCAGGCTCGATTTCCCAACATTTGGACGTCCGATGATAGCCGTTGAAATTCCTTCACGGAGGATTTTGCCGCGACGGGCTGTTCGAAGGAGATTGGTTAGCAATTGCTCAAATTCCATAGTCTTCTCGCGAACTACAGCAGTAGTGGCTTCCTCAACATCGTCATACTCAGGATAATCAATATTGACCTCGACTTGTGCAAGTGTATTGAGGATTTCTTGGCGGGTATTATTAATGAGGTCAGAAAGGGAGCCGTCCAATTGCTTAACTGCAATATTCATAGCCTTGTCTGTCTTGGCACGGATGATGTCCATCACCGCCTCAGCCTGAGTCAAATCCACACGACCATTGAGGAAGGCACGCTTGGTAAATTCACCAGGCTCTGCCATACGTGCTCCTTCACGGATCGCTAGTTGGAGGATTTCGTTGGTTACGGCAATCCCACCGTGGGTGTTAATCTCGATAATATCCTCACGAGTGAAGGTCTTTGGTGATTTCATAGCTCCTACCATAACCTCATCCATCACTTTACCAGTCAAAGGGTCGATAATGTGGCCGTAGTTAAGAGTGTGGCTAGCAACCTTGCTCAAGTCTTTACCTTTAAAAATCTTCTGCGCAATGGCAAAACTGTCTGTTCCACTCAAGCGGACAATACCAATGGCACCTTCTCCAAGCGGTGTCGAAATTGCAGCGATGGTATCAAATTCACGTGTAATCATATTTCTTCCTTTAAAACACTTTTCTTGGAAATATCTCCAAGCCTCTTTTCAAATTGTAACAAATTTAAACCATTTCTTCAATGGATGTACTTGGAGATTGAAAAAGCCTAAGCAAATTCGCTTAAGCTTGCTTATTTGGTACGCATTTCACCTTGAGGAAAATATGTTCCTTCAGGCATGTCGTTGATAATGACATGAACAGCAGACTGAGGTGCTCCTGTGTTGCGGACAACTGCTTCAGTAACCTCCTTAGCAAGAGCTTTCTTTTGCTCGAGCGTACGTCCTTCAAACAAATCGATGCGAACAAATGGCATAATAGCTTCCTCCACTAGTTTTTGATTTCTTCTATTTTACCACATTTTGCCGTTTAAAGCTTCAGAAAATTATGATATACTATAATGTAGCAAAAATGTAGCAAAAATTTAGAAATGGACGTGAAATAGAAGCATGGCACAGTTGTATTATCGTTATGGGACCATGAACTCTGGTAAGACGATTGAGATTCTCAAAGTGGCCTATAACTACGAGGAGCAAGGAAAGGGAGTTGTGATTATGACTTCGGCTCTGGATACGCGTGACGGTGTTGGCTATGTGTCGAGTCGAATCGGCATGAAACGCCCAGCCATTGCGATTGAGGAAACGACGGATATCTTCGGCTATATCCGAAACTTACCTGAAGAACCTTACTGTGTGTTGGTTGATGAGGCCCAGTTTCTCAAGCGTCACCATGTTTACGACCTAGCTCGTGTTGTTGATGAGTTAGACATACCTGTCATGGCTTTTGGTTTGAAGAATGACTTTCGTAATGAATTGTTCGAAGGTTCCAAATACCTCTTGCTCTTAGCAGACAAGATTGACGAAATCAAGACCATTTGTCAGTACTGTAAGAAAAAGGCGACTATGGTGTTGCGTACGCACGATGGTGTGCCAGTCTATGATGGCGAACAAATTCAGATCGGTGGAAATGAAACCTATATCTCAGTCTGCCGAAAACATTATTTTGCGCCAATGATAGCATCTAACAAGGAGCATAACTATGACAATTGAACTAAGAGATGTTACAATGGAAAATTATTTTGATGTTTTGAATTTGGATGTCAAGGAATATCAAAAGCAATTCATTGCAACCAACGCAATTAGTTTAGCTGAAGCATACGTCTACACTAAAAATGGAGATTTTGTAGCTCCATTGGCAGTTTATGATAATAATGCAATTATAGGTTTTGTGATGATAGCTTATGATAAAAAGATCGGAATTAGGAGTGGAAATTATTTACTATTTCGTTTTATGATTGATAAGAATTTTCAAAATCAAGGATATTTTAAACCAATTATGGATAAAGTGCTAGACTATGTTCGAACAGCGCCAGCAGGTTTAGGCAATAAACTTTGGTTGTCTTATGAGCCAGAAAATGAACATGCAAGATCTTGTTACCTCAGTTATGGATTTAAAGAAACTGGGGAAATATTTGAGAACGAAGTAGTAGCAATCTATGATTTAACAATTGAGAACTAAGGAGAAAAAATGAACATCTATGATCAACTACAAGCTGTAGAAGACCGTTATGAAGAGTTAGGAGAGTTGCTTAGTGACCCGGATGTGGTTTCTGACACCAAGCGTTTCATGGAGCTCTCAAAAGAAGAGGCTTCTACTCGTGATACGGTAACAGCCTACCGTGAGTACAAACAAGTCCTCCAAAACATCATTGATGCAGAAGAGATGATTAAAGAATCAGGCGGAGATGCGGACTTGGAAGAAATGGCCAAGCAAGAGCTCAAGGATGCCAAGGCTGAAAAAGAAGAATACGAAGAAAAACTAAAAATCTTGCTTCTTCCAAAGGATCCAAACGATGACAAGAACATCATCCTTGAAATTCGTGGGGCAGCTGGTGGAGACGAAGCAGCACTTTTCGCCGGAGACCTTCTAACTATGTACCAAAAGTATGCGGAAGCTCAAGGGTGGCGCTTTGAAGTCATGGAAGCTTCTATGAACGGTGTTGGTGGTTTCAAAGAAGTGGTTGCCATGGTTTCTGGTCAGTCAGTTTATTCTAAACTCAAGTATGAGTCTGGTGCTCACCGTGTGCAACGTGTCCCTGTGACAGAAAGCCAAGGCCGTGTCCATACATCAACTGCGACAGTCCTTGTCATGCCTGAAGTTGAAGAAGTTGAATACGATATTGATCCAAAAGACCTTCGTGTTGACATCTACCACGCATCGGGTGCTGGTGGACAGAACGTCAATAAGGTTGCGACTGCTGTTCGTATCGTTCACTTGCCAACCAATATCAAGGTTGAGATGCAGGAAGAACGTACTCAGCAGAAAAACCGTGAGAAGGCCATGAAAATCATCCGTGCGCGTGTTGCTGACCATTTTGCTCAGATTGCTCAAGATGAACAAGACGCTGAGCGTAAGTCAACTATCGGTACTGGTGACCGTTCAGAACGGATTCGTACTTATAACTTCCCACAAAACCGTGTCACAGACCACCGTATCGGCTTGACTCTCCAGAAACTAGATACCATCTTGTCTGGTAAATTGGATGAAGTCGTGGATGCCTTGGTTCTTTATGACCAAACACAAAAATTAGAAGAATTAAACAAATAATGAAATTAGCTCAATTATTTTCAGATTTTGAAGAAGAGTTGTTCAAACAAGGAGAGGAAGCTGAAAGCCTCTCTTTTGTCTATCGTAGCCTAAAAAATCTATCTTTTACAGACTTTGTCTTTGCCCTTCAGAAAGAAGTAACAGAGGAAGAAAAAAAGTTTGTGGAGGAAATTTACAAGAAATTAGCAGCACATATACCTGCCCAGTACATTATCGGTCATACAGATTTCTTTGGAATGCAGTTAAAAGTAGATGAGCGAGTTTTGATTCCTCGTCCAGAAACAGAAGAGTTGGTGGAACTCATCCTCACAGAAAATCCTGAGGAAAATCTTAATGTCCTAGATATTGGGACTGGAAGTGGCGCCATAGCTCTTGGATTAGCTAAAAACAGACCAGATTGGTCTGTAACAGCAGCAGATATTTCCCAAGATGCCTTAGAGCTTGCATCAGAGAATGCTAGCAATCAAAATCTTAATATATTTTTTAAAAAATCTGATTGTTTTGCAGAAATTTCTGAAAAATATGATATAATTGTATCCAATCCACCCTATATCTCTCGAGAAGATGAGTTAGAAGTCGGTTTGAATGTTTTACATTCGGAGCCTCATCTAGCTCTCTTTGCAGATGAGGATGGCCTAGCTATTTACCGCAGAATTGCGGAAGATGCAAAAGACTATCTCACAGATGGTGGTAAGATTTACCTTGAAATTGGATACAAGCAAGGTCAAAGTGTTCCTGCGCTTTTTAGGAAACATCTTCCTAAAAAACGAGTACGAACACTCAAGGACCAATTTGGTCAAGATAGGATGGTTGTAGTTGATGATGGACAGGATTAGACAAGAGTTGGAAAAGGGCGGAGCTGTTGTTCTGCCTACAGAGACGGTTTACGGTCTTTTTGCTAAGGCCTTAGATGAAAAAGCTGTCAACCATGTTTACCAACTCAAAGGTCGTCCTAGAGACAAGGCGCTCAATCTTAATGTCGCTTCTCTAGAGGATATCTTGCACTTTTCTAAGAATCAGCCAACCTATCTTCAAAAACTTGTAGAGACTTTCTTGCCAGGTCCCTTGACCATCATTCTCGAAGCCAATGACAGAGTTCCCTATTGGGTCAATTCTGGTCTTGCAACTGTTGGATTTCGGATGCCAAGTCACCCCATTACCCTTGATTTGATTCGAGAGACAGGTCCCTTGATTGGACCGTCTGCCAATATCTCAGGTCAGGCAAGTGGAGTGTCCTTTGATCAAATCCTAGAGGATTTTGACCAAGAGGTTTTGGGGCTGGAAGACGATGCTTTTCTAACTGGACAGGATTCAACTATTTTGGATTTGTCTGGGGACAAGGTGAAAATCTTACGCCAAGGAGCCATTAAGCGAGAAGATATTCTTGCTCAGTTGCCAGAGATTTCTTTTGAGGAGGAATGAGATGCTAAGAGATATACAAGAAACAGATGTGAAAGCCATTTGTGACATCAACCAAGAGGTTCTGGGTTATTCTTTTAGTCCAGAGGAAACGGCTAGTCAACTAGCTAGACTGTCTCACGATTCCCATCATTTCCTACTTGGCTATGAGGATGCAGCCAGTCATGTCCTACTTGGCTATGTCCACGCTGAGGTTTATGAATCCCTTTATTCCAAAGCAGGATTTAATATCTTAGCCTTAGCAGTTTTACCTCAAGCACAAGGGCAAGGTATCGGTAAAAGCTTACTGCAAGGGTTGGATCAAGAAGCAAAAAGACGAGGTTATGGGTTTATCCGCTTAAACTCTGCCGATCATCGTCTGGGTGCTCATGCATTTTATGAAAAAGTTGGTTATACCTGTGATAAAATGCAGAAACGGTTTATTCGCATCTTTTAGTTTATTTTCTTATTGGAGAACCAAACTAAAGGACCAGTTACACTATAAAGGAGAAGACCTATGATTTTTGACAAAGATGATTTTAAAGCATACGATGCTGATCTCTGGAATGCTATTGCCAAAGAAGAAGAACGCCAACAAAACAACATTGAGTTGATTGCTTCGGAAAACGTTGTTTCCAAGGCTGTAATGGCTGCTCAAGGGTCTATCTTGACGAATAAATACGCCGAAGGCTACCCAGGACGCCGTTACTATGGTGGGACTGATGTAGTAGACGTGGTGGAAACTCTAGCTATTGAACGTGCAAAAGAAATTTTCGGTGCTAAATTCGCCAATGTTCAACCTCACTCAGGAAGCCAAGCCAACTGTGCGGCTTACATGGCCTTGATTGAGCCAGGTGATACGGTTATGGGGATGGATTTGGCAGCAGGTGGACACTTGACCCACGGAGCTTCTGTCAGCTTCTCTGGTCAAACCTACAACTTTATTTCTTATAGTGTGGATCCTGAAACGGAACTCTTGGACTTTGATGCTATCTTGAAACAAGCCCAAGAAGTAAAACCAAAATTGATCGTAGCTGGTGCTTCAGCCTATTCTCAAATTATCGACTTCTCAAAATTCCGTGAAATCGCAGACGCTGTCGGGGCTAAGCTCATGGTAGATATGGCTCATATCGCTGGTTTGGTCGCTGCTGGTCTGCATCCAAGTCCAGTTCCATACGCTCATATCACAACAACAACGACCCACAAAACCCTTCGTGGACCTCGTGGTGGTTTGATTTTGACTAATGACGAAGAACTTGCTAAGAAAATCAATTCAGCTATTTTCCCTGGTATTCAGGGTGGACCTTTGGAGCATGTTGTTGCTGCTAAGGCTGTTTCCTTCAAAGAAGTTTTAGATCCGGCTTTCAAGGAATATGCTGCTAATGTCATCAAAAACAGCAAGGCTATGGCGGCTGTCTTCTTGCAAGACCCTGATTTCCGTATCATTTCTGGCGGAACTGAAAACCACCTCTTCCTAGTGGATGTGACTAAAGTTGTAGAGAACGGAAAAGTGGCTCAAAACTTGCTGGATGAGGTTAATATTACCCTAAATAAAAACTCAATCCCTTACGAAACTTTGTCACCATTCAAGACAAGTGGGATTCGTATCGGAGCAGCAGCCATCACTGCACGTGGATTTGGTGAAGAAGAATGCCGTAAAGTGGCTGAACTCATCATTAAAACTCTTAAGAATGCAGAAAATGAAGCTGTATTAGAAGAAGTGAGAAGTGAAGTCAAAGCGTTGACAGATGCCTTCCCATTATACGAGGACTAATACTTTTATGGACATTTATATTAAGAAAGCCATTATCCATCAGTTCAGCTCAGATGATACGGAGTTGTTCCTAGCGGATAAGTTTCTCAATATTACTCCAAAAATCGAAGAATACCTACGCAAAAAAATCGAACGTGTGTATTCAGATGAAGCCAAGACTGGGATTTTCGAAGAAGAAAATCCCTTCTTCAATCACATTACTGACGATTTATTGGAGACATCAGTAACACTGGCTAATCTCTGGAAAGAGGAGTTCAGTATTTCTGAAAATCTAAAGACCAATGACTTGATTTTTGTGCAATTTTCTAAAGAAGGCGTGGAACATTTCGCTTTCTTGCGAATTGCTCTACGGGAAACCTTGACCCACCTTGGGGGAGAAGTTGATAATCCAATCAAGCTAACTCAGAATAACTTGCCTGGATTTGGAACGGGGGCTGATGAGGCCTTGGTGGTCAATCTTCAAAGTCGCAAGTACCATCTCATCGAAAAACGTATCAAGTACAACGGGACTTTCTTGAACTATTTTTCAGAAAATCTCCTAGCTGTCGCCCCTAATATTTCACCCAAGAAATCCATCAAGGAGCTTGAAAAAACGGCTCAGAGAATTGCAGAATCCTTTAATACAGATGATTTTCAGTTTCAATCCAAGGTCAAATCAGCGATTTTCAACAATCTTGAAGAAAGCAATGAATTGTCGCCTGAAAAATTGGCTAATGACCTTTTTGACAACAATCTGACAGCTCGTTTGAGCTTTATCGACCAAGTCAAGGAAGCCGTACCAGAACCAGTCCAGTTTGATGAAATTGATGCCAGTCGTCAGCTCAAGAAATTTGAAAACCAAAAACTTTCTTTGTCAAATGGAATCGAGCTCATCGTTCCCAATAACGTCTATCAAGATGCAGAGTCTGTTGAGTTTATCCAAAATGACAATGGAACCTATTCTATCTTAATCAAAAATATCGAGGATATTCAAAGTAAATAATGTTTAAATTTATAAGAAGAATGCTAGTGCTAGCAGTCCTTCTTTTTGCTGGATACAAAGCCTACCACATTCGTCAGGATGTAAAGCAAGTCATGACCTACCAACCTATGGTTCGGGAAATCCTTAGTGAAAGAGATACTCCAGCCAATGAAGAGTTAGTGCTTGCCATGATTTATACCGAAACGAAAGGAAAAGAGCGGGACGTCATGCAGTCTAGTGAGTCTGCTAGCGGTACAACCAATACCATTAATGATGATGCCGCTAGTATTCGACAAGGAATTCAAACTCTAACAGATAACCTTTATCTTGCACAAAACAAAGGAGTGGATGTCTGGACAGCCGTTCAAGCCTATAATTTTGGACCTGCCTATATAGACTTTATCGCTCAGAATGGCAAGGAGAATACACTAGCATTAGCCAAACGCTATTCCCGAGAAACGGTCGCTCCTATCCTTGGAAATACCACTGGGAAGACCTACACCTACATCAACCCAATTTCTATCTTTCATGGTACAGAACTCTATGAAAATGGTGGAAATTATTACTACTCGAGACAGGTACGCTTTAACTTGTACATCATGAAATTCTTTAATTTCTTCTAAGCATCTGGTTTGACCAGGTGTTTTTTCACTATAAGTTTTCTTTAAGATTGTTTTATTACCCTAGAAAGGTAAAGGAGGGAATATCCTATGAGAAAGAAACTCTTTCTAACAAGCGCTGCAGTATTGTGGGCCGCAACAGCTATGACGAGTGTCCACGCAGCAACAGATGTTCAAAAAGTAATCGATGAAACCTATGTACAACCTGAATATGTTCTAGGCTCTTCCCTAACTGAAGACCAGAAAAATCAAACTCTTAGCAAACTTGGCTATGACGCATCAAAAGACACCAAAGATATCAAAACTATGACACCTGATATCTATTCGAAAATCATGAATGTGGCTAATGATGCTAGCCTACAGCTCTATTCGTCAGCTAAGATTCAAAAGTTAGGTGATAAGTCGCCTCTAGAGGTCAAGATTGAAACGCCTGAAAATATCACCAAGGTGACGCAGGATATGTACCGTAATGCAGCGGTGACGCTGGGAGTTGAGCATGCCAAAATCACAGTTGCAGCACCCATTCCAGTTACAGGTGAGAGCGCCCTAGCTGGGATTTACTACTCGTTAGAGGCCAATGGTGCTAAAGTACCGCAAGCCAATAAGGACTTGGCCCAAGAAGAACTAAAAGCCTTGTCCGATATCAATGCTGAAAACAAGGACAAGTCAGGCTACGATGCCAATAAGCTCAATGTGGCTTTGGCAGATATCAAGGCAGGAATCGCAAAGGCAAAAGAAGCCAAAGGAAATCTGACAGAAGAAGATGTCCGCAAAATCGTTGAAGACACGCTAAAAAACTACAAACTCGATCAGGTTATAACAGGAAACCAGGTCAATATCATCATCAATTTTGCCCTCAACCTCTCAAAGAGTGACATTTTGAACAATGCTGATTTCACTAAAACCCTAAATGACCTCAAGGAAAGCATTGTATCTCAAGCTGGAGATAGTTTTAAAAATATCAATCTCAACTTTGATGCCAATAAAGCGCTAGAAGAGGGGGGCAACTTCTTTAGCTCTCTTTGGCAAGCCATTGTCAACTTCTTCAAGAGTTTTGGTGCTTAGGTCATTTCATGATATAATAGATGGTAACAGAAATGTTGCCGTCTTTTTTTGTCGGCTAATAGAAAGTGAAAAATATGTTAAAGAAAAATGATATTGTAGAAGTTGAGATTGTTGATTTGACTCATGAAGGTGCTGGAGTTGCTAAGGTAGAAGGTTTGGTTTTCTTTGTAGAAAATGCTCTACCAACTGAGAAAATCCTCATGCGTGTCCTTAAAGTCAATAAAAAGATTGGCTTTGGAAAGGTTGAAGAATACCTTGTTCAATCACCTCATCGTAACCAAGACCTTGACCTAGCTTATCTACGTTCAGGAATTGCTTACTTAGGGCATCTTACCTATCCAGAGCAGCTCAAGTTTAAAACCAAGCAAGTCAAGGATAGTCTCTACAAAATTGCTGGCATTAGAAATGTAGAGGTCGCTGAGACACTAGGTATGGAACATCCAGTCAAATATCGCAATAAGGCGCAGGTGCCCGTTCGTCGAGTGAATGGTGTCTTGGAAACTGGCTTTTTCCGTAAGAATTCGCATGACCTTATGCCACTCGAAGATTTCTTTATCCAAGATCCAGTGATCGATCAAGTTGTAGTAGTCCTACGTGACTTACTTCGTCGGTATGATTTGAAACCTTATGACGAAAAGGAACAGTCTGGCTTGATTCGGAACCTCGTTGTGCGTCGTGGTCACTATTCAGGGCAAATCATGGTCATTTTGGTAACCACTCGTCCTAAAGTTTTCCGTGTTGACCAATTGATTGAACAACTAATCAAGCAGTTCCCAGAGATTGTCTCTGTCATGCAAAATATCAACGACCAAAACACCAATGCGATTTTTGGGAAAGAATGGCACACACTTTACGGTCAAGACTATATTACCGACCAAATGTTGGGAAATGATTTCCAAATCGCTGGCCCAGCTTTCTACCAAGTCAATACCCAAATGGCTGAAAAACTCTATCAAACAGCTATTGACTTTGCGGAGTTAAGAGAAGAGGATGTGGTGATCGATGCCTACTCAGGAATTGGAACCATTGGTTTATCCGTTGCGAAGCATGTCAAGGATGTTTATGGTGTTGAAGTGATTCCAGAAGCGGTTGAGAATAGCAAAAAGAATGCTAGTATAAATGGCATTACCAACGCCCACTATGTCTGTGACACAGCTGAAAATGCAATGAAGAATTGGCTCAAGGAAGGTATTCAACCAACCGTCATCTTGGTCGACCCACCACGCAAGGGCTTGACCGAAAGCTTTATCAAAGCAAGCGCCCAAACAGGAGCAGACCGTATTGCCTATATTTCCTGTAATGTCGCAACCATGGCACGTGATCTCAAACTTTATCAAGAGTTGGGATATGAATTGAAGAAAGCACAGCCGGTGGATTTGTTTCCTCAAACGCACCATGTTGAGTGTGTATCTTTGCTTGTAAAAGCCTAGAAACATTTTATAGAAGGACTATATGAGGTCGCTGGTAACAGTGACCTTTTATCTTTAGTGTGGATATATGAAAGTGATCAAGAATAAATCATTAATGTGGAAGGCTTGAATTTGGTGCAACTTGAGATGGAAGGGAAAGATCAGCTTCGGCAGGATAACCATATCAATTTCTACATTATCCAGTGCGAACAAAACCCATTCACCTGCAAAATATTTTGATGGGAATCTGGAGAACTATTTAGCAGAAAGGCTAGACCACGAGCAGGGAGAAACAGCCAGTTTGGCAGTGTAATAATCGATATAGGATTAAAGGCCAGATTGGATGTTTAAACAATCATATCGTGGCAAAAGCTAGAGCATGGAGCAAATCTTCTCCATAAGCACTATGCAAAGCAGATGTATCAGATACTGGATTTAGATAAATTTGATGGAGTTATCATGAATCAAGTTCTAGCCCACATCAGTATTTCAGAAGCTGGACAAATTGTAGTAACTTTCCTTGAAGGAACTGAGGTAGATTTATAAGAGACTGTGACTGGGAAGTTGCAGTCTTTTTAGGTGTTTAATGGTATAATGAGATTATAAATGTGGATTTTGTTTAAATTCTCTGGAGGACACATAATGTTGAATTTAGTAAAAGGTCACCAAGTTAGCTTGGTAGAAAATCTGTTTGAATCATTTACAAAGTTAACTGAACATCATTTGATGGCGAATGTACACGCAGAAAAAATATTAGAGGTTTTTCAACACTTTATTGCGATTCATGACGAACCCTTGTTTTTTATTTTGGAATTGCCTGTCAGTATTGATAGAGAAAAAGTGGTAGCAAAGAATATTATCAAAGAATCCCATAAGGATGTTTATTATATTGATGGCTGTTCAAGAGAGGAATGCCTAGCACTGTTGATTAGATACGGTGATTTGCTTATTAATGATGGACTAAGTCAGTTTGGATTTGGTGGGCATCAAAGTAATGATGAGATCATGCTTGATGGCTATAATGTTGTGACAATTTATAGTGAAGAACTATCGAAATTTAATGACTTTTTTGAACCTCATAATATTCAATTTGTAGAAGAACTAGTGACAGCTTGGAAAACTTTTTCTAAGACCTCACCAGGAATCTCTGAAATCTATGAGAGTAATGGAAAAACTGTTTATGATTTGCCTGCAGAATTAGCTGAATGGGGAATATATTTAGCTGAGACTCGAACAGAATAGGTATAGTTATAGATTAGAAAGAGAATATTTCAATTCCTATAATACCCAAAATTTAACTTTAGTAAATTTATAGAAGGAAAAGCTAGATGTAAGCACACGTTGATGTGTGAGTATTTCTCGTGAATGATAAAGGATAGGGTATAATTCATTACACTGTTTTTGGATAAATATTGTTAGACTGTAACTTTTATGTTTCAGTTTTTCAATTTAGACATGGTATAATTAAAATAATAAAATAAAGAGGATTTTTTATGAGTAAAGAACTAGTATTTCAAAGTGTAGAATCACTACAACAAGTTGTAAATGTAATTAATGAGGCGGCGGCAGCTCTTAATGATAAAACACGTACAATAAGAGAGAGTCCAATCCCAGAAGTTTTAGCTGGAGCATTGGGAGCAGGTATTGGTGGGGTAGGTTCATTTGCAGCTCTTTATGGTTTAGGTACTGTAGGGTTATCAGCTGCTGGTATTACTTCTGGCCTTGCAGCTATTGGCAGTGTTGTTGGAGGTGGTATGGTAGCTGGAGTATTTGTAATGGCTGCTCCAGTCGTTGTATTAGCCGGAGGCGGTATATTGTTAGCTTCTAATCTAAAAAATAAACAACTTAAACAGGAAAAAGAACGATTATATAAAGAAGCTTTGCAAAAACATGAAGCTATTATACAAGCTCTGAAAACTGAGGCAGATGCTGATAAGGAACGCCTAGATTATTTACAGAGTTTAAATATCCTTTTAACTCAAGCAATTAAGGATTTGAAAAATGATTTAGGTGAATAACAATGAGTAAATTCATTTATTCTGATGAAGAACAAAAATTCAATAATATTTTAACTTATCAAACAAAAGAGTTAGATTTAATAAAAAGACCTGAGATGTCTATTGCAGAAGAACGTATAGTGGAAAGTGAAAAATTATTGAGAGAGCTAGGCTATACTCTGACTGATTTACCAATAATAGATACCAAAACTAAAAAACAAACTATCGTTGTACCTAAATGGGAAGACTTAGTAATAAAAGCGGAGTGCGAAGTTGGTTCAATGAATGAACTAGATGAACTCTTCACAAACGAAGAATTGGAATTTAATCAAACAACTATTCAATCATTTCAAGATGATTTTAACAACATTCATATACTTGATAAAATTGATATATCGATTTGTGCAGGAGCTGGAATATTAGCAGCGATTATTGATATTCTTTTAATTGGCATACCTAAGAAGACTCCGCATGGTTTAAAAGGTGGCCCCTTATCTAATTATGTAAGAGATTGGTTCAATCAACGATTCCCTGAAGAAGAAATGGAAAAGTTGGCAAATTCAAAGGTCAGTAAAGTCCCTTTTGATGCTCAAGATAATCGTCATACTAAAGTAAATGTTAATGGACTATCTGCATACTATCATAGATTGTTATCTCTTGGACATGATCCACTTCTTGGTTTAGTAATTGGTGTATGTGATATTCTAAATGGTAAGATGACTACCATTGATAAAACTGGGAAAATAGTATCTCAATTTATGGAGAATTACACAGATAGAAAAGAAAGTGATATTTTTGCAGCAATAGCAAAACAGATAATTCATTTTAAATCTGATATAACGACATCAATGGGATTACCTGCACCATTGATGGGATTATTTAATTTGCTTCAGTTTGGAAAAATTGGTGACGAGGATCAAACAATAGCAGAAATAGTACAAGGAATGTATTACGAAGGCTATGATTTCATTCATTTTAGTAGTATGGCTATTTCCACAATGATTATTGAAGTTATAATTAGAATTGGATACGCCCTTAAGAAAATCAACGAAGGACATTCAATAAAAAATTCTATTCCTTTTTCGTTGGATAGAGAGAAACATCCCAAATTACATACGATGCTATTTATTGGACATTCTATAGCCGCATCTGCTAATGCAGGGAAAATCTACTTTACAAAAAATCCAATGACAATAAATTACGCACAATGGATTGCTTTTGCAAAATATTCATACTCTCAGTTAAAGTGGGTGCTTATTGAGAAATCCGAATTGAGAGCTTCATATGTTTCTGATAAGATTTATAAGGAAACTCAGGAAGTTTATGATAAAGTAAATCTTACCTTTAATAACTTCAGTAATGATAGGGTAGTTATATTTGATTAAATTAATAAACTTAGATAAATGGTAAACAATGAAAAAAAGTCCATACAATCTATTGTCAATGATTCCAATATTTGGAACATTTTTAAAATTTTCAAGTAAGGGTGAAATGAGATTATGTAGCTTACTGTATCAAGATTTATTAGATGAAGGGATTAATCCAAATGATATATTCTTACTTCTTAAAAAAATATTCTGGTAAAGTAGTTACAAGAGAACGTTTCTACATCTGTTATAGATATAATATTTGTGAAGTTGTAGAATTCATAGACCAGTGGCGTTGTTTTGGGTTAGATGCTCAAATATTAGAGGTGAGACCCTATACAGGTTAGTTATCATGCACATTTTGATTCAAGTGTAATTGATGAAGTGATATCATGTTGAAAAGATTTACCTATAGCTTATGGGCTATCTGCTTTAAACTAAATCAATTTTCATAAAACTAGTTTAATTTAGATAATAAAAAAATTGATTGTTCAATTATTAAACTAAAAAAAAAGTAAGGCTTAATATGGAAAATAAAAAGAAAAAGAATGTGGAAAAAGTATTTGAAGGATATATTGAAATAATCTTCGGAAAAGATTGTTTGAAAGACATTGAACCATTATATAAAAAAGTAAAAGAAAATAGAGATAATAATGTAAAATGTGGTAAATACGGTGATGATCCAGCAACAATTGAACTAATATTATATCTCAGACATAAAATGAGAGAAAACAAATTAATATTTTCCGAACCAATATCAAACTATTTAAAAGAGATACCAAAAACGAAGGAAGATTGTAAAGAACTCCTTGAAAATTTCCTTGAAAATGACGGTAAAACTAGAAGTTGGTTAACAGAGGAATATAAGAAACGTTTTCCTTGCTCTTATGAGTCAGAGCCAGAATCTCACAAAAAAACTTATACGGACGATGGATGGAATTATTTTGAATATCTGAACCAGAACAATCAGAATTATGATTATGATATTGAATGGTTTTACGTTGAAAAAAATGAAGTAGGTCATATATACTACAATGAGTTGGATCATTATTTAACTTATTTGCTAGGTGCTATACGAAGAGGTAAACCAGAGAAGATAAAACAAGGAAAAAATATTAAAAAAGATCTTGAGAAGATTGATTAGAGCTTATCTGTAAGCCTATATGTCTTTATTTATAAAAAAGTAAACACATAAGTTAAATTTATAATCTTATGGAAAATCTGGTTTAAAATCTTGCTTATTTCTTCCTTACAAAGGTAGTAAAATTTCACTCTTTTAAGATGTAAACCAAAATTGTTTTTGAGGAAGGAGGTGGTATATTGACAGAAAGCAGACCTGAGTTTGATACAATCAAATCCTTTGATGAGTTCAAAAAATACTATTGGTATCGTGTTGAACTTTCACAGATATGCAAGTCATTAGGACTTGAATATAGAGGCACCAAACAAGAACTCAATCATATTATTGAGCAGTACTTTAAGGGGAATTTGATTAAAAAATCATCAATAAAAAGGAAAAAGAAACAAGTAGAAGTTGTTGCCTTAGATACTCCCTTACTTGAATGTGGATTCTCCTTTAATTCAGACTTTAGAGAATATTTCTCAACTTTAACAGAGATTTCACCCTTTAAATTTACTGCTGATATGGCTACAGCTTGGAGAAAAGTAAAAAGAGAAAATGATTTGAGTTTTACAATCCAAGATATGCTAAAAGTTTATTATGGAAATTCAGATTATGCCAAGTATGATCATTCGGTTTGTCAATGGAACCAGTTTTTAAAGGATTTCTGTGCAGACGAAAATAGTCGCAATTACTCGAATAAACTAAAAGTAGCTTCTATTCTTTGGAAAGAAGTTAGAAATTCAAGTAATGAAAAAATTTATTCAAAGAATCTTTTGACCGAATATGCTGATAGAATAAAAGACTATTGTAAGTAGAAACGCCATCTCACTTGGTGGCAGAGGCAGCTTATGGTATTCCTTATTGGATAAAGGATAAATCTTATTCTGATTTGGATGAATCCTTAAAGGTGATGGGAAAATAGAATAAAATTATATTAATCTCCGGTACGTCTGATTTCTATTTTCTGAGATTTCATTATATAATAGCATTATATGTAATGACTGATGTAGTTACACTAACATTTCTATTTAAAAATTAAGGAGTATTATCAATGAAAAAAGCAATGTTAATTATCAACCCTACCTCTGGTGGGGAAAAGGCTTTGGATTATAAAGAAAAGCTGGAGAATAAAGCAAAAGAATACTTTGAATATGTTGAAACCAAAATTACCGAAAAAGCTTTGGATGCAACAAATTTTGCTGAAGAAGCGTCTCGTGAGCAGTACGATGCAGTGGTTGTTTTTGGTGGAGACGGGACGGTCAATGAAGTTATTTCAGGTATTGCTGAGAGAGACTACATTCCTAAGTTAGGGATTATCCCTGGTGGTACTGGTAACCTCATTACCAAACTGTTGGAAATCAATCAAGACATCGATGGTGCGATTGATGAACTCGATTTTAACTTAACCAACAAGATTGATATCGGTAAAGCAAATGATAACTATTTTGGTTATATTTTTAGTATCGGTTCTCTGCCTGAGGCGATTCACAATGTTGAAATCGAGGACAAGACAAAATTCGGTATTTTAGCCTATGCTGTAAATACCATGAAGTCCGTGATGACGGATCAGGTCTTTAACATTAAGATTGAGACAGAAAATGGAAATTATGATGGTGAAGCTAGTCATGTTTTGGTTCTCTTGACAAATTACTTCGCTGACAAGAAAATCTTTGAAGAAGACAAAGATGGCTATGCCAATATTTTGATTCTAAAAGATGCTTCTATATTCTCTAAATTATCCGTCATTCCTGATTTACTAAAAGGAGATGTTGTTGGCAATGATAATATTGAGTATATCAGAGCACGTAATATTAAGATCTCTTCAGATAGTGAATTGGAGTCAGATGTTGATGGCGATAAATCGGATAACCTACCTGTAGAAATCAAAGTCCTAGCTCAGCGAGTAGAAGTATTTTCAAAACCGAAAGAGTAGAAATTAAAAATTAGTTTATTTTTCACTGCGAAATCGAGTTTCATATCAACGATTGGAGGAGGAATGAATTCTCTATTTGATGAATTTCGAACAATTTGTTCTCATTTAAACCAAATCGGAATCACTCCGACGCTCATGGGGTCTTTGGGATTTGAATACCGTTCAAATGAAGAATGGGGGCCGTCTGACATTGACATTCATGTGCCTGGTGACCCTAGAGGTTGGGAAGCACCTGATCATCTCAGAATTTATGAGTGGGACAAGATAATGAAAGTTATGAACCGCTTAGGCTACACCTTGATAGATATCCATGAGCATGAATTCCAAAAGGATGGCGTGAGTGTTGAATTCGGAAGTATCGATTCTTTACCTGATTTTGCAGGAGTTTCGGAATCGGATATAGAGCTGATTCATCTCGAAAACACCACTTTTCGCGTTCCAAGTATAGAACAGTATTTAAGTATTTACAAGGCTTCTTCCCAAGATTCCTATCGAAATGATCACAACAACAATAAGGATTTTAAGAAGATTGATTGGCTGGAAAGACATTTGTAAATCATCATTTAAAAAGTAGTAAGTTGTGAGATTTACTGCTTTTTATTTTGCAAAACAAACCATCAAAACTACAGACAAGCCTTGCAAATAAAATTTTAAAGTAGTATACTAGAACCACGGTTGTGAAAACGTTTGCGTTATAAGTGAATTAGGAGATAAATACATTGGAATTAACAGCCATTTACCACAGACCAGAGTCGGAGTATGCTTATCTTTATAAAGATAAGACAATGCACATTCGTATCCGGACCAAGAAAGATGATATTGAAAGCATCAACTTGCATTATGGAGATCCTTTTATCTTTATAGAGGACCGTTATGAAGTAATCAAGGAGATGAGCAAAGTTACCTCCGATGCTTTATTTGATTACTGGCAAGCGGAAGTTTCGGTTGACTATGCACGACTCCAGTATCTTTTTGAACTCAAGGATAAGCATTGTCAGAAGATCTTATATGGCGATAAGGGATGTGTTGCAAGCACGCTTGAAAATCTTCATTATGAAGGAAATGGCTTTAAAATCCCGTATATCCATGAGATTGATGCTTGCCATGTTCCTGACTGGGTAGCAGAGATGGTATGGTACCAGATTTTCCCAGAACGCTTTGCTAATGGCAAGCCTGAGATTTCTCCAGAAGGTGTCCTAGCTTGGGATTCCTCTATCAAACCAAAGATGAGCGATTTCTTTGGTGGTGATTTACAAGGTATCATTGACCATCTGGATTACTTGCAAGACTTGGGCATTACAGGTCTTTATCTCTGTCCGATTTTTGAATCTCCAAGCAATCACAAGTACAATACGACGGATTATTTCGAAATTGACCGTCATTTTGGAGATAAGAAAACCTTCCGTAAACTGGTGGAGGAGGCCCATCAGAGAAGCATGAAAATCATGCTGGACGCTGTTTTCAACCATATCGGAGACCAATCTCCACAGTGGCAGGATGTTCTCAAACATGGTGAAGATTCTATTTATAAAGACTGGTTCCATATTCAAGACTTTCCAGTCGTTAAAGAAAATCTTGTTAATAAAAGAGAACTATCCTACCACACCTTTGCCTTTGAGAGCTATATGCCTAAGCTCAATACGGCAAATCCTCAAGTAAGAGACTATTTGTTGAGCGTTGCGACCTATTGGATTGAAGAGTTTGATATCGATGCTTGGCGCTTGGATGTGGCCAATGAGGTCGACCACCAATTTTGGAGAGATTTCCGTAAGGCTGTCTTGGCTAAAAAACCTGACCTTTATATTCTGGGGGAGGTCTGGCACACTTCTCAGCCTTGGCTAAATGGTGATGAGTTCCACGCAGTTATGAACTATCCTCTCTCTGATAGTATCAAGGATTATTTCTTGCGAGGGGTTAAGAAGCCTTATCAATTTATCGATGAAATCAATGGTCAGTCTATGTACTATAGACAGCAGATTTCGGAAGTGATGTTCAATCTCTTGGATTCGCACGATACGGAGCGCATTTTGGCTACTGCCAAGGGAGATGTTCAATTTGTGAAGTCTGCCCTTGCTTGCCTCTTTTTACAAAGGGGGACACCGTGTTTCTACTATGGAACTGAGTTGGAGTTAGATGGAGGACCAGACCCAGATTGTCGTCGTGTCATGCCTTGGGAACGTGTTTCCGATAGTAATGAGATGCTTCATTTCATGAAGAAATTGATTCAGCTTCGCAAGGATGTTTCAGACATTATACAACATGGAAGCTATAGCCTGAAAGAAATCAAGACAGATGTGGTATCTCTGGCATGGGATTATGATGGGCAAAAAATCCAAGCTATTTTTAACCAATCAAGTGAAAACTATCTTGTAGGTCGTGATACTATAGCGCTGACCAGTCATTGCCAAGAATTGGACCAGCAACTGGTGATTTTGCCTAAAGGTTTCGTCATTCAATAAAAAATAAGATTAAAAAGACTGTAATGAATGGGTGATTCGTGCAGTCTTTTTTTGACTTATGTAGTATAATATAGCTAAGTCAACGATTACTAGCTGCATGATTAGCAAATGGTGTTTAAAATGAAAAAGAGACTTGTACCTTAGAAAGAGAATTGCATGAAACGAATGAGAAAAGTAGTAGTCTTGGGACTGTGTTTCCCCTTATTACTTGGATTGGCTTCTTGTCACCAAAATAAACCGAGGACTGAAGCTACAAATCAGACACAGGCCAATTCAGATAAAGTTCCTTGGACGGCTTCATATACCAATTTAAACAGTCAAGTCAGTACCGAAGAGGTCAAATCTCTCTTATCAGCTCACTTGGACCCAAATAGTGTTGATGCATTTTTCAATCTTGTTACAGACTATAATGCGACTGTCGGCTCCACTGGCTTAAGTGGTGATTTTTCCTCCTTTACGAAGACAGAATACGATGTAGAGAAAATCAGCAGTCTCTGGAATTAAGAAAAGGGTGACTTTGTCGGGACCAACTGCCGTATCAATAGCTATGCGCTCTTGAAAAATTCAGTCACGATCCCAAAACTTGAAAAGAATGACCAGCTACTTTTTGTGGATAATGACGCTATTGATAAGGGAGAGGTGTTTGATGCAAAAGATAAGGAAGAGTTTGATATTCTATTTTCTAGGGTGGAGACAGAAGCAACGACGGATGTAAAAGTACACGCGCAGAAGATGGAGACTTTCTTCTCCCAGTTTCAATTTAATGACAAGGCTCGAATGCTGTCTGTTGTGTTGCATGATAATCTTGACGGAGAGTTTCTTTTTGTCGGGCATGTTGGTATTTTAGTGCCAGCTGAGGAGGGTTTCTTATTTGTAGAGAAACTGACTTTTGAAGAGCCTTATCAAGCTATTAAGTTTGCGAGCAAGGAAGATTGTTACAAGTATCTATCCACCAAATATGCTGATTACACAGGTGACGGTCTAGCTAAACCTTTCATCATGGACAATGAAAAGTGGGTTGAAGGTTATTAAGGTAGGCAAGGGAGAAGCAGTATGGAGACAGTAGTAGCGCTTTTAGTTGTCATTCTGATCGGATTCTGGGCTGTAAACATTCTCAAACCTCGTAAGACAAATAATAAAGAGCGATTTTTAGGCTATATGCAGCGCTATGATATTGACGGTGAGGGCTATCAGTCAGAAGTCTGAGAAGTGACTGAGGATGAGAAGGAGAAATAACGAGGAGTGTCCAAAAACAGTAGATTTCTTGCCTTTTTCAAGAAAGGGGACTAATAGGAGGAAACTTTATGGGAATGATTGCTAATTATCGATATCTATCTGACAATGAATTAAGCCAAATAGAGCCAGATTCTCGTCAGGAAGAGGAATTGTTTGACTTAGTAGAGGATTATCCTAAGGAAAATGAGACGTTGATAGATATTGACAAAATGTGGGACGCCTTACTCTTTGTTATGACAGGCTTTAGTAGTTCAGAATTTATGGATGACGATCCTTTGAGAGAAGCTGTCTTGGGAGTGACCCCTTTAGAAAATGTGTCAGAATATATAGCCTATACTGAACACTCAAAAATAGCTGAGAGTGTTCAAGCTTTAGAGAATTTTGACATGGATGGGGCTCTGGCAGACTTTAGCATGGAAGCGTGCAAGAAGGCAGATTTGTATCCCGATATTTGGGATTATCTTGATGAAGAGGAAGAAATCAAGGATGAAATTCGAACCTGCTTTGTAAAAATGAAGGACTTTTATAAGAAAATCTTAGATCTCAAGGGAAATATCTTAGTGACTATTTGTTAAGTATTTTTACTATCCATTTAGTCTGTTGAAATACATAAAAATTGATTATAGAACTTGTGATCTTAATAAATTTTAAATATTTAACATGGAGGTTTTAAGAGATGGAAAAAATTGAATGGGACAAGGTTAAGACTCGCTTAGATGCTTTGCTCGTCATTGATGAGTATCGAACAGATCCAGACAAGACCTGGCTTCGATTGATAGTTAAAACTGAGGAAAGCTATGGAATCCGTTATCTCATTGACAACGGTTCTGGTGATTCTCTAGATGTGATATTTACTGATAAAATGATTCTTGTAAAAGGCTTTGATCATGAAAGCAATTTAAGTCAATTTGCTGCGGATGAGTGGAATCAAGACATCATAGACGGATTTTATAAAGGACTGGATGAAAAGTATCAAAATCTTTATTCAGAAGAGCAAAAAGATGAAACAACCTTCTTTATCTGGTATGACGGTCAAGAGCATCAAAATACCTACCAAGATCAGGATGGTGGTGAATGGTTACTATCTTATTTCTTTGATAGTTTTGAGCGATTTCATGAGTTTGTGACGGACTATTATTCAATTACCGTAGATGAGGACTTACTTAGAAAACTTTACAATCAAGGACATCTTTCAGGATTAGAATTAGAGCAGTTGATTCCTACTTCCTAGACTGAGGTTTTTATGAAGCCGAACAAAAAAAGTTATTTATGTCGAGTCTTAGCCTATTAAGATGAAAATCGGTATAGTAAGACCGCCAGTCTAAATGTTATGGTTGTGGTTCATTTTTCTTATACCTATAACATTTTAAAACGATTTCTTTTTATCGTTAAATACCATTTTGCGAACAAAAAATGAAATTCTTAAAAAAACTTTCACAAAATACTTTACAAGCTTTTGTAAACATGATATAGTTATAAGGCTTAGAAAATGAGAAGATGTTTTCTAGCAAATATAAACCCGAGTAAAAAATGCCTACGGACAGGCAGGGTTGAATGCCGAAGCGTGGTTGAAAAGCCACATTATTGATAGGGTTAAAAGCCTACTTTTATAAGTTGATGTTAGGACGCTTGTCCTAATTCATAAATTTTAGTGTGGTGAAAGCACACGTCATCTTGTGAAACGATCAATAAAGTACGTAATATTTGCTACTAGAGAGTTAGGAAACATCGGGAACAGACATACTCAACAGAAACCAAAATAAACACGTCAGAAGATTGCAGAGCAGGTGAAAACCTGCTCTTTTTTCATAAGTCAACCTTTGGTCGCCCTCATCACTTTGAGGAGTTAAAAATACGGTAAAGGAGTATGTCTTGAAAAAGTTAGATCAAAATCAGGCCCCTATTTATGAGGGGCTGGTAAAGTTACGAAAAAAAAGAATTGTACCTTTCGATGTACCAGGTCACAAACGTGGACGTGGTAACCCAGAGTTGGTCGAACTCTTAGGGGAAAAATGCGTTGGTATTGATGTCAATTCTATGAAACCATTGGATAATCTAGGCCATCCTATTTCGATTATTCGGGATGCAGAGGAGCTGGCTGCGGATGCTTTTGGAGCAGCGCATGCCTTTCTCATGATTGGCGGAACAACCTCATCCGTGCAAACCATGATTCTTTCCACCTGCAAGGCAGGAGATAAGATTATTCTGCCACGTAATGTCCACAAATCTGCTATCAATGCGCTGGTTCTATGTGGTGCTATTCCCATCTATATCGAGATGAGTGTGGATCCTAAAATCGGCATCGCTTTAGGACTTGAAAATGACCGTGTTGCGCAGGCAATTAAGGAGCATCCAGATGCCAAGGCCATTTTGATTAACAATCCTACTTACTATGGAATTTGTTCAGATCTCAAGGGTTTAACAGAAATGGCTCATGAAGCAGGCATGCTTGTTTTAGTGGATGAAGCCCATGGAGCACATCTGCATTTCACAGATAAATTGCCGCTATCTGCTATGGACGCTGGCGCTGATATGGCGGCGGTTTCTATGCATAAGTCTGGTGGGAGTTTGACCCAAAGCTCTATTTTACTTATTGGGAAGCAGATGAATCCTGAGTACGTTCGTCAGATCATTAACCTGACCCAGTCAACATCCGCCTCCTACTTGTTAATGTCTAGTTTGGATATTTCACGTCGCAACCTAGCCCTTCGCGGGAAAGAGTCTTTTGAGAAGGTCATTGAGCTATCTGAGTACGCTCGTCGTGAAATCAATGCCATAGGTGGCTACTATGCTTACTCTAAAGAGTTAATAGACGGTGTGTCTGTCTGTGATTTTGATGTGACCAAGTTGTCAGTTTACACTCAGGGTATTGGTTTAACAGGTATCGAAGTTTATGACCTCCTACGAGATGAATACGACATTCAGATCGAGTTTGGTGATATTGGCAATATCTTGGCCTATATTTCGATTGGTGACCGTATCCAAGACATCGAGCGTTTGGTTGGCGCTTTGGCTGATATTAAGAGACTTTACTCACGAGATGGGAAGGACTTGATAGCTGGAGAATATATTCAGCCCGAGTTAGTGCTGTCTCCACAAGAAGCCTTCTATTCAGAGAGAAGAAGTTTGACCCTGGACGAATCTGTTGGACAAGTCTGTGGAGAATTTGTCATGTGCTATCCTCCAGGGATTCCTATCTTGGCTCCTGGTGAACGCATTACACGAGAAATTGTAGACTATATCCAATTTGCCAAAGAACGTGGTTGTTCCCTCCAAGGAACGGAAGATCCAGAGGTCAATCACATCAACGTCATTAAGAGAAAGGAGAACTAGATGGATTTATGGTTTTCTGAAGTTCATACTCCAGATGTCAAATTGTCCCTGAGAACAGCCAAACAACTCTACGCTGGTAAAAGTGAATGGCAGGATATCGAAGTCTTGGATACGCCAGCTTTTGGGAAAATACTGATTTTAAATGGGCATGTCTTATTCTCAGATGCAGATGATTTTGTTTACAATGAGATGACCGTACACGTTCCCATGGCTGTCCACCCAAATCCCAAGAAAGTCTTGGTTATTGGGGGTGGTGACGGTGGTGTTGCCCAAGTATTAACCCTCTATCCTGAACTGGAGCAAATCGATATTGTGGAACCGGATGAGATGCTGGTTGAAGTCTGTCGTGAGTATTTCCCAGACTTTGCTGCAGGGCTAGATGATCCCCGTGTTACCATTTACTACCAAAATGGACTACGCTTTTTACGAAACTGTGAAGATGACTACGATATTATCATCAACGATGCGACAGATCCATTTGGACATACGGAAGGGCTCTTTACCAAGGAATTTTATGGGAACAGTTACAGAGCCTTGAAAGAAGACGGCATCATGATTTATCAGCATGGTAGTCCTTTCTTTGACGAAGATGAGTCAGCTTGCCGAAGTATGCACCGTAAGGTCAATCAAGCCTTTCCAATCAGTCGGGTCTATCAGGCCCATATTCCAACTAGCCCAGCTGGCTATTGGTTGTTTGGATTTGCATCGAAAAAATACCACCCTGTCAAAGATTTTGACAAGGAAGGCTGGAAAAAACGCCAGCTTTTCACAGAATACTACACTGCAAACTTACATGTGGGGGCCTTTATGTTGCCCAAGTATGTTGAGGACATTTTAGAAGAAGAGGAAGGAAAAAAATGAGTCGTTTACTAGTTATTGGATGTGGGGGCGTTGCCCAAGTTGCTATTTCAAAGATTTGCCAAGATAGCGAAACCTTCACAGAGATTATGATTGCTAGCCGTACCAAGTCAAAATGCGATGACTTGAAGGCTAAATTAGAAGGCAAAACAAGTACAAAGATTGAGACAGCTGCCCTTGACGCTGACAAGGTTGAAGAAGTGATTGCTTTGATTGAAAGCTACAAGCCAGAAGCCGTTTTGAACGTAGCTTTACCATACCAAGACTTGACCATTATGGACGCTTGTTTAGCGACTGGAGTTCACTATATCGACACAGCTAACTACGAGGCAGAGGATACAGAAGATCCTGAGTGGCGTGCCATCTACGAAAAACGCTGCAAGGAACTTGGTTTTACAGCCTACTTTGATTATTCATGGCAGTGGGCTTATCAGGAAAAATTCAAAGAAGCAGGCTTGACAGCTCTGCTTGGATCTGGTTTTGACCCAGGGGTAACCAGCGTCTTTTCAGCCTATGCTCTCAAACACTATTTTGATGAAATCCACTATATCGACATTTTAGACTGTAATGGTGGTGACCACGGTTATCCATTTGCAACAAACTTTAACCCAGAAATCAATCTCCGTGAGGTTTCTGCACCAGGTTCTTACTGGGAAGATGGAAAATGGGTAGAAGTTGAAGCTATGTCTATCAAACGTGAGTATGATTTCCCTCAAGTTGGTCAAAAAGACATGTATCTCCTCCACCATGAAGAAATTGAATCACTTGCCAAAAACATCCCAGGTGTTAAACGCATTCGTTTCTTTATGACTTTTGGCCAATCTTATCTAACGCACATGAAATGCTTGGAAAATGTCGGACTCCTTCGTACAGATGCTATTAACTTTAACGGCCAAGAAATCGTACCAATCCAATTCTTGAAAGCCTTGCTTCCAGATCCTGCAAGCCTTGGCCCACGCACTGTTGGAAAAACAAATATCGGCTGTATCTTTACAGGTGTCAAAGATGGCGTTGAAAAGACAATCTACATCTACAATGTTTGCGACCATCAGGAGTGCTACGCAGAAGTTGGTTCACAAGCTATTTCTTACACAACAGGAGTTCCAGCTATGATTGGGACAAAATTAGTTATGAACGGAACTTGGAAACAACCTGGAGTTTATAACCTTGAAGAATTAGATCCAGATCCATTCATGGAAGCTTTGAATGAGTACGGATTGCCATGGGTTGTGGTAGAAAACCCACAAATGGTGGACTAATGAAGCTAGAACATGTACCAACACCAGCTTACGTCATTGACTTAGCAAAGTTAGAAGCCAACTGTCGCATTTTACAATATGTACAAGAAGAAGCTGGTTGCAAGGTTTTGCTTGCCCAGAAAGCATATTCCCTCTACAAAACCTATCCCTTGATTAGCCAGTACCTATCTGGTACAACTGCAAGTGGTCTCTATGAGGCCAAGCTAGCTAGAGAAGAATTCCCGGGGGAAGTCCATGTATTTGCTCCAGCTTTCAAGGATGCGGACTTGGAGGAATTACTTGAAATTACAGACCATATTGTCTTTAATTCGGAGAGACAGTTGCGTAAACATGGGCCTCGTTGTCGTGAGGCTGGTATTAGTGTCGGTTTGCGTATCAATCCTCAATGTTCAACCCAAGGAGATCACGCGCTCTATGACCCTTGTGCACCAGGTTCTCGTTTTGGTGTAACACTTGATAAAATTCCTAGTGATTTGTTGGATTTAGTGGACGGACTTCATTTTCATACTCTTTGTGAGCAAGGGGCAGATGATTTAGAGACAACTTTGAAAGCAGTAGAAGAGCAGTTTGGTTCTTACTTACATCAAGTTAAATGGCTCAATATGGGTGGCGGACATCATATCACAAGAGAAGACTATGATGTGGATTTGCTGATTTCTGAAATCAAGCGTATCCGAAATACTTACAATCTTGAAGTCTATATCGAGCCAGGCGAAGCCATTGCGCTCAATGCAGGTTATCTGGCAACTGAGGTATTGGATATTGTCGAAAACGGTATGGAGATCTTGGTTTTAGACGCCTCTGCGACCTGCCATATGCCTGATGTACTTGAGATGCCCTATCGTCCACCTTTGAGAAACGGCTTTGAGCCACAGGAAAAAGCCCATACTTATAGACTCTCTTCTAATACCTGTCTGACGGGTGATGTGATTGGCGATTATAGCTTTGAAAATCCAATCCAAATCGGTGATAGACTTTATTTTGAAGACATGGCTATTTACTCATTTGTTAAAAATAATACCTTTAACGGTATTGGATTGCCAAGCCTCTATCTTATGGACAAGCAGGGAGACTGCAGCTTAGTCAAAGCTTTCGGCTATCAAGACTTTAAAGGGAGATTATCATGATAGAAACTCCGAAAAAACTAGGCTATCGTATGCCTGCAGAATACGAACCCCATCATGGTACTTTGATGATTTGGCCAACTCGACCAGGTTCATGGCCCTTTCAAGGAAAGGCTGCAAAAAAAGCATTTAGCCAAATTATAAAGACCATAGCAGAAGGGGAAACTGTTTATCTTTTGGTGGAGCAGGACTATCTATCTGAAGCCCAATCTTATCTTGGAGACAAGGTCGTTTATTTAGACATTCCCACCAATGATGCCTGGGCTAGAGATACAGGCCCAACCATTCTCGTCAATGATAAAAGAGAAAAGTTGGCAGTCGATTGGTCTTTCAATGCCTGGGGTGGTGCAGTCGATGGCCTCTACCAAGATTATAAAGATGATGACCAAGTAGCCAGTTGTTTTGCTGAGGTCTTGGAAATGCCTGTTTACGATGCCAAACCTTTTGTACTGGAAGGAGGCGCGATCCATAGCGATGGTCAAGGAACCATTCTTGTGACTGAAAGTTGTCTTCTAAGTCCTGGACGCAATCCCCACCTGTCTAAAGAGCAAATTGAAAACACCTTATTAGAGAGTCTTGGTGCTGAAAAAGTTATTTGGCTTCCTTACGGTATTTATCAGGACGAAACCAATGAACATGTTGACAATGTTGCTGCCTTTGTTGGTCCTGCGGAACTTGTCTTAGCTTGGACAGATGATCAAAACGATCCCCAGTATGCTATGTCTGTAGCTGATTTAGCTCTTTTAGAGAAGGAAACAGATGCAAAAGGGCGTCCCTTCACTATTCATAAATTGCCAATCCCAGCGCTTCATCAAGTTGTAACCGAAGAGGATTTGCCAGGCTACATCTATGAAGAAGGGGAAGAAGAGCGTTATGCAGGTGAACGTCTTGCAGCTTCCTATGTCAATTTTTATATTGCCAACAAATCTGTCTTGGTTCCCCAGTTTGAGGATGTAAACGACCAAGTGGCCCTAGATATCCTCAGCAACTGTTTCCCAGATCGTAAAGTTGTCGGAATACCAGCTAGAGATATTCTTTTAGGTGGTGGCAATATCCACTGTATCACCCAACAAATCCCTGAATAGGAGAAAAAGATGAGAAATGTAAGAGTTGCAGCAATCCAGATGCAATGTGCCAAGGATGTAGCAACAAATATCCAAACAGCGGAGCGTTTAGTACGTCAAGCTGCAGGTCAAGGTGCACAAATCATTCTCTTGCCAGAGTTGTTTGAACGTCCCTATTTCTGTCAGGAACGCCAGTATGACTACTATCAGTTTGCCCAGTCGGTGACAGAAAATACAGCTATTCAGCATTTTAAAGTGCTTGCTAAGGAACTGCAGGTTGTTTTACCAATCAGTTTCTATGAAAAAGATGGTAATGTCTTATACAATTCTATTGCTGTCATTGATGCGGATGGAGAAGTATTAGGAGTTTATCGCAAAACACATATACCAGACGATCATTACTATCAGGAGAAATTCTTCTTTACGCCTGGTAACACTGGTTTCAAGGTCTGGGATACTCGCTATGCTAAGATTGGGATCGGCATCTGTTGGGATCAATGGTTTCCTGAAACAGCGCGCTGTCTTGCATTAAATGGTGCAGAATTGCTCTTTTATCCAACAGCTATCGGTTCAGAACCAATTTTGGATACAGACAGTTGTGGTCACTGGCAACGTACTATGCAAGGACACGCAGCAGCAAATATTGTTCCAGTCATTGCAGCCAATCGTTATGGATTAGAGGAAGTCACTCCAAGTGAGGAAAATGGTGGACAGAGTTCTAGTCTTGACTTCTACGGTTCCTCCTTTATGACGGATGAAACGGGAGCTATTCTAGAGCAAGCCGAAAGACAAGGAGAAGCTGTTCTGTTAGCAACTTATGACCTTGATAAGGGAGCAAGCGAGCGTCTAAACTGGGGCTTGTTTCGAGATAGAAGACCAGAAATGTACCAACGAATTACGGATTAGAAGATACATTTCATAGTAAATTTTTGACATTCACGCCTGTCTTACAAAAATGTAAGATAGGCTTTTTAAATGTAAGATAGGTGTACGATTATGCGTGGAAATGTATGCTATACTCTATGTAGATCAAAAAGAAAGAGGTTTATTATGAAAAAATGGAATGCGACGCAGTTGAAGTACCTGATGGCGGCAGTAATGATTCTAGACCATATCCCTCATATTACAGGAATCGTTTCTCCTCTGTGGGAAGGTATTCTTCACGCCTTGACTCGTTGTGTGGGAGTTTGGTTTGCCTATATGGCTATGGAAGGATTCATCCATACTCGAAATCTGAAAGACTATCTCATCCGTCTCTGGAGTTGGGCTCTTATCATGTTCGCGGGTAATAGCCTACTCAATGCCCTGTTTGCCTCTAAGGGAGTAATGGTAAATAATAATATTTTCTTTACTTTGGCCATCGGTGTCACCATGCTTTGGATTGGTTTTCCCAGAAAAGAGCTGGATAAAAAAGAGAAATTGTGGCGTCGGATTGGAGTTGCTGGTCTCTTGATTTTCGGTTGTCTTTTTACTGAGGGTGGCATCACCATGCTACCATTTCTATTGATAAGTTACTCTTGTCGAAATTGCAAGGGATTGCGAAATCTCCTCTACGCCTTTCTGTGGGCCTTCCTATTAGTGACTTCCATCCAAATTTACGACACTTGGCACCAAACACTGGAAATGATGCTTTACAATTCTGACTGGCTCTTTATCACCGTATTTCCTTTTATGGCCTTGTATAAAGGGGAACGTGGTGAACAAACTATATGGAATAAGTATTTCTTTTATATTTTCTACCCAGCTCATCTATGGATTATAGCCTTGATTGCCTATTTGGTTAAGTAGATTCAATATCCATTAGCTCCTTCTTGCTTAAAATGTGAGAGGAGCTTTTCTGTATCTGGAATTCCTAACAAAACATGTTATAATAGTTTTAGAAAGGACGAGGTTTATGGCGAGCATTCTTGTAATTGAAGATAATAATGAAATCCAGGAAATTTTAAGAACCCTTCTTACTGAAGAACACGAGGTGATACAAGCCTTTTCTGGCACAGAAGGTATCATGCAATTTGATAAAGGTGGCATTGATCTCGTTTTACTAGATATCATGCTCCCTGGGAAAAATGGTGACCAAGTCTTGCAAGCTATTCGACAAACTAGTCAGACTCCGGTCATCATGCTCACTGCTTTGGGTGATAAAAAGCTCATCAGCCAATACCTACTAGACGGCGCCAATGACTATATAGTAAAACCTTTTGATTTAGATGAAGTCTTTGCCAGAGTCACTGTGCAATTACGCCAAAGTGGTGAACATCAGTCAGGAGATCGAAGAGAAATTGATAACCTCGTACAAAACTTTAAAAATATCCAGTTCGATACGGATAGTTTTGAAATAAGCAATTCTACTGAAACTATTCGCCTTGCAAAAAAAGAGTGTCAAATTCTCCAAATGTTGCTCCATCATCCTAAAAAAATCTTCACCAAGGAAGAACTCTATGAGTTGATTTGGGAAGAAAGTTACCTGCCTGGAGACAATACGCTCAACACCCATCTAAGCAATCTCCGTAAAAAACTGCATCAACTGGATCCAAATCATGAGTACATCGAAACCATTTGGGGAGTTGGTGTTCGATTAAAAGGAGACAAATAATGAAATACATTTTGATATCAATATTACTCCTTACTAACATTATTTTGGCGATTTCTTTGATTCGCTATCATATAGCAATTAGAGACTTAAGCAAACAAATTGAAGAAAAGATTCGCTCTGGTAGCATGAAGAGGATCGGGGTAAATTTCTTTTCAAAGACCATTTTGCGTCTACATAACCAAATTGAGAATCTATTTCAAGAAGTTGAACAGAATCAGATCATCATGAAGCATGAAAAACGTACCCTAGATATGGCAATCAGTAACATCGCTCATGATATTCGGACACCTTTGACAATCGCTTCAGGATATACTCAGCAACTAATAAAACACCCCGATAATAGTGCAGAAACCTTAAATAAAATAGCCCATCATCAGGAACTGGTTTCCAAACGTTTGGAGGCTCTCCTCGAATACCGTCATTTGATGGAAGGAGCAGTCAAGCCGAAACTGGAAGAACTTGATTTATCAACTTTTATAACGAAAAAGACTTTAGCTTATTACGACGTTTTTCAATCTTCACAGATTGTTCTTGATTTTAATGTTGAACCAGGATTGAAAACGACGACTGATGAGGACTTGCTTGATCGAATTATACAAAACCTTCTTGGAAATGTTCTCAAGCACGGCAAGGAGAAAGCTCGACTTTCTTTGAAAAAGGAAGAAAATAGGCTTATTTTACAAATCGATAATCTTGTCAAAAAACCTATCAAGAATATAGACAATCTCAGCAATCGTTTTTATTCTGAAAACATGTCGGATACTGAAGAATCCTCTGGTTTAGGTCTCTATATTACCGAGGAATTAGTTCATCTTCTTGGAGCGGATATGAAGCTAGTTGCTGATGGAGAATGGTTTTCGGTCTTTATCTATTTTTAACAGAAGAAACCTCCTCTATATCCTAGAGGAGGTCCTTTTTATAAGCTTTTCTTCTTGAAAATAATCAGTCCACTGAAAGAGAAGAAAAGTATGACCGTTACGCAAACCGTGATGGTATAGAGAATAGCTTGACCATTAGTAGTCATAGCATAGGCAAAATCTAGAATTAAATATCGTAGAATTTCAATGTCTGGGAAAACAAGCATTGGCATAGAAAGTAGGATAGAGCTGACCAAATAACCAATAAATACCGCTAGATAAGAGTGACTAACATAGAGAATGAAGGAAACGATGGAAAGCCAAGCTAGAAGGCAGAGAAATTGAAGGGAAATCGTCAAGAGGAGATTAGTAACAAAACCATCAGGCATTGTACCAAGTCCGTTTAGTAGAGTCGCGGGAATAAAGGCAATCACAAGACTGGTGATGAGTTGTAAGAGAGCGATACTTGCTAGAACAAAGAATTTAGCAAGGAAAAATTCTGTACGAGAAACGCCGACTGTCAAACTATTTTTATAGAGTTTGCCGATTAGATCAACTCCAAGAACGAGGCATGCCAGGACGATGCAGAGAAAAACGAGGTTTGAACCATTGCTAGACGCGTTGATAAGAGCTTGGACGCCGTCCCAACCTTTGGTCGGAAATTCTGTTTCAGGTGTAGTATTTACTGACATTAGATGTCCTGTAGCTCCGATAGTAGCACCCATTAACATAAGTACAAAGAGAATGAATTCTGTAATCCAGAATCCTTTGGAGCGGAAAAGACGGTAAAAATCTGCTTGAATGGTGTGTATCATGATTTTTCTCCTATTCTACTAATTGGGTGAAGTATTCTTCTAGGTTTTGACGGGCAAAGTAAATCTCATCAATAGCAACATCGGCCAAAGTTAGTTGCTTAAGAATCTGTTTGACATCTTGTTCATTACCAAAGATATGGATTTCATTTTCAGGATTAACAACCTTAAATTGGAGTTGGATTTGTTCTTTCAATACCTGACAAGCTCTTTCTTTATCGCTTGTTTTAAGCACAATATAATCCTCACTCAGTGTTTCAAATTCAGCTTTACTGATTTCACGGATAATCTTACCTTGATCCAGAATACCAAAGCGATTAGCTAAGAGATAGAGTTCTGACAAGATATGGCTAGAGATGAGGATGGTTATTCCTTTTTCTTGATTGAGCCGCTGGATCATGAGACGAAATTCTTTGATCCCAATTGGGTCGAGACCGTTAATGGGTTCATCAAGAATTAAGAAATCAGGTTTGGATAGGAGGGCGATGGCGATGCCAAGTCTTTGTTTCATTCCTAGTGAGAAATCACGAAAGACTTTTTTCCCTGTATCAGACAAACCTACATAATCCAGTGTTTCTTGAATGACTTTATCAGCATTTGGAATATGGCGAATCATACAATAATATTTCAGATTCTGGTATGCTGTTAAGTGATTATGGGCTACAGGCGATTCGATAACTGAACCTACTCGAGATAAAGCTTTGGTCCACTCATTTTGTTCTTGACTAGAAAAGAGGGAAATAGTTCCTTTATCCGCAAACAGTAGTTGTGTAATTATTTTGATAAGAGTAGTTTTACCTGCTCCATTTTTTCCAATTAGACCATAAATATCTCCCTCTTTTATGGTTAGACTAAGGTCTTGAAGAATAGCTTGTTGGCCAAATTGTTTGGTCAGTCCATGAATTTCGAGTACTGTTTTCATGATTTTCTCCTTTTGATTTATTTTTCTAACTTTAGTATAAGGTATAGAAATCAAAGAAACATCAAGTAATTCTAAAGAGTTTCTAAAGTTTTCTGATTTTTAAAATGTCAAAAACCCAGTTAAGGATTTAACTGGGAATTTTCTCTATAAAATATACTTCTCAATGGCACGTGCAACTCCATCTTCTTCGTTGCTTGCTGTTACAGCATCGGCTAGGGATTTGACATGGTCACTGGCATTTCCCATAGCAATACCAAACCCTGCAAACTGGAGCATTTCGATATCGTTATTAGCATCTCCCATGGCCATGATTTCTGAGGAATCAATCTTCAAAATCGCTGCTAGTCGTGAAAGAGCAGTAGACTTTGTCGTTCCAAGTGGCATGGCTTCATAAATGACAGGCTGCGAACGAACTCCACTGAATCGTTGACAGAGTTCCTCAGCGAACCGTTGCTCAAAATCGTCTGTTTGCTCTTTTGTTCCTAAAAACATGCCTTGGAACATACGATATTTACCACTGGTGGCTTCCTCAAGGGAAATTTCAGTCAGGTCTGAAAAGACTAGCTTGGCATCATTTTGAACGATTTGATTAGGCTTGCCACCGAGGACAAAATAATGCTTCTCATCAAAAAGAGTCAACTGGACGTCGCTTTTTTCTGCTAAGTCATAGAGGTATTCAATGTCAGATGGACTGAGTTCTTGCCAGTCAACTAGACTCCAGTCACTGGTCTGATGGGTTGAGCAACCATTATTGACAATGACGTACTCGTTCTGTAGGTCAAATCCTAGTTGTTTATAGTAGGGGAGGACACCGAAAAGCGGGCGACCTGTACAGAGAACCAGTTTGACACCTTTTTCAATGGCTTGGTGAATGGCAGTGATGTGGGCTTGCGGGATTTCCTTGGCTTCATTGAGGAGGGTTCCGTCCATATCCAAGGCTAGTAGTTTAATCATAAGACTTCCTTTTCTAGGTGTTTTGCTTTTATTATAGCATATTTTGAGGGAAATAAGGATTACTATGTCAATTTAGGACGTTTGGATGACAATTCAAGATTTGAAGAGGATATTTTGTAAAGATATGCTATACTAAAGTTGTCAAAGTTGCAACTAGACAAATATTAAAAAAACTAACTTAAAATAGTTTTTTATAAGTCGGTATGAGTAGCAGATTACTCAACTAATCTGAACAATAGTGGAGGAATACATCATGGTTTTAATGAAAAAAAATATAAATCTAACAAATGAAGAATTAGAGATGATACAAGGTGGAGCAAATCGATATGGTAAAGAGGCTAATGGTTATTACGGTTGGCAAATGGCGTCGGTATTGACTATGCCAGTTCATGGATTTTGTCCCAGTGGCACTTATGATTTAGGATATATTGGCGGAGGCAATCATCTTTGCAAAGGAAGTGCTGCGAGATTTTAAGTAAAATTTATTAGTAATATGAAGAAACAAGGGGAGAAAGCTGAGGCATAGTATGAAAAAACGAATTATTCAAATTTTACTAGCATTATCCTTAATTTTTTACAAATCAACTTGGTTTCGGTGGATTTTTAATCACTTTGCAGCTAGATTTGTACCTGCTAGTCGAGAATATTTCTTACTTCTTGCTTTTTTAGAGCTCAGCGTAACTCTTCTAACAGTACTTTATTTACTAGTGTTCGAAGGTAAAAAAATGCTGGAGTTGAAATGGAAATGGAGATATCCAGTTTATTTGCTTCTTGCTTATGGAGTCAATTATCTTTCAGATTCTGTGTTTTCTTTTTTAACCCCAGCAACGTCCAATCAAATCGCTTTAAATGAATTGATTGAGATGACAGGTCGACAAGAGTTACTATATTTTTTGATTCTTACTTGTCTACCAGGACCAATTGCAGAAGAAATGGTTTATCGGGGAGTTCTTATGAATACTTTTTTGAAAGATTCACCTTGGTATGGAGATGTTTTACTATCGGCCTGCACCTTTGGCTATGTGCATGTCAGTTCAGGTTTAACACCACTCGCCTTTTTCACCTATGCAAGTGGAGGAGCGATTTTAGCATTACTCTACCGAAAAACTCACTCTCTCTATTATCCCATTTTGCTCCATTTAATGGTTAACATTACAGCATTTTGGTACTTATGGATAAATCTATTTTCAGCAAGTTAGTGCTTATCATTCAATGCCGGAACTTTCCGGCATTTTTTCTTCAGAAGTTTTAAGAACTCTCTATTTATAGGATTAGCAGTCAAAAAATGGTATAATAAAAGGTAATGAAAAATTCCAACGAGGCAGAGATGAAATTACTTTATACTGATATTCGGACTTCTTTGACTGAAATCCTAACCAGAGAGGCGGAAGAGCTGGTTGCTGCAGGCAAGCGAGTCTTCTACATCGCCCCCAACTCTCTTTCATTTGAAAAGGAACGTGCTGTGCTGGAATGCTTGTCCCAGCAGGCTTCTTTTGCGATTACTGTCACACGCTTTGCTCAAATGGCTCGTTATCTGGTTTTAAATGACTTGTCTACAAAGACCAGTCTTGATGACATCGGCCTTGGAATGGCCTTTTATAAATGCCTTGCTGAACTCGATCCCAAGGACTTACGTGTTTATGGTGCGATTAAGCAGGACCCTCAATTTATCCAGCAGTTGGTTGAACTTTATCATGAGATGACGTCTGCTCAAATGAGCTTTTTGGACTTGGAAAGTTTAACGGATGAGGATAAACGAGCAGATTTACTCTTGATTTTTGAGAAAGTAACAGCCTATCTCAATCAGGGTCAGTTGGCTCAGGGAAGTCAGTTGTCCCATTTGATTGAGGCTATTGAGAATGATAAGGTAAGTAGTGATTTCAGTCAACTTGCCTTGGTAATTGACGGATTTACCCGTTTTTCCGCCGAGGAGGAGCATGTGGTGGATCTGCTCCATCGTAAAGGTGTTGAGATTGTCATTGGTGCTTATGCAAGCAAGAAAGCCTATATCAGTCCGTTTACTGAAGGTAATCTCTATCAAGCCAGTGTGGAATTTCTTCATCATTTGGGGGCAAAATACCAAACACCTGCTCAGGATCGTTCTAAAACTCATGAGAAGATAGATAGTTTTGACAAGGCCTCTCGTTTGCTGGAGTCCTCTTATGACTTTTCAGAACTCGCTTTAGATGTCGATGAGAAGGACCGTGAACATCTGCAAATCTGGTCTTGTTTGACGCAAAAAGAGGAGTTGGAGCTGGTGGCTCGCGCTATTCGTCAGAAATTACATGACAATCCAGACTTGAGTTACAAGCATTTTCGCATTCTCTTAGGGGATGTGGCTTCTTACCAGTTATCCTTAAAGACCATATTTGACCAGTACCAGATTCCATTCTATCTTGGTAGAAGTGAATCCATGGCCCATCATCCTTTGACTCAGTATGTCGAATCTATTTTGCGTTTGAAACGTTACCGTTTCCGTCAGGAGGATTTGATTAATCTCCTCAGAACTGGTCTGTATACTGATCTCAGTCAGGCTGAGATTGATATTTTTGAGCAATACCTCCGCTATCTTGGTATCAATGGCTTGCCAGCCTTTCAGCAGACCTTCACTAAATCCCACCACGGAAAATTCGATTTGGAACGCTTGAATGCCCTTCGTCTGCGAGTTTTGGAGCCACTTGAAACCTTATTTGCCAGTCGGAAGCAAAAGGCAGAAAATCTCTTGCAAAAGTGGAATACTTTTCTAAAAAATGCTGCTTTAAGCAAGCAGATGCAAGACTTGACAGCTACTATGGACACTCTAGAACAGGAAAGACAAGCCGAAGTTTGGAAAACCTTTTGCCATGTTTTAGAACAATTTGCGACCGTTTTTGCCGGTTCACAAGTTAGTCTGGAGGATTTCCTAGCCTTACTCCATTCTGGAATGAGTTTGTCCCAGTATCGCACCATTCCAGCAACAGTGGACACTGTTCTGGTGCAGAGTTATGATTTGATTGCACCTCTGACCGCTGACTTTGTCTACGCTATTGGACTGACTCAGGATCATCTGCCAAAAATCGTGCAAAATACCAGTCTGTTAACAGACGAAGAAAGACAAAGCCTAAACCAAGCGACTGAAGAGGGAGCACAATTACTGATTGCAAGCAGTGAAAACCTCAAGAAAAATCGCTATACTATGCTTTCCTTAGTCAATGCTGCTCGTAAGCAGTTGGTCTTATCAGCTCCAAGTCTCCTCAATGAAAATGAGAGTAAGGAATCAGCCTATCTTCAGGAACTGGTGAGTTTTGGATTTAGCCGAATAGAGAAGAAAATTCATCAAAAAAGTCTGTCTAAGGATGATATGGGTTCTTATCATAGTCTCTTGTCTAGCTTAGTTGCCTATCATCAGCAGGCAGGTTCTAGTGAAAATGAAAAAGATGTGACCTTTGTCAAGGTTCTAGCGCGTGTGATGGGGAAAAAACTTGATCAAAAAGGCCTTACAAATCCTGCACTCCCAACTAGCCCAAGCAGCAAGCCATTAGAAAAAGAGACCTTGCAGGCTCTCTATCCCGCTGACAAGGAGTTTTACCTGTCTACCTCTGGTTTGACAGAGTTTTACCGCAATGAATACAGTTATTTCCTCCGTTATGTCTTAGGTTTGCAGGAAGAATTGCGCCTTCGTCCAGATGCTCGCAGTCACGGGAATTTCTTGCATCGTATTTTTGAACGTGCCTTGAAACTGCCTGCAGAAAATCCGTTTGACCAACGTCTGGAGCAAGCTATTCAAGAAACCAGCCAAGAACGCGAATTTGAAGCTATTTATCAGGAAAGTTTGGAAGCCCAGTTTACCAAGGAAGTTCTGCTTGATGTCGCGCGAACTACGGGCCACATCCTTCGTCATAATCCAGCTATCGAAACCATCCAAGAGGAGGCAACATTTGGTGGCAAGGATCAAGCCTTTATTCAATTGGATAATGGTCGCAGTGTCCATGTGCGAGGCAAGGTTGACCGAATCGACCGTTTGAAAGCTGATGGAGCGCTAGGAGTGGTGGACTACAAGTCTAGTCTGACTCAGTTCCAGTTTCCTCATTTCTTTAATGGGCTTAATTCCCAACTGCCAACCTATCTTGCTGCCCTAAAAAGAGAAGGGGAGCAGAACTTTTTCGGTGCCATGTACTTGGAAATGGCTGAGCCTGTCCAATCTTTATTAGCTGTTAAGAGTCTGGCAGGAGCAGTAGTAGAAGCCAGCAAATCAATGAAATACCAAGGACTCTTTTTAGAGAAAGAAAGCAGTCATTTGGGAGAATTTTACAACAAAAACAAGCCCAACCAGCTGACAGACGAGGAATTCCAGCTCTTATTGGACTACAATGCCTATCTTTACAAGAAGGCAGCTGAGAAGATTTTACAAGGCCATTTTGCCATTAATCCATACACAGAGAATGGCAGAAGTATTGCCCCGTACGTTCAGCAACATCAAGCCATTACAGGTTTTGAAGCCAATTACCACTTGGGACAAGCCCGTTTCCTTGAGAAATTAGAGTTGTCTGACGGCAAACGACTGGTCGGAGAAAAACTCAAGCAAGCTTGGTTTGAGAAAATGAGAGAGGAGTTGAATCGATGAAACCTATTTCTTTTTTAACTGAGGAAGAGATTCAAAAATTGCAAGAAGCAGAAGCGAATTCGAGCAAGGAACAAAAGAAAACTGCCGAGCAAATCGAAGCCATTTATACGGCAGGGCAAAATATCCTTGTTTCAGCGTCTGCTGGTTCAGGGAAGACCTTTGTCATGGCAGAGCGCATTCTGGACCAATTAGCCCGTGGTGTAGAAATCAGTCAACTCTTTATCTCGACCTTTACCGTCAAGGCTGCTACAGAACTCAAGAAACGCTTGGAGAAAAAAATCAGCCAGCAAATCCAAGAAATCGATGATGTTGATCTCAAACAACACTTGGGACGTCAGTTGGCAGATCTACCAAACGCGGCCATTGGAACCATGGACTCCTTCACGCAAAAATTCCTTGGCAAGCATGGTTATTTGATTGATATCGCACCGAACTTCCGTATTTTGCAAAATGAAAGCGAACAGTTACTCTTAAAAAACGAAGTTTTTCATCAGGTGTTTGAAGAGCATTACCAAGGTGAGAATAAAGAGAAATTTAGTCGTTTGGTGAAAAACTTTGCTGGGCGTGGCAAGGATGAACGTGGTCTGCGCCAACAAGTCTACAAAATCTATGATTTCCTCCAATCCACCAGCAGTCCACAAAAATGGTTGAACGAGTCTTTTCTCAAAGGGTTTGAAGAAGCTGATTTTACTAGTGAAAAAGAAAAACTGTATGAGAAAATCAAGCAGGCGCTTTGGGATTTGGAAAGCTTTTTCCGTTATCATCTGGATAATGATGCCAAGGAGTTTCCAAAAGCTACCTATTTAGAAGCTGTTCAACAGGTTCTGGATCAAATTGGCTCCTTAAATCAAGAGTCCGATAGCCAGGCTTATCAAGAAGTGCTTACTCGTGTTGTCGCCATCTCTAAGGAGAAAAATGGTCGAGCTCTGGCTAATTCTAGTCGTAAGGCCGATTTGAAAACACTGGCTGATGCCTATAACGATGAGAGAAAGGTCCAGTTTGCTAAACTAGGACAACTGTCAGACCAGATAACCATTCTCGACTATCAAGATCGTTATCATGAAGACACCTGGGATCTAGCTAAAACCTTCCAAACCTTTATGAGTGATTTTGTGGAGGCTTATCGTGAACGTAAACGTCAGGAAAATGCCTTTGAATTTGCTGATATCAGCCATTATACCATTGAGATTTTAGAGAATTTCCCACAAGTCCGCGAGGCTTATCAGGAACGGTTCCACGAAGTCATGGTCGATGAGTATCAGGATACCAACCACATTCAAGAACGGATGCTGGAATTGCTGTCGAATGGTCATAATCGCTTTATGGTGGGGGATATCAAGCAGTCCATCTACCGTTTCCGTCAGGCAGACCCGCAGATTTTCAATGAAAAATTCCAACGCTATGCGCATAATCCTCAAGAAGGCAAGTTGATTCTCCTCAAGGAAAATTTCCGTAGCAGTTCAGAAGTGCTATCAGCAACCAACGATGTTTTTGAACGCCTCATGGACCAAGAAGTCGGCGAAATCAACTATGATAGCATGCACCAGCTTGTTTTTGCCAATACTAAACTAACTCCCAATCCAGACAACAAGGCAGAATTTCTCCTCTACGATAAGGACGATAGTGGGCAAGAGGAGGAAGAGAGCCAAACAGAAACGAAACTCACTGGGGAAATGCGTCTGGTTATCAAGGAAATCCTGAAGCTCCATCAAGAGAATGGTGTAGCCTTTAAGGAAATTGCCCTTTTGACTTCCAGTCGCAGTCGTAATGACCAGATCCTCCTCGCTTTGTCTGAGTATGGGATTCCTGTCAAAACAGACGGAGAACAAAATAATTACCTCCAATCCCTAGAAGTGCAAGTCATGCTAGACACCCTTCGTGTCATCCACAATCCCCTGCAAGACTATGCCTTGGTTGCCCTTATGAAGTCTCCTATGTTTAGCTTTGATGAGGACGAGTTGGCACGCTTGTCCCTTCAGAAAGCAGAAGATAAGGTCCAAGAAAATCTCTATGAGAAACTGCTTAATGCTCAAAAACAAGCAACTGAACAGAAGGCCTTAATTCACACAGCTTTAGCTGAAAAACTAAGTCAGTTCATGGATATCTTGGATTCTTGGCGCTTATATGCCAAAACCCACTCCCTCTATGACTTGATTTGGAAGATATACAACGATCGTTTTTACTATGATTATGTCGGAGCTTTGCCAAATGGTCCTGCCAGACAAGCCAATCTCTATGCGTTAGCTTTGAGAGCAGACCAGTTTGAAAAGAGTAATTTCAAGGGCTTGTCTCGTTTTATTCGAATGATTGATCAGGTTTTGGAGGCTCAGCATGATCTCGCAAGCGTAGCCGTCGCTCCGCCTAAGGATGCGGTAGAACTTATGACCATTCACAAGAGCAAAGGTCTGGAGTTTCCCTATGTCTTTATCCTCAACATGGATCAGGACTTCAACAAGCAAGATTCGATGTCAGACGTCATTCTCAGCCGTCAAAATGGGCTTGGTGTCAAACACATTGCCAAGGTGGAAACAGGAGCAGTGGAAGCACACTATCCTAAAACCATCAAACTCTCCATTCCTAGTCTAACTTATATCCAGAATGAGAAAGAACTGCAATTGGCTAGCTATTCAGAGCAGATGCGTCTGCTGTATGTTGCCATGACGCGAGCTGAGAAAAAGCTCTATCTTGTCGGCAAGGGGTCTCGTGAAAAGCTAGAAGCCAAGGAATATCCATCAGCTGAGAGCGGAAAATTAGATAGCAATACTAGACTGCAAGCCAAGAATTTCCAAGATTGGGTTTGGGCTATCACTAAAGTGTTTGCCAAAGATCATCTCAACTTTAGCTACCGTTTCGTTGGTGAAGACCAGCTGACCAGAGAAGCTATCGGAGAGTTGGAAAACAAGAGTCCTCTACAAGATAGTTCTCAAGCAGACAATCGTCAGTCTGAAACGATTAAAGAAGCCCTTGAAATGCTGAAAGAAGTGGAAGTTTATAATACTCTTCACCGCGCAGCCATTGAACTTCCAAGTGTTCAAACCCCAAGCCAAATCAAGAAATTCTACGAACCTGTTATGGATATGGAAGGTGTTGAGATTGCAGGTCAAAGTCAGTCAGTAGACAAGAAAATCAGCTTTGATTTACCAGATTTTTCAACTAAAGAAAGGGTGACAGGAGCTGAGATTGGTAGTGCAACACACGAACTGATGCAGAGAATCGACCTCAGTCAGCAACCAACACTTGATAACCTGAAAGATACTCTGCACCAAGTTCAAACCAGCCCAGCTGTTAGAGACAAGATCAATCTTTCTAAAATCCTAGCTTTCTTTGATACGCCACTCGGTCAGGAGATTCTCGCTAATACTGACTATCTCTATCGTGAGCAACCTTTCTCCATGCTCAAACGCGACCAAAAGAGTCAGGAAGACTTTGTTGTTCGTGGAATCTTGGATGGCTATCTTCTTTATAAGAATCGTATCGTTCTTTTCGACTACAAAACAGACCGTTACGATCAACCAAGTCAACTCATAGACCGCTATCGTAGTCAGTTAGCCCTATATGGAGAAGCCTTATCACGAGCCTATTCGATTGAAAATATTGAGAAATACCTGATTTTACTCGGCAAAGATGAGATTCAAGTTGTAAAAGTATAATTTATACTCTTCGAAAATCTCTTCAAACCTCGTCAGCTTCACCTTGCTGTACTCAAGTACAGCCTGCGGCTAGCTTCCTAGTTTACTCTTTGATTTTCATTGAGTATTAGAAAGGAGACCTCATGCCACTTCCAGTTAGAAAATCCCTGCATGACGCAGTTTTACAGGCTTCAAAAGCCGATACTTGGGATCAAGCAACCAAGGAATGGAATGAAGTTTCCTTGATTTTTAATGGCATTGGGCGTAGCAATTGTATCTGCGGAAATGCCATTAAATATGCTTACGAACTCTTTAACAATGTCACAGGACAACGTCTCTTTCCTATCGGCAGTGACTGTGTTCGCCATTTTCATCGATTAAGTCTTGACCAGCAACTAGAAGAGGAAGAAAAACTACTCAGAAAAGTTGAAAACTTAACTAGAAAAGCTCAGAAAAAGGAAAAAATCAAGGTCAATAAAGTCGATTTTGACGAACGACTTCTAAAATGGTTTTGGGATAAAGGTGTTTTCAAAGCCAATCGTGGCAATCAATTTGCACCTGAGAAAGATTACCAGATCTTCCTAGAAGTCTTTCAAGGTGGAAGTTGGACCAAGGCAGAGCCGATAAAGAAGGATCGTATGGAAGAAGTACTGGAAAAGTGTATCAAACCTTTTCTACTTGGCAAGACTGATGACCAACTCTACCTTGTCAAACTAGGCAAGGAGAAAATCGACTACGAGCAGCATTTACGGATTCAAGCAGAGAAAGAACGCAAGAAGAGAGATAAAATCGCCAAGCAATACGCTGACAACCTCATTCTTGCCATGGGACCTGCAGAACGAGCCTATCAAGATTATTTTGGCTTTACAGAAACTCTCACCCGAGAAGAACGAAAGTGGGAAAAAATTCTCTTTGGAAAAAATAGAGAAGAACGGGCTGTCAAGGCAAAGCAAAATCAAAAAGAACTTGAAAAAGAGCAACGAATTGCGAACCAAGATCCTATTGAACGAAAGCAAAAACAAATTTTGCTAATAAATTCTTATTTTCGTAATTTACCAGATGAAAAAGCCAGGTTCTCTCGACTCTTGCTGGAGTATCGAAAATATGGTGAAGTGGCCTTTTCAGAAGATTACTTATCTGAGCATCTCGTCGACTTTTTCTACAAAATGAAAGCCTTTGAGTTTGAGATTGCACCAGATCAAGTTGCTGAATTTTTAAAAGAATGTTTAAGAGCTGATTATTTATCCCCAGCACAAATTTTCTGGAGTGAAAGGATTGTCAAAAATTGTATCAGCCCTTTTCTCTCAAGGATAATCTTATAAGAAAAACACCTATCATCATTATAACTTGCTAGGTGTTTTTCTAATGCTTTGATATAACAATACATTATTTATGCAAATATTTCTACTTTATATACTCATTTTTGTAGACAAAAGCCTATGCAAAGAGGGACCATTTATGATAGAATAGATGGTAAGAAAGAAAACGTTTTTATCACGTTTTTTTAGTCGGAAGGGGAATTATTATGGCTACTATTCAATGGTTTCCGGGCCACATGTCTAAGGCTCGGAGACAAGTTCAGGAGAATTTAAAATTTGTTGATTTTGTGACGATTTTGGTGGATGCTCGCCTACCTTTATCTAGTCAAAATCCTATGTTAATCAAGATTGTGGGTGATAAACCCAAACTCTTGATTTTAAATAAGGCTGATCTGGCCGATCCAGTAATGACAAAAGAATGGCGTCAGTACTTTGAATCACAAGGGATTCAAACTCTGGCAATCAACTCCAAAGAGCAAGTTACCGTAAAAGTTGTGACAGATGCAGCCAAAAAGCTTATGGCTGATAAGATTGCACGCCAGAAAGAACGCGGTATAAAAATTGAAACTTTGCGTACCATGATTATTGGAATTCCAAATGCTGGCAAATCAACTCTGATGAACCGTTTGGCTGGGAAAAAGATTGCGGTGGTCGGCAATAAACCAGGTGTTACCAAGGGGCAACAATGGCTTAAAACCAATAAAGACCTTGAAATCCTTGACACACCAGGGATTCTTTGGCCTAAGTTTGAAGATGATGCTGTCGCACTGAAATTAGCCTTAACTGGAGCAATTAAAGACCAGTTGCTTCCTATGGATGAGGTAACCATTTTTGGTCTCAATTATTTCAAAAAACATTATCCAGAAAAGCTAGCTGAACGCTTCAAACAAATGAAGATAGAAGAAGAAGCGCCTGTTATCATCATGGATATGACACGTGCCCTCGGTTTCCGTGACGACTACGACCGTTTTTACAGTCTTTTCGTGAAGGAAGTTCGTGATGGAAAACTCGGTAACTATACCTTAGATACATTGGACGACATCGATGATGACGATTAAAGAAATCAAGGAACTTCTTGCTACGGTCAAAGACTTAGACAATCCCATTTTTCTTGAACTGGAAAAGGATACTCGTTCTGGAGTTCAAAAGGAAATCAGCAAGCGGAAAAAAGCCATTCAGGCTGAACTTGAAGAAAAACTTCGTCTAGAAAACATGCTTTCCTATGAAAAAGAACTTTATAAACAAGGATTAAGCTTAATAGCAGGCGTTGACGAGGTTGGCCGTGGTCCTTTGGCTGGACCTGTGATCGCTGCAGCGGTAATCTTGCCTAAAAATTGTAAAATTAGAGGCCTCAACGATAGTAAGAAAATCCCCAAAAAGAAACATTTGGAAATTTTTCAAGCCGTTCAAGACCAAGCTCTCGCAATCGGCGTTGGAATCATGGATAATCAAGTTATTGACCAAGTCAATATCTATGAAGCAACTAAGCTTGCTATGAAAGAAGCAATCTCTCAGCTCAGTCCCCAACCTGAGCACCTCTTGATTGATGCCATGCAGCTTGATTTACCGATTTCCCAAACAGCCATCATCAAGGGAGATGCGAACTCGCTCTCTATCGCAGCCGCATCAATAGTTGCCAAAGTGACACGGGATAATTTAATGAAGGATTATGACAACCAGTATCCTGGATATGATTTCGCTTCTAATGCTGGATATGGAACAGCAAAACACTTAGAAGGTCTTGATAAACAAGGAGTTACTCCCATTCATCGGACTAGTTTTGAACCGATAAAATCACTGGTCGCAGCAAACAAAGAAAGTTAAATTGGAGGAAATGATTATGGAGGAACAGTCAGAAATACTCAGCTCCAAGAAAGAATTTGCCTTTGCTTCAAGTACCATATTATCCCAAGTTGGGCGAGGAATCATCGTCGGGCTAGTTGTCGGGCTAATCGTTGGATCTTTTCGTTTCTTAATTGAAAAGGGCTTCCACCTAATACAAGGCCTCTATCAAGATCAAGCGCACCTAGTGCGCAATCTTTTTGTCCTTGCTCTATTCTACATACTCATCTGCTGGCTCAGTGCTAAATTAACTCGCTCAGAGAAAGATATCAAAGGCTCTGGGATCCCACAAGTTGAGGCCGAATTAAAAGGACTCTTGTCGCTTAATTGGTGGAGTGTTCTCTGGAAGAAATATGTTTTAGGCACCCTTGCAATTGCCAGCGGACTCATGCTGGGTAGGGAAGGGCCGAGTATTCAACTTGGAGCAGTTGGAGGTAAGGGAATTGCTAAATGGCTCAAATCGAGTCCAGTTGAGGAACGTTCCTTAATTGCCAGTGGAGCAGCCGCTGGTTTAGCTGCAGCCTTTAACGCCCCAATAGCAGGCCTTCTCTTTGTAGTAGAAGAAGTCTATCATCACTTTTCAAGATTTTTCTGGGTTTCCACTCTAGCAGCCAGTATTGTAGCAAACTTTGTTTCGCTCCTTATGTTCGGCCTAACGCCCGTATTGGATATGCCTGACAATATCCCTCTCATGACTCTGGATCAGTATTGGATTTATTTGGTTATGGGTATTTTTCTCGGCATTTCTGGTTTTCTTTATGAAAAAGCTGTGCTTAATGTCAGCAAAGTTTATGACTGGCTTGGTCAAAAAATCCATTTAGATAGAGCTTATTATCCAATCTTAGCTTTTATCCTTATCATACCAGTAGGGATTTTTATGCCGCAAATGCTTGGTGGTGGGAACCAAATTGTTCTTTCTTTAACTGAGCAACACTTTAGTTTTCAAGTCTTACTTGCCTACTTCCTCATTCGTTTTATTTGGAGTATGATGAGTTATGGTAGTGGACTACCAGGTGGAATTTTCCTACCTATTCTGGCCCTTGGTTCCTTACTTGGTGCACTAGTTGGCGTCATTTGTGTTAATCTTGGACTTGTAAGCCAGGAACAATTTCCAATATTTATCATTTTAGGAATGAGTGGCTACTTTGGAGCAATATCCAAGGCTCCCCTAACAGCCATGATCCTTGTAACCGAAATGGTTGGTGACATCCGAAATCTCATGCCTCTCGGACTTGTTACTTTGGTAGCCTACATTATCATGGATTTACTAAAGGGTGCCCCAGTATACGAGGCCATGCTTGAGAAAATGATGCCAGAAGAAGTGACAGACGACGGAGAAGTAACTCTTATCGAAATCCCTGTTTCAGATAGAATAGCTGGAAAACAAGTCCATGAACTCAACTTACCACAGAATGTACTCATTACAACCCAACTCCATAATGGTAAAAGTCAAACAGTTAATGGCTCAACCAGGATGTATCTGGGTGATATGATTCACCTGGTGATTCCAAAAAGTGAAATTGGAAAAGTCAAAGATTTGTTGTTGTAGATTAAGAATATATGTTACATAATTTTGGTTATGTAATTCATGAAACGTGGAAATTTTGTAGATTCATATCATACACAAAAGACTTGGTTTTTATGAAAAACAGAACCAGGTCTTTGTTTTATTTTAAAAACTTAAATTTTTGTACTTTTCCCAAGAAAGTAGATGAACCCTTGGTTTGTCTGAATTTAAGGCGTAATGTAAACTCTCTAAAAATGTACTTTATAAATGAAATGTACTTTATTTTAAGGAAAAATAAAGTACATTTTTGATCTAGCAGCTTAGATGTATAAAATACAATTTCAACCTTTATTAAACCCTTATAAGCCTACAAATCTTGAACAATCAAGGTTTAGGTTTTTGGTAATAGTCATTTTCACTAAAATGTACATTTGAAAAATTTCCAGTATTCACTTAAATAAAGTACATAATTGAGGATAATTGGCTCTAAAAAAATTTTTGGCTATCTATTTTATGGGTTTTCTCAATCAAGAATATCACCAAACACATACAACATCTTTCCGAAAAACTATAATTTTCTTGAAAAATACATATGTCTATGCTATACTACTAGTAGACTTAATTATGGAGAAAATACATGAAACGTGAGATTTTACTGGAACGAATCGACAAACTAAAACAAATCATGCCCTGGTATGTTCTGGAATACTACCAATCTAAGCTTGCTGTTCCATACAGTTTTACAACCTTGTATGAATACCTCAAGGAATATGACCGATTTTTCAGCTGGGTTTTAGAGTCTGGGATTTCAAAAGCTGATAAAATGGCTGATATTCCTTTATCGGTCTTGGAAAACATGTCAAAGAAAGATATGGAATCCTTTATCCTATATCTAAGAGAACGACCTTTGCTAAATGCTAATACAACCAAACAAGGCGTTTCACAGACAACTATCAATCGGACCTTGTCAGCACTTTCCAGTCTATACAAATATCTAACTGAGGAAGTTGAAAACGACCAAGGGGAGCCTTATTTCTATCGTAATGTAATGAAGAAAGTTTCAACCAAGAAAAAGAAAGAAACACTTGCTGCCAGAGCTGAAAACATCAAGCAAAAGCTCTTTCTAGGTGATGAAACAGAAGGTTTTCTAACCTATATCGACCAGGAGTACCCACAACAGCTCTCAAATCGAGCTCTTTCATCATTTAACAAAAATAAAGAACGTGATTTAGCTATTATTGCCCTTCTCTTGGCGTCTGGCGTCCGCTTGTCCGAAGCTGTAAATCTGGATCTAAGAGATCTCAATCTCAAAATGATGGTCATTGATGTCACTCGAAAAGGTGGCAAACGTGACTCGGTCAATGTCGCGGCCTTTGCAAAACCTTATCTAGAGAATTATCTCGCCATTCGAAATCAACGTTATAAGACGGAAAAGACGGATACAGCTCTCTTTCTGACCTTATATCGTGGCGTTCCCAATCGTATCGATGCTTCTAGCGTGGAAAAGATGGTTGCTAAGTACTCTGAGAACTTCAAAGTCCGTGTAACTCCCCACAAACTGCGCCATACCCTGGCAACTAGGCTCTATGATGCGACTAAATCGCAAGTTTTGGTCAGCCATCAGCTAGGACACGCCAGTACACAAGTCACTGACCTCTATACCCATATCGTCAATGATGAACAAAAGAACGCTTTAGATAGTTTATGATTATTACATATTATAAATTATGTAAATTTATATTCAAAAAAGAAGCTAGTCATACAACTAACTTCTTTTCTTTTTATCCTACTACCGCTTCAGCGATTTCTTCTCGGCTGATACCCGCGAAGTAGCGTGTAATATCAATAGTTTCTAAGGCCTTTAGAACATCTTCGCGTTCGTATTTCACTCCACGGACGACATCTTCTACTGCTGCAACGTCCTCGATACCAAAGAAGTCACCATAAATCTTGATGTCTTGGATTTTTGATTCGAGAACATTGGCAAAGATTTCTACTTTACCACTAGTGAATTTTGTTCCACGACGGACGTTAAATTCAGGTGATTTACCGTAGTTCCAGTCCCAAGTACCAAACTTGGTATCCTTGATACGATTGATTTCGGCCAATTCTTCTTCTGAAAAGACATATTCAGTCATCTCTGGGTACTCTTTTTTCATGTATTCCAATAGCAAATCACGGAATTCTTCAACTGTGATTTTTTCTGGTAATTCATTGACAATATTGGTTACACGAGCACGGACGGATTTCACACCTTTTGACTCAAATTTGTCCTTTGAAACCTTGAGGGCGTTAGCAAGGACTGTCAAATCAACGTCAAAGAGCAAGCAACCGTGGTGCATGATACGTCCATTGATATAGGCTTGGGCATTGCCACAGAATTTCTTACCGTCAATCTCAAGGTCATTACGGCCTGTGAACTCAGCTTTAACACCAAGTTGAGCCAAGGTATTGATGACTGGAGTTGAAAAACTCTTAAAGTCAAAGGCCTTGTTTTCATCTTCTTTTGAAATGATGGTGTAGTTGAGGTTGTTTAAATCGTGATAAACAGCTCCACCACCACTGATACGGCGGACTACCTCAATGCCATTTTCTCGAACATAATCACGGTTGATTTCTTCGATAGTGTTCTGGTGACGCCCAACAATGATAGATGGCTTGTTAATCCAAAGTAGGAAGATTTGATCTTCATCCAAAAGATGTTTAAAGGCATATTCTTCCAAGGCGATATTAAAGGCAGTGTCGTTTGAATGATTGATAATGTATTTCATAGTATTTCCAAAAATTTAGTTTTTAAATTCTGTTCATAGCAATCAAATTTTCTAAAGTGGTAAAAAGAAATGTAACGTGTTATCGTGTTATCGTTACATTTCTCGGAAAAATTGAGACAATAGGCTCAATTTTTAGGTATGGAACTCTAATAGAGGTCGCTGCCGTCCGTGCTACTTTAAGAAAATTTAGTTGAAAATCTTATTTATTTTTTCTTAGGTGAATGGATGGCCATTCCTAGAACATCTGCAAATGCTTCGTACATCACTTCAGAGTAGGTTGGATGTCCGTGGATGGTCTTAAGCATTTCTTCAACAGTGATTTCCATTTCGATGATGCTTGATGCCTCATTGATCAATTCTGCAGCTGCAGGACCAATGATGTGCACACCAAGGATTTCTCCGTATTTCTTATCTGCAATGACTTTTACGAAACCTTGAGCAGCATCCGATGCAATAGCACGTCCGTTCGCAGCAAAGTTGAATTTACCGATGGCTACATCGTATTTCTCACGAGCTTGTTCTTCAGTTAGACCTACTGCTGCTACTTCAGGAAGAGTGTAGATGGCTGCAGGAGTCAAGTTCAATTTGGCAACAGCATGGTTTCCTTTGAGGGCATTTTCAGCGGCAACTTCACCCATGCGGAAGGCTGCGTGAGCCAACATCTTGGTACCATTGATATCACCTGGTGCATAGATACCTGGAACAGAAGTTTCCATGTATTCGTTGACCTTGATGCGACCACGATCCAATTCAAACTCAACATCGCCAATACCTTCAAGATCTGGCACACGGCCGATTGAAAGAAGAGCTTTGCTTGCGATGATATCGTCTTTTCCTTCAACTTTAATACGAAGTTGACCATTTTCCTCGATGATTTCTTGCAGTTTTGTACCTGTTAAGATGGTCATTCCTTTACGCTCAAGGATCAAGCGAAGATTCTTAGAAACTTCCGCATCCATAGCTGGAACGATACGGTCCATCATTTCAATAACAGTCACTTTTGAACCAAATGTCATGAAGGCTTGACCAAGTTCGATACCGACAACACCACCACCGATGATAACAAGGCTTTCTGGAACTTCGTTCATTTCAAGAATGTCGTCACTTGTCATCACGAGTGAAGATTCCATACCAGGAACATTTATCTTGCTGACTTTTGAACCACCAGCAAGGATGATTTTCTTGGTTTCAAGCAATTCCGAACCATTAACCAAGACATTCTTGTCTTTAGTGATGGTACCAATTCCTTTATGAACAGTAACTCCGTAGCTGCGAAGAAGACCCGCAACGCCACCAACCAAAGTATTGACAACCTTAGACTTGGTTTCAAGGAGTTTATCCATATCTACAGTGAAGTTTGGATTTTCGATGACGATACCACGGTTTGCCGCATGACCGATGTTTTCGATGATTTCAGCATTGTGAAGGTAGGTCTTAGTTGGGATACATCCACGGTTCAAGCAGGTTCCACCGAGTTCAGATTTCTCAACAAGGGCAACCTTCCCACCGAGTTGGGCAGCTTTAATGGCTGCTACATATCCAGCAGGACCTCCACCAATCACAACGATATCAAAGGCATCATCGCTCTTACCGTCGTCGTTTGAGGCACTAGCTGCAGGTGCAGGTTTTGATTCTGGTGCAGCCGCTCCAGCTGTTGGGATGTTTTCCCCTTCTTCCCCTAGGTAACCGATAACTTCAGTTACTGGAACAGTTTCACCATCTCCTTTGAGGATGGCAATCAAGTATCCATCTTCTTCAGCTTCCAATTCCATGCTGACTTTGTCAGTCATGATTTCCAAAAGGATTTCTCCTTCTTTTACAAATTCACCGACTTTTTTATTCCATTGGACTATTTGTCCTTCTGTCATATCCACGCCGGCTTTTGGCATAATTACTTCTAAGGCCATGTCTTACTTCCTTTATCTATATCTCTAAAAATAAATACTGTATTTTTAAACCAACATTGAGATTGGATTCTCAATCAAGGTTTTCAAGTCTTTCATAAACTTAGCACCAGCCATACCATCTACGACACGGTGGTCAATGGTTAATCCTAGACTCATGATTGGTCGGATAACAATCTCACCATTGACAACAACTGGTTTCTCGATTGTCGAACTTACACCCAGAATAGCTGAGTTGGGTTGGTTGATGATCGGGCCAAAGGACTGAACGCCAAACATTCCCAAGTTACTGATTGTAAATGTTGAATTTTGAAGTTCACTTGGAGCTAATTTACCATCCAAGGTACGACCAATGACATCTTTGAAGGCTACAACCAACTCTGAAAGGCTCATCTTTTCAGCATTGTAAACAACAGGCGTCATCAATCCATTATCCATCCCAACTGCCATAGCAAGGTTGACATAATTATGAGTGATAATAGTCTTGCCGTCTTCAGTCAATGAAGCGTTAATGTAAGGGTGTTTCATCAATGTCTTAACAACAGCCAGTGAAAGAAGATCTGTAACCGTAATTTTCTTACCAGTTGCTTCCATAATAGGATCAAGAACCTTCTTACGAAGGGCCAACATTTCTGACATATCGACATCATAGTTGAGTGTGAAGGTTGGCGCAGTTAGGTAGGATTCAACCATACGTTGGGCGATAACCTTACGCATTGGTGTCATTGGAATACGCTCAATCTCACCATAAGGAGTGATAGTATCTGGAACTTCTTCCGCTTTTTCAATTTGAGCAGGAGACTTGATGGTGTCGTTTTCGATATTTTCAGGAAGTAAGGCCAAAACATCCTTCTTCATGATCTTACCACGATGACCCGTTCCTTGGATTTCCTGCCAAGCAATGTTATGTTCGAGGGCAATTCGTTTTGCAAGTGGCGAAATGCGAACCACGTTTGTGTCTTTATAAGTTTCCACGTCTTCTTTGTGGACACGACCGTTTGCACCTGAGCCAGAAACATCGTAGAGATTGATCCCTAAATCATCCGCTAACTTTCTAGCCGCAGGAGTCGCTCTTAGCTTGTCATCAGCCATGACCTCTCCAATTCTATACTAAGATATTAAGGACGCAGAGGGCAATGAAAAAATAGGAGATTGACGATGTGTTCGATGAACACAAGGAAATCTTTCTTTTTTTCGCAGACCTCCGTCCGAATTCAATTACATGATACTAAGGGCGTTTAAAAGCGACCGAAAAATAGGAAATCGACGCAGACTTTGATGAAGCCAAGGAGATTTATCTTTTTTCCGAGCTTTTAGCCCGTGCTCTAATCTAAGTTATTAAGGACGAAGAGCTCTGCACCTAAAAGATACAAAGTTATCGTCTGATTTTATTTACATAACTTATCTTATGTAACTCTATTCTTTGTTATAAGTCTTACGGATGGCATCTTTGATGCTTTCAACAGTTGGAATCATTGCATTTTCTAGATTTTGCGCGTAAGGCATTGGCACATCTTCTCCTGCACAACGGCGGATTGGTGCATCTAGATAGTCAAATGCTTCTGATTCAGAAATAATTGCTGAAATCTCTCCGATATAGCCACTTGTTTTGTGGGCGTCGTTGACCAGAACAACTTTACCAGTCTTCTTAACTGAGTTAATGATAATATCCTTATCAAGCGGTACAAGGGTACGTGGGTCCACAATTTCAACCGAAATTCCTTCTTCTGCCAATTCTTCAGCAGCTTGAACCACACGGCGAAGCATTTTCCCATAAGTAACAACTGTTACATCTGTACCTTGGCGTTTGATTTCCCCAACCCCAAGTGGGATTGTATAGTCTGGATCAACTGGCACTTCCCCTTTTTGGTTAAATTCTGACTTGTACTCAAGAATGATAACAGGGTTATTATCACGGATAGAAGACTTGAGAAGTCCTTTCATGTCAGCAGGCGTACCAGGCGCTACAACCTTAAGTCCAGGAATATGAGTAAACCAAGACTCTAGGGATTGCGAGTGCTGGGCAGCAGAACCAACTCCGTTACCAGCTGCACATCGGACAGTCATTGGAACCTGACCTTTACCACCAAACATATAACGTGTTTTGGCAGCTTGGTTGACGATATTGTCCATGGCAATAACCGAGAAGTCCATGAAGGTCATATCGACGATTGGACGAAGTCCCGTCATGGCTGCTCCCGCTGCCGCTCCAGAGATAGCAGCTTCAGAAATAGGACAGTCACGGACACGTTCTGGGCCAAATTCTTCAAGCATTCCAACAGAAGTTCCGAAGTCTCCTCCGAAGACACCGACGTCTTCTCCCATCAAGAACACATTTTCATCGCGACGCATTTCCTCAGACATAGCAAGGATAATGGTGTCACGGAAGGACATTGTTTTTGTTTCCATTTTTATCTCTTTCTCCTTAGTCTGCGTAAATATCTTCAAATGCGGATTCAAGCGGTGGGAATGGGCTTTCCTCAGCAAATTTAACAGAAGCTTCTACTGCTTCCTTGACTTGTGCTTGGATTTCTTCCAATTCTTCAGCGCTTGCAATATTATTTTCAATAAGGTAATTGCGGAGTTTTTCAATTGGGTCTTTTTGTTTCCACAATTCTACTTCTTCACGTGTACGATATTTACCAGGGTCAGATGATGAGTGACCGAGCCAGCGATAAGTTACACTTTCAATCAAGACTGGACCATTGCCACCACGAACATGATCTACAGCTTTCTTAAATCCTTCATAAACATCAATGACATTGTTTCCATCTTCGATAAACATTCCAGGAATTCCATAAGCTGCGCTACGGTGATGGATATGTTCCACGTTAGTCATTTTCTTGATATCCGCAGAGATACCGTAACCGTTGTTAATGCAATAGAAAATAACTGGAAGGTTCCAGATAGAAGCCATGTTCACTGCTTCGTGGAAGACACCTTCGTTAGTCGCGCCATCTCCAAAGAAGCAAACGACGATTTTTCCAGTGTTCTGCATTTGTTGACTGAGGGCTGCACCAACAGCGATTCCCATACCACCACCTACGATACCATTGGCACCGAGGTTACCAGCATCAAGGTCAGCAATGTGCATGGAACCACCTTTTCCTTTACAGGTTCCAGTGTATTTCCCAAGGATTTCAGCCATCATTCCGTTGAGGTCAATCCCTTTGGCGATAGCTTGACCATGACCACGGTGATTTGAGGTGATCAGGTCATCTGGGTTGAGGGCCAGCATAGCTCCGACGTTAGCAGCTTCCTCTCCAACAGAAAAGTGAGTCATACCGGGAACTTTTCCCTTTTTCACTAACTGAGCAATTTTTAAGTCCATGCGACGGATTTCTTCCATCTTACGGAACATCTCTAGCAAAAGATTTTTATCTAAAGTTGACATAATCTTGCCTTTCTAACATTGTTCTTACCTTACTATTTTACCTTTTTTAGTATACACTGTCAAAGTATTTATTAAGAAAAATTCACAAAACACAAAAAAGAAATCCCCGAAAAACAGGGATTTTCTTTGATAAGAATATTTTTTCACAAAGTTTTTCAAGTAATTTTCCAAAAATTAGTTGATTCTTTTCATAATCGTTTGCAAGCGCCATTGATAGAGGATAGCACTAACGACTAAACTTGCTATTAAACCAATCCAGTAAGAATAGGCTCCCAAAGTTGTTACTTGGTCTAAGAATAAGCCTAATGGAATGGACACCGCCCAGTAAGCAATGACTCCAAGATAAAAAGGAACAACCGTATCCTTGTAACCTCTGAGTATTCCTTGCAAAGGAGCTGCAACAGTGTCAGCTAATTGGAAAAATAGACTATAAGTTAGGAAGGTAGATGTTAATTTAATGAAGTCAGGATTATTTCCATATAAACTTGCTACGACATCTCTCAAGATATAGAGGAAACTTAAGGTAAAACCTGCAAATATCAAAGCTATCCAACGACCAATTTTGATATAGGACTTGGCATCATTAAAACGCTTAGCTCCAACCTCATAAGAAACAACTATGGCCATGGCAGAAGAAATGCTCACTGGAAAGGCATACATGAGAGTTGAGAAGTTCATGGCTGACTGGTGGCTGGCAATAATCATAGACGAAAATTTTGCCATAATCAAACCAACGGCAGAAAAAATAATCACCTCAGCAAAAACTGTACCACCGATTGGTAAGCCCAAACGAATCCCTTCTTTGATCTTTTCTAGATCAAGCGGAAGTGGTTTTTCCAAATGAAACTCTTTTAACTTTTCCTGCTTTAAAAGGATGATGACAGAGATTCCGAGAAGACACCAGTAAGCCAGGGAAGTACCTAATCCTGCTCCTGCTCCCCCTAACTCTGGAAACCCAAAGGCACCATAAATTAACAAATAGTTAAATCCACAATTTAAAGGTAGTAATAAGAGCATGAGGTACATAGATAGCTTGGTCAGACCGAGTGAATCAAGTAGCGATCGGACAACACTAAAAAGCAACAAGGGAATAATTCCGATAGACAAGTACCAAAGGTAAGAAACCGAAACAGCTGCCACTTGAGCTTCTAGTCCGATATGGTTTAAGACAGGCGGCGCTAAGAATACTACCATGCCAAGCAAGACCAAAGACAGTCCGAAAGCCAAGTAGATAAATTGGTAAAAGTCAGATGCCACTTCTTCCTTTTTACCTCGTCCTAGATGATAGCCTATGATGGGAACCATAGCCGAAACAATCCCTGTCAAAAAAGTGAAGAAAGGATTCCATAGACTCGTTGCAGTTGAAACGCCAGCCAGGTCCATGGTATTGTAATGCCCCGTCATGGTTGTATCGACGAAAGAGGCAGAATAATTGGCAAACTGATAAATCAGGATAGGGAAAAATATCTTAAGAAATAAGACAAACTTATCTTTAAATTGATGGGTTCGATACATATACGCTCTCTATTCTTATAGTTTATAGAGCAGAGTCCCACCTATTTTTGGTAGACGATTTGTCCCTTACAGATAGTATATTTGACCTGCCCTTTTAAGGTTTCGCCGATAAATGGAGAATTAGCTGATTTTGAAGCAAAGTTTGGACCAACAGTACGATCAGCCTTGTCATCAAAGATGGTGATATCCGCTGGACCAGTTTCAGCCAAGTAGCCTGCTTCAAAGTTGTAAAGTTTGGCTGGATTGACAGTCATTTTTTCTAGTAATTCCATCAAGCTTAGCTCACCAGCTTCCACCAAATAAGTCAAACCAAGAGAAAGAGAGGTTTCCAAACCTGTCATACCAGATGGCGCTTTGGTGATATCTTCTACATTTTTTTCATCTGCATGGTGAGGCGCGTGGTCCGTTGCGATAACTGTGATAACACCTGACTTGAGACCTTCGATAACGGCACGGCGGTCTGACTCCAAACGAAGCGGAGGATTCATTTTGGCATTGCTACCTTGAGTTAAAAGAAGAGTTTCTGTCTTAGAAAAATGTTGTGGTGCCACTTCTGCTGTGACTTGCGCTCCCAAACCTTGAGCGAATTCCACTACCTTGACACTTTCTTCCTTAGACAAATGCTGGATATGAACATGGGCCTTAGTTGCATAGGCAATCATGACATCACGCGCAATCATGGCGTATTCTGCTACCCCTGTCGCTCCACAGATCTTGAAGTGATCTTTAGCGATGTTTTCATTAAAGCCAAGAATACCGTTCAATCCGGGATCTTCCTCATGTAGACAAACAAAGGTGCCAAGTTTTTTAGCAGTTTCCAAGGCTTCTTTGAGAACTTTGCTACTTTCAAGCGGAATTCCATCATCTGAAAATCCAACGGCTCCAGCTTCTAAAAGTGCCTTAAAATCAGTCAAGTCTTGGCCATTAAAGTTCTTGGTAATAGTCGCAACCGTCTTGATATTGATTTTCTCTTTAGCAGCTGACTGAAGAACTTCTTGCAAGGTCTCCACGTCTGAGATGGTTGGATTGGTATTAGCCATCATGACAACCGTTGTGAAACCACCTGCCGCTGCCGCTAGTGCACCGGTATGAATATCCTCCTTGTGGGTTTGACCAGGCTCACGGAAGTGAACATGAATGTCCACTAAACCAGGCGCTACTACTAGACCAGTCGCATCTAGGACTTGCGCTCCGTCTGCCTTGATTTCGGGAGCAATCTTGACAATTTTTCCATCTTTGACTAAAACATCACACACTTGATCCAAACCAGACTTGGGATCCATTACACGGCCTTTTTTGATTAGTAGCATCTGCTTTCTCCTTTATTCATAAAAATCAACTTGGGTATCCAATAATTTATCCCCATCATAAACAAACTTAGCTGAGAAGAAGGGTTTGTCCTCTAAAAGCCACTCAACAAAGGTGTGGTCCCCTTCCCAAGTTGGCTTGCTCAAGACTTCATCATAGGGAACCCATTCCAGCGTCCCCTCATTGCAGTCAATCAAGTCACCCTCAAACTCTGTCACCTTAAAAACATAGGTGTACCAGTCTAAATCTGGTGTGAATTCTGGAAAAGTGATAACGCCTTTTAGAACAGGTTTGGCTTTCAGACCTGTTTCTTCGAGGATTTCACGCGCCGCGCATTCCTGAGGTGTCTCCCCTCGCTCTAACTTACCACCCACACCAATCCATTTGCCTTCATGGACATCATTGGGCTTTTTATTGCGATGGAGCATGAGTAGTTCTTTTCCGTTATCAATGTAGCAAATCGTCGCTAACTGAGGCATCTTCTCTCCTTATCTAAGCCAATCGATTGGCTCTTGTCCTGTCTCTTTTAAAAATGCATTAGCCTTAGAAAAAGGCTTGGAACCCCAAAATCCTCTGAAAACAGATAAAGGACTGGGATGGGCTGATTCGATAATCAAGTGGTGAGGATTGGTAACCAAGGACTTCTTCTTGCGTGCATAAGCGCCCCAGAGTACAAAGACCACTGGCCTATCCAGATTATTGACCACCTGAATCACAGCATCTGTAAAGGGCTCCCATATCTGTCCAGAATGACCATTGGCCTGCCCAGCAGGAACGGTCAAGCAAGCATTGAGAAGTAAGACTCCTTGCTCAGCCCAAGCCGTCAAATCATGGGATTTCTTAACTCCGATGTCATCTGCTAATTCTTTCAAGATATTTTGCAAGGATGGCGGGGCTGGAATAGCATCGGGTACAGAAAAACTCAAGCCCTGAGCCTGTCCTGGTCCATGATAGGGATCCTGCCCTAGAATCACCACCTTA
>NZ_JUQX01000033.1 GCF_001074565.1 Streptococcus pseudopneumoniae | reverse complement strand
CTTTGAAAATTTAATAAAAAACGTGTCAGACAACAACGAATCATTGACTAACACGATTAAATGTAGCAATTTAATTATACGTGAATTTTAAGAAAATGTCAAGTTGAGTCTAAACGTGGGTTTTTCGTCCTTTCGCCTTAGTAGATAAGAAAAGGGAACTGACGGCTGTGGTACAGTCAATGATACTTCTTAGAAGGTAGCTAGAGTGAGATAGTGAGGTCTATGTGTTGTATGGTCGGTGTGTGAGAGTAAAATCTTGCTAATGCCTTTGGGTAAGAAAGAGGGGATATTGAGTTATCCTTAAATTTGTGACCTTGGCGAAGGTAGTAAGCTGAGAAGCTGAAAGTATGCGAAGATAAGAGCATACATTTTATATTGCTATATTCTATTGAAAAAAAACGTAAAAAGGCTTTGAAATAAGCCTTTTTATTTTGCAAAAAAATTAACAATAACTAGATTTTTATAAAACAGGTTTTGTCCTGATAAGAATTGAAAGTATTGTTAGTTTTCACAAGGGAATCTACTATATTCCTTTATGTAAATTAACAATATGAGTAGAGGTGTAGATAAAAGAAAAGAGGAATCAAAATGATTAACGTATCAAAAGCATTGATTTTGTATAGAGAAAGAAACAATAAGTCAGAAGATGATCTAGCAAACTTTCTAGGTATTCAAAAGAAAGCATATAAACGCTATGAAAGTGGTGATCGTGAGCCTAGCATTGATAAACTTTACAAGCTAGCAAAGTATTATAATTGTATGATAGATGATTTTATCAATGTAGATGAAAAATTCACCGTGAAGCGTGAAGAAGTATTGTCTACAAAAGATTTAGACAATCTAGGTTGTCACCATCAATTTTCTCATGGGCTGGTAACAATGTTGACTAAAGGAAAAAGTTACGAAGAAACTGTTCGCTTTTCTGATGATGATAAGACAAAATACGTTCATAAGAGTGAAGTGAAACGATTCTTGCTTGACTTAGCAGAGAAGATTGAGTAGTAGGAAAGAGGTGTGTTAAAATCGAAGAGTATGGTTATAAAGAGGGTTTGAGGACATATTCCGAAGAATGGATCATAAAAGAGTATAACCGAATCTATAGTCGATTCTGCTGGAATTTGAAAATCTATGCTCATGTAAAAAATGGTGCTGATGTTTATGTATCTTCAAAAAAATGTTGTGATGATTTGTATTATCAGTTGTATGCTGTAGGTCAACTTACACGAAGTTATTACAGTAAGATTATGTCTAAGATTGAAAGAAC
>NZ_JUQX01000032.1 GCF_001074565.1 Streptococcus pseudopneumoniae | reverse complement strand
TCCAAACTTCTCAAGTAAGTCAAAGCTAGCTTGTGGTCCCATGCTTCCGGACTTGTAGTCGTGGAGCGGAGCTCCATTTTGAGCCCAGAGCTCTTCGATACGGTCAATCAATTTCCAAGAAGCGCTCACCTCATCCCAGTGGCTAAAGTTGGTAGAGTTATTGTTCAAGACATCGTAGATTAGCTTTTCGTATGGATCTGGAGAAGCCCCAGTAGCGGTAGCATCTGTACGATAATCTAAAGAGCTTGGCGCCAGGTTAAATTCTTCACCTACTTGTTTACCATTGAGACTAAGAGAGAAGCCTTCAGTTGGTTGGATATAGATGGTCAAGATATTTGGTGCCAAAGGTTCTCCAAAGATAGAGTCCATTTGCTTAAAGACGATATTGACATGAGTGCCTTTTTCTGTTAGGCGTTTACCAGTACGGAAGAAGAAAGGAACGCCACGGAAGCGATCGCTGTCTACAAAGAAAGCACCAGAGGCAAAGGTTTCTGTTGTAGATTCAGGGTTAACGTTTGGCTCGCTACGGTAGGAAATGTATTTCTTACCATCGATCTTTCCAGAACGGTATTGACCACGGATAAAATGTTCTTTTAATTCTTCCTCACTTGGTTGGTGGAGATTTTTAAATACTTTAATCTTCTCAGCACGAATCTCATCTTTTGTAAAGCTGGCAGGCTTGTCCATGGCTAAAAGTGATAAAAGCTGGAGAGTGTGGTTTTGAACCATGTCACGGAGGGCACCAGATTCATCATAGTAGCCACCACGTTCCTCAACTCCCAAGCGCTCAGCAAAGGTAATCTGGACATTATCAATGTGCTCACGGTTCCAAACATTTTCAAAGATCATATTGGCAAATCGAACCGCAAAGATACTTTGAATCATTTCTTTCCCCAAGTAATGGTCGATACGGTAGATCTGTTCTTCATCAAATGTTGCTAGAAGATCCTCATTCAGTTTGCTTGCAGTTTCATAGTCTGTACCAAACGGTTTCTCAACAATCAAGCGCTCAAAACCTTTGCCATCAACAATGTTTTCAGATTTGAGGTGCTTGGCAATGGTTCCGAAGAACTGAGGTGCCATAGACAAGAAGAAGAGCTTGTTGTGTTCAGCTTGGTATTTTTCATTGAGTTCAGCTTGTAATTGGCGCAAAGCAATGTAATGTTCCGTATCATTCACATCATGGCTTTGATAGTAGAAGTGGCTAGCAAATTCTTGGGCTTGCTCGGTACTATCTGCCAAATCAAGGATGGACTCGACAACTACAGATTCAAAATATTCCTTACTCCAAGGTCTACGAGCTGTTCCGATAACAGCAAAATGCTCAGAGAGATTGCCTGATTTATAGAGTCTGAAAAGGGAAGGGTAGAGTTTGCGTTTAGCTAAATCTCCACTCGCACCGAAAATTGTAACAATAACCTTTGATGACATCTAGCTACCTAATTTCTATATTTTTTCCTAGTTGGACTAGGGATGAGATTTCCTCATTATCATAGTTTTTATTTTATCATAATTTTCAAAAAAAACAAAAAATCCAATACGCAATTAAAAAAGTGTAAGGAGAACCTCACACTTTCGTTTTATACGTTTAAGACCTTGTCCAAAAATTCTTTTAAACGAGGGTGTTGCGGGTTATCAAAGATTTGATCTGGTGTCCCATCTTCCAGGAATTCACCATCAGCCGTAAAGATCACACGGTTAGCCACCTGACGAGCAAATCCCATCTCGTGGGTTACAATGATCATGGTCATGCCTTGCTCTGCTAATTCTTTCATAACATTCAGTACATCTCCGACCATCTCAGGGTCAAGAGCGGAAGTTGGCTCATCAAAGAGCATGATATCAGGATTCATGGCAAGTCCACGAGCGATAGCTACACGTTGTTTCTGACCACCTGAAAGGCTATCTGGATTGGCATTAGCTTTATCTGCTAGTCCAACCTTTTCAAGCAACTCCATTCCCAATTTCTCAGCTTCTTCTTTAGTCATTCGTTTGTGTTCAATAGGAGCAAAAGTGATATTCTCTAGAACGGACATGTGAGGGAAGAGGTTGAAATGTTGGAAAACCATTCCTACGTTCTCACGAACATGGTCGACATTGGTTGATTTGTCAGTCAAATCATAACCATTCACAGTGATGTGACCACTCGTTACCTCCTCGAGAAGGTTAAGGCTACGGAGGAAAGTGGATTTACCAGAACCAGAAGGACCGATGATACAGACAACATCCCCTTCATAGAATTTAGTCGTAATGCCTTTTAAAACTTCATTTTTTCCATAATACTTATGCAAATCATTTACATCAATTTTTAGTTTTGCCATTAACGAATCCTCTTTTCTAAGCGTTTCGCTAGTCTAGTCAAAAGCGTGATAATTACAAGATAGAAGATAGCAAGGATTGCATACATCTTGAAACTTTGGTAGTTACGGGCGATGATGATCTTACCAGTTTGGAAGAGTTCCACCAAACCAATAGCAGATACGATGGTTGTATCTTTAAGAGCGATAACGAATTGGTTGACAAAGTTTGGCAACATCAATTTAGTCGCTTGTGGTAAGATAATCTTTCGCATGGTTTTTCCATAAGAGATACCAAGACTGCGACTGGCCTCCATTTGCCCAACTGGAACAGCTTGAATCCCACCACGAACAATTTCAGCGATATAAGCAGCAGCATTGAGTGAGAGGGCTATAGTACCAGCTACAAAGTCATTGATTGGACTTTGTTGGCCTGTAATGGACTCGATGAGGTTTGGAATACCCCAGAAGATGAAGGCTGCAAGAATCATCAAGGGAATACCTCGAATAACGTCAACGAAAATCTCAGAGATCAGACGAAGAGATTTGTATGGGCTAACGCTAAACATACCGAAGATAATACCGATGACAATGGCGATTGCAAATGAGATAAGAGCTAGAGCAAGGGTGATTCCGAGTCCACTAAGAAGTTGTTTATAGTTGTTTTGAAGCAAGCCCCAGATAGTTGTTTCGTCAACCGTACTTGTAGAGTCAGTTGAAGTTTCGCTAGCTAGATACTTATCAAGAATCTTTTGGAATTCTCCGTTAGCCTTGAGGTTCGCAAGTCCGTTATTGAACATCTGGATCAATTCTGGATTTGTACCTTTTTTAACCGCAAAGGCTGTTTCACCGATTGGAGTTCCAGCGATTGGCGTTTTCAATTTTTGACCTTGGCTGATCGAATATTTGAGAACAGGCTCATCATCCATCACGGCATCAATAGAGCCAGTATTCAGACTGTCATACATAGATGCGCCATCTGCGAAGGTTTTAATCTTATAGCCGTACTTGCTTTGATTTTCAGTAAGGAAGGTTTGAGAAGCAGTTCCATTTTTAACACCGACAGTTTTATCCTTGAGGTCTTCATAAGAAGCAATTGTGCTTGATTCTTTTACACCAAGAATGGTATTAGCCGTGTAGTAGGAATCTGAGAAGTCGAAGGTTTCCTTACGAGCATCTGTTACAGACATACCAGCAATGATACCATCTGCTTGTCCAGCTTGAACAGCACTAATGGCTGCGTCAAATCCTGGGTTGGTAATCTCAATTTCAAAACCTTGGTCTTTGGCAATGGCCTTGATGAGGTCCATATCAATACCGGTGTATTGATTGCTTGAATTTTGAAAAACGAATGGGGCGAAAGATGAGTCGCTGGCAATAATGTACTTGCTTTTCACAGGAGTAGCTTTTTGTCCAGCAGCAGTAGTTGTCGTTGGGCTTGCCGTAGTTGTAGAAGCGGTCCATTTTTGGATGATTTGCTCCAAGCTACCATCCTTTTTCATTTGTGCTAGGGCTTCATTAAACTCGGTAACCAAGTGTTCATACTTGCTCCCTTTCTTGACACCAAAGGCAAAGCTTCCAACAGCCTCACCATCCATATTGATGCTGAGATCTTGTCCTTGGTTAATCGCATACTCAATAACAGGTTTGTCATCCATGATGGCATTTACAGCACCAGCACTTAGACTGTTATTCATCAAATCACCTGTATCAAAGGTTTTAATAGAAAAACCGTATTTATCTTTGATACTTTCGAGGAAACGTTGAGCGGCAGTTCCGTTCTTAACTCCAACTGTTTTCCCGCTAAGTTCATCATATTTGGTGATTTTATTTGCCTTTGTGGTAGCAATGACAACTTTTGTATCATAATAGGTATCAGACATGGTAAAGACATTTTCACGTTCTTTTGTTTTTGTCATACCTGCCATAATGGCATCTGCCTGACCTGACTGCACTGCATTTACAGCTGCATCAAAGCCAGGATAAGACATTTGGATATTCCATCCTTTGATTTCTGCGACTTTATTGATAATATCAACATCAATTCCTTTATAGGTTTGATCTGAATCTTTAAACTCAAAAGGTGCGTAAGCTGTATCAGACACAATCTTAACAGTATCAGCTTTTGCCATACCTAGTGAGAAAATGGGAAATAAAATGAGCAAACATGCTAGTATTTTTTTCTTCATTTTTAGTCTCCTTTTTCGAATATTTTTCCATTATACCAGAAAAAAGGTGAAAAGGCAATTTTTTATATTTTTGTGTCAGAAAATATAACATCTATATTTTCTTTTCCTTCTTGAATTGCTACTATAAAATGATATAATAGTATGTAATAGAAGAAATGAGGGCGGGAACATGAAGAATAAAAGAATATTTAAAGACTTCCAATCTTCCCAAATGAGTTTAAATATTTACACAAGTCCTTTGTTAGCCTTTGTTTTTGTCTTTATAGGAGAGTTTGTTGCATATACTTTGTATGGTATTAGCTTGTTAGCTCTCATCGGACTTGCTAGAAATTTTGGAGAGGCTGGTCAAAATCTTGCAACTTACTTGCAAACCTTGCAGCAGAGGTTGACGGATAAAACAAGTGACTTTCGTTTAATTTTAGCATTGCTGTCCTTTGGTTTTATTCTCAACACTGTGTTCAGATGGACTAAAAAAGTTGAGAAAAGATCTATTAGAACCTTGGGATTTTATAGAGAAAATTTCCTTAGCAGTCTTCTGAAAGGATTTGGCCTAGGTTTGGCACTTTTTCTTCTGACCTTGTTAGGTTTGATGGTCTTGGGGCAATATCGTTTGGAATCCATTCGCTTGAATCCTTATTCGCTTACTTTTGTCGCCTTTACTATCCCATTTTGGATTTTACAGGGGACAGCAGAAGAAGTGGTGTCCCGTGCTTGGCTCCTTCCTCAATTGGCCTCAAGAACAAATCTAAAACTTGCTATTGTTATATCTAGCGTACTTTTTACCCTGCTTCATGCGGGGAATTCTGGTCTAACACCTCTATCTCTAGCGAATCTCTTCTTATTCGGAGTTACCATGGCTCTTTACCTTCTCAAAACCGATACTGTTTGGGGTGTTGCAGGTATTCATGGGGCTTGGAATTTTGCTCAAGGAAATCTATTTGGGATTTTAGTTAGTGGTCAACCATCAGGAACGTCTCTGATGACATTTTTACCACAAGGCAATCAAGATTGGCTATCAGGTGGTTCTTTTGGTATAGAAGGTTCTATCATGACAAGTCTGGTTTTGTTATTGCTGATTGTCTATCTCGCTTATCAATTAAAGAAAGAAAATGAAAGGATGTGACTTAGGTCCGTCCTTTTCTTCGTGAAAATGCTACAAGTATGCTAAAATAGGAATAGCACATCGAGAGAGGATTCTTATGATCAACCGGATTACAGATAATACATTTAAGCTAGTATCAAAATACCAACCTTCAGGAGATCAACCCCAAGCCATCGAACAGTTGGTTGATAATATCGAGGGTGGAGAGAAAGCTCAGATTCTGATGGGGGCGACGGGTACAGGGAAGACCTATACCATGAGTCAGGTCATTTCCAAAGTCAATAAACCAACTTTGGTCATTGCCCATAACAAAACCCTAGCTGGTCAGCTCTATGGAGAATTTAAGGAATTTTTCCCTGAAAATGCTGTTGAGTATTTTGTATCTTACTATGATTATTACCAACCCGAGGCTTATGTCCCTTCGAGCGATACCTATATTGAGAAGGACAGCTCTGTCAATGATGAGATTGACAAGCTCCGTCACTCAGCGACTTCAGCCCTTCTAGAGCGTAATGATGTCATCGTTGTGGCTTCTGTCTCTTGTATCTATGGTTTGGGTTCGCCTAAGGAATATTCTGATAGCGTCGTGAGTTTGCGTCCAGGTCTGGAGATTTCTCGTGATAAACTCTTGAATGACTTGGTTGATATCCAGTTTGAACGCAATGATATTGATTTCCAACGGGGGAGATTTCGTGTGCGGGGGGATGTGGTGGAAATTTTCCCAGCTTCCCGAGATGAACACGCTTTTCGAGTAGAGTTTTTCGGAGATGAGATTGACCGTATCCGTGAAGTTGAAGCTCTGACAGGCCAAGTCCTTGGAGAAGTCGATCATTTGGCGATTTTCCCAGCTACTCACTTTGTGACCAATGATGACCACATGGAGGTTGCTATTGCCAAGATTCAGGCGGAGTTGGAGGAGCAGTTAGCTGTCTTTGAAAAGGAAGGCAAACTGCTAGAAGCCCAGCGTTTGAAACAGCGGACAGAGTACGATATCGAAATGCTGCGTGAGATGGGTTATACCAATGGTGTTGAAAATTACTCACGTCACATGGATGGTCGTAGCGAAGGAGAGCCTCCTTATACGCTTCTTGATTTCTTCCCAGATGATTTCTTGATCATGATTGATGAAAGTCACATGACCATGGGGCAGATCAAGGGCATGTACAATGGAGACCGTTCTCGTAAGGAAATGCTGGTTAATTATGGTTTCCGCTTGCCGTCTGCTTTGGACAATCGCCCTCTCCGTCGGGAGGAGTTTGAAAGTCATGTCCATCAGATTGTTTATGTTTCAGCGACACCTGGTGACTATGAAAATGAACAGACCGAGACAGTGATCGAGCAAATCATTCGACCGACAGGTCTCTTGGATCCTGAAGTAGAAGTCCGTCCAACGATGGGGCAAATTGATGATCTCCTAGGTGAAATCAATGCTCGTGTTGAAAAGAATGAACGAACCTTTATTACAACCTTGACTAAGAAGATGGCCGAGGACTTAACTGACTACTTCAAAGAAATGGGAATCAAGGTCAAGTATATGCACTCGGATATCAAGACCTTGGAACGGACGGAAATTATCCGAGACCTGCGCTTGGGTGTCTTTGATGTTTTGGTCGGAATCAATCTCCTTCGTGAAGGGATTGACGTTCCTGAAGTAAGCTTAGTAGCCATTCTCGATGCTGACAAGGAAGGTTTCCTTCGTAACGAACGTGGCCTCATCCAGACCATTGGACGTGCTGCCCGTAATAGCGAAGGACATGTCATCATGTATGCGGACACGATGACTCAGTCTATGCAACGTGCCATCGATGAAACGGCCCGTCGTCGGAAAATCCAGATGGCTTACAATGAAGAACATGGTATTGTACCTCAGACAATCAAGAAAGAAATCCGTGACCTGATCGCTGTAACTAAGGCAGTTGCTAAGGAAGAGGACAAGGAAGTCGATATCAATAGCCTTAACAAACAAGAACGCAAAGAACTGGTCAAAAAACTCGAAAAACAAATGCAAGAAGCCGTCGAAGTGCTTGACTTTGAACTTGCTGCCCAGATTCGTGATATGATGTTGGAAGTCAAGGCGTTGGATTAGATAGGAGAAAATTAAATGGATCTTACTATCAAACAGATGGAAACTCCTGAAGAGATAGAAGGAAAATCTCTCGTTCACTGGCAAACGTGGAGAGAGGCTTATGATGACCTTTTACCTGCAGAATTTCAGGAGACGATGACATTAGAAAGATGTCGATTCTTTAGTCAAAAATATCCAGAAAATACATTAATCGCGATGGATGGCATGAAGGTAGTTGGTTTTATCAGTTATGGAAACTTTCGTGATGAGACTATTCAAGCTGGCGAAATTATTGCCTTATACGTTTTAAAAGACTATTATGAAAAAGGTTGTGCTCAGAAGTTAATGAAGGAAGCTCTGACGACTCTTGAACAGTTCTCTGAAATATTTTTATGGGTATTAAAAGAGAATAAGCGAGCCATTGCTTTCTATCAAAAAATGGGTTTTACTGTTGATGGCCAAGAAAAAATACTTGACCTTGGAAAACCTATCACTGAAATTAGAATGGTATGTAAGAGTTCATCAAGATAAGAGAGATAAATGCAAGGACAGTTGAGATTTATTTTCAGCTTGCACAATCAACAAATGATTACGTTTTAGCATATATTTTTAAATAGAGAGAAGTGATTATGGATTTGAAAGAGAAGAATTATAAGAAGTTATCATTGTTAGAGGTTTTGTGGTCCACAGTACCTATGAACATCATGAATTGATCAATCCCTTTATCATGAAGTCAGAAGTAAAATACAACGAAGATATGTTTTAAAAACTTAGAAAGCGAGAAAATCCATGTCCCGTGCGCAAGCAACCATTTTAACCAACATCTGTCTGATTGAAGACATTGAAACTAAGCGAGTAGTCATGCAATACCGCTCTCCTGAAAATAATCGCTGGTCTGGCTATGCCTTTCCAGGAGGTCATGTTGAGAATGGCGAGGCTTTTGCAGAGTCAGTTATCCGAGAAATCTACGAAGAAACAGGTCTAACGATTCAGAATCCCCAACTGGTCGGTATTAAAAATTGGCCCTTAGATACAGGTGGGCGCTACATCGTCGTTTGCTATAAAGCGACAGAGTTTACTGGAAATCTCCAATCCTCTGAGGAAGGAGAAGTATCTTGGGTGCAAAAAGACCAGATTCCTAACTTGGATCTGGTCTATGATATGTTGCCTTTGATGGAAATGATGGAAGCACCTGACAAGTCTGAATTTTTCTACCGTCATCGTACAGATGATGGCTGGGAGAAAGAAACCTTCTAGTCTTTTACTAAATAACCTAGCTGATCCAAGGCCTCCTCGATATAATGGAGGTCTTGTTGTGTTTCGGCTTCAACAAGGTGGTAATGGATGCCATCTGTTAATTCAGAAAGTGGTCTAAAGTCAGAGTTCTCGACTTGTTCTAGAAAGTGCTGGACATCGCGTCGACAGGTGAGTTTTAGTAGGGTCTCAATTTCTCCATAAACTGGATGGTCAATCAAAGTATTCTGAACACGCCCGCCATTATCTACAATAGCTAGAAGTTCTTGACCGATTTCTTCCATCTCATGTCTGACCTTGAATAGTTTGTGAACGTAAGGACTGGTATTGTTTTCTTTATAGATATAGCCACGATTGGTGGATAGGATAGGAGCCCCATCTGCTCGGAGAATAGCGATATCCTGTACAATGATTTGACGAGTGACATGAAAGTGTTCAGCCAAGGTTTGGCCATTGAGGGCTTTTGGTGCCTCTTTTAAGAGTTTGAGAAGAGCTTGTTTGCGATCCTTTGTCATAGTTTTTCCTTTTAGCGACGTTTTCGAAGCACTTTAAAGACAGCTAGTGCTAAGGTATAGTCTACCATACTATGGATAATTGTACCAAAACCAACTAGAACAAAGAGAACATAAAACATATTTTCAACATTTGTCCCTGAAGTAGCATAGAAGATGATACAAGCTATTACTTCAGCGATAGCATGAACAATACCCAAAACAAAGTTAAAAATCCAAGATGTCTTTGGTTTATCCAAGGTTTCAGGGAATTTCTTTAAGTACAAAGCCCCCAAAGTACCAAAAACGATGTGAGAGAAGGCGCGCAGGACGATAACCATGGGATAGCCTGCCATCAGGAAGCCAAGACTAGAAGCAATAATCACAAAAGCAGCCATCAAAGGTGAGAGAAACATTGCGATAAAGATGGGGATATGACTTCCCAAGGTGTAAGAAGCCGGTGGGATAACGATTTTAAAAGGCATAATGATTGGAATCAAAATCGCTATTGCAGTGAGTAGGGCAGTCATAGTCATAAACTGCGTTTTTTTTCGTATATCCATAAGAACCTCCATTTATCTGTATATACATAAGTATAGTACTATAAATAGTCAGCCAAGTCAAGATTCAATATTGATTTTTAAGACATATTTGGTTAAAATGTGGTAAAGAATTTTTTGATTTAGGAGAAAATGTGATGATACTTGTTGTTTACCTAATCGTGGTAATCGTGATGATGTCAAAACTGAAAAAAGAAGGGAAAGTTGTCTCAGGTTGGACTCGTTTCATAGTTTATAGTTTATAGGTCCTTTCGTTAATCTCTCTATTAGCAGGTGTTTTGGCTCTTTCACTTTTTGGCCTTCCCTTATTAGGTATTCTCTTGATGGCTGCTATTTTGGAAATTGTCTATTTGGTCAGAATGGTGATTGCTTTTGGTTTGATTTTACTGTCACTAACTCTATACTTGGATAGTCAGAAAAGCCAGAAACCTATACCGTTTTCGTATCAACTCCTGCGATTTGGATTACACATTTTTTTGATTATTCTCATGCTCTAACTATAAAAACTCCACCTTCAGGATGAAAGTGGAGTTGATTTTTTATTTCTTCAAGGTTTGTAAACGTGGAACAATTGCTACTGTGAGAACAGCAGAGATGACAAGTTCAGCAATTGAGTTGGTTGAAATAACGGTTGCTAGGAGTTTTTGGATATTTCCATCGAAGACATTTCCAAAAAGGAAGAAGATTCCCCCAAGTACAAAGACTGTATTTGTCAGTGAACCGAGAGCTCCGGCAATGATGAGACCCGTTCTGTTTTTCAATAATTTATAAACTAGATAAGGTGTCAGACCAATCAAAATACGAGGTAGGATGGCAATCATTGCTGAATAGATGTTTCCGTTTGGTACAAAAGGTGAGAATAGGTAGCTGGTTGGAAGGATTGTAATCGTGTTAACCGTCAAGCTAAGTAGTCCCATCAAGAAACCGAGTGTAACACCAACTCGTGGGCCGTAAATAATACTTGCAATAATAACAGGAATATGCACGATAGTTGGTTTAATAGGGAATGGGAATAGATTAAATAAGAGTGAGCTCAGAAAGTGAATGACCAACATGGTCGCAAAAAAGATAGCAATCGGAGCAATGTTAGAGCGTTTTTTCATTGAGTGTTTCCTTTATTCTTTCTAAAATAATATCCAGGTCTGCCAAAGCTCCTCTTCCATAGTCTCCACAAGCAAGTATGGATTCTTTTGGAGAGATAAGCTTGTAACCATATGTTTCTAAAGTTTTAAGGTTTGTTTGAGTTGCCGGATGGTCATACATCTTTGTATTCATGGCTGGCGCCAAGAGTTTAGGGATGTTTTGGGGTAAAGCTAATGCTGTACTAGTCACCATGTTATCCGCAAAACCGTGCGCAAGTTTGGCAATGGTATTAGCAGTAGCAGGGACAACGATAAAAAGGTCTGTTTCTTTTCCTCTTTCGATATGATTGATTTGATCAGGATAGGGTTCCTGCATGACATCAAGGTGAACTGGATTCTGTGAGAGTACCTGTAGTGTCAAAGGCTGGATAAACTCTCTTGCCGCCTCAGTCATTAAGACAGTGACATCATGGCCTTGTTTTTTCAAAGAACTGACTAAATCAGCTGCTTTATAGGAGGCAATGGAACCTGTCACTGCGATTAGAATGTTTGCCATGGCTTTCCTTTCTATGAATCGTATGTATGAATCTTCTCAAGGAGGAGGTTTGCAATTTCCTCTTTGGTTTGAACGGTTTGAAGACGATCTTTCTCAACAAAGATTGCTTTATGCTGATATGCTGAGATTTGAGTAAGATCATTTGCTATGATTAAGTCAGCCTGGTTCTTGACAAGACTCTGTCTAGCAACTTCAATAAGATGATCCTCAGTAACATTAACCAACAGTTTGAAACCAATCAGATGAATAGAAGGATTCCAGTCTTTGACTAGAGAGATAATCTTGGGTGTTCTTTTCAAAAATAGAACCTGCACCTCATCAGTTGAAGAAATCTTAGCTTCTATATTTTGCTTGTCTAATAATTCTTCCAGATTAGAACTCGTCTTAACTTCATCTAGTCCCGTCATATAAACAGGAGTGTAGTCAGAAACTGCCATCGAATGAATCAAGACCTGATAATCTTGAACACACTCTTTCATTTCTAAAAGAAGATCATTCGTATTTTTGATTTCTAGAATGGTTAGATGGGGATGAGGTTCTGGCTTAAGAGCACTAGGAGTAGTAATTAGACAAACCTCATGACCAGAAGCAAGTAGGGTTTCGGTGATGATTTTCCCCAAGCGACCAGTCGAGTGATTCGTGATAGAGCGGACACTATCAATAGCTTCACTCGTACCGCCCGATGTAACTAAAATTTTCATAGGACTATTGTACCAAAAAATAAAATAGAATCAAAAGAAAGCGCTTGTTATTTTATCTAATTTTCCAGCCAGATTATAGTTTTTGACTATAAAAACTTATAAAAAGTAAAAAAGATGACTAAAATCGGCCTTAAAACTTGATGTTTATAAACTTTACTAAGCTTTTTGTATGTGAAAAAACTTTTTTTGTGTTATAATGAGTTATCATATTAGAGGTTAGAGGAGTTTGCTATGAAAACAGATATTGAAATCGCACAGAGTATTGAGTTAAAGCCAATCGTTGATGTTGTAGAGAAACTTGGTATTTCTTACGACGATTTGGAGTTGTATGGAAAGTACAAGGCTAAGCTTAGTTTTGATAAAATTCGTGCAGTTGAGAGCAATCCAGTTGGAAAATTGATCTTGGTTACTGCTATTAACCCAACACCAGCGGGTGAAGGAAAGTCAACCATTACCATCGGTCTTGCAGATGCCTTAAACAAAATCGGCAAGAAAACCATGATTGCTATCCGCGAACCGTCTCTTGGACCAGTAATGGGGATTAAAGGTGGTGCCGCTGGTGGTGGTTATGCGCAAGTTTTGCCAATGGAAGACATCAATCTCCACTTTACCGGGGATATGCATGCCATTACAACAGCCAACAATGCTCTTTCTGCCTTGATTGACAACCACTTACACCAAGGGAATGAGCTAGGAATCGACCAACGTCGTATTCTCTGGAAACGTGTAGTGGACTTGAATGACCGTGCACTTCGTCATGTGACCGTTGGTCTTGGTGGACCTCTAAACGGTATTCCACGTGAGGACGGTTTTGATATTACAGTTGCCTCTGAAATCATGGCGATTCTGTGCTTAGCGACGGACATCGAGGACTTGAAACGTCGTTTGGCTAATATCGTTATCGGTTATCGCTATGACCGTACACCAGTTTCTGTAGGTGATTTGCAGGTTGAGGGTGCTTTGGCTTTGATCTTGAAGGATGCTATTAAGCCGAACTTGGTTCAGACAATTTACGGTACACCTGCCTTTGTACATGGTGGTCCATTTGCCAACATTGCTCATGGATGTAACTCTGTCTTGGCAACAAGCACAGCCCTTCGCTTGGCTGATTATACAGTTACTGAAGCTGGTTTTGGTGCAGACCTTGGCGCTGAGAAATTCCTTGATATCAAGACACCAAACTTGCCAACTTCTCCAGATGCGGTAGTCATTGTTGCAACCCTCCGTGCCCTTAAGATGAATGGTGGTGTGGCTAAAGATGATTTGACAGAGGAAAATGTTGAGGCAGTTCGTGCAGGTTTTGCTAACTTGAAACGCCACGTTGAGAACATCCGTAAATTTGGAGTGCCTGCAGTTGTCGCGATTAACGAATTTGTTTCTGATACTGAAGCTGAAATCTCAGCCTTGAAGGAACTATGTGCCTCAATTGATGTCCCAGTTGAACTAGCAAGTGTCTGGGCCAATGGTGCGGAAGGTGGAGTAGCGCTTGCCGAAACGGTTGTTCAGACTATTGCTGAAAATCCATCCAACTATACTCGCCTTTATGACAACGACCTTTCTGTCCAAGAGAAGATCGAAAAGATTGTTACTGAAATCTATCGCGGGACAAAAGTCAACTTTGAAAAGAAAGCTCAAACGCAAATCGCCCAAATCGTTCAGAATGGTTGGGACAAATTGCCAATCTGTATGGCGAAAACGCAATATAGTTTCTCTGATAATCCAAATGCACTTGGAGCACCAGAAAACTTTGAAATTACCATCCGTGAATTGGTACCAAAATTAGGTGCAGGCTTCATCGTTGCCCTTACTGGTGATGTCATGACCATGCCAGGACTTCCAAAACGTCCTGCAGCTCTCAATATGGATGTTGAAAGCGATGGAACCGTTCTAGGTTTGTTCTAAGATTTAGATGATATTAAAAGAGTTTGGAAATGTTATCCAAGCTCTTTTTCCTGTCAAAGAATAACCTCAACTTCATTTGAAAAATACATGTATTGTAAGCACTGATGAAAATTTTGCTTGCCAAAGTATTCTCTGTAAAGTTTCTATTTCCCCTGATTTCTGATATAATAGTAACATTGACTTCAAGAGTAAGGAAGAGAAAATGAACGCATTATTGAATGGAATGAATGACCGTCAGGCTGAGGCGGTGCAAACGACAGAAGGCCCCTTGTTAATCATGGCGGGGGCTGGATCTGGGAAGACCCGTGTTTTGACCCACCGCATTGCCTATCTAATTGATGAAAAAATGGTCAATCCTTGGAATATCTTGGCCATTACCTTTACCAACAAGGCTGCGCGTGAGATGAAAGAGCGTGCTTATGGTCTTAATCCAGCTACTCAGGACTGTCTGATTGCGACTTTTCACTCCATGTGTGTTCGTATTCTGCGTCGTGATGCAGATCATATTGGCTACAATCGTAATTTCACTATTGTAGATCCTGGTGAACAGCGAACCCTCATGAAACGAATCCTCAAGCAATTAAACTTGGACCCTAAAAAATGGAGTGAACGAACCATTTTGGGGACTATTTCCAATGCTAAGAATGACTTGATTGATGATGTGGCTTATGCTGCCCAAGCTGGAGATATGTACACGCAAATCGTGGCCCAGTGTTACACAGCCTATCAAAAAGAGCTTCGTCAGTCTGAGTCCCTTGACTTTGATGATTTAATCATGTTGACCCTGCGTCTTTTTGATCAAAATCCTGATGTTTTGACCTACTACCAGCAGAAGTTCCAGTACATTCACGTTGATGAGTACCAAGATACCAACCATGCCCAGTACCAATTGGTCAAACTCTTGGCTTCACGCTTTAAAAACATCTGCGTGGTTGGTGATGCGGACCAGTCCATCTACGGTTGGCGTGGGGCTGATATGCAAAATATCTTAGATTTTGAGAAAGACTATCCCAAAGCCAAGGTTGTCTTGTTAGAAGAAAACTATCGTTCAACCAAAACTATTCTGCAAGCCGCCAATGACGTCATCAAAAACAATAAAAATCGTCGTCCTAAGAATCTCTGGACCCAGAATGCGGATGGGGAGCAGATTATTTACTATCGTGCTAACGACGAACAAGATGAAGCTGTTTTTGTAGCCAAAACCATTGATGAACTTGGTCGCAGTCAAAACTTCCTTCACAAAGACTTTGCAGTGCTTTACCGTACTAATGCGCAATCTCGTACTATTGAGGAGGCCCTCCTCAAGTCCAATATCCCTTATACTATGGTTGGTGGGACCAAGTTCTACAGCCGTAAGGAAATTCGTGACATTATCGCCTACCTCAATCTCATCGCTAATCTGAGTGACAATATCAGTTTTGAGCGCATTATCAACGAGCCGAAACGTGGAATTGGACCAGGAACCGTTGAGAAAATTCGCGACTTTGCTAACCTGCAAGACATGTCTATGCTAGATGCTGCAGCTAATATCATGTTATCTGGTATCAAGGGCAAGGCTGCCCAGTCAATATGGGATTTTGCCAATATGATACTGGATTTACGGGAGCAACTGGATCAATTAAGCATTACAGAATTGGTTGAAGCGGTTCTTGAAAAAACAGGTTATGTCGAAATTCTTAATACCCAAGCGACCTTGGAAAGCAAGGCTCGTGTTGAAAATATCGAAGAGTTCCTATCTGTTACTAAGAATTTTGACGACAATCCTGATAGTCAAGAAGAGGAAACAGGTTTAGATAAACTCAGTCGTTTCTTGAATGACCTGGCTTTGATTGCTGATACGGACTCTGGTAGTCAGGAAACATCGGAAGTGACCTTGATGACTTTGCATGCTGCTAAGGGGCTTGAGTTTCCGGTTGTCTTTATCATCGGGATGGAGGAAAATGTCTTTCCTCTTAGTCGAGCAGCTGAGGATCCTGATGAGCTGGAAGAAGAGCGCCGTTTGGCCTATGTTGGTATCACGCGCGCTGAGAAGATTCTCTATCTGACCAATGCCAACTCTCGATTACTGTTTGGGAAGACCAACTATAACCGTCCAACACGTTTCATCAATGAAATTAGCTCTGATTTGCTTGAATATCAAGGCTTGACTCGTCCTGCTAATACTAGTTTTAAGGCTTCTTATAGCAGTGGTGGAATTGCTTTTGGTCAAGGAATGAGTTTGGCTCAGGCCCTTCAAGAACGGAAACGTAATGCCGCACCAAGCTCTATCCAGTCAAGTGGTCTCCCGTTTGGCCAATTTGCAGCTGGAAATAAAACTGATACGAGCGATACCAACTGGTCTATTGGGGATATTGCCCTTCACAAGAAGTGGGGTCAAGGAACAGTCCTTGAAGTTTCGGGTAGTGGCGATACGCAGGAGCTGAAAATCAATTTCCCAGAAGTGGGGCTGAAAAAATTGTTAGCTAGCGTAGCTCCAATTGAGAAAAAAATCTAATTTTCCATCCTTCTCACGAATAATAAAGTGAGGAGGATTTTTATGTACAGCATTTCATTCCAAGAAGATTCACTTTTGCCTAGAGAAAGACTGGTTAAAGAAGGAGTAGAGGCACTGAGCAATCAAGAATTGCTAGCTATACTACTCAGAACAGGAACACGTCAGGCCAATGTTTTTGAAATTTCCCAGAAAGTCTTGAACAGTCTGACTAGTCTAACTGATCTAAAAAAAATGACCCTGCAGGAATTACAGAGTCTGTCTGGTATTGGACGTATCAAAGCCATTGAACTACAGGCAGTGATTGAACTGGGAAATCGCATTCACAAGCATGAAACCCTTGAGATGGAAAGTATTCTCAGTAGTCAAAAGCTAGCCAAGAAAATGCAACAGGAACTTGGCGACAAAAAACAAGAGCACCTAGTGGCGCTCTATCTCAATACTCAAAATCAAATCATCCATCAGCAGACCATCTTTATCGGATCCGCGACACGTAGCATTGCAGAACCAAGGGAAATCCTTCACTATGCCATCAAGCATATGGCGACTTCTGTTATTTTAGTCCACAATCATCCATCAGGCGCAGTAGCACCTAGCCGAAATGATGATCATGTAACCAAGTTAGTCAAGGAAGCCTGTGAACTGATGGGACTGGTGTTTCTGGATCATCTAATCGTCTCTCACTCTGATTACTTTAGTTACCGTGAAAAGACGGATCTGATTTAAAGTTCATTAACAACATAGTCAAATAGTGTTTTATCCTTGGGGCGATTTTCAAATAGAAATTCTGGATGCCATTGGACGCCAAGAAATGGGATGTCATCTGTTGTTACGACTGCCTCGATAATCTTATCCTTGGGATCATAGGCCACAACCTTTAAATTTGGAGCCAAATCCTTGATACTCTGATGGTGGAAGGAGTTAATATGAGAGATTTCTCCGTAAATTTCTCTGAGGATGGTATCTGGTTCAGTAAGGAGACGCTGGGTAGTGTACTCAGCGGAACAATCCTGCCAGTGGTCTTCGATATCTTGGTGAAGAGTGCCTCCCATGGCAACATTGAAGAGTTGGGTCCCACGACAGACAGAGAAGATTGGTTTTTTCTGCTGGATAGCTTCTTTGATAAGAGCTAGTTCAAAGATATCCCTTTGTAAATGGTAATCATCGCTGTCAATTATTTTTGGTTCACCATAGAATTTTGGATCAACATTTTGCCCACCAGTTAGGATGAGTTTATCAATCATGCTAATATAGTGATGTGCCATTTCTTGGTCACCAATCGGAAGGATAATGGGAATTCCGCCAGCGTCCTTGACTCCTTCAACAAAGCCTTTTGCAGCATAGCTCATCATGATGTCATCATCTGGATGAGCTTTTTCATTTCCTGTAATCCCAATAACTGGTTTATTCATAAATGCTTTCGCTTTCTAATCCTCTTTTTTCATGAAGTAGAGGAGGGTTTGTAGTTCACTTGTCAAATCGACGTACTGAACAACCACATCTTTGGGAAGGTGCAAGTGGACAGGAGAAAAACTGAGAATCCCTTTTACACCAGCATCAACCAAGAGGTTAGCTACTTCTTGAGATTTGACACTTGGAACAGTCAGGATAGCAGTTTTGACATCTGCGTCCTTGATCTTTTCCTTGATTTGAGATATACCATAGATGGGAATACCGTCAGCAGTCTGAGTACCGACTTCAGGATGATCATCTAGGTCAAATGCCATGATAATCTTCATCTTGTTGCGCTCGTGGAAGCGGTAGTGGAGAAGGGCATGCCCCATATTACCAATCCCAACCAACATAACATTGGTGATGGAGTTATCATTTAGGAGGTCAGCAAAAAACGTCATGAGTTTTTTAACATCATAACCAAATCCACGTCTTCCTAGTTCACCAAAGTAGGAAAAATCACGACGGACAGTCGCAGAATCGATACCGATAGCCTCTGCAATTTGTTTAGAGTTGGCACGTTCGATTTTTTCTGCATGAAATCTCTTGAAAATTCGATAGTAAAGAGAGAGTCTTTTTGCTGTTGCTTTTGGAATAGCAGACTGTTTTTCTTTCACAAAATCACAACCTTTCTATTCTTCTATTTTATAGAATCATTGTGAAAAAATCAACAAAAATAAGAAAAAACTAAGAAAATTCTTAGTTTTTATCTAAAAAATGAACTTGTGATAGAAATCGATAGAGATCTCCGACTAAACCTCGGTAGATCACTTTATCATTAAAGGTTAACGAGGTTACCAGAAATGTATCTGGTAGGGTCACGCATCCTGATAGGGATAACATGAGCTCATCGTAGTCGGTATATTCAAGTATGCGCTCAATTTGGTAACTATCTAAGTAGGTGAGACGATACATGAGGTCTTATCTTTCCTCTTTAGTGAAAATCCCACGTTCCACAAGACTATCCATGAGGAAGTAGAATTTTTCTTGGTGGATATGGTGATCATCTGATTTAAAGATATCTACCAAACGAAGACCGGACTTATCAGTAATGTTGAGTTTAGCACCTGTAAGGTCTTTGTTGATGATGATTTTTAGTTTGAAACCTTCACCACTATTAGGTACTTTCTCAAGTAGACGAGTCAGTTCATAGTTTCCTACTTTTGTTTCAAAGAAAGTATTGTCTTTGAGTGTGAACTTTTTAACAGATGGACTAAGTGTATAGTCGTAGCGGCAGTTTTGTAGTTTAATGGTTTTTTCGAATGCCATTAGATTAATCTCCAATAATATTTTTTAAGGTTTGTGCGAGTTGTTTCAGTTCTTCTTCGGTGTTAAGAGGAGAGAGACTGATACGGACAGATTCTTTCAAACGATGCGAATCTGGTCCATAAAAAGCTTCGAGTACATGACTGGTTTGCACAATACCAGCAGTACAAGCGGAACCAGTAGAAATTGATATTCCCTCAAGATCTAACCGAAGTAAAAGCAAATCATTTTTCTGACCAGGAAAACCGATATTTAAAACATAAGGCAGTTGGTTGCGACTTTCATTGAGATAGTAGTCTAAATCGGCAATCTCTTCTAAAAAAGTAGCTTTAAGTGTGCTTAGTTTTTGGTAATGATCAGCTTGATAATCCAGATCTTCTTTGAGAGCAGCGACCATACCTACAATGGCAGCGAGATTTTCTGTTCCAGCCCGTTTCTTTTGTTCTTGGTCCCCACCGTGAAGGTAGGAATCAAAATCTGCAGTCGAAGAGTAAAGAAAGCCAATTCCCTTTGGACCATGGAACTTGTGAGCAGAGGCACTGAGGAAATCAATTCCTAATTCCTCAGGATGGATAGGAATTTTCCCGATAGCTTGAACAGCGTCTACATGATAAGCAGCAGGATGGTCTTTTAAAATATGTCCAATCTCAGCAATAGGCAAGAGACTCCCAGTTTCATTATTAGCATACATGGTAGAAACGAGGATGGTATCGTCACGTAAAGCTTCTTGAATTTGCTGGGCAGTGATTTCTTGATTTACTGGTTGGATGATGGTCGCTTCAAAGCCAAAATGTTGAACCAGATAATCAATGGTCTCAAGGACAGAATGGTGTTCGATAGCTGTTGTGATGATATGTTTGCCACGTTCCTGATGACGGAAACAATAGCCGATAATGGCTGTATTGTTACTTTCTGTACCACCAGACGTGAAAAAGATATGTTGAGGTTTGGTTCCAAGTAAGTGAGCCAAGTCCTGACGAGCTTCACGGAGAAGTTTACCAGCATGACGACCATGACTGTGAATACTTGAAGGATTACCATGGGTTTCTTGCATGACCTTGGTCATTTTTGCGATAGCTACAGCGGACATAGGTGTAGTTGCAGCATTGTCCAAATAAATCAAAGAATCACCTTATTTCTTTTTGTTGTAGGCAAAGAGTGGGCTGACTGGTTTTCTTTCATGAATACGGATGATAGCATCACCGAGCAATTCGCTAGCAGTAATGTAACATACATTTTTAGGAGTTCTTTCTTTTGTTGCTACAGAGTCCGTTACAAGGATTTCTTTAATGTTAGTTGCGTCTAGAAGTTCAGCAGCACCTTCTACAAAGAGGCCGTGACTAGAAACCGCATAGATTTCAGTTGCCCCTTCGCGTTCAACGATTTTTGCTGCTTCAGAGAAAGTACGACCAGTATTTAGGATATCGTCAATCAGGATGGCTTTCTTACCTTCAACATCCCCAATGATATAGCCCTCACTTCGTTCTGAGTCATCTTGAGCATAGTCAATGATAGCGATTGGAGCATCCAAGTATTCAGCTAAGCTACGAGCACGTTTAACACCAGAGTTTTTTGGACTAACCACAACGACATCAGAACCAAGAAGACCTTTGTCACAGTAGTGTTTGGCAAATAGAGGAATTGTATAAAGATTGTCCACTGGAATGTCGAAGAATCCTTGTACCTGTACAGCATGGAGATCGAGAGTTAGAACACGGTCAACCCCAGCTTTTACTAACATATTTGAAACCAATTTAGCTGTCAGTGGTTCACGGGAAGAAGCGATGCGATCCTGACGCGCATAGCCAAAGTAAGGAAGTACGACGTTGATACTATGAGCACTGGCGCGAACACAGGCATCAACCATAATCAAGAGTTCCATCAAGTGGTTGCTAACGGGGTAGCTGGTTGATTGGATGATATAGACGTCATACCCACGAACACTCTCTTCGATATTGACTTGGATTTCACCATCAGAAAATTGACGTGAAGATAATTTTCCAAGAGGGACACCAACAGTATCAGCAATCTTTTGAGCGATTTCTGGGTTAGAGTTTAGGGTGAAAAGTTTCATGTTGTTTCTATCTGACATTATAGACCGTCCTCTGTAAACTTTGTGAATCTTCTTTGAGATAGTTTTGTTTTTCAAAGCCAGATTCTTTTATTTTATCTTTTCTATTTTACCAAAAAAAGGAGATTATTTCAGCTTTTTTTCATGTTTTTAATGAATCGAATTAATTTTGATGGAGCCTTCTGGTAAGTTATGTGATTTTCATCTAAAAATTGCTGAAAATCGACTTTTCCTTGTTCAAAATTAGTGACTTCAAGTTCCAGTTCGTAGTCGGTTTGACCAAAGTAATGGCTTTGATCTAAGGCCATCAAACCGATATCGGTTTCCATTTCGTAACGAATCGTTTCAAGACAACCTAGAATAAGCCAGTTATGACTTTCAATACCAATCTCAGTAAGTTTCTCCAGAACCATCCCTTGAGGTAGGATCTGTTTTTCTAAATAATATTCAGCTTCTGGAAGAGTCATTTTTTGATTGTATTCCATATTTCCAATAGTTTGAGGAACTTTCAAGGTTAATTCAGCGCAATCTGAAAGGGCGCGAATGCGCATGGCAACCTTTTTTTCGCGCAACTGGAAATCTGGCGTGTCAATGTAGTAGTTTTTTTGGTGAATAGGAGATATATGGGCAAACTGTTTTTTTAAATGATTGTAGTCATCTTTTTTCAGTAGTGTTTTCAGTTCAATTTCTAATTGTTTCATTTTTCTAACCTTTTCTTTATCTTTGAAAGCGGATTTATGGTATAATGTACAATGTATTTATTGTATAAGATTGTAGTGAAAAAATCAAAAATTTTTAACAGCACAATCTCATACTAAAAGGGAGAAAATATGACCATAGAATGGGAAGAATTTTTAGATCCTTACATTCAAGCTGTTGGTGAATTGAAGATTAAACTTCGTGGGATTCGCAAACAGTACCGTAAGCAAAACAAGCATTCTCCGATCGAGTTTGTAACTGGTCGTGTAAAACCGATTGAAAGTATCAAAGAAAAAATGGCTCGTCGAGGAATTACTTATGCAACTCTGGAAAATGACTTGCAAGATATCGCAGGGCTACGTGTCATGGTTCAGTTTGTTGATGACGTGGAAGAAGTTGTCGCAATTCTACGTAAACGTCACGATATGAGAGTCGTTCAGGAACGAGATTATATCAACCATCGTAAGGCGTCGGGTTATCGTTCTTATCATGTTGTTGTCGAATATACTGTAGATACGATAAATGGGGCTAAGACCATTCTCGCCGAGATTCAAATTCGGACCTTGGCTATGAACTTTTGGGCTACCATTGAGCATTCACTCAATTATAAGTACCAGGGGGACTTTCCAGAGGAAATAAAAGAAAGACTGGAAATCACTGCCAAAATAGCTCATCAGCTAGATGAAGAAATGGGCAAGATTCGAGATGACATTCAGGAAGCTCAGGCGCTCTTTGATCCTTTGAGTAGAAAACTAAACGACGGTGTAGGAAATAGTGACGATACAGATGAAGAATACAGGTAAGCGAGTTGACCTCATAGCTAATAGAAAGCCGCAGAGTCAGAAAGTTTTACATAAACTGAGGGAAAAACTCAAAAAACAGCATTTTATAATCAATGATACAAATCCCGATATCGTCATTTCGATTGGTGGTGATGGGATGCTTTTGTCTGCCTTTCACAAGTATGAGAACCAGTTAGACAAGGTTCGATTTGTAGGTGTACATACAGGACACTTAGGATTTTACACGGATTACCGTGACTTTGAGTTGGACCAGTTGGTTGCTAATCTCCAACTGGATTCTGGAGCCAAGGTTTCTTATCCAGTCCTGAATGTCAAAGTGACTCTTGAAAACGGTGATGTAAAAACCTTCCGTGCTCTAAATGAAGCGAGCATCCGTCGGTCAGATCGCACCATGGTTGCAGATATCATCATTAACCACGTTCCATTCGAGCGCTTTCGTGGAGATGGTGTGACTGTTTCAACGCCAACAGGGAGCACTGCCTATAACAAATCCTTGGGAGGAGCGGTCTTGCATCCTACCATTGAAGCCTTGCAACTGACTGAAATTGCAAGTCTCAATAATCGAGTTTATCGGACTCTAGGTTCGTCAATTATTGTTCCGAAGAAAGACAAAATTGAGCTTTTACCGACTCGTAATGACTATCACACGCTATCTGTTGACAATAGTACCTATTCTTTCCGAAATATAGAACGGATTGACTACCAAATCGACCATCACAAGATTCACTTCCTAGCGACTCCAAGTCACACTAGTTTCTGGAATCGGGTTAAAGATGCCTTCATAGGCGAGGTGGATGAATGAGGTTCGAATTTACCGCAGATGAGCATGTCAAGGTCAAAACCTTTCTGAAGAAACACGAGGTTTCTAAAGGACTGTTGGCTAAGATAAAGTTTCGAGGTGGGGCTATCCTAGTCAATAATCAACCTCAGAATGCAACTTATCTCTTAGATATTGGAGATAGGGTTACCATTGATATTCCAGCAGAGGAAGGCTTTGAAACCCTTGAAGCCATTGACCGTCCTTTAGATATTCTGTATGAGGATGACCACTTTTTGGTTTTGAATAAGCCTTATGGAGTAGCTTCCATCCCCAGTGTCAATCATTCTAATACCATTGCGAATTTTATCAAAGGCTACTATGTTAAGCAGGAATATGAAAACCAGCAGGTTCATATCGTGACCAGACTGGATCGGGATACATCTGGTTTGATGCTCTTTGCCAAGCACGGTTATGCTCATGCACGATTAGACAAGCAACTGCAACGAAAGTCTATCGAAAAACGTTACTTTGCCTTGGTTAAGGGCAATGGGGATTTGGAACCAGAAGGGGAGATTATTGCCCCGATTGCGCGTGATGTGGACTCCATTATCACGAGAAGGGTTGCCAAGGGTGGAAAATACGCCCATACTTCTTACAAAGTTGTAGCGTCTTATGGAGATATTCACCTGATCGATATTCGATTGCATACTGGGCGAACCCATCAGATTAGAGTGCATTTTTCTCATATCGGTTTTCCCTTGTTGGGAGACGATTTGTATGGTGGTAGTCTGGATGACGGTATTCAACGTCAGGCTCTGCATTGTCATTATTTATCTTTTTATCATCCTTTTCTAGAGCACGATTTGCAGCTAGAAAGCCCCTTACCGGATGATTTCAGCAATCTTATTACTCAGTTATCAACTAATACTCTTTAAAAACTATTTGGAGTATAATTTATTTTATTAAAGGAGAAAACTCATGGAAGTTTTTGAAAGTCTCAAAGCCAACCTGGTTGGTAAAAATGTACGCATCGTTCTCCCTGAAGGGAAAGAACCTCGTATCCTTCAAGCGACAAAACGTTTGGTTAAAGAAACAGATGTCATCCCAGTATTGCTTGGTAAACCTGAAAAAATTAAAATCTACCTTGAAATCGAAGGGGTCACTGAAGGTTACGAAGTTATCGACCCTGACCACTACGCTAAGTTTGACGAAATGGTTGCTGCGCTCGTTGAACGTCGTAACGGTAAGATATCAGAAGAAGAAGCTGGTAGACTCTTGCGTGAAGACGTTAACTACTTTGGTGTAATGCTAGTATATATGGGCTTGGTTGACGGTATGGTTTCAGGTGCACTTCACTCAACTGCTGCAACAGTTCGTCCAGCCCTTCAAATCATTAAAACTCGTCCTAATGTTACTCGTACTTCAGGTGCCTTCTTGATGACTCGTGGTTCAGAACGTTATCTTTTCGGAGACTGTGCGATCAACATTAATCCTGATGCTGATGACTTAGCTGAAATTGCTATTAACTCAGCAATCACTGCGAAAATGTTTGGCATCGAACCCAAAATTGCTATGTTGAGCTATTCAAGTAAAGGTTCTGGTTTTGGTGAGAACGTTGATAAGGTAGTAGCAGCTACACAACGTGCGCACGAACTACGTCCAGATCTTGAAATAGATGGGGAATTGCAATTTGATGCGGCCTTCCACCCTGAAACGGCAGCTTTGAAAGCTCCAGGAAGTAAAGTAGCTGGACAAGCAACTGTATTCATCTTCCCAAGTATAGAAGCTGGAAATATCGGTTACAAGATTGCAGAACGTCTCGGTGGTTTCTCGGCTGTAGGTCCTGTTTTACAAGGTTTGAATAAGCCAGTTAATGACCTTTCACGTGGATGTAGCTCAGATGATGTATATAATCTTACACTAATTACTGCAGCTCAAGCGGTTCATCAATAAGAAATAGGCCTCTTTCCTTTAGGAAGAGGCTTTTTAGCGCTAAGAAAAGGACAGTTAGAAGCTTCTATGTTATACTAGATATATGTTAGATTTGAAAGAATACGGTGTTGACATGTGGCCGGAGGAGAAGATTTCCTCTTTCCGTGAGAAACTCCTCAACTGGTACGATGAAAACAAACGGGATTTACCTTGGCGTAGAAGTAAAAATCCTTATCATATCTGGGTTTCTGAAATCATGCTTCAGCAGACTAGGGTAGATACGGTTATTCCCTACTATGAACGATTTTTGGACTGGTTTCCAACTGTTGAAAGTTTGGCAAATGCGCCTGAGGAGCCTTTATTGAAAGCTTGGGAGGGGTTGGGCTATTATTCTCGCGTACGCAATATGCAGTCGGCGGCTCAGCAGATTATGACAGACTTTGAAGGGAAATTTCCAAACACTTACGAAGGAATTTCTAGCTTGAAAGGGATTGGCCCCTATACTGCGGGAGCAATTTCCAGTATCGCTTTTAATCTACCCGAGCCAGCAGTTGATGGCAATGTCATGCGAGTTTTATCTCGCTTGTTTGAGGTAAATTATGATATCGGAGTTCCTAGTAATCGAAAGATTTTCCAAGCCATGATGGAAATCTTGATTGATCCGAAACGGCCAGGGGATTTTAATCAAGCTTTGATGGACCTGGGCTCTGATATTGAGTCTCCAGTTAATCCTCGACCTGAAGAAAGTCCTGTTAAAGACTTTAGCGCAGCCTATCAGAAGGGAACTATGGATCGATATCCGATTAAAGAACCTAAGAAAAAGCCTCTTCCAATCTATCTCAAGGCTTTGGTTGTGCGCAATGATCGAGGTCAATACTTACTAGAGAAAAATGAAAGCGAAAAACTGCTAGCTGGATTTTGGCATTTCCCCTTGATTGAAGTCGAAGAGTTTTCTAGAGAAGATGATCAGCTAGATCTTTTTTCTCAAGTCAAAGAGGAAAGCAGTGCATTTGGACCAAGCCCCCAAGAAAGTTTTGAGCAGGATTATGATTTGGAGGTTGATTGGTCCCAGCAAGTATTTGACCAAGTCAAGCATGTCTTTAGTCATCGTAAATGGCATATTCAAATCCTATCAGGTCAGGTGACAAAATCAAAACAGTTCTCTGACAGAGAAATTCGCTGGCTCTCTCCTCAAGAGTTTGCTGACTACCCCCTCGCGAAACCTCAACAAAAGATTTGGCAGGCTTATAAAACAGTTCTTGGAGATGGGGACTGGGATTAGCCATTTGTGTCTTCTTTCCATTTTTTTGTTATAATAGAAAAAGAAAAAGGTGATCTTATGAAAAAAATATTAATTGTAGATGATGAGAAACCAATCTCAGATATTATTAAGTTCAATATGACCAAAGAAGGCTACGAAGTTGTAACAGCCTTTAACGGTCGTGAGGCAATCGAGCTATTTGAAGCTGAGCAACCCGACATTATTATCCTCGACTTGATGCTCCCAGAAATCGATGGTTTAGAAGTAGCCAAAGCCATTCGCAAGACCAGTAGTGTTCCTATCATTATGCTGTCAGCTAAGGATAGCGAGTTTGACAAGGTTATCGGTTTGGAACTAGGGGCAGATGATTATGTCACAAAGCCCTTCTCAAATCGTGAATTGCAGGCGCGTGTCAAGGCTTTACTTCGCCGTACCGACTTGGTTTCAGTTGATAGTCAAGAGTCTGATGAGAAGAAATCCCAGCCACTTCAGATTGGCGATTTGGAAATTGTTCCAGACGCTTACGTGGCCAAAAAATACGGTGAGGAATTAGATTTGACCCACCGTGAGTTTGAGCTCTTATATCACTTGGCTTCCCATATTGGACAAGTGATTACGCGTGAACACTTGCTTGAGACTGTTTGGGGTTATGATTATTTTGGTGATGTTCGTACAGTGGACGTGACCATTAGACGTTTGCGTGAAAAAATTGAAGATACTCCAAGCCGTCCAGAGTATATCCTCACCCGTCGTGGTGTTGGCTACTATATGAGAAATAATGATTGAAGATATTAGACAAACTATTCTGACCAGCGATTTTATCTTTATCCTGATTTTACTTGGTTTTATCCTGGTGGTGACCTTGCTCTTACTGGAAAATCGTCGGGATAATATCCGTCTGAAGGGGATAAATCAAAAGGTTAAGGACTTGATTGCAGGTGATTATTCTCAAGTTTTGGACTTGCAAGGAAGTACAGAAATCACCAATATCACCAATAATCTCAATGATTTGTCAGAAGTTATTCGTTTGACCCAAGAAAATCTGGAACAAGAGAGTAAACGATTGAACAGTATTCTTTCTTACATGACAGATGGCGTTCTTGCGACCAATCGCCGTGGCCAGATTATCATGATTAATGACATGGCCAAGAAACAATTAGGTGTTCAGAAAGAAGATGTCCTTAATAAAAGCATTTTAGAATTGCTTAAGATAGAGGATGAGTATGAACTGCGTGACCTGATTACACAGATTCCTGAGTTGATGATTGATTCCCAAGATGTGAATGGTGAATACCTGAGTCTTCGTGTACGTTTCGCTCTGGTTCGTCGTGAGTCAGGTTTCATCTCTGGTTTGGTTGCTGTTTTACATGATACGACCGAGCAGGAGAAGGAAGAACGTGAGAGAAGACTCTTCGTTTCAAATGTAAGTCATGAGTTGAGAACTCCTTTGACCAGTGTTAAATCTTATCTTGAAGCCTTGGACGAGGGCGCCTTGTATGATCCTGTAGCCCCTGATTTTATCAAGGTTTCGCTTGATGAAACCAACCGCATGATGCGGATGGTGACAGATCTCTTGCATCTCTCTCGTATTGATAATGCGACCACTCAGTTGGATGTGGAGTTGATTAACTTTACAGCTTTCATCACCTTTATCCTTAACCGTTTTGACAAGATGCGAGGTCAGGATCAAGAGAAAAAATATGAGCTAGTTCGAGATTACCCAATCAATTCAGTTTGGATTGAGATTGATACTGATAAAATGACCCAGGTGATTGATAATATTCTCAACAATGCCATCAAGTACTCACCAGATGGTGGGAAAATCACTGTCAGTATGAAAACAACTGACGACCAGATGATTTTATCCATCAAAGACCAAGGTCTAGGTATTCCAAAACAAGATTTGCCGAAGATTTTTGACCGTTTTTACCGTGTGGATCGCGCAAGAAGTCGTGCCCAAGGTGGAACTGGGCTAGGTCTAGCCATCGCAAAAGAAATCATCAAACAACACAATGGCTTTATTTGGGCCAAAAGTGAATACGGTAAGGGCTCAACCTTTACCATCGTGCTCCCTTATGATAAGGATGCCGTAAAAGAAGAAATATGGGAGGACGAAATAGAAGACTAGAATGAGTGAAATAGGCTTTAAATACAGTATTTTAGCATCAGGTTCCAGTGGAAATTCCTTTTATCTGGAAACCCCAAAAAAGAAAATATTAGTGGATGCAGGCTTGTCTGGTAAGAAAATTACCAGTCTTTTGAGTGAAATCAATCGTAAACCTGAAGATTTGGATGCGATTTTGATTACGCATGAGCATTCAGACCATATTCATGGAGTCGGTGTCTTGGCTCGCAAATATGGCATGGACCTTTACGCCAATGAAAAAACCTGGCAGGCCATGGAAAATAGCAAATACCTCGGTAAGGTGGATTCATCCCAGAAACACATTTTTGAAATGGGAAAAACCAAAACCTTTGGCGATATCGATATTGAGAGTTTTGGGGTTAGTCATGATGCCGCAGCACCCCAGTTTTATCGCTTTATGAAGGATGATAAGAGTTTTGTCATGTTGACTGACACAGGTTATGTTAGTGATCGTATGGCAGGAATTGTTGAGAATGCTGACGGTTATCTCATCGAATCCAACCACGACGTGGAAATCTTACGAGCAGGTTCTTATGCTTGGCGACTCAAACAACGTATCCTATCTGATCTTGGCCACCTCTCTAACGAAGACGGAGCTGAGGCCATGATTCGTGCCATGGGAAATCGAACCAAGAAAATCTACCTTGGCCACTTGTCCAAAGAGAACAATATCAAGGAGCTGGCTCATATGACCATGGTCAATCAGCTGGCCCAAGCCGATCTGGGAGTCGGAGTTGACTTTAAGGTTTACGACACCTCCCCAGATACCGCAACACCATTAACAGATATATAAAAAGAAGGCGAGAGCCTTCTTTTCTTATGTATTTATCAGGGATTTAGTGTGGTATAATGATTAAAAATATATAGGAGTAATATTTTGAAGAAAAAATGGTTATTTAGAGATTACTATGATACAACGATTATCATTCTAGCACTGATATCGGTTGTTCTGGTTTTGCTTGGATTTGCGGAAATGATTGATTTGGACAATCCTCCCTACAGCATCATTGATTTACTGATTTGGTTTGTTTTTGTGGTAGATTATGGTTGGCGCTTCTTTTCAAGCCAAGGAAAATGGCGATTTATCCTTGAAAATATCTTTGACTTGTTAGCTATACTTCCTTTAAACGCTATTTTTACAGTATTTCGATTAGGGCGTATCTTCCGCTTAGCAAGACTGACAAAATTACTGAAACTCACTCATCTTTTAAGAATCGTAGGATTGACTGGCAAGTTGGAAAAGAAGGTTAGCAAACTCTTACGGACAAATGGCTTACTTTATATTTTCTATCTCAATTCCTTTATTGTACTGGTAGGGAGTTCAATTTTATCAGTTGTTGAAGAAAAATCTTTTTCGGATAGTCTTTGGTGGGCGCTTGTAACGGTAACGACTGTTGGTTATGGAGATATTGTTCCTGCATCGATTTTTGGGAAGTGGTTAGCTGTTTTATTAATGCTTGTTGGTATTGGAACAATAGGGATGTTAACGAGTTCCTTGACGAATTTTTTCGTGAAAGAGAATCCAGATGAACAGATAAAACTCGATAAACTCCAAGATGAATTGTCTAGTCAGAGAATGTTACTAGAGAGGCAATCCGAGAAGATAGAAGAACTACATAGAATGATACAAGATTTGCTTGAAAAAAAGTAATTTAGACCATACAAAAACCACTCAACGAGTGGCTTTTTTACAATCCTGCAAATTCTTTGATTTCTTGTGCTGACATGGAAGAGTCGCAACGGACATTGATTTGGCCATCTGCAATATGAACAAATCCTGGTACGGTTGGAATTCCATAACGTGAGCGGAATTCTTGCAATTCATTGAGTTGGCTTGGTTCTTCACTGTTGATGAAGTAGATGTGAGCTTTAGTTTCAGCTACGACACCTGCCAATGTGCCTGCAAATTTACGGCAGTAAGGGCAAGTTTTACGGCCAATAAAGAAGGTTGCTGTTTCTTTATTATCGAGTGCTTCTTGTGCACGCGCAACTGTAGTGACTTCAAGGTTTTTGATGTTTTCTAAAAAATGTTCCATGAGATTACCTCGCTTTCATTGATAAGTCTAGTATGCCATAAAGTTTCTAAAAATGCTTAGATTTGATACGAAAAAAAGATGAGATTGGTTGGTCTCATCTTTTATAATTTCTTATTTAACAAAAGCATTGATTTCTGCTTCGATGTTGGCAATCTTAGCTTGTGAATCTTCATTACTTTCACCCACAACGGCAATGTAGAATTTGATTTTTGGTTCAGTACCAGAAGGGCGAACAGCAATCCATGAACCGTCAGCAAGTGTGTATTTCAAAACATCACTTGGAGGAGTTGTCAAGTTTGTAACAGTACCGTCAGCAGCAGTAGCAGTTTGAGCCTTGAAGTCTTCTACGACAGTGATAGCTGTTGTGTTCCATTCTTTTGGAGCATTGTTACGGAACTTAGCCATAATGGCTTTGATTTGTTCTGCACCATCAACACCAGAAAGGGTAACAGAGATTGTCTTTTCAGCGTAGTAGCCGTATTCTTTGTAGATTTCTTCGATACCATCAGCAAGTGTCAAACCACGTGAACGGTAGTAGGCAGCAAGTTCAGCAACGACAAGAACAGCTTGAATAGCATCTTTATCACGTACGAATGGTTTGATCAAGTAACCGAAGCTTTCTTCAAATCCCATCATGTAGGTGTGGTTGTGTTTTTCTTCGAATTCTTGAATCTTTTCAGCGATAAATTTGAAACCAGTTAGGACGTTGAACATAGTTGCGCCGTAGCTCTCAGCAATCTTCGTTACCAAGTCAGTTGATACGATAGACTTGCAGAGGGCTGCATTTTCAGGAAGAGTTCCAGCGTTTTTGTGGGCTTCCAAGATGTACTTAGCCATGATGGCACCGATTTGGTTACCTGAGAGGTTGAGGTAGCTGCCATCTTTTTGAAGAACTTCAACTCCAACACGGTCAGCGTCCGGGTCAGTTGCAACAAGAACATCTGCACCAACTTTGCGTCCGAGTTCTTCAGCAAGGGCAAAGGCTGCTTGGCTTTCTGGGTTTGGAGATTTCACAGTAGAGAAATCAGGGTCTGGAGTTGCTTGCGCTTCGACGACTTGAACAGAGTCAAATCCGGCTTGGGCAAGAGCACGACGAGCCAACATTTCACCAGTACCATGGAGTGGTGTGTAGACAATCTTCATGTCTTTACCAAATTCTTCAATCAAGGTTGGGTTGATGTTTACGTCCTTAACTTCTTTAAGGTATTCCACATCGACAGCTTCGCCGATAACTTCAATCAAGCCAGAAGCTTTTTCTGCTTCGACATCAGCAACTTCCACAGCGAATGGATTTTCGATAGCACGAATATAAGTAGTCAAAGCGTCTGCATCGTGTGGAGGCATTTGTCCACCGTCTTCTCCGTAAACCTTATAACCGTTAAATGGAGCAGGGTTATGACTGGCAGTAATCATGATACCTGCGAAACAGTTGAGGTGACGAACAGCGAATGAAAGTTCAGGAGTTGGACGGAGGCTTTCAAATACGTAAGATTTGATACCGTGTTTAGCAAGAACTGCCGCAGATTCAAAGGCAAACTCAGGTGAGAAGTGACGGCTATCGTAGGCAATTGCCACACCGCGTTCTTTTTCATTTCCACCTTTTGACTCAATCAAACGAGCCAAACCTTCAGTCGCTTGACGGACAACATAGATATTGATACGATTTGTACCAGCACCGATCAAACCACGCATACCAGCAGTACCAAATTCAAGATTGGTATAGAAGGCGTCTTCCTTTGTCTTTTCGTCCATGTTTTCCAAATCTTGACGAAGGTAGTCTGGAAGTTCAGCAAAATCGACCCATTTTTGATAATTTTCTTGGTAAGTCATAGAGTGTCTCCTTTGTTTATTTGCTTTAATCGCTTTCATTATATCACGATTTATCAATTTAGTAAAACGTTAGCATAACTTTCTGAAAAAGCTTGAAATGAAATGGATTCTATAGTCTTGAACCCCTTAGGGAAACATGCTATACTACCTATATGATTATTTTACAAGCTAATAAAATTGAACGTTCTTTTGCAGGTGAAGTTCTTTTTGATAATATCAATTTGCAAGTTGATGAACGAGACAGAATTGCCCTAGTTGGAAAAAATGGAGCAGGTAAGTCTACTCTTTTAAAGATTTTGGTTAGGGAAGAGGAGCCGACCAGTGGAGAAATCAATAAGAAAAAAGATGTTTCTTTGTCTTACCTAGCCCAAGATAGCCGTTTTGAGTCTGAAAATACCATCTACGATGAAATGCTTCATGTCTTTGATGACTTGCGTCGGACTGAGGAGCAACTGCGTAAGATGGAGTTGGAGATGGGTGAAAAGTCTGGTGAAGATTTGGATAAACTGATGGCGGATTATGATCGTTTGTCAGAAAATTTCCGTCAGGCTGGTGGCTTTACCTACGAAGCTGATATCCGTGCTATCTTAAATGGTTTCAAGTTTGATGAATCTATGTGGCAGACGAAAATTGCTGAGCTTTCTGGTGGTCAAAATACTCGTCTAGCGCTGGCCAAAATGCTCCTTGAAAAATCAAATCTCTTGGTCTTGGACGAGCCAACCAACCACTTGGATATTGAAACGATAGCCTGGCTAGAGAATTACTTGGTGAACTACAGTGGCGCTCTCATCATTGTCAGTCACGACCGTTATTTCTTGGACAAGGTTGCAACAATTACGCTCGATTTGACCAAGCATTCTTTGGATCGCTATGTGGGGAATTACTCTCATTATGTTGAACAAAAAGAGCAAAAACTAGCAACTGAGGCAAAAAACTATGAAAAACAGCAGAAGGAAATCGCTGCTCTGGAAGATTTTGTTAATCGCAATCTAGTAAGGGCTTCGACAACTAAACGTGCCCAATCGCGCCGTAAACAACTGGAAAAAATGGAGCGCTTGGACAAGCCTGAAGCTGGCAAGAAATCAGCCAATATGACCTTCCAGTCGGAAAAAACATCGGGCAATGTTGTCCTGACTGTTGAAAATGCTGCTATTGGCTATGATGGAGAAATATTATCAGAACCTATCAACCTAGACCTTCGTAAGATGAATGCTGTTGCGATTGTCGGACCAAACGGCATTGGGAAGTCAACCTTTATCAAGTCAATAGTAGACCAGATCCCTTTTATCAAGGGAGAGAAGCGTTTTGGTGCCAATGTTGAGGTTGGATACTATGATCAGACTCAAAGCAAGCTAACACCAAGTAATACTGTACTCGATGAACTCTGGAATGATTTTAAACTGACACCTGAAGTTGAGATCCGCAACCGCCTAGGTGCCTTCCTTTTCTCAGGAGAAGATGTCAAAAAGTCAGTAGGCATGCTGTCTGGTGGCGAGAAGGCTCGTTTGTTGCTTGCCAAACTTTCAATGGAAAACAATAACTTCTTGATTTTGGACGAGCCAACCAACCACTTGGATATTGATAGCAAGGAAGTGCTAGAAAATGCCTTGATAGACTTTGATGGAACCCTTCTTTTCGTCAGCCACGACCGTTACTTTATCAATCGCGTAGCTACTCATGTTTTGGAATTGTCCGAAAATGGTTCGACCCTCTATCTAGGAGACTATGACTACTATGTTGAAAAGAAGGCAGAAGTAGAAGTAAGACAGAATGAGGAACTTTTAACTAGCAATCAAGCAAAAGAAGCAAGTCCAGCTAATGACTACCAAGCCCAGAAAGAAAGTCAAAAAGAAGCCCGTAAGCTCATGCGACAAATCGAAAGTCTAGAAGCTGAAATCGAAGAGTTAGAAAGTCAAAGCCAAACTATTTCTGAACAAATGTTGGAAATCAACGATGCTGAAAAGCTCATGGAATTGCAGGCTGAACTGGAAAAAATCAACCATCGTCAGGAAGCGGCTATGCTTGAATGGGAAGAATTATCGGAGCAGGTGTAAGAAATTTTATTATTTTTTGATAATCTTGTTATTTTTTCAGCCCTTCTCCATTGTGAGGAGGGCTTGGTTTGTGGTAAAATGGTTTTATGAATAAAAGAATGAATGAGTTAGTTGCCTTACTCAACCGCTATGCGAGCGAGTACTATACGAGTGACAATCCTTCGGTTTCAGATAGCGAGTACGATCGCCTCTACCGAGAGTTGGTCGAGTTGGAAGCTGCCTATCCAGATCAAGTTTTAGCAGACAGTCCAACCCATCGTGTTGGTGGTAAGGTTTTAAATGGTTTTGAAAAATACAGTCATCAGTATCCTCTTTATAGTTTGCAGGATGCTTTTTCACGTGAAGAGTTAGAAGCTTTTGATGCGCGTGTGAGAAAGGAATTACCTCATCCCACTTATATCTGTGAGTTGAAAATCGATGGTTTGTCTATCTCGCTTACGTATGAAAAGGGAATTTTGGTAGTCGGTGCGACACGTGGGGATGGTTCTATTGGTGAGAATATCACTGAAAATCTCAAGCGCGTCAAGGATATTCCACTAACCTTGCCAGAAAAACTTGATATTACCGTTCGTGGGGAGTGTTACATGCCACGCGCTTCCTTTGATCTGGTCAACCAAGCTCGCCAAGAAAATGGAGAGCCTGAATTTGCTAATCCTCGTAATGCAGCAGCAGGAACCCTCCGTCAGTTGGATACAGCAGTAGTTGCCAAGCGCAATCTTGCGACTTTTCTCTATCAAGAAGCTAGTCCTTCAACTCGAGATAGTCAAGAAAAAGTCTTGAAGCATCTTGAACAACTTGGTTTTGTAGTTAATCCTAAACGAATCTTGGCTGAAAGCATGGATGAGATATGGAATTTTATCCAAGAAGTAGGACAAGAACGGGAACAGCTCCCTTACGATATTGATGGAGTGGTTATCAAAGTCAATGACTTAGCAGGTCAAGAAGAACTCGGTTTTACAGTTAAAGCGCCTAAGTGGGCAGTGGCCTACAAATTTCCTGCTGAGGAAAAAGAATCCCAGCTCCTTTCAGTTGACTGGACAGTAGGCCGTACTGGGGTTGTCACGCCAACTGCAAATCTTACACCTGTTAAGCTTGCTGGTACGACCGTTAGCCGTGCGACCCTACACAACGTAGACTATATTGCTGAAAAAGATATTCGCAAAGACGATACGGTTATCGTTTATAAGGCTGGAGATATCATTCCTGCTGTTTTGCGTGTGGTAGAGTCCAAGCGTGTTTCTGAAGAAAAACTAGATATTCCGACTAACTGTCCGAGCTGTGACAGTCAGTTACTTCATTTTGAAGATGAGGTTGCTTTACGTTGTATCAATCCTCGCTGTCCTGCCCAAATCATGGAAGGTTTGATTCACTTTGCCTCTCGTGATGCCATGAATATTACAGGCCTTGGTCCTTCCATAGTTGAGAAACTCTTTGCTGCCAATTTAGTAAAGGATGTGGCGGATATCTACCGTTTGAAAGAAGACGATTTCCTTCTTTTAGAAGGTGTTAAGGAAAAGTCTGCGTCAAAACTGTATCAGGCTATTCAAGCATCTAAGGAAAACTCAGCTGAGAAGCTTTTATTTGGCTTGGGTATTCGCCATGTCGGAAGTAAGGCTAGTCAGCTCTTGCTCCAACATTTCCATACGATTGAAAATCTGGCTCAGGCAGATCCAGAGGAAGTGGCAAGTATTGAAAGCTTGGGTGGTGTAATTGCCCAAAGCCTTCAGACCTATTTTGCTACCGAAGGGTCTAAGATTCTCTTAGATGAGTTGAAAGAGGCAGGGGTCAATCTGGCCTACAAAGGTCAGACTGTAGTAGCAGATGCAGCCTTGTCAGGTTTGACAGTAGTTCTGACAGGAAAATTGGAACGTCTCACGCGCTCAAAAGCAAAAAGCAAACTCGAAAGTCTGGGAGCTAAGGTAACAGGCAGTGTATCCAAGAAAACAGATCTAGTCGTAGCAGGAGCGGATGCAGGAAGCAAGCTCCAAAAAGCACAAGAACTTGGTATCGAAGTTCGAGATGAAGCTTGGTTGGAAAGTTTGTAAAGAATAGCAGCCAGCTAGGTCTTAGATAGTCAGAAATAATCTCTCCTGAATTTTTTTACATAGATTGAGTCTATTGTCAGTCAGAGATTAAATTGCTGAATCTATCAGCACCACATAAAAAAATTAAATTGAAATTAGAAATTAGGAAAAGAAATGTTTAGATACCCAGTAGTCATCCATTTTCATCGAAAGAATGGGGATTATACTGCTTGTTCATTTAGTAGAAAACAGGCGGACAATGTTGAAAAATTGTATTATGAGAATGACTTTTTTGGAGCAAAGTTCTCTTTCACAGTTACAAGTCAAGAAAAGTTAGAAAACCTAAAATTCTCAGTTGAGATTAATGGAAATATTAAGGAATATCCAGTGCGTTATAACTACTATCCGCTTCTGACAGAAGTTTGGATTTTAGAGGGCGACGAGACGGTTTATTATTCTGAAAATCCAGCCATTGCTAGTCCTTACTACAAAGATCAAAATCCATTTGCTTTTGATAAAGCAATCCATAGCGCTAGCTACGATCACCACTGGGGCTACCAAGGAGAACTAGGTTATAGTCTTTCAGATTATCAGACAAGCTTTAAACTTTGGGCTCCTACAGCTACAGCTGTACAGGTAGTTGTCTATGAAAATACCAGCAACGATGCTCCGATTTGGAAAACCTATAATCTAGAGCGTGGGAATAGCTATTCATATAGTCATAAGTACAATACCATTGGTGTTTGGGGTCTAGATTTAGATGAAAATCTTGCTGGCAAGGCTTATCAGTATCAGATTGAATTCCCTCATCACAAGAGTTTGACAAGAGATCCTTATACAATTGCAACCAGTCCTGACGGAAAACGTTCTGTTATTCTCTCACACAAAGAGAGACAAGTAGATGGATTTGAAGTCAAACATGGGACAGAAGCTCCTTGGCGTTTGGAAAATCCATGTAAAGCTGTTATCTGTGAAATGCATATCCGAGATTTGACCAAATCTCCAACATCTGGAGTGGCAAAGCATCTCCGAGGAACTTTCCTCGGCGCTGCGCAGACAGGAACGACTAACCAATTCGGACAAGCAACCGCCTTTGACTATATCAAAGAACTTGGTTGCAACTATGTTCAACTTCAGCCTATCTTTGATCGCCATAAGGAGTACGATGAGGAAGGAAACGTAACCTATAACTGGGGCTATGATCCTCAAAACTACAATGCACCAGAACCAAGTTTCTCTAGTAATCCAGATGATCCAGGACAGGTCGTTCGAGATCTAAAAACCATGGTTCAGGCCTATCATGATGCAGGAATTGGTGTCATCATGGACGTGGTTTATAATCACACCTTCTCAACGGTTGATGCGCCTTTCCAGACAACAGTTCCAGATTATTACTACCGCATGAACCGAGATGGAACCTTCCAAAATGGTACAGGTGTAGGAAATGAAACAGCCAGTGAACATGAAATGTTCCGTAAGTACATGATTGATTCTCTCCTATACTGGGTGAAAGAATACAATATTGATGGTTTCCGTTTTGACTTGATGGGTATTCATGATGTCAAAACCATGCAAGCAATTCGTTGGGCGCTAGATGAGGTTGATCCCCGTATTATCACTTATGGAGAAGGCTGGGATATGGGAACAGGTCTTGCACCTTATGATAAGGCCAAGAAGGACAATGCCTACCAGATGCCAAATATTGGATTCTTCAACGATGATCAGCGTGATGCGATCAAAGGAGGAGAAGTTTATGGTGCAATCAAGTCAGGATTTGTCAGTGGTGCAGCCACCGAACCAATCGTAGCCAAGGCTATTCTTGGTAGCCGAGAATTGGGCTCTTATCTGAGTCCAAACCAGGTTCTCAACTATGTTGAAGCCCATGACAATTACAATCTTCATGATTTACTAGCGACTCTTCATCCTGATCAAAGTTCAGACCAGATTATGCGCAAGGTTGAGACAGCGACAGCAATGAACCTCCTCATGCAAGGAATGTCCTTTATGGAAATTGGCCAAGAATTTGGTCGAACCAAGTTAATTCCGACAGGTGAAGATGGACAACTCACTCCCGCAGACCGAGAACGTGCTATGAATAGTTACAACGCTCCTGACAGTGTCAACCAAATAAACTGGGATTTGATCAATGAAAGACAAGAGAGCATTGAGTTTGTTCGTCAGATTATTCGACTGAAAACACAGACTAGCGCCTTTTCTTATCCTACGTATGAAGAAGTTTACCGTCATGTCTTTGTCCACACTGCTGCAGAGAATAGCGGATGGATTGTTTACGAGATTCACGGGGGACCAGAACATCTATTGGTCGTATTTAATGCAAAGGGAACTTCCTTCTACTTTGAAAATGCAGGAAATCTGGAAATGCTTGTGACAAATAGTCGTTCAAAAGAGTCGAATGTAATCGACAATACTAGTGTCGCAGTGCTTAAAGTACTCTCTTAAATTCATAAACTAAAAAGGGTTAGATTGTGTACTGACCCCAAAAAGTTAGACAATTAATTTATCCAAAGGATTTAGTTCTGTATTGC
>NZ_JUQX01000031.1 GCF_001074565.1 Streptococcus pseudopneumoniae | reverse complement strand
GGATGCTTGAATTCCCTTACTCTCTAGGAACCGATGATAAGAATCGTGTTGGTATTGCCAACCTTGATCGCTGTGTAAAATGGTATTTTCATTGTGTTTCTCTGTGAATACCTGGTTTAACATAGCTCTCACTTGTTCTAAGTTTGGTGAAGTTGAAAGATTATAGGCGATGATTTCGCTGTTAAAGCCATCTAAAACAGGCGATAAATAGAGTTTCCGTGTGCTATTTGGAATGGCAAACTCTGTCACATCCGTATAGCACTTTTCCATTGGTTTTGATGCTTCAAACTGGCGTTGAATGAGATTCTCTGCTTTCTTGCCAATCTCTCCTTAGTAGGAAGAATACTTTCGTTTCCGACGAATTCGAGCCTTTAAACCAAGGACCGTCATCAGACGTTGAACTTTCTTATGATTCACTACAAAACCGCGATTTCTTAGTTCAAGAGTAACTCTCCGATAGCCATAGTTGCCTTTGTGCTCAGTATAAATTGCCTGTATTTCAGCTTTGATACATTGATTTTTATCATCGCTCTACCCAGCTGTTTCAAGTGGTAGTAGTAAGTTGAGCGAGACAAGTCAGCCGTTTCAAAAAGTAAATCTAAACGAAATCCTCCTGAGACCATCTCTCTAACTGTCTCTGCCTTTCTCGCTCTAGGGTTTCGTCCCGGTCTTCCAGCTCTTTTAACTTTTTTAGGTAAGCCACCTCAGTCCGTAAACGTTCATTCTCCTCCTGGAGTCGTTCTAATTCTGTCATTTCTTCCCAAGTTTTCTTCCGTTTACGTCCCATTTTAGCTGGTCTCCCTCTTGTTTTCTCAACAATAGTATACCCGTTTTTCTTGTATTGCACCAGCCAATTTGAAAGCATACCACGATTTGGGAGAGCATATTCTAGAGAAACACTATCTTGAGACCAGTTTTCATGTAAAACTTTATCAATCATTTCTTGTTTTAGTTCTGGAGAATAGTATTGATTTTTCCCTTTTTTGACGAACTCTATTCCGTAACAGTCAATTAATTTCACCATGTACTTTATAATTGAATTAAAACTTTGAAAATGATATAATTCAAATATCAAACTATTATTGGAGGGTTCATGTATCAATATATAGGAATACTTTTTAAGAAAAATAAAATTAAATTTATTTTATCAATTGTTTTTTCAGTTATAATTTCATTTTTTAATATTATGTCAGCTATAATTTTAAAAAATTTTATTGATATTGCAATTGAAGGAAATAAAGTGAGACTGAACTCACTATTAATTTATTCACTTTTATATATTATAGGTTTTTTATTTGTATCATTCATTTCCTCGTATTTTAAGAATCAATATGTTTCTAAAGCATATAATAATTTAAGAACTTATTTTATTGAAACTTTATTCTCAAAAAAAATTAGTTTTCTAAATCAATTAAATTCTTCCAAATACTCTACTTTTTTTTCTAGTGATTTAGAAAAAATGAGACTAGATTTTATAGATAACATAATTGTTGTTTTCCAAAATGTTGTTACCTTACTCTTGTCCCTTTCAATTATGGTATTTTTCGATGTACATCTATTTATAGGTATTTTATTTACCTCAATTATTTCATCATTAATTGGTGGAATTTTTCAAAAAATGTTACCTAAATCGGAAAAGCTTGTAAAAGAATATCAAAACACAGTATCAAAATTACTTAATGATATTATAGGAGGTTTTCATACGATTAAATTATTTAGGGCTGAAAATATAGTTACAGAAATATGCAAAGACAAATTACTTTCACTTGAAAGTTATGAACTTGAAAAAGAAAAAATATTAAATCTCTCAAAAAGTTTTTCAACAATGAGTACAAATATAATGGTATTTATTCTATTTTATATAGGAGCAAGTCAAGTAATGGAAGGAAAAATATCATTTGGTACTATTGTAGCGTACATCCAGCTTCTAAATTTTATTGTTATTCCTATCCAAATTATTCCAGAATCTATTTTGAAGTTCCAATCAGTTAACAATATTTTAGAAAATGTTGAAGAGCTTCTTTATATTGAATGTGAGCAACCTATGAAGTCTATTAGTGAAGATTTTAAGAAGGATATAAGATTTGCTAATGTTTCTTTTAAACACACCAACTCTGATACTTATGCTTTGAAAGATATATCACTTAAGTTTGAGTATGGGAAGAAATATATAATCGTAGGACAGAGTGGCAGTGGAAAGACAACTTTATTAAATTTATTGCAAAAATTCTGGACAAACTATAGTGGTTCAATAACAATTGGAGAAAATGACGTAAAAAATATTAATGAAGAAGTGCTATATAGAAATATTTCAGTTATGCAACAAGAAGTATTTATCTTTGATGACTCTATTCTTAATAACATTACTTTATTTTCCAACTTTGAACATGATTTTTTAGAAGAAGTTATTATAAAATCACAATTAAAAAATTTAGTGGATAAAAGAGGGCTCCATTATAAATGTGGAGAAAACGGAAGGAATCTCTCTGGAGGAGAAAAACAAAGAGTTGCGATTGCAAGAGCTTTATTGCAAAAGTCTCCGATAATTATATTTGATGAGGCTACTTCATCTCTAGATAATAAGACGACTAATCAAATTGAAGAAGTCTTATTAGATATGAATCAAGTTACACAAATCGTTATATCACATAGGCTCAATAAAAAAGTTTTAGAAAAGTTTGACCAGATAATTGTGATGAAAAATGGACAAATAGTAGAAACTGGAAATTTTGAAGATTTAATTGACAAAAAAATGGAATTTTGGGCTTTATATAAAATTAATAACTAGGAGAAGAGAAAAAATGAAAGAGTTACTAACATTATCACAGAATCAAATTGGAACATTTTCACAGTTGATTGAAGGAGATTACTCAATTGGTGTCAATGCTGTTTTTAAAGGTGAGGTAGATAATGAGATTTTTAGAAAAACTTTGGAAACAATTGTATTAAATAATGATATTTTTAAACTGAGTTTAATAAAGAAAGATGTCACTATATTTCAAGTTTTGAATAACTCTAACCAATATGGATTTCAAGTGTTAGAATTTGATTCATTTAAAGAATTTGAAACATGGCAAGAAACTCATGATTTTAGACGGATAAACTTAGATTTTTTGATTGATTTTTATGGGATAATTATAAAAGACTATGGTTTTGGAGTATATTTTAAAGTTCATCATCTGATATCGGATGCTTTTTCAGTTGGTTTGTTAGTTAATGAATTTATTTTTACCTACAGAGGTTATGAAAAAAATTCTTTTTCAAAGATTGAGAGGGGGGCCTATTCTAAGGTATTAGATGCGGAAAATAATTATAAACACAGTAAGAAAATTGATAGAGATAAGAAGTTTTGGATTTCGGAATTTCAATATAACTTAAATAATTCCTATCTTTCCAGCAAAAAGACGGAAAGTTATAGAGTTAGAAGAAAATCTTTCAATCTTAGTGACTCTGAATCAGCTGAATTGAAAAATTTTGCAGTACAGAATAATGTTTCGGAACTTTTTATTTATATGGCAGCTTTTTCAATCTTTATGTCAAGGATAAACAGGGTAGAAGAAGTTAATATAGGAACTACATTGCATAGTAGATTTGGTAAAAATCAAAAGAATACAATGGGAATGTTCGTTAATACAGTACCGATAAATATTAAAATTGAGAAGGAACTAAAATTTACTGAATTTGTAAACCAAGTTGATAAAAGAAAGACAAATATCTTTAAACATAGCAAATTTAACTATACAAGTCTTAAACAAGAATTAACTGAAAATTTTGGGTTCAAAGGAGATCTATTTGATGTAATTATAAATTACCAAACAGCTAAAAAAGAGTTTTCTGATGAATTTAAAATTTCTTGGGAGAACTGTCAGTACCAGTCGAATAATTTGACGATTAGTCTAAATTGTTGGGAAGACGGAACTTTCAAGATTGATTTTGACTATTTGGATGACGTATTTAGTGAAGAGGAAATAGATAATATTAATAGGCAAGTAAATAATATTCTATTTAATGGTTTGCAAAAAACTGATTATCAAATTTCATCTCTAAAAATGATTGATGAGGCTGAGGAAGCGTTATATGACAAAATAAATTTATTAGATAAGGTTACGTATCCAATTTCAGATGTAAAATCACATTTTGAAAAAATTTGTGAGGATAACTTGGATAAGACTGCACTTATTTATGATGGAATAAAACTCACATATGATCAGCTGAATAAAGAAGCAAATAAAGTAGCAAGAGTTTTGTTAAATAAAGGAATCAAAAAGGGTGATTCAGTAGCTATTATTTCTGATAGAAACCTCCAATTGATCATTAATATACTAGCAATTATTAAAGTTGGAGCCAGATATATTCCTATTGACCCTAATTATCCTATAGAAAGAATTAATTTTATGTTATCTGATAGTGATGCTAAATTAATTCTTTTATCAACGAATAAAACTTTGCATATTGAGGAATACAATTCAATAGACTTTAAAACCTTTGTTGCAGATGAAGAACGAGAAGATAATTTAGGAATAGAATTGTCGCCTGATGATCAGTTATATGTTATTTACACTTCAGGAACTACTGGGAAACCAAAGGGAGTCAAAATTTCCCATAAAAATGTAATAAGATTACTGTTTCATGATAAGAATCATTTTTCTTTTAATAATGAAGACGTATGGCTTTTATTCCATTATTATGGTTTTGATTTCTCTGTATGGGAAATTTTTGGTGCTATTTTGAATGGAGGCACTCTTGTTATTCCAAGTTTGGAAGATGTTCATGATAACTATGCTATTATAGAACTACTTCAGATATATGGAGTTACTATTTTAAATCAAGTTCCTAGCTCGTTTTATGCTTTAATGGTCGCAATAGGAGATATACAACTACCTAAATTAAAATATATAATTTTTGGTGGTGAAGCATTAGACCCACTAAAATTAAAAGAATTTTATTATCGAAATAATCATGTGACTTTTGTAAATATGTACGGCATAACTGAAACGACTGTGCATGTGACATATAATAAAATTGAGGGGAGTGATATTGAAAAAGGAATAAGTAATATAGGCAATCCTTTACCAACGATGGGACTATACTTAATGAATGATGACCAGATTGCAGGAATAGGAGTTCCGGGAGAAATTTGTGTATATGGAGAAGGACTTTCTTCAGGCTATTTGAATAACTCTGAATTAACAAAGTGTAAGTTTGTATTTTCAAATACTCTAGAAAAAAATATATATCGTTCAGGTGATTTAGCTAAATTATTACCTGATGGTAGTATAGAGTATATGGGACGAATAGATAAACAAGTTAAAATTAATGGTTATAGGATTGAATTAAAAGAAATTGAAGGACAAATTTTAAGGAGGTTCTCTAATGAAATTGATGATTGTATAGTTATAGATAAAGTTGATAGAACTGGGAATATAAGTCTATATTCATATATTGTTTATAAAAAAGGATTTGAGATTGACAAACAAGATCTTATTCAAGAATTAAGAAAACTACTACCTTCTTATATGATTCCTAAATATTTTATTTCTTTACTTGAACTGCCGTTAACGAATAATGGTAAATTAGATACATCAAAATTACCTGATATTGATTTTGGAGATGTTCGAGAATTCAAAGATGCAAGGAATGAACGTGAAAAAGAAATTTTAAGGGTCTTTAGAGAAATTTTAGGTAATGATAAGTTAGGTATTTATGACGACTTTTTTGAGTTTGGAGGAGACTCCATCAAAAATATGATGCTAGTTTCTAAACTAAGGGTATTAGGTCTTGAAATTAGCACAAAAGAGGTTGTAACCAATCCAACAGTTTCGGAGATTGCTCTTGTTTGTAAAGACAGTGTACGAAACGATAGTCATTTGCCAGTTTTTGGAGAAGTTGGAAGTACTCCTATCATCTCTGATTTTTTCAATTCAAACTATATAGCTCCAGAGCACTATAATCAGTCGATATTGTTAGAGTGTAATAAGAGATTAAATTTTGAAAAGCTGAATGATATATTATCTTCTATCTTTAGATATCACGACATGCTTAGGGCAGTGATATCCAATGGAAAATTAATAATTTGTAAAGAAGATGAATCATATTTAGATTTTGAGGTTGTTAAATTTACAGCAGATAAAGAAATGGCCCAATACTTTGAAATATGTCAAAAATCATTCTCTTTTGATGGTTCTTCTTTATTTAAGATAAGATTAATTGAAATGGGAGAAAAGCAATTTTTATTTATGGTAGCTCATCATTTGATAATTGATGCTGTTTCCTGGAGAATTATAATTGATGATTTAAACTTCTTATATGAAAAAGATGAATACTCTAACGTTAAATTACCGTTAAAAACTATATCGTTTAAAAATTGGATTTCAGAGTTAGATAAATATGAACAATCAGCTGCTTTTGATAATGAAAGAACTTTTTGGAATACAACTATAGAAACTGTAAAGAATCAACCATCAATTGAAGGTGGTTCATACAGTTATAATGAAAGTAAAATAGTTTTTGATAATCAAATTGCAGAAAATATAATGAAAAAAGTACAGAATATTTTAGGTGCAGACAATAATGTAATTTTGTTAGCAGCTGTTATAACAGTGTTAAATAATTATTTACCTAAAAAAATCATCATTGATATGGAGGGACATGGAAGAACAATAGCAACTAAACATATTGCAAACGAGAGAACTGTAGGCTGGTTTACAGCTATATACCCAATTATCATGGATAGAGATTTAGACTATTTATCTTCAATAATTAGATTGAAAGATTCTATAAATAGGGCTAGCCAACACCAGGTAGAATTTGGGTTAATAAAAGTTCAGGAAGGGTTTTCGTATCGAGCAAACTTAACCTTTAATTATTTAGGTGAAGTAAAAAAAGAAGCAAATACAAATAAAACTTTTAGTATCTCTGAAAGAGAGACGGGACAAATTCGAAGTGAAAAAAATACCTTCAACTCAGATTTTGTTGTTGATATTATTAACAATGGTAATAATCTTATTTTTGATTTTAAGATTAATGAAAGTATTGATATTGATTCCAATCAAATCGAATTAGATATAATGACCTTTTTCGAGGAAATTGAAGAGTTCTTAGTAAATAAAAATGATAAGATTATTACACAATCAGATGTATCTGACGAAGAGTTAGATAGTGATTTGTGGGAAGAATTAACTAATTTATATAATTAGAACGGAGATTGATGTGGCACAGAATAATATAGAAAAAGTCTATAGTTTGACACCTATGCAAAAAGGTATGTTATTTAATTATATTAAGTCTGGTAATAGTACATATTTTGTCCAGAAGTCAATTAATTTGCAAGGGAAATTTAATATTGATAATGCAGTAAACAGTTTTAAAATTCTGAGTAGGAAATATGACGTTTTAAGAACTTCTATATTTTATAATTCAGGTTCTGAGCCTAAGCAAATTGTTTTGAAAAATAGGGAGATTGAAGTTAATGTAATTGAATTGGATGAGCAAAAATCCATAAAAAGTATAGAAGAAGCTGACATTCGAAGAGGCTTTGATTTAACAAAAGACTCTCTACTGCGTGCGACAATTATACTAAATAGTAGCAGTGATATAACAATTATTTGGAGCTTTAATCATATAATATTGGATGGCTGGTGTATGTCTATCCTGCTAAATGATTTTTTCAAATATTATGAAATGCTAAATGATGGTAATGGATATAAAGAAATTTTATCGTCAATTGGAAAAACATTTGACTACAAGAAATATATAGATTGGTTAAACATTCAAGATTTTACTGCTGCGAGAAAGTATTGGTCAGATTTTATTTCAGATTATGATGAAGATTTTACCTTTGAATCTAGGGAAGAAAATTTTAAAAAATCCAACGATGGAATTCTTCAATATAATCTTAATACAAATCAAATTGAAGAATATAAAGAATTTTGTAATCGAACTGGAATTACATTAAGTGTTTTATTAGAATTTTGCTGGGGAGTCTTTCTGGCCAAAAAGAACTTTACCAAAGATATTGTTTTCGGAAAAGTGGTATCAGGTAGAAGAGGAGATTTACCTGGAATAGAAGGAGCGCTAGGCTTATTTATTAACACAGTACCTACCAGAGTGAATTTTAAAGATAATTTGAGTTCTATCGAATATCTAAAACATCTTTATAGTACTAATCTGGATAGTGAGCAGTTTGATTATTTTCCGTTATTTGAAACTTTAAAGCTTAAAAATCATAATAGAAATTTGATTAATAGTTTATTTATCTTTGAAAACTATTATGTTGACAATAATCCAGAAGATCAGATTAAGAATTTAAAATTAACAATAGACAATAAACCTGAACATACCGAGTACCCATTGACTTTGGCTGTTATCAATCATGAAGGCTATGAGCTAGATATCAACTATAATCCAGGTATTTTTTCTCGAGAGGAAATAGCAGTATATATGAATCAGTTTGTAACTTTAATTGATTCTGTTATCAAGTTTCCAAATAAGCCAATTTCGGAGTTGTCATTGTGTGACGAAAATGAAAAAAGTAGGGTATTAAGCTATTCTAAGGGTCAGAATATTTCGATTGAATTCAATTCCATATTCGATCAATTTGAACATCAAGTAAATAATAGGCCAGAAGATATAGCAATTGTCTCTGAAGAAAAAACAGTGACTTACTGTGAATTATCAAATAATGTATCAAAAATTGAATCCTTCTTAGTTCGTCAGGGAATTAAAGAAGGGGATAGGATTATATTGTTATTTGACAAAAATATTGAGTTAATTGCTAGTATGCTTGCTTCTATAAAACTAGGTTGTATTTATGTCCCAGTTGATAAGAAGTTTAGTAAAGAACGGTTGTTATTTATAATAGAAGATTCGAATGCCCGAATTATATTATCGGATTCTGATACAGTGAATGTTTCAGAGTTAAGAAGTTTTAACGTTAGGAAGGTAATTTCTACTCAAGATATTTACTTATCAAATACAAAACCTAAAAAAATCAATAATGAGATTCAATATATTTTATATACTTCTGGAACAACTGGAAATCCTAAGGGGGTACTTGTAAAGGAAAAATCTGTAATCAATTTGGTTAACTTTTTATACAATGAAATTTATCATAAATATCAAGGAGCCAATATTGGCTTAATTGCAAATCCAATATTTGATGCTTCAGTACAACAAATTTTTACTTCATTAATGTTTGGATTTTCCTTGTATCTTATTGATGACAGTTTAAAATATACCCCCAAAAAATTATATAATTACATTAACGAAAATAATATAAGAATTATAGATGGTACCCCATCTTATATAGACTTGTTAGTGGGGCAATACGAGTCAAATAGTTTAAATGTAGATTTGTATGTAATCGGCGGAGAAAATCTAACCTCCAAAGTATTGGGACAGATTTATAGAGCTTCGCCTAGCTCAACTGTATATAATGTTTATGGGCCTACTGAGGCAACCGTCGATTCAACGTTTTATAAATGTGGAAGAAAGGATATCGAACTAAGTAGAATTCCAATCGGTAAGCCTATTTATAATGTCGAGGTGAAAATAAAAAATGATAATCAAATTTGTGGAATCGGGCAAATTGGAGAAATCGTTATTTCAGGAGAAGGGCTATCATTGGGTTACACTAATTTAGACTTAAATAAAGATGTGTTTAGAAAAACAGATGATGTAGTTGAATATTTCACTGGAGATTTAGGTTATTGGAATTCTGAGGGGAATATGATTACCATAGGCCGAAGAGATTCACAAATAAAATTAAATGGATATAGGATTGAATTAGAAGAAATAGATAAATGCTTATTAAATATTAAAGGAGTAGTTGCTTCTCATAGTTTGGTCGAGAAAAAGAATATCTATAGTTTCGTAGTATCCAACAAAAGCTTATCATCTGCATATTGTAAAGAAATTTTAGCTGAAAAGTTACCATATTACATGATTCCTAGAGATATCATTCATCTTGATGGACTACCTATGACTTTTAGTGGAAAGGTTGACACTAATCAATTAAAAGAATTTGTTATGGAAAGACATGAACAAAATAGTTCTGTTCCTGAAAAAGATAGTGCAGATATGACTGATTCAGAAAGTAAAGTAGTTAAAGCATATAGAACAATTTTTCAAGATGAGAAAATAAGTTTATCAGATAATTTTTTTAACTTAGGTGGAGATTCTATTCAAGCTATTCGCATTATTTCTTTATTAAGTGATTATAATATAAAAGTGGCTGATATATTGAATTTCCCTATTTTAAAAGACCTTTCAAAATTTATACAAAAAAATAGTAATTATATCCCACAAGATGAGGTTGTAGGAGAAGTGGAATTACTTCCAAGTCATAGAAGGTTTAGTGAGTCAATTAGTCAATCCGTTATTAATCATTTTAATCAGTCATTATTAATCAAATCAAATGAAAAATTAGATTTGAACTTAGTTAATCGTGTTTACCATACTTTATTGAGACATCACGATTCGTTAAGGATTAGCTATAATTATGGTGAAAATTTTTCAACTTTATTAGATTATAAAGAATTAAAAAATAAGCAAAATATTATTTTGATAAAATGTAGAAAAAGTGAGATGGAAAGTTATGCAACAAAAGAGCATCAAACTTTATCACTAAAAGATGGTCTTGTGTTCAAAATAGTTGTTTTCGATACTGAAGAAGGAGAATTTTTACTATTTATACTCCATCATTTTACCTCAGATGCTGTTACACTAAGAATATTGTTTGATGATTTTAGAAATCTATATTCTCATAATAACGATTTAGCGTCACTGCCGTTGAAGACTGTTTCTGTAAAACAGTTTGCTAGTGAACTAAGAGATAAAAGCATTATTGATTTATCAGAAGATATGGAATTCTGGGAAGAAAATCAAATCACATTTGATAATTCAGAGTATTTACCATGTAAATACTCTGAAGCTAAAAAAATGGAAGTGAAAATTGATCAAGCATTAATAAATAGAGTACAAAAACTAGTAAACAATAATAGTGAAATTAGACTACATGATCTACTATTATCTTGCTTCTTAGATTCCTATGCTAAAATATATAAGCGAGAGAAGCAATTATCAATTGATATGGAGGGGCATGGGCGTTCTTCTGAAGTCATGGATCTAAATATTTCTAGAACTGTGGGCTGGTTTACAACCGTCTATCCTATTTTATTTAACCTAAAAACCTTTAATAAATCTTTTATGAGTAAAATAGACTATGTTCATGACAAAATGGAAAGTGTTCCCAATGGTGGACTGAGCTATGAATTATATTTAAAAGAAAAAAATAAAAGTAAAGATAAATTTAGTTCAATTATGTTCAATTTCTTAGGAGAATTTGAATCACAATCTTATGAAAATAGTACTTTTAATTTGTTGCCAGAAAATATAGGAGAGGAAGTAGCTGAGAGTACTCAAATGCAAAATCCTTTGATTCTTAATATCTCTATTTATGGGGGGACTTTGGTAGCTAACTTTATTTATGATAGAAAAATATTCTCTAATTGGAAACTAAAACGGTTAGCTAATACTTTTAAAAATAAGTTGGTTGATTCTATAAAACAACTTGAATTGCTTAGTAGTAACCCTAAGAATGATAATAGCTTGATAAACCAAATATTGAGTTATAATGGTAGCAATAGGAATGAGTATGTTGATATTATTAACGATACTTTAAACGACAATATCTATGTTTTTCCACCTGCGATGTTAAAAGTCGCCTATTTACCAATTTATAAATCTCTCTTTACTGAATTAGCTTACAAAGCACATATATTTCATTTAAATTCTGATAACCAATTAATTGAGAATATTGCAGAGTATATTGCTAATAACAATGATACTTCCATTATATTAATTGGCTACTCAGGAGGAGCGAATATTGCTTACGAGGTATCAGTTTGTTTAGAAAACAAATACAATAAAACTGTAGATAAGATTATTATGTTGGATGGTTCTAAGTGGGAGGATGGTTTAGAATTTACAACTGTTACTGAAGAAAATATTGACGATATGTTAGAGAATTTTTTGGTTCAAAGTAATCTAAGTAGAGAAAGTTTGGATGAAAATGTGTTGAATATCCTTAATTCTGAACGTTCTAACTTTCTTGCTGAAGCAAAAATATATCAAGAGTTTTCTCAATCAAATAAGAATAAAACTATATTGTTGAATAATACAAAAATATATAATATCTTATCAGAAGATGTATTTACAGATCTTTCTAAAGATACTAGGAGACATTGGACTAAAATCGCAGGTGATAATTTTGAATTGATTAATGGTTTTGGGAATCATTTGACTATGTTGACTGAAAAAAATAATTTGAAAAAGAATCGTAAAATCCTTAAAGATATAATGGCCTCTAGTATAAAGCCCATAATGAGTGCAAAAGGATTAAGTAAATATTATGGTTCTGGAGAGACTAGAATTTGCGCTTTAGACTCGGTATCAATAGACATTTATGAAAAAGAGTTTATTTGTATACTAGGAAGTTCAGGTTCTGGGAAGTCAACGCTATTAAATTCATTAAGCACCCTAGAGAAATTTGATAATGGAGAGCTTACTATCTTTTCAGAAAAGGTAGAACACTCAAATAATAAACAACTACTAAAAGTTAGAAAAGATTATATTGGATTTGTTTTCCAACAATATCACTTATTGCCAAACTTAAATGTAAGAGATAATATTGAAACAGGTAGATACTTATCATCTTCTAATTCGAAAGTGAGTATTGAAAGGATACTGAGCCTACTTTCACTTGAAAATAAGTTAGAAAAATACCCAAGTCAACTATCTGGTGGTGAGCAACAAAGAGTTTCTATTGCTAGAGCCTTAGCTAAAAATTCTAAGATTCTTTTTTGTGATGAACCTACAGGTGCTTTAGATACAGAGAATGGTGTTAAGGTATTAAAAGTTTTAAAAGAAATTCAAAAGCAAGAAAATTTGACAATAATTTTAGTTACTCATAATATACAAATTGCTGAAATTGCTGATAGAGTAATTCATATGAGAGACGGCAAAATAATCAAGGAAGTCTTGAATGAGTCTCCTCTAAGTGTTGATGAGGTGGATTGGAATTAATGAAAAATATATTTAAAAATAATATAAATGGAATGCTAAAGAACAAACTCTTTATAGTACTTTTATTTTTTTTAGGATTGTCAATAGGTTTCCTATCATCATATCTATATTATGGGAATATTCCATTGAAGAATGCTTACAATAATGAATTACAAAGTAGTAATATAGAGGAATTTAGAGTTTTACCAGAAATATCATTAACTGAAGATGAATTCAAAGAAATAGTTCAGAAATATGATATTTTAGAGTCGGCAGACTTAGATATGGAAAAACTTGTAAATAATTATAAAATTGATTTAAGCCCATATTACCTTTCTAGAATCAGTTCTATCGAGAAACAGTATGATTTTTATTCAAATATTGTGAAAAGAAAATATCTTGTTGAAAATGACTATACGTATTTTTTCACCTCATATAATAAAGAGAATACAATAAATAAAATCCAGATAACCAAAGGTTCAAAAGATTTATCTAAAGGAGAGGTATTACTCTCTGTGCAATATGCCAACTTGCAAAATCTTGATGTTGGAGATTCTATTGAAATTCAGAATAATATATTTAAAATTGCTGGATTATATTATCAACCTTCAGAAAGTTTGATTTATAATTCTGTTTACTCCAAGAAAATTGGTAATCAATATAATGCAGGAGTGTTTTTAAATGATGAAGATTATGTGAACATTGATGGAGAGGAGGAGTATAGTTTTGTAGCTAAATTCAATGATAATTTAGATGAAAATAAATTTAACAATGAGATATTGAAAATGTTACAGGATGAAAAGATAAGTCAAGTTACTAAAAGTAAAGACCTGTCGAATTTTGAATCATTTCAATCAAATTTTGAAACTAGTTTATCAATTATGTACTTAAGTTTAACAATACTGAGTTTTGTTGTGGCTCTTCTACTATTTCAAATATTAGATAATCAAATTAAGAAATATTCTAAGAGTTTAGGAATTTTACGTGCTATTGGCTATAATAAATTTCAACTATCTTTAACTTTTATTGTTATGAATATACCTATTATCATTGGTATTTGTGTTGGTTATTTAATTGGTTATTTGCAATCATTTACATTTATTGAAACATATCTAACTACTTTTAATTTTCGCAATATCACACCTTCGCTTGATCTATTTGCTAGTTTATTATTGTTGTTGAGTTTAAGTACCATTCTTAGTTGCTTTAATATATTGGTGGTTTATAGACTTATGTCGGTAGATGTTCTTGAGAGTATATATGAACGTGAAAAACTAAAATTAAATTACAAATTATTTGGAAAACTTAATAAAATTTGGGATAAGTTACCGTTTATTTGGAGAGTAAAAAATAATAATTTGTTAAAAAATATTCCTCGGACTTTTTCAGTTATATTTATGGGTTTCATCTCATTTTTCCTTTTAAACTTTGCGTTGTCACTTTCGAATATTGCAAGTAAACCTGTGCTACAGTATTCTAATTCTTTAAATTATAAGTATGAATATATTTATAAGAATACGCAACTAGATGATGGTGAAAATACTGAATCAGTTTCGTATATATCAAACTTGATGATAAATATAGGTGATGATTCTTGGGAAAACCACAGCGTTCAATTTGTAAATCAAAAATTTAATTCAATAAAAATCCTTGCCTCTAATCATGAAAATATTTTTAAGAGCCTAACATCCGAGGATTCAATTATAATTTCAAAGAAACTCTCAGAAAAATATGGACTGAATGAGGGTGATAAGTTGAAGATAAAATCAAGTGATGGAGACGTTCTATCAGTTGTAGTTGCAGCTATAAATCCAATTTATTATGATAATACTCTGTACTTGAATAGTGATTTTCTTAATAAAGTTAACAATGATTTGACTACCACAAGTTACAATAGAAAGTACACTGATGAATTAATATCTGAAACTGATAGTGCTGATTACCAAACAAAGGATGATAAAATTGAGCAATTGAAGAATTTATTAACTAGTAGTTTAACTTTGATTCCAAGTATAATATTTATTACATTATTTATTGTTTTCAGTATATCAATTTTATTGGCTTTCCTAAACATTCGAGACAATAAAAAAAGTATTTCGATTTTTATCTTGCTAGGCTATACAAAAAAACAGATTATGAATATGTTAGTAAACATATATACTGTCGCACTAATTTTAGGAATGATTTTAGGCTTATTAGGATTGAATAATTTATTTAAAATACTTTCCAAATATATAAATTCAGTAGTAGAAATTTATATAGAATTTTTCGTTACCGTGGATTATATGATATTATCTGCCATTATTATCACTATAATCTATCAATTATCGTTATTTTCAACCTATAGAACTTTTAATAAAATCAAAATCAGTGAATTAAATTATGAATAACTTAAGATTTACTTCTATTTTTGATTTATCTGAAATAGAATATATAAGATATTTAGGTATATGTGGTTCATTTAGAAGAAAAGTCATCAAAAGTTATAAATATATTGAGGACAGACATAGAGCTATTTGTGGTGAAAAATTGATAAGGGAAGTGATTGAAGAAGTTGATAAGATTCCAAAAGAGGAGATTGTTATATCTATCGATAAATATGGTAAACCATTTGTTTCGGAAAGCAATATATATTTCAATGTTAGTCATTCCGGAGAGTTTGCTGTGATTATCTTTGATTCTACACCAGTAGGTATAGATATAGAAATAATGAAAGATTTAGATTTTGAAACAATTTTAAAGGAATTTGCTACTGAATGTGAAATGCAACAATTTTATAAAAGTAGTTCCCCCCAAAAATTTTTTTACCAGCTTTGGACATTAAAAGAATCTTATTTCAAATGTAAAGGTACCGGAATTACAAATTTAAAAGAGATTGAGTTTTTTATTAGCGATTCTCCTATTATTTCAAATAAACTAGGATATACTTTTGAAACAAATATTTTTTTTGATAATTATATGGTGTCTTATTGTAAAAAATCATAGAATTATTTGTAAGTTATCAATACCTGATATATAACAAATAGGACATTGAAATTATAAGTTTTGTTGTATGAATCAATTCCGAAAGTCTCATTTTGTCACAATTTGGCGTTTTTGTAAAAATATTTCACTATTTTTGGCTATATTCTAGAATATGATATACCAATCACCTGCTTTATAACTTTTTGAGACCTATCAACTTCGTGACGATAATCTCTAGTTATTCCTGAAATTTAGTTTTTAAGCGAGATAACCCTTGATAATACATGGCGATTTTTCTTTTTATTAAACTGAAAGCAGTTGATTTAAATAGCTTTCTAGAGTACGGAATTGATTCGTATTTATTTTGACATTAAGATCTATCTATCTAACAGTGTTTCGATAATAGTATTTTAGTACAATATTGAAACTGGGACAAAAGTCTTCATATATAACAAAAAACAACGGATTTGATGCCGTTGCTTTTTGGGCTCTTTTCTACCATTTGTCAAGTCTATCAAAACTTTAATTAAAAAAAGAGATAAGACAGTAGCCATTCTGAGGTTACTGTCTTATTTTTAACACTTTTTGATCCATAAAAGGGCATGCTAAAAAACACCTCATCTTGTATTTTTTGAAACAAGGTGTTACAATAATACGGCATAGACAGCCTTATCGATTTTGGGTCAAAGAATAATCGTAAAGTTTGTTATGCGTAATGAGGTAATACATTGTTCGAATGAGACGATGTATAGAGGCAATCGTATGTGGCTTAGTTGAAGCAATTGTCGATTGTCTTTTTCGTTTCTCATAAAAGTCAGCGATATGGCAGGGATTGGTATGACTAGCTGAAGCGATGTTGTGAATGCACTTGAACAAGATTTTTCTGGCATAGGGATTACCTCGTTTAGTGATGTGTTCCTTAGCGAGAAAGTTCCCAGATTCATAGTGTCTCAGGTCAATGCCAATAAAAGCGTTGATTTGATTGGTAGACTGAAAGCGACGAATATCTCCCAATTCGCCAATGATAGATGTCGCTGTGGTTTCTGCGATGCCAGGAATTGACCGTAAGATGCCATACTCTGGTAAAGGCTGAGCTAGAGCTACCATGTCGTTTAAGACAACTTGTCTGCGTTCAGAAAGACGAAGCAATTCTTGGGCATAGTAACGAACCTCTTCAAGCATTGGAGAGGTTTTCTTGACCGCACAAAAAGATTGTTTAGCGAGTTTTATAAGTTTATCAGTCAGGTAAGCAATACGCTTTTCAGAGATGCGTTTGGAGGTAGATTGACGGATAATCTCATACAAGTCACTTTGAGATAGGCTTAATACAAACTCTTTACATGGAAAAGCCATCACTATAGTGGATTGAATCTATAAAAGTACGCCGTGACTGCTAAAATACTTCTAGAAATTAATTTAACTTTCCTAATCGACTTGTTCACATTTTATTTCAATCTACTATAAGTTCCAATATTGCTCTCCAGTTGGTGTGGATAAGAGATTTTCCAATTCAGGAAAGGTGACTTGTAGAACCTTATGCAGACAGTTTTTAGCTCGAACAAGATCTTCGGTCATATTTTGATAGAAACGGCTTAAATCACGCAGGTGTTGATAAACTTCTTCCTGCACGTAAGTTGGTTTACGATTGTGCACAAGCTGAGATTTAGCCAATTTTTCAGCGTCAATTTTATCTGTTTTACGAACTCGCAGACTGTCCAATTGCTTCTTAGCTTCCAGTGGATTTAGCCGTGTATAAGCGTAACCGCATTCCTCAAGAAAGGCCTGAAGACGTCGAGAATAGACGCCTGTGGCCTCAAATATAATCTCAGGGTTATGAACAGTTTTCAAGTCCCCCAACAGGCGATTGAATCCAATGGCATCATTGAGTATGGTGTAGCCGTGAACTTTCTCACCGTTGACTAAAATTGCCACCTCAGAACTTGTTTTACTTACATCAATTCCAAATACTGCACGCATGACATTACCTCTTTTGTCTTGAATAATTCCATGTTTTAGTGATTTTATTTTCAATACGCGACGTTTAGCGTCCCACATACTTTGATCAAACTCCACCTAAAACAAGGTGTCTTGCCAGTTTGTCAAGCGACGTCTAGCGCCATAGAGCCCTACGACTTTACAAGACACCACTACTTTAACATAAAGAAAAAGTAGTGAGTACTCTCTCCCGTCGGAGATTTCTTCACTACTAATCTTAGTATGTTTGTCAACTGTAGTGGGTTGAAGAAAAGCTAAGATCTAGAAAGGACAAATTTTGTCCTTTCTTTTTTGATGTTCAGAGCGATAAAAATCCGTTTTTTGAAGTTTTCAAAGTTCCTAAAATCAAAGGCATTGCGCTTGATGAGTTTAATGAGATTATTAGTCGCTTCCAGTTTGGCGTTAGAATAGGGTAACTGAAGGGCGTTGACGATTTTCTCTTTATTCTTTAGAAAGGTTTTAAAGACAGTCTGAAAAAGAGGATGAAACTGCTTTAGATTGTCCTCAATGAGTCCGAAAAATTTGTCAGGCTCTTTATTCTGAAAGTGAAAAAGCAGGAGCTGATAGAGATCATAGTGGTGTTTCAAGTCTTCCGAATAGCTCAAAAGCTTGTCTAGAATCTCTTTATTGGTCAAGTGCATACGAAAAGTAGGGCGATAAAAACGTTTATCGCTGAGTTTCCAGTAGCTCTTGATAGCCTTGTATTCATGAGACTTTCGATCAAACCGATTCATAAATTGGACACGAACACGACTCATAGCACGGCTTAGATGTTGGAGTAAAACAGTCCAGTGGACTGTTTTAGCCTGAGTTTAGAAATATAATAACGAAGGGTGAAAGCTATCTAACACGATTTTAGCATTTGGGAGTGAAACAGTCTGGGAGACTGTTTCAGCCTGAGCCTAGAAATTAGAAAGCGAAGCTGTTTAGCCAAGTCATAATAAGGACTAAACATATCCATAGTGATGATCTTCATCTGACAGCGAATAGCTCTATCGTAGCGCAGAAAGTGATTTCGGATGACAGCTTGTTTTTTTCCCTCAAGAACAGCGATGATACTGAGATTATCAAAATTTTGCGCAATGAAACTCATCTTGCCCTTGGTGAAGGCGTACTCATCCAAAGACATAATCTCAGGAAGACGAGAAAAATCATGTTCAAAGTGAAAGTCATTGAGCTTGCGAATAACAGTTGAAGTTGAAATAGACAGCTGATGGGCAATGTCGGTCATAGAAGTCTTTTCGATCAGCTTCTGGGCAATCTTTTGATTGATGATACGAGGGATTTGGTGATTTTTATTAACGAGAGAAGTTTCAGCGACCATCATTTTTGAGCACTGATAGCACTTGAAACGACGCTTTCTAAGGAGAATTCTAGTAGGCATACCCGTCGTTTCAAGGTAAGGGATCTTAGACGGTTTTTGAAAGTCATATTTCTTCATTTGGCTTCCACAATAAGGGCAAGATGGAGACTCATGATCCAGTTTAGCGATGATTTCTTTGTGGGTATCCCTATTAATGACATCCATAATTTGGATATTAGGGTCTTTAATATCGAGTAATTTTGAGATAAAATGTAATTGTTCCATATGAATCTTTCTAATGATGGTTTGGTTACTTTTCATTATAGATTTTATGGGACTTTTTTCTACACAAAAATAGGCTCCATAATATCCACAGGGGATTTACCCACTACAAATATTATAGAGCCGAAAAAACTTGATACTATACGCTTTATTGCGGTAAGATTTACTTCATTTTATCCAGGAATTGTTTTTGACAAAACTTTTTTGTTTTATTTAAGAATATTTTAAGATTGTATTTTAGAAAAACAATTACAGAAGTGCTTAATACGGAATATAGTATAAATGCTAGTTCAAAGTGAAGTTTTGTATGCTTTTGCTTTTGTTGAGTATAAAATCTATTAATTAAGATTGAACTACAATAGATGAAGTGAACTGTAGACTTTGGAAATGTCTCTTACTCGATTTCAGAATGAATTACTGATACGGGATTAAAAGAACTAAGTATTTCTTTTTGTTTTGAATGAGATACGTGAGTATAGATTTGTGTGATTGATATAGAACTATGTCCAAGAATTTGTTGAATATATCGAATATCTACATCACTATCTAGAAGC
>NZ_JUQX01000030.1 GCF_001074565.1 Streptococcus pseudopneumoniae | reverse complement strand
TAATAAAGACATTTGGGGTGCTTTAGGCTGAGATGATACCCATTGAACCTGATACAGTTAGTACTGTCGAAGGGAAATGTGAAAAGGTTTTTTTCGTATGTCGAAAAGAACTGTCTAATCTTGTAAGGTAAACTCTAATTCTCGTTTGTAATTGGAGTTTTTTTGTTTATCAAAAGAGGATAGGCTGGACGTTAAGCCTTTCGGTAGCTCACCTTGAATACCCCACTTTTCTTTAAAAAAGGAGTTTTTTATGTTGAAAAAATGGCAGTTAAAAGATGTTATTTTACTTGCTTTCTTGTCTATCTTTTTTGGTGGCGTTTTTGTGGGTTCAGGCTATCTGTTTGATATCCTCACCCTGATTTTAGCACCTCTTGGTTTACAGGCCTTTGCCAATGAAATCCTCTTTGGTCTCTGGTGTATGGCTGCACCCATTGCTGCCATCTTTGTTCCAAGAGTGGGAAGCGCAACGATTGGAGAAGGGCTAGCTGCGCTTGCTGAAGTTCTTTATGGTAGCCAATTTGGTCTAGGTGCCCTTTTGTCTGGCTTGGTTCAAGGTTTGGGAAGTGAACTTGGTTTTATCGTAACCAAGAATCGCTATGAAAGTTGGCTCTCTCTAACTGCCAATAGTATTGGGATTACCCTTTTTAGCTTTGTCTATGAATACATTAAGTTAGGTTACTATGCCTTCTCCCTTCCTTTTGTCCTTTCCTTGCTAGTGGTACGTTTTATTTCCGTCTTTTTCTTCTGTACTATCTTGGTTCGTGCCATTGTCAAACTCTATCATCAGTTTGCAGCTGGAGGCAAGGCATAGATGGGGCTGGAACTACGGGGGATTCAGTCCCCAATTTTTTCAGAACCGATTGATTTTACTTTTCATGAGCAAGCCTTTACCTTGTTAGTTGGGAGCAGTGGTTCAGGAAAATCCAGTCTCTTTCAAATCATTGCCCAGGTCACTTCCTTACCTTATAGTGGTCAAGTACTGATAGATGGGAGCCAGGTCAGTCAGCTTTCTATCATCGAACGTGTCCAGACGATTGGTATTCTCTTTCAAAATCCTAATCATCAATTTACAATGGAGAACTTGTTTGAGGAGCTGATTTTTACCTTGGAAAATATTGGGCATCCCGTTCAGGAAATTGATTCTAAAATAGCAGAGGTTGTCCAGCAATGTCGGTGCAAGGCAATCTTGCACCGTCCAATTCATCACTTATCAGGTGGAGAAAAGCAAAAGGCTGCACTGGCAGTTCTCTTTGCTATGAATCCTAGGGTCTATCTCTTGGATGAGCCCTTCGCTTCCATTGATCGTAAGAGTAGGATAGAGATATTGGAGATTCTAAAAGAGTTGGTCTCTGATGGGAAGACAGTTATCCTGTGTGACCATGATTTAACGGACTATGAAGCCTATATCGACCATATGGTGGAGCTAAGAGACGGTCAACTAAGAGAAGTGTTTCAAATCCCTTCCTCTGAGATGATACAGGTCGCTTCAAAGGAAGTTGCTTCTAGCCCAGAACTATTTCATATGGACCGTTTGACTTGTGAGCTGGATCATCGCCCCCTCTTTTCGATTGCGGATTTCACATTTTACCAAGGGATTTCCTGTATCTTGGGTGACAATGGTGTCGGGAAATCAACCCTCTTTCGGTCTATTCTTCAATTTCAAAAGTATAAGGGGCGCATTACTTGGAAGAGTTGTGTTCTAAAAAAGAAAAAAAGTTTGTATCGCGATCTGACTGGTGTTGTTCAGGAAGCTGAGAAGCAGTTTATCCGAGGCAGTCTGAGAGAGGAACTGCAACTAGATAGCCCAGACTCTGAAAGAAATCAGCGGATTCTCCAAGCTTTAGGATATTTTGATCTGGAGCAGGCGCTTGATAGGAGTCCCTATCAATTAAGTGGTGGTCAGCAAAAGATACTTCAGCTTTTGTCCATCTTGACCAGCAAGGCTTCTGTGATCTTGCTAGATGAGCCATTTGCTGGTTTGGATGATAGAGCCTGCCATTATTTTTGTCAGTGGATGTTGGAGGATAGAAATCAAGGAAGAAGTTTTTTGATCATTAGCCATCGTTTAGATCCCTTGATCTCTGTGGTTGATTATTGGATTGAGATGACTAGTCAGGGTCTTAGTCATGTGAAAGAAGTGACCATCAGCAAACCTCTCCCATCTCTGAAAAATGATACTCTAGGGGAGGTGAGGTAGTATGATCAAAGTAGCAACTAAGACACCGGTTATCAGTCTCTTCTTTCTAGTTTTATCCTTGGAAACATCTTTCATTCCTTCGATTAGTCTTAATCTTTCGGTAGTCGCATTTTGCATACTCTTTTTACTCTATTACCGTCGATTTAAAATATTGGCTTGGATGATTTTGCTCGCCATTTTACCTTCTTTCGCCAACTACTGGGCGGTTCAGTTACATGGGGATGCTTCGCAGGCAGTCATGCTTGGAACGAGGGCTTTTGTGACGGTTTGTATCGGTCTTGTCTTTGTTTCTAGTATTTCCCTAAAAGAGCTTCTCCTCTACTTGGCTCAAAAGGGGTTATCGCGTTCTTGGGCCTATGCCTTGATAGTTGTATTCAATGCCTTTCCCCTCATTCAGCAGGAAATCAAGTCCCTCAAGGAAGCTTGCCTATTACGTGGTCAAGAACTGCATGTTTGGTCGCCCTTGATTTACAGTAAGGTTCTGATGACAGTTTTTAGATGGCGCCATCTTTACTTGAGAGCTCTATCTGCGCACGGATATGACGAACATGCACAGTTGAAGAATAGCTATCGGATTTTTTATATTCCTAAAAAAATAAAATTAATCTACCTGCTTATCTTTTTATTGCTTCAAACCAGTTTATTTCTATAAAGGAGTTATTATGGAATTTACAGATATTGCTATGGAATTATCCAAGGAAGCTTGGCAGGCCTCCTTTCATCACCCTTTTGTTTTACAGTTGCAAGAGGGGAATTTAGAACCTTCTATTTTCCGCTATTACTTAATTCAGGATGCTTATTACCTGAAGTCTTTTTCAGAAGCTTATCACCTCTTGGCTGATAAGACTTCAAATGAGAAGATGAAAAGACTCTTGAAACAAAATGCCCAGAGTCTAGTGGATGGTGAGTTGTTTATCCGCCAACAATTTTTCAAGGAATTAGGAATCAGTGACCAGGAAATGGAGGAGCAACCGATTGCTCCAACCTGTTATCATTACATTTCTCACATTTATCGTCAATTTGAAGAAGCAAATCTAGCCATTGCTTTTGCTAGTTTGCTCCCATGTCCTTGGTTATACCATGATTTGGGAAAGGCGCTTAACCACAAACCATCCCCGAATCCTCTTTATCAACAGTGGATTGAAACCTATATCACCGATGAATTAGAACAGCAGATTAAAGAGGAAGAAGCGCTGGTCAATCAACTCTATCGAGAAAGCAACAAGACGGACAAACAAAAAATGCTAGAGGCCTTCCACCGCAGTGTCCACATGGAAGCCAAGTTTTGGGAGATGGCTTACCAACACCAAACATGGACGAGTGATTTGCAGTCCTTAGAAAAAGAGAAGAAATAGAAAATGAGAAACCACCGACTTCAAGTTCACAAATTAACCATTTTATCCATGATGATTGCCCTTGACGTAGTTCTTACACCCATCTTTCGAATTGAAGGGATGGCACCAATGTCCAGTGTAGTCAACATTCTTGCAGGAATCTTGATGGGGCCTGTTTATGCCTTAGTTATGGCTACAGTCACAGCCTTTATCCGTATGTCTACTCAAGGCATTCCGCCCTTGGCCCTCACAGGAGCTACTTTTGGAGCCCTCCTTGCAGGTCTCTTTTATAAGTACGGTCGAAAATTTCATTATTCTGCCCTAGGAGAGATTTTGGGAACAGGGATTATCGGTTCCATTGTTTCCTATCCTGTCATGGTTCTCTTTACAGGATCTGCGGCCAAGCTCAGCTGGTTTATCTATACTCCGCGATTTTTCGGAGCGACCTTGATCGGTACAGCCATAGCTTTTCTTGCCTTTCGATTTTTAATCAAGCAGGAATTCTTTAAAAAAGTACAAGGATATTTCTTTGGAGAAAGGATAGACTGATGCAAGCATTGACAAATCCCTTTCCTCTGAGCTCTAGCTCCTTAATTCACTGCATCACCAATGAGATTTCCTGTGAGATGCTGGCCAATGGGATTTTGGCTCTGGGATCTAAACCTGTCATGGCAGATGATCCCCGTGAGGTTCTTGATTTTACTAAACAAAGCCAAGCTCTCTTCATCAATTTGGGGCATTTGTCAGCTGAGAAGGAGAAAGCAATCCGCATGGCAGCTACTTATGCAGCTCAAGCTTGTCTCCCAATGGTAGTAGATGCAGTTGGCGTTGCGGCTTCCCCCATTCGTAAGGATCTAGTCAGAGATCTTTTAGAATACAAGCCCACGGTCCTTAAAGGAAATATGTCAGAAATCCGAAGTCTTGTTGGATTAAAGCACCACGGAGTTGGAGTTGACGCTAGCCATAAAGATCAAGAAACGGAGGATTTGCTTCAAGTCTTGAAAGACTGGTGTCAGACCTATTCTGGTATGTCATTCTTAGTCACTGGCCCCAAGGACCTCATCGTTTCAGAAAATCAAGTTGCTGTATTGGGAAATGGCTGTGCAGAATTAGACTGGATAACAGGGACAGGAGACTTAGTTGGAGCCTTGACAGCCGTTTTTCTTAGCCAAGGAATGACTGCCTTTGAAGCTTCTTGTCTAGCGGTCTCTTATCTCAATATCGCTGCTGAGAGAATTCTTGTTCAAGGAATGGGATTGGAAGATTTTCGTTACCAAGTTCTCAATCAACTCTCTCTCCTAAAAAGAGATGAAAACTGGCTAGAAGCCATCAAAGGAGATTTTTATGAATAGAGAATCACTTAAACTGTATCTAGTAACCAATCGCTACCAAGATTCCTTGGAAAACTTTCTTGAAAAAGTTGAGACAGCCTGCCGTTCAGGTGTTACCATCATCCAATTACGAGAAAAAAATCTCACAACCAATCAATACTATCAACTGGCAAAACAAGTCAAGGAAATAACCGATGCCTATCAGGTACCCTTGATAATCGATGATCGTTTGGATGTCTGTCTCGCAGTTGATGCTGCAGGTTTGCATATCGGCGACGATGAACTACCAGTTTCGGTTGCCCGCAAAGTCTTGGGTCCTGAAAAAATCCTCGGTGTCACTGCTAAAACAGTTAAAAGAGCCCTCGAGGCAGAAGAAGGAGGGGCAAATTACTTGGGAACAGGAGCCATTTTCCCGACTACGACCAAAGAAAATGCCCCCATCACTCTGATTTCAACCTTGAAAACAATTTGCCAAACGGTCGCCATTCCAGTAGTTGCTATTGGAGGCTTGACGTCAGAGAATATTGACCAACTTATCGGCACGGGTATAGCTGGAGTAGCTGTCGTACGTAATCTGATGCAGGCAGAAGATATTGAGGCAAAAACGCAAGCCTTTTTAACAAAGCTAGATGACATTGTTTCCTAATCAAAAACTCTCTAATTTCCTTATTGCGGGAACTAGAGAGTTTTTTCTTAATCTTTAAAAGTTGTATGGTTGACTGGGCCAGAACCATGTCCGAGTTGAGGAGCGTCTTGGATGGCTTTCGTGATAAAGGCCTTGGCCTTATCGACTGCCTGATAAAGGCTTCTGCCCTTGGCTAGTTCAGCCGTAATCACAGCAGCAAAGGTACATCCAGTACCATGGGTGTGACAGGTTTGAATTCTTGGACTTTCCCAGTCAAATTGTTCCTCCTTGGTAAAAAGAAAATCCTTGGCACCACCTTCAAGATGACCACCTTTGATAACAACGGACTGAGGACCAAATTCTTTTATAATCAGGCGACCAGCACGCTGCATGTCTTCTGGATCATGAATCGAAAAACCAACAATCTCTTCTGCTTCAGGAAGATTGGGAGTGATAATAGTTGCAAGGGGAAGCAGATTTGTTTTTAGGTAGCTTCTCGCACTAGTATCTATCAGGGTATCACCGCTTGTTGCGACCATAACAGGGTCCAGCACGTAGGGGCAGTCCAGTTTTTTAAGATAGGGTTGGATGATCTCCATGATTTCAGTAGTTGCCAACATCCCTGTTTTTACAGCCTGAGGCTTGATATCCGAAAAGACACTCTCCAATTGGGCTTCCAACATTTGGTTGGAGACGTGCTCGATTAATTGAACGCCTCTGGTATTTTGAGCGACAAGACTGGTTACAACGGCCATTCCATAGACATCTCTAGCTTGGAATGACTTTAAATCAGCCATAATGCCAGCACCGCCACTAGGGTCAGTCCCTGCAATAGTTAGAGCAACGGGTAAATAAGTCATCTAAAACCTCCCAACCAACTGAAGTTTGTATTCTTAAGAACAAGCTAGTCTGTTTCAGGAAAGCAATAGAAGACAAGTAGTCCTCATTATCATTTCCACTTCCATCAGCTAGCATTACCTAGATTGAGTCAAAGGGATCTAACAGTCGTTAATCTCAGCTTTACGCACCCCTAGTGGTTGTTTTCTTTTTTCTACAGTATAGCATATTTTTATAGTTTATATAGTAAAATTTGACTGAAAATCTCTCGTTACATGATTATTATTCTATTTTTCAAAAAAATAATAAAAATTATAGTTGACAAATGTAGATTTTCGCAGTATACTAATAACTGTAATCGACAAATGTAGATTTAGGAGGTGTGATTATGCAGATTTCAGATGCAGAATGGCAGGTCATGAAGATTATTTGGATGCAAGGGGAACAGACCAGTAGCGATTTGATCAGGGTTTTGGCGGAGCGGTTCGACTGGTCCAAGTCGACCATTCAAACTCTTTTGGCTCGCTTAGTAGAGAAAGAGTGCCTGACTAGGAAAAAAGAGGGTAAGTCCTTTGTATATTCAGCTCTTTTAACTTTGGATCAAAGTCGAGACTTGCTTGTTCAAGATATCAAAGACAAGGTTTGTTCTCGTAGGATGAAACAGTTAGTGGCTGATTTGATTATGGAATGTGATTTTACTCAGGCTGATTTGGCAGACTTGGAAACTGTGATTTCTGATAAAAAAGCTAGCGCAGTTGCTGAAGTAAGATGTAATTGTATGTAAAGGAGACGTCATGTTAAATAGTATTGTAACCATTATTTGTATTGCCCTTATCGCGTTTATCTTGTTTTGGTTTTTCAAAAAGCCTGAAAAATCTGAACAAAAGGCCCAGCAAAAAAAGGGCTACCAAGAGATTCGAGTGGAGGTCAAAGGGGGCTATACGCCTGAGTTGATTATTCTCAAGAAATCAGTGCCAGCGCGCATTATCTTTGACCGTAAGGACCCTTCACCCTGTCTGGATCAAATTGTTTTTCCAGACTTTGGAGTGCATGAGGACTTGCCTATGGGGGAACAATATGTAGTGGAAATCACACCTGAAGAGGCTGGAGAGTTTGGCTTTGCATGTGGTATGAACATGATGCACGGCAAGATGATTGTAGAGTAGGAGGAGACTATGACTGAAATTGTGAAAGCAAACTTAGAAAATGGCATTCAAAAAATCCGTATTACAGCTGAAAAAGGCTATCATCCTGCCCATATTCAGCTTCAGAAAGGGATTCCGGCTGAGATTACCTTTTATCGAGCAACTCCTTCAAACTGTTATAAGGAAATTCTTTTTGAAGAAGAAGGCATCTTAGAACCAATCGGCGTAGATGAGGAAAAGGTGATTCGTTTTACGCCTCAAGAATTAGGGCAACATGAATTTTCTTGTGGCATGAAGATGCAAAAAGGAAGTTATACAGTCGTTGAGAAGACACGAAAATCTCTATCCCTCTTGCAACGTTTTTGGATTACTAGTATCTTTACTGTGCCTCTTGTGATTCTCATGATTGGGATGTTGACAGGGACTATTAGTCATCCAGTCATGCATTGGGGTACCTTTTTAGCTACAACACCTATCATGCTAGTGGCCGGTGGCCCTTATATTCAGAGTGCTTGGGCCAGCTTTAAAAAACACAATGCCAATATGGATACCTTGGTTGCTCTGGGAACTCTAGTGGCTTATTTCTATAGCCTAGTAGCCCTCTTTGCAGGTCTCCCTGTTTACTTTGAAAGTGCTGGTTTTATCCTCTTTTTCGTTCTTTTGGGGGCAGTTTTTGAGGAAAAAATGAGAAAAAATACGTCCCAAGCTGTAGAGAAACTACTAGACTTGCAGGCTAAAACAGCAGAAGTCTTGCGTGAGGATAGCTATGTTCAAGTCCCCTTGGACCAAGTCAAGGTAGGTGACCTGATTCGAGTGCGGCCCGGTGAAAAGATTGCAGTTGATGGGGTCGTAGTAGAAGGTGTCTCTAGTATTGACGAATCCATGGTGACAGGTGAGAGCTTGCCGGTAGACAAAACAGTTGGAGATACCGTCATTGGCTCCACCATCAATAATAGCGGAACGCTTGTTTTTAGGGCAGAAAAAGTTGGTTCAGAGACTGTTTTGGCACAGATTGTGGATTTTGTGAAGAAAGCCCAAACCAGTCGCGCACCGATTCAGGACTTGACGGATAAGATTTCAGGGATTTTTGTCCCAGCAGTTGTCATTTTAGGAATCGTGACCTTTTGGGTTTGGTTCGTCTTGCTCAGGGATAGTGTAGTCGTGCTTGGAGCTAGCTTTGTGTCTTCTCTTCTCTATGGAGTTGCGGTTTTGATTATTGCCTGCCCTTGTGCCTTGGGTCTTGCAACACCGACAGCTCTTATGGTAGGGACAGGACGCAGTGCCAAAATGGGGGTTCTTCTCAAAAATGGAACAGTCTTACAGGAAATTCAGAAAGTCCAAACTATTGTGTTTGATAAGACAGGGACTTTGACGGAAGGAAAACCAGTGGTCATAGATATCATTGGCGATGAGAATGAAGTACTTGGCTTGGCAGCTTCCTTAGAAGAATCCTCTCAACACCCATTGGCTCAAGCCATTGTCAAACGGGCGAGTGAAGCAGGACTTGAGCTTCAAACTGTTGAAAATTTCCAAGCCTTGCATGGAAAAGGTGTTTCAGGGCAAATAGCTGGAAAACAAGTTCTGCTTGGAAATGCTAAAATGCTGGATAGTATGGATATTTCTAGCGCTTATCAAGAAAAACTAGAAGAACTAGAAAAAGAAGCTAAGACAGTTGTTTTCTTGGCTGTGGACAATGAAATCAAAGGTTTGCTTGCTTTGCAAGACATTCCCAAGGGAAATGCCAAGCTGGCCATCAGTCAGTTGAAAAAACGTGGTCTTAAAACAGTCATGCTGACAGGAGATAATGCAGGTGTAGCGCGTGCTATTGCCGATCAGATTGGTATTGAAGAGGTCATTGCAGGTGTCTTGCCAGAAGAAAAAGCCCATGAAATCCATAAACTACAAGAGTCTGGCAAAGTAGCCTTTGTTGGGGATGGTATTAATGATGCGCCAGCCCTCAGTGTAGCAGATGTGGGAATTGCCATGGGTGCTGGAACCGATATCGCCATCGAGTCAGCAGATTTGGTGTTAACAACCAATAACCTCCTAGGAGTGGTTCGTGCTTTTGATATGAGCAAGAAAACCTTCAATCGAATTCTTCTCAACCTCTTCTGGGCCTTTATCTACAATGTCGTCGGAATTCCGATAGCAGCAGGAGTTTTTTCAGGTGTTGGACTGGCCCTCAATCCAGAACTGGCAGGTCTTGCCATGGCCTTTAGTTCTGTATCCGTTCTGACCAGTTCACTCATGCTAAACTTTAGTAAAATAGACTAAAAGCGAGCTTACTCGCTTTTTATTATAAAACAGTCACATAAAACATTTTCAAACTGTACTGCAATAGAGTATAAAAACTTCTGAGCACATTCTTAGGAGACCCAAAACAAATGTGGTAAAGTAGTAGAGTAAAAATTTGCTGAAACGTTTTCAAATAGTATATGAAAACGGATGAATCAAGTTTTAAAAATATTTGAAGGAGAGTTATCATTATGACTCAAGGAAAAATTACTGCATCTGCAGCAATGCTCAACGTATTGAAAACATGGGGCGTAGATACAATCTACGGTATCCCATCAGGAACACTCAGCTCATTGATGGACGCTTTGGCTGAAGACAAAGATATCCGCTTCTTGCAAGTTCGCCACGAAGAAACAGGTGCTCTTGCAGCGGTTATGCAAGCTAAATTTGGCGGTTCTATCGGGGTTGCAGTTGGTTCAGGTGGTCCAGGTGCGACTCACTTGATTAACGGTGTTTACGATGCAGCTATGGATAACACTCCATTCCTTGCTATCCTTGGATCACGTCCAGTTAACGAACTCAACATGGATGCTTTCCAAGAATTGAACCAAAACCCAATGTACAACGGTATCGCTGTCTACAACAAACGTGTCGCTTACGCTGAGCAATTGCCAAAAGTAATCGATGAAGCTTGCCGTGCTGCAGTTTCTAAAAAGGGTCCAGCTGTTGTTGAAATCCCAGTAAACTTCGGTTTCCAAGAAATCGACGAAAACTCATACTACGGTTCAGGTTCATACGAACGTTCATTTATCGCTCCTGCTTTGAACGAAGTTGAAATCGACAAAGCTGTTGAAATCTTGAACAATGCTGAACGACCAGTTATCTATGCTGGTTACGGTGGTGTCAAAGCTGGTGAAGTGATTACTGAATTGTCACGTAAAATCAAAGCACCAATCATCACAACTGGTAAAAACTTTGAAGCCTTCGAATGGAACTATGAAGGTTTGACAGGTTCTGCTTACCGTGTTGGTTGGAAACCAGCCAACGAAGTGGTCTTTGAAGCAGACACAGTTCTTTTCCTTGGTTCAAACTTCCCATTTGCTGAAGTTTACGAAGCCTTCAAGAACACTGAAAAATTCATCCAAGTGGATATCGACCCTTACAAACTTGGTAAACGTCATGCCCTTGACGCGTCTATCCTTGGTGATGCTGGTCAAGCAGCCAAAGCTATTCTTGACAAAGTCAACCCAGTTGAATCTACTCCATGGTGGCGTGCAAACGTTAAGAACAACCAAAACTGGCGTGATTACATGAACAAACTCGAAGGTAAAACTGAGGGTGAATTGCAATTGTATCAAGTTTACAATGCAATCAACAAACATGCTGATCAAGACGCTATCTACTCAATCGACGTAGGTGACACTACTCAAACATCTACTCGTCACCTTCACATGACACCTAAGAACATGTGGCGTACATCTCCACTCTTTGCGACAATGGGTATTGCCCTTCCTGGTGGTATCGCTGCTAAGAAAGACAATCCAGATCGCCAAGTATGGAACATCATGGGTGACGGTGCATTCAACATGTGCTACCCAGACGTTATCACAAACGTTCAATACGACCTTCCAGTTATCAACGTTGTCTTCTCAAATGGTAAATATGCCTTCATCAAGGACAAATACGAAGACACAAACAAACATTTGTTTGGTTGTGACTTCCCTAATGCTGACTATGCGAAAATCGCTGAAGCGCAAGGTGCTGTAGGATTTACAGTTGACCGTATCGAAGATATTGATGCAGTTGTTGCAGAAGCTGTTAAATTGAACAAAGAAGGTAAAACTGTTGTGATCGATGCTCGCATCTCTCAACATCGTCCACTTCCAGTAGAAGTACTTGAATTGGATACAAAACTTCACTCAGAAGAAGCAATCAAAGCCTTTAAGGAAAAATACGAAGCAGAAGAACTCGTACCATTCCGCCTCTTCTTGGAAGAAGAAGGATTGCAATCACGCGCAATCAAATAATTCCTCTCATCGAAAATCAAATGTAAACTTTGCAGATTTTATTCTTTGATTTTCTTAGAGTAGAACTTGAAAAGATCGGAGCAATCCGGTCTTTTTATGGAGGATAGTAAATGAATTTAAATCAATTAGATATCATCGTTTCAAATGTTCCCCAGGTCTGTGCTGACTTGGAGCGTATTTTGGATAAAAAAGCCGATTATGTTGACGACAGTTTTGCTCAGTTCACGATTGGCAGTCATTGTCTCATGTTGTCTCAAAATCATTTGATTTCTTTGGAAAACTTTCAGTCAGGAATCATTCTTCACATCGAGGTTGAGGAACTAAATCAGAACTACAAACGGTTAAAAGATCTTGGTATCACAGTTTTAAACGGCCCAGTTGTAACCGATTGGGGAACGGAATCGCTACTAGTTAAAGGCCCTGCTGGTCTAGTGATTGATTTTTATCGTATGAAATAGGGCGCTTAATCATTTGAAGCTAACCATAATTATTCTTAATACAGAATGTGAGAATAGGAACTATTGAAAGATCGGAGCAATCCGGTCTTTTTCTGTTTCCTCTTTCTTATCACAAGATTGTGATAGTTTACATCTTCATAACAAAAGCTTCAAAGTCTTGATTGTTTTGAAGAAAGATTATAAAATATGATTCATAAAAATGAAAGAAGTTTTGAAAATGTCTGAAAAACAAATGAAAATTTTGGGCTGGGTAGCGACCTTCATGTCCGTTATGATGTATGTGTCTTACTTCCCACAAATCATGAACAACCTGGCTGGTCAAAAAGGAAACTTCATCCAACCCTTGGTCGCAGCCATTAACTGTAGTCTTTGGGTTTACTACGGTCTTTTCAAGAAAGAAAGAGATATTCCACTTGCGGCTGCTAATGCACCGGGTATCGTTTTTGGCCTAGTAACGGCTATCACAGCTTTGATTTAAAAGGAACAAAAGAGACTGGTTTTTAGTCTTTTTTTAGCGAAATATAGTCTTAAGTGAAAAATTTTAAGGCGAGTTGAGGAAAACAGCCGTTGCTTGCTTGCTTTCTGAGTGCTGCTTTAGGGTTTCCTCCATCAAGTAAAAGATTGTTTCGTTACTATTTTTACAAAATCTTCTCCCTACTTTATAAGATAGGAAAAAGAGTTCAATTCGAACTCTTTTTTTGCTATAATGAGGGGAGAAAAATCAGACAGGAGATCGACATGTCAGAACCATTATTTTTACAATCAGTTATGCAAGAAAAAATCTGGGGTGGAACCAAGCTACGTGATGAGTTTGGTTACGACATTCCAAGTGAAAAAATCGGAGAATACTGGGCTATCTCAGCCCACCCAAATGGGGTTTCTAAAGTTGCCAATGGACGCTACCAGGGAACAGACCTAGCAACTTTGTATGCGGAACACCGTGAATTGTTTGGCAACCGTCCAGAACCTGTATTTCCACTGTTGACCAAGATTCTCGATGCCAACGACTGGCTCAGTGTCCAAGTTCATCCAGACGATGCATACGGGCTCGAGCATGAAGGTGAACTTGGAAAAACAGAATGCTGGTATATCATCGCAGCAGACGAAGGTTCAGAGATTATCTATGGCCACAATGCCAAGTCAAAAGAAGAACTCCGCCAGCAAATCGAAGCTAAAGACTGGGATGGTCTATTAACAAAAGTCCCTGTTAAGGCTGGAGATTTCTTCTATGTACCAAGCGGAACCATGCACGCTATCGGGGCGGGAATCTTGATTCTTGAAACCCAGCAGTCTAGTGATACAACCTACCGTGTCTATGACTTTGACCGCAAGGACGACAATGGCAACTTGCGTGAGCTTCACCTTGAAAAATCCATCGATGTCTTGAACATTGGTGAACCAGCAAATAGCCGTCCTGTAACTATCAAGGCTGATGACCTACGTTCAACTCTCCTTGTATCCAATGATTTCTTCGCCGTTTACAAGTGGGAAATCACTGGAAAAGTTGATTTTGAAAAGACAGCTGACTACAGCTTGTTGAGTGTCTTAGCTGGCCAAGGGAAACTGATTGTAGATGGAAAAGATTATCCAATCCAAAAAGGCAGCCACTTTATCCTACCAAGTGATGTTGAAGCTTGGACATTGGAAGGGCAAGATTTGGAATTGATTGTGAGCCATCCATAAAAAAGAAAGGGCCTGAGTTCACTACTCAAGTCCTTTTTGATTACATAAATTGGGCGATAAAGACTACAATGATGATAATTGGAATGATGAAACGAAGAAGGAAGAGCCAGACTTGGGAAAGTCCCTGTTTCCAAGCTCTTTCATCGAGATGGAGTTCCTCCATGGCAAGGGCCTTTTTGAAGATGTAGCCTGTAAAGAGAGAAAGGCAGAGGGCTCCAAATGGCATGAGGAGATTGGAAACCAAGAAATCCATGGCGTCAAAGAAGGTTTTACCAAAAATGTGAACATCCGCCATAACTCCGTAAGATAGGGCTGAAGGAATTCCAAAAACAAAGGTCAAGATTCCTAAAATGGCACTCCACTTAGCCCGCTTGCTGTTGTCCTGATTGGTGATATTGCCCACATTGATTTCCAGCATGACGACTGAAGAAGTGAGCGTCGCAAAAAGGAAGAGCAAGAGGAAAAGGATGTAGAAAATGGTTCCAAAGGGCATCTTGTCAAAGAGTTGAGGCAAGACGATAAAGAGTAGGCTTGGTCCCCCTTCAGACTGGATGTTAAAGGCTGACATGGCAGGGAAAATGGCTAGACCTGCCATGATGGATACCGAGATGTTCATGGCTACAATGGAGATTCCTGATTGGACTAGATTGGTTTTCTTGTCCAAGTAGGAAGCATAGGTCAGCATGGCTGTGACCCCTAGTGAAAGGGCAAAGAAAGATTGGCCTAGAGCATAAAGGAAGCCAGCACTGGTTAGTTTTGAGAAGTCAGGTTTGAGGAAGTAGAGAACGCCTTCCATGGCATTTGGCAAACTGAGAGAGCGTCCAATGATCACGACAAAAATGATAAAGAGCAGAGGCATCATAACCTTTGAGGCTCTTTCAATCCCTTTTTGAACCCCACGTGATACAATAAAGATATTCAATAAGATAAAGGCTGCTTGAGCTCCTAGGGCAATGGCTGGATTTGAAATGATTGAAGTAAATAACTGAGCATAATCACCCGTTCCGCCAAGTTGGAACAATTTCCCGAACTCAATACCTAGATAGACTAGAATCCATCCACCGATAACACTGTAAAAAGAGAGAAGGATAAAGAGGGCAAAGGCACCAATCCAACCGATAAAGTTGTACTTGTTATTGTTGCCCAGTTTTCCAAAGGTTTTGATAGCGGAAACGCCAGCGCTACGGCCAAGGGCAAATTCAGCAAGCAGGAGCGGGAAACCGATTAAAATGGTGGAAATGAGAAAGACTAGTAAAAAGCCTCCACCGCCATTAGCAGCAGTCATGTAGGGAAATTTCCAAACGGCTCCAAGTCCAATGGCTGAGCCAGCAGATGCTAGGATAAAGCCCAGTTTAGAACCCCATTGCGATTTTTCTGACATAGTTGAAACTCCAATCTCTTTTTTAAAATAAGAAAAGGCTACTTGAGTTGTCAAATAGCCTTCTCTCAATGGCTCTTTATGAACCTTCTGTTTGATTGATAGACTTGACTATCCTATCATGTTTTCTAAGGTCTGTCAAGAAAACCATTTTCAAGTTTTCACACCTTTCTCAAAAAGTTAAAAATTTTTCGTAAAAACACTTGACTCTGACCTAAGGGGAGGGGTTATACTATCCTTGTAATACTCTTCGAAAATCAAATTCAAACCACGTCAGCGTCGCCTTACCGTACTCAAGTACAGCCTGCGGCTAGCTTCCTAG
>NZ_JUQX01000029.1 GCF_001074565.1 Streptococcus pseudopneumoniae | reverse complement strand
TTAATCGTGTTAGTCAATGATTCGTTGTTGTCTGACACGTTTTTTATTAAATTTTCAAAGAACTTTTTTCTTTAACAACTTTTGTTGTTAGAAGTCAATAGTTTTTTTAAAATTTTTTTATTTTTTTTTCGGAGATAAAATATGCTTGAAATCAGACTAAAAGAACTTCGTAATAAAGCTAATATAACTCAAAAGGAACTTGCTGAAGCTATAAACACAAGTCAACAAAATATCGCCTTTTACGAAAAAGGAGAACGAAAACCAAAACATGATATGGTTGAAAAACTAGCAAACTTCTTCAATGTTTCAATAGACTACTTACTAGGTAAAACAGATATTCCTGATTGTGACTTAGAGGCTGACATAGATAATGCTATTGATAATTCCGTCGCTTATGATGGTACACCCATTACAGATAATGACAGAGAAATCATTAAGAACTTTCTAAAAGACTACTTTTCTAATAAGAAATAACTATGAATCTAAACAAAGTTATCAAAGAGATTGAACAATTAAATTGCCAAGTTATCACTCTTAAAAACTTATCAAGCAAAGGTAGATATGTACTTGCAAATAATAAACACTTTATCTTTCTTCGATCTGACACAAGTGATATTGAAAAAATAAATGTCCTTCTTCATGAAAAACACCATCTAATCAATGACGACTGCAACAACTCACTTTCTCAGATAGATTCCTATAAAAATCATATAGAAAATGAAAGCGAAAAAGGACGAATCCTTGACTTCATGAGTTTAGTCAATATTGAATATCCCATAGACGATAGTTTCAATTATCAAGACTATCTCAAAAACGCTGATATTCCTTCTAAATACGAAAACTACGTTAAAGAAATAGCTACACAATTTTACAATGAGAACAAAAAAAATAACATTATCTAAGATAGTGTTATTTTTTTCTATTTCCGAACAAATATTTAATACCTGGTTGCCTATTTTGACCTAAAAAACGAATCAAATATCCAGGAACATTTGATTTTCCTTCGCTTTTTATTCTAGAATAACATTTCCCCAAAATTCATCATTGCAAGTTACAGCTAATTCATTATTCAAATTGCCAGTAAAAAAGCCACCACCTTTTCTTTTAAACCTAATCTTAACAAAATAAACTTCTAAATCTCCTTCATATTCTTTTTTGACCACCATTTCTGACCCAGCTTCCATTTTATCTAGCTGATCCGAATACTCCCTCAGAAAATCTCTCACAAAATAATTAAATTTTGAAATCATATTTTTTGGAACTCTATCTTGATAACTTATTTCTTTAATTTCCATATTCTATCTCCTTAAAACAAATCCGAATGTGTACCTACACGTTCAAATACAACATGAGTACCTCTTTCTAGGTAATAATAAATCATAAGCAAATCTGACTTCCTACCCCCAATATGAATTTCCCACAGCTTAGGTATTCTTTTTCTAGGCTCTAAAACATGCTTTTTATATTCATAACCCAATTCTTCATCATTTACTATCTTCTTAACTGCTTCATTGATAGGAGTTACATCTATTCCACGCTTAATTATTTTGGCTAAATCTTTATTATATCTATTCGAGAACTCATAACTAAGCATTTTCTCTTACCATTCTTTCAAAATAATCATCTACACTTTCGGTACTTTTTGTTATCCCCTCATTTTTATATTTACTGATACTCTCTTTAAAAGCCTGCTGAGTAACTTCATTATATTCATCTATATTTCTTGTACGAATATAATCACCATCTTCTAACTCAATTTCATAATCTGAATCAAGTTTTAACTCAAACGGAATACTTCTCGTCAACACACTTTGCTTCAAAAACAACTTCACAGCAGTTGACATATCTAAACCTAACTCATTAAAAATCACAGTTGCTTCTTTTTTTAATTCATCATCTACCCTTACAGCTATAGTTGACATGATATTTTCTCCTTTTTTATTGTATATCTATTGTACCACTTTCAGACCTACAATACAACTATCCAATAATCAAATACAAAACAAAATAGACCAGCTTCCTGATCTACTTTGTTCTATATTCATTGACTTTTGGTCAAATTTTGGTCACAGTTTGGTCAAAAATTCCAAAAATACTAACCTATTCTAAAAAGCTAACTTGTGATGATTGCCTTTAAACTAACACTTTAAATATTCTTTGTTTTTCTTTACACTTCCCAAAATGCCCCCTGCAGGAATCGAACCTGCAACTACTCCTTAGGAGGGAGTTGTTATATCCATTGAACTAAGGGAGCTAGAGAAAAACCCTGCTGGGTAAGCAGAGTTTTTTTAGTCGAATTAACGACGGATTTCTTTGATACGAGCTGCCTTACCTTGAAGTGCACGCAAGTAGTACAATTTCGCACGACGTACTTTACCGTAACGAACAACTTCGATCTTTTCAACACGTGGAGTGTGGATTGGGAAGATACGCTCAACACCTACACCGTTAGAGATTTTACGAACTGTGTAGTTTTCTGAGATGCCAGCACCTTTACGTGCGATAACAACACCTTCAAAGATCTGAACACGTTCACGGTTACCTTCGACAACTTTCGCGTGTACACGAACAGTGTCACCAGGACGGAATGATGGGATATCTGTACGAAGTTGACCTTCAGTCAAGCTTTGGATTAATGGATTCATTTTTTTCTCCTATCTTTGTCAATCTTGAGGAACCTTCCTCAGCGGATAAACTGTATTTTTGTGCGTCCATTACACACAAGATACAGTTTACCAAATTTCCACCTAAAAGTAAAGGAATTTATAGCAGAATCCCTAAAAAAATCGCTAGAAACCCGCCTAGGTAAGTTAAGAGTAAATAGCTATAAAATACCTTCTTGTCACTTAACAGTCTTTGCAGCTCGTCATTCAGAGTTGAAAAGGTCGTCAACCCACCACAGAAACCTGTCGCCAGGATAGCATAAACTTCCTTGGACTCCACATGATTGTAGAGTAAGCCAATTAAAAAACAACCGAGAAGATTGGCTATGAGAGTTCCTAAAGGCAATTTAGAAGCTTGATTATAGTGGGAAAAGAAATAACGCACTAGGGCTCCAAGCCCGCAGGCGACTGCAAGATAGACGATTACCATTTCTTCCTCCCTAGAACATAAGCCAAGAGCAGGCCTCCGCCAATACTCAAAAGTAGGTAGATGCCTAAACTAAGATAACGCCCAGTATCGAGCAATTTCACAGCGTCCAAGAGCAGGCTAGAAAAGGTTGTTAAACCTCCGCAAAAACCCGTCCCCAGCGCCAAAACCAAACCTTTACTGCTTCCCTTATAGATCAGATAGCCTTTTACCAGATAGACCAAGCAGAAAATACCCAGATAGTTGACAAGGAGGGTGCCCCAAGGAAAGTCAGGACTGGTTGGCAACTGACTAGATAGAAAATAGCGGACAAGGCCACCCAACATACCAGCTAAAAAAATCCCTAGCGGATAGAATTGTTCTTTTTTCATTTGATGTTTTGTTCCTGATAATCACGCGAACGTTTGAGAATATCTGAAAAAGTCGCAACAATGGTTTCTTGGTAATTCTTATTGCTTACACGACTTCTTACCTTTTCAAAAATGACTTCTTCTCGCTTGGTGTCTAAAATAGGTTTTCCTGAGGTTTTCTTATAGGCAACTACACTCTCAACCAAATGCATTCGTTCTTCCAAGAGATTAACAATTTGGTCGTCGATTTGATCAATTTCTTGCCGAATACTAGCTAAATCCATAGTGTCTCCTCCTTTATTTGAATTATTGTATCAAAAAGCCACCAAATAGGCTAGTAAAATCTAGTTTAACTACTAAAAACTGCACTGACTCCTTCCAGTCAGCGCAGCTTGATTCTTATCCTACTTTTGCAGCCAATTCTTCTGCGAATTGTTCCAAGCGTTCGATATCTTCTTCTTCAGCAGAGAGATCAACTTTAACACATTCTGAACCTTTTTCTGCACCTGTCGCTACAAAAACGCGATCAAAGTCATCGACAGCCTTACAGAATTCGTCGTAGAAGGTGTCACCTGAACCAACAACTCCGTAGATTTTACCATTCAAGTTGAGGTCTGCAAGGTCTTCGTAGAAGTCCATCATCTCATCTGGCAATTCTCCATCGCCATAAGTATAGGTCGCAACGATTGCGATATCCGCTTCCAAGAAGTCTGAAGCGTCAACAGTCGTACATTCATCAACATCGACATCCAAGCCCAAGTCACGCAATTTATCTGCTACAATATCTGCAATTTCTTCGGTATTACCGGTCATACTGGCAAATACAATTTTTGCTAATGCCATATCGTCCTCCTCAATTTATCTTTCTCCATTATATCATATCTTTTTCATTTTAAAAATAAAAATTCTTGTGCTACAATGAAATGAGAAAGAATTGAGGTTATTTATGGAAATTTGCCGGCAAATATTAGAGAAAATCAAAGAATACGATACCATTATCATTCATCGTCATATGAAACCAGATCCTGATGCCTTAGGGAGTCAAGTGGGCTTGAAAGCTCTTCTCACATACCATTTTCCTGAAAAGACCATCAAAGCTGTCGGCTATAATGAACCGACTTTGACTTGGATGGCAGAAATGGATACTGTTCAAGATAGTGACTACCAAGGAGCTCTTGTCATTGTCTGCGATACAGCCAATACTGCTCGTATCGATGATAAGCGTTATCATCAAGGTGACTTTCTGATTAAGATTGACCACCATCCTAACGATGATGTTTACGGAGACTTGTCTTGGGTCGATACTGGCTCAAGCAGTGCTAGTGAGATGATTGCCCTATTTGCAGAAAATACTCAACTAAACCTGTCAGATCAAGCTGCTGAACTCCTATTTGCTGGGATCATTGGGGATACAGGCCGTTTCCTTTATCCTTCTACCTCAGCCCGAACCCTTCGTATCGCTTCTTCCTTGAGAGAGTACAACTTTGACTTTGCTAGTTTGACACGCAAGATGGATACCATTAGCTATAAAATTGCAAAACTTCAAGGGTATGTTTATGATCACTTAGAAGTTGATGAAAACGGAGCTGCTCGCGTTCTTCTCAGTCAAGAAATCTTGAAAGAGTATAATGTTACTGACGCTGAAACCGCAGCTATTGTCGGTGCACCAGGAAGAATTGACAGTGTCAGTCTCTGGGGGATTTTTGTCGAGCAAGCTGACGGACATTACCGCGTTCGTTTACGTAGTAAAATTCATCCAATTAACCAGATTGCCAAGGAACATGACGGTGGTGGCCATCCGTTAGCAAGTGGAGCCAATTCTTATAGTTTAGAGGAAAATGAACAAATATACGGGAAGCTTCAAGAAGTCGCAAGAACAAATCAAGGCTAAGATTCATTCTTAGCCTTTTCCCATTCTTTTTTCTTGAAAATATACGGTTTCTTTGTCACTCACTTTATGGTATAATAAACCAATGAAAAGAAAAGGAGACTTATTATGGAAAAAAATCGTTTGTTTATTCTCATTTCTGCTGGAGTAGCCATTCTAGGTTCACTCTTACCCTGGGCTAGTTTGAATGCTGGTGCTTTTGGCTCCTATAGTGTGCACGGTTTTAACGGAGATGGCTGGTTTGTTATCATCGCGGCTATTGTCTCTATTGTTCTGACGTGCTTGAATAATGTCAATAAACCAATGCCTAAAGGTTTTGCCATTAGTGTCATTGTTGCAGGTGCAATTTCTACTCTCGTCACTCTTGTTAATTTATTCAGCATAAACAAGTATGTAACTCATATTGGTGGATACGGCGTTTCAATCGGTTTTGGTTTGATTCTTTCCCTTCTTGCTAGTATTGCCCTTGTAGTGACTGGTCTCTTGGCAATGTCAGGTGGTAAAATCACAAAAGACTCATTAGCAGAATTAGCTGAATCAGGAAAAGATTTTGCTCAAACAGTCGGACGCGTAACAAGTACTACCGTAAAAACTGCAGTAGAGGAAATCAAAAAAGAAACTCAAGAACATAAAAAAGAAGAAACTACAGCTGAGACCGTAGAAAAGGAATCTGAGCAAAATGAAGAAACTACAGCTGAGACCGTAGAAAAGGAATCTGAGCAAAATGAAGAAACTACAGAACCAGCTCATGTCGAAGCTGAAACGGAAAATAAAGAACCTGTTAAAGAAGAATCAGTTGCAACTGAATTAGCTGAAGAAGAAACTACTGAATTTAAAAATGAAGAGAAAGAAGAACAAAAAGATCCAAGTCAGGCGGACAAATAATTCTTCTCCTATCACCTCAGTAAAAACTGGGGTGATTTTTATCGATATTTTTAATAAAATCAGGGAAAAGACTTGCCAAACTTACCAGAATCTGATAGACTAGTAAGGTAACAATCTATGGCTCACAAAGAGACCATGGCAGAAAGGAAATATTGCAAAATGAAAAAAGATATCCATCCAGAATATCGCCCAGTTGTCTTCATGGACACAACTACTGGTTACAAATTCCTTAGCGGTTCAACAAAACGCTCTAACGAAACTGTTGAGTTCGAAGGCGAAACTTACCCATTGATCCGTGTGGAAATTTCATCAGACTCACATCCATTCTACACTGGACGTCAAAAGTTCACTCAAGCAGATGGACGCGTGGATCGTTTCAACAAAAAATACGGTCTCAAATAATCATAAAAAGAACAGCTTCGACTGTTCTTTTTTCTTTCTTCAAATCAGGACTCAAGCACCACTGCTGTTCCGCTACAGGTAACCATCAGCATACCATTCTCAGCACCTAAGGTTTCATAGTCCATCTTAACCCCAATGATAGCATTTGCGCCACGTTCACTCGCACGCGCCATCATTTCTGCTAAAGCTTCTTCTCTCGCTTGGGTTAATTCGCCTTCATAACTACTAGCACGACCGCCAAAAATATTACGGAAACCAGCCGCCATATCTTTGAACATATTAACCCCAGCAACCACTTCGCCAAAGACAATTCCTTTGTATTCTAGGACTTTCTTTCCTTCGATCACCGTAGTTGAAATAATCATCTTTAGGTCCTCCTTGCTTCTTTTAGAACATTGTAAGCCCTTTCATTGTCTTTGTCAAGAAATTCCTTATTGTTTTTATACTCTCATCAAAAAAGAGAAGACTTGGAGTCTTCTCTTTTTTCTTGGTTAAATCGCTTCTGTGACAAAACTACGACTTTCTAGCACCTTAAGCATGGCATCTGCTGTGTCTAGTGCTGTAAAGAGTGGCACACCGTGTTCAATGGCTGAACGGCGGATTTGCTCACCATCTTCGTCAGCAGTTCGTTTGGTTCCGACAGTATTGATGATTGCTTGAATTTTTCCTTTACGAACAAAGCTTGGGATATCCTTCTCATCATCACCAATCTTACCAACAGGCTGAGCATGCAGTCCATGGCTCGCAAAGAAGGCTGCAGTTCCTTCTGTCGCGAGGATACCGTAACCGATATTTTGGAAACGGCGAGCCAAGTCCAAGGCTTCTTCTTTGGCATCATCTGCAATGGTGAAGACTACATTTCCGAAAGTTGGCAAATGGAGGTAAGAAGCTTCAAAGGCTTTATAGAGAGCTTTTTCTAGAGTAGCATCAGAGCCCATGACTTCCCCTGTTGACTTCATTTCAGGACCAAGCAGGCTATCTACCTTAGCTAACTTGGTGAAGGAGAAGACTGGCGCCTTGATATGAACGCGAGTGCTTTCTGGGTAAAGTCCATCTTGATAACCAAGTTCTTCAAGACTTTGACCAAGAATCAACTTAGTCGCAACCTGAGCCATAGGGATGTTGGTTACTTTAGAAAGGAATGGTACGGTACGGCTAGCACGAGGGTTTACTTCAATGACGTATACTTTCTCATCCTTGATAACAAACTGAATGTTCATCATACCAAGACAGTTGAGACCAATTGCCAGACGCTTAGTGTAATCTGCAATCGTTTCTTGCACCTTTTGAGACAAGGTTTGTGGAGGGTAAACAGCCATTGAGTCACCTGAGTGGACACCAGCACGTTCGATATGTTCCATGATACCTGGAATGAGAACATTTTGTCCGTCTGAGATGGCATCAACTTCACATTCTTGTCCGACGATATAAGAGTCGACAAGAACTGGATGATCTGGACTAGCCTTAACAGCGGTACGCATGTAAGAACGGAGGTCTTCTTCGTTTTCAACGATTTCCATGGCACGTCCCCCCAAGACATAAGATGGGCGAACAAGGACTGGGAAGCCAATCTTGCGAGCTGCAAGCACGGCTTCTTCTTCATTGGTAGCCGTTTGTCCTGGTGGCTGTGGAATATCCAAGTCTTTAAGGGCTTGCTCGAAGAGGTCACGGTCTTCTGCACGGTCTAGGTCAGCGACTTGCGTACCAAGGATGGTCACACCTGCTTTTGCCAATGGCTCCGCAAGGTTGATAGCTGTTTGACCACCAAACTGAACGATAACGCCTTTTGGTTGCTCCAAGTCGATAACATTCATCACATCTTCGAAAGTCAACGGTTCAAAGTAGAGCTTATCAGACACAGAGAAGTCTGTTGAAACGGTCTCTGGGTTTGAGTTCATAATGATGGCTTCGTAACCAGCTGCTTGGATGGCCTTAACAGAGTGAACCGTTGCGTAGTCAAACTCAACCCCTTGACCGATACGGATTGGACCTGAACCTAGGACTAGGACGGATTCCTTGTCAGATTTGATAGATTCATTTTCCCAACCATAGGTAGAATAGAAATATGGCGTTTCAGAGTCGAACTCTGCCGCACAGGTATCAACCATCTTATAAACTGGGATAATTTTGTTTTCCAAGCGAAGTTGACGAACTTGATCAGCTGTTGTTTTCCAGAGTTCAGCAATCTTACGGTCTGAGAAGCCATTTAGCTTAGCTGTTTTCAAAACTTCTAGATCTTGTGGATGAGCACCCAATTCTTGCTCGATTTCAAAGATATGCAAGAGTTTATCAAGATAGAAGATATCAATCTTGGTCAATTCAGCAATTTCTTCTGGTGTGTAACCACGGCGAATGGCTTCTGAAACGTAGAAGAGACGATCATCTTGGGCTTTGACAACCTTTTCAATCAAAGCATCATCTGAAACCGCTGCAAGCTCAGGCATTTCATTGTGGTGAACGCCAATTTCAAGTGAACGACAGGCCTTGAGGAGTGACTCCTCGATGTTCCGACCGATAGCCATAACTTCTCCAGTTGCCTTCATCTGGGTACCAAGACGACGTTCCCCTTTTTCAAACTTGTCGAATGGGAAACGAGGAATCTTAGCAACCACATAGTCTAGGGCTGGCTCAAACATGGCATAGGTTGATCCTGTAACTGGGTTGATGACCTCATCCAAGGTCAAACCGACGGCAATCTTAGCTGCCAATTTAGCAATCGGATAACCTGTCGCCTTAGATGCAAGGGCAGAAGAACGCGATACACGAGGGTTTACTTCGATAACATAGTACTTAAAGCTATGCGGATCAAGGGCTAGCTGAACGTTACATCCACCTTCAATCTTGAGAGCGCGGATAATGCTCAAGCTCGCGTCACGGAGCATTTGGTTTTCATAGTCTGACATGGTTTGCGCAGGGGCAAATACAATGGAGTCCCCTGTGTGAATCCCAACTGGGTCAAAGTTTTCCATGTTACAAACAACGAGGGCATTATCAGCCGAGTCACGCATGACTTCGTATTCGATTTCCTTGAAACCTGCAATGGAACGCTCAATCAAACATTGGGTAACAGGTGACAGTTTCAACCCATTTTCAGCGATTTCACGCAATTCTTCCTCGTTGGCACACATACCACCACCCGTACCACCTAGGGTAAAGGCTGGACGGACGATGACTGGGTAGCCAATTGTCGCTGCAAAGGCAACAGCTTCTTCTACTGTGTTGACAATTTCAGACTCTGGGATTGGTTGCTCAAGCTCTTCCATCAATTGTTTAAAGAGGTCACGATCCTCTGCTTGGTCGATGGCAGACAATTTAGTACCTAGAAGCTCTACTCCAAGCTCATCTAAAATACCGTTTTTAGACAATTCCATGGCCATATTGAGCCCTGTTTGGCCTCCAAGAGTTGGAAGCAAGGCATCTGGACGTTCCTTACGGAGAATTCGCGTCACAAACTCAAGTGTAATCGGTTCGATGTAAACCTTGTCCGCAATCTCCTTGTCCGTCATGATGGTTGCAGGGTTTGAGTTCACCAAAACAACCTCATAGCCTTCCTCTTTCAAAGACAAGCAGGCCTGGGTCCCAGCGTAGTCAAACTCAGCAGCCTGACCAATAATAATCGGACCAGAACCAATCACCATAATTTTTTGAATATCAGTACGTTTAGGCATAGTTTATGATACAAAGCCCGTCAAGAACACAGTGAAAATAGGAAACTCGGTGCAGACGCCTTTAGCGTCAAGACGATGTTTATCTTTTTCACACAGTTCTTAGGGCGTGTTCACTTCCGCGAACATTGTACCTTCTCCTTTCTATTCGGCAACTCTCAGGTTGCCATTAAATAAATTCTCCGACGATTTTTTAGAGAAACGATCATTTTCGATAAAAAATCTAGTGCAGGGAGTTTTTAGTTCGCCTGATAGCGACTAAAAGAAACGACCTGCCTTTCTATTCGTCGCCTCACAGGGCGACATTAAATAAGATACAAAGGACGATAAGAAAGCGACTGAATTTTAGGAAACCAAGGATAGCAATCCTTCCTTGGTTTCTCTAAATTCCGAGCTTTCCGTCCGTGTTCAATTCCATAAATTCTCCGACGAGTCTTACTCGTTCTTAGTTGGCTTGTTTAAAAGCTTCCATCATCTCGATAAACTCGTCAAAGAGGTAGCTAGCGTCGTGTGGCCCAGGAGCTGCATCTGGGTGGAATTGTACAGAAAAACCTGGTTGGTATCTGTGACGCACACCTTCAACTGACTTGTCATTGATTTCTTCGTGGGTAATGATCAAGTGTTCTGGCAAGTCCTCACGGCTAACCGCATAACCATGGTTCTGGCTAGTAAAGTCTACTCGTCCTGTTGCAATTTCACGAACCGCGTGATTAAATCCACGGTGACCAAACTTCATCTTGTAGGTCTTGGCTCCATTTGCCATAGCAAAAAGTTGGTGCCCCATACAGATACCAAAGATTGGAATTTTCCCTTGCACACCACGAATCATATCGAGGGCCTGAGGGACATCTTCTGGGTTCCCTGGACCGTTTGACAACATGACGCCGTCAGGGTTGAGATGGAGAATTTCTTCTGCTGTGGTTGTGTATGGAACCACGGTCACGTTACAGTTCCGTTTCGAAAGTTCGCGTAAGATGGAGTGTTTGAGACCAAAGTCTACCAGAACGACACTCAATCCAACTCCAGGAGCAGGATAAGCTGTCTTAGTAGAGACTTGCTTGATATTATCTGTCGGCAAGACTGTTGCTTGGAGCTGGTCTGCAATATGGTCCATGGTATCACCAACATGCGTAAGGGTTGCCCTCATAGTACCATGCTTACGGATAATCTTTGTAAGCGCACGAGTATCAATCCCTGAGATACCAGGGATTTTCTTGGCTTTCAAGAATTCGTCCAAGGTCATTTGATTGCGCCAGTTGCTGGCTCTACGCGCTTCTTCAAAAACTACTACTCCCTTACAGGTAGGACTGATGGATTCGTAGTCATCACGGTTAATCCCATAGTTTCCTACCAATGGGTATGTGAAAGTCAAGATTTGTCCATTATAAGACTGGTCTGTAATGGATTCTTGATAGCCGGTCATCCCTGTATTAAAGACGATTTCACCTGTTACATCAATATCTGCTCCGAAGGCCTTGCCTTCAAAAACAGTGCCATCTTCTAATACTAGAAGTCGTTTTGTCATATAGTCACCTCTCGTGGACGCTCTCTGGCGTCTTTTAACGTCTTGTGTTTATTTTGCTTTTCTGTATGCCAGAACAGATTCTAAGATTGCCATTCTGACAAATACACCATTGGTCATTTGTTGGACAATGCGTGATTTTGGCGCTTCAACTAAATGGTCTGCGATTTCGACATCACGGTTGACTGGGGCAGGGTGCATGAGAATTGCTTTTTCTTTCAAACGATCATAACGCTCTTGCGTCAAACCATGTTGCGCATGGTAGCCTTCTTTTGAAAAGACCACTCCACTATCATGACGTTCATGCTGGACGCGAAGGAACATCATGACATCCACCTGATCGATGATCTCGTCAATGCTTACAAACTGACCATAGTCTGCGAATTCCTGACTTCTCCATTCCTCAGGACCTGCAAAGTAAAGCTCTGCGCCTATACGTTTCAAAATTTGCATATTTGATTTGGCTACACGTGAGTGGTCCAGATCCCCAGCGATAGCGACCTTAAGCCCCTCAAAATGGCCGAATTCTTCATATATTGTCATCAAATCAAGCAAGCTCTGACTTGGATGTTGTCCTGAACCATCTCCACCATTGATAATGGAAGTCGTAATGGTTGGACTGGCAATCAACTCTCTGTAGTAGTCGACTTCTGGGTGACGGATAACACAGGCATCCACTCCAAGTGCAGACAGTGTCAAGATCGTATCATAGAGTGTTTCACCCTTGTTAACTGAACTCGTCTTCACATCGAAATCGAGTAGATTCAGTCCCAGCTTAATCTCTGCTACTTCAAAGGACTTGTGCGTACGAGTCGAACTTTCAAAGAAAAGGTTGGAAACGATATGCTGGTCCTCATAGGAAGCCTGCGCTCCATTCTTAAATTCGATTCCTCGTTTGATCAATTTCATGACCTGATCTACAGTAAGGTCTTCCATAGAGACCACATGTTGCAAAGCTTGTTGATTATCTGACATGGTTAACTCCTTTTTGCTATCTATGCTTCTTCGGTAATAAGAACTCTATCTTGTCCATCTAGTTCTGCCATCTCTACGATGATCTCTTCAGAGCGACTGGTTGGAATATTTTTTCCAACATAGTCTGGACGGATTGGAAGTTCTCTATGTCCGCGATCCACTAGAACTGCTAAACTCACACGAGCAGGGCGACCATGGCTGACGACGTTGTCAATAGCTGCACGAATGGTACGACCTGTATAGAGCACATCGTCCACCAAGATGACTTCCCGATCTGTCACATCAACAGAGATTAAAGAAGTATCTTCACCACTTTTAACATCGTCACGGAAAGGCTTGGTGTCCAGCTCTACCACTGGAACTGAAAGAGATTCTAACTGTTCCAAGCGTTCTTGAATACGGCGAGCGATAAAGACACCTCGCGTTTTAATACCAGCCAAAACGATTTTGTTCAAATCTTTGTTTCGCTCAATAATCTCGTAAGTAATTCGAGTAATCGCGCGTTTGACGGTCAATTCGTCTACAACTTCTTTTGCCTTCATGACAAACCTCCAAAAAGAAAAGTCTCCTTAACAAGGAGACTTCAGAATGTATAGCCAAGCGAGCCCTACTGCAAACAGTATAGACTTCACCCTTCTACTTAATCTAGCTCCTTGTCTGCCTCACGGGACAGGTTTAAAGGAATATTTTATTGTCATTACTATATCACAAAGACCCGTTCAAATCAAGTAAAAACATTCATTATTTTTACTTATAACGAACTAAAATCATATAATTGAGGATAGTGATCGCATTCTGGATTTTTTGGATGACAGATAGCCCGTCCAAAGTAAATCATGGCTTGGTGGGCTGCCAACCATTTCTCTGGTGGCAGAATGTCCATGACACGTTTTTCTACTTCGAGGGGTGTAGCCGATTTTTTGACAATATCATGGTGCTTGCAGATACGCTCAACATGAGTGTCCACTGCAAAGGCTGGAATTCCAAAGCCAACACTCATGACGACATTTGCTGTTTTGCGACCAACACCTGCTAGGCTTTCTAATTCCTCGCGAGTCTGAGGTACTTGCCCGTCAAAATCTTCCAAGAGCTGCTGGGCACATTTTTTTAAAAACTTGGCTTTATTGCGATAAAGTCCCAAGCGAGAAATGTGCGAAGCAATTTCACTTTCAGTTGCGACAGACATGGCTTGAGGCGTTGGAAAAGCAGCAAAGAGACCCGGTGTAGCCTTGTTGACTGCAGCATCTGTCGTCTGGGCTGACAACATGACCGCAACCAGTAGTTCAAAATGATTGGTAAAATCAAGGCTGGGCTTGGCATCTGGGAAGAGAGCTATGATTTCTTCTAGCACTTTTCGTGCTCGTTTTTTTGACAAGACCATTATTCGTCTCCGTCAAATAGTCCTTGCAAGCCAGCAAATGGACTGTTTTCTTCTTTCTTGACTGCTTGTTGAGCTTGGTACTCCTCCTCTGTCATGATTTGCCAGTCATTACCTGAAACAAATCCTTGACCAGCTTCCTCTTCAGCCGTCAAGACTTTGATTGGGATATTGAGCAAGATATTATCTGACACACTTTCAGCCAAATCAATTTCACCATTTTCGATAGGAAGGACCAAATCATCATCTAAAACTTCCTGATCTAGTTGGTTGGTTGCGCCTTCCATGAAAACCTCTGTCACTGGATAAGACTCTTCCAATTCAACTGGCTCCATACTGCGACTGGAAGCAAGGATAATGGTGTAAGATAGTTGATAATCTAAGAAATACATGCGGCCTTCGTATTGGACCTTCCCTACCGCAAGGATATCTTTGACATCTAAAATTTCTTGATTTCGTTTACGCAAGTCTGCTGCCAGGTCTAAAGCTTGTTCAAAGTGTAGACCTTCAGGCTGCTTACGAATTTCTTGAATATTTAACTTCATATTTCCTCCATAAAGATGTACTCACTTGATTATACCATGAAAAGGCTACAAGTCATCCTTATAAACCTTGATATTAAAATCTCATTTTTTAACATATTTACTATGACATATTTTCTGTTTAGTGCTATACTATAGGCAAGAATACATCAGAGCAAGGAGGATGCTCATATGGAAGACAAAGCACTCATCAACCAAGCTTACCAACTCCTATCCGAGTTAAATAAAAGCTACCAAAGCTGCAAACAAGGTACAGCCGATGATTTCCGTCTACAAGAACTGCTGAACAGCACTCTCAAGGAACTTAAAAAAGCGGAAAAGCTTGACAATAGTATCTTAATCGACCTTGAGAAATTTTACCAACGCACAAGTCTTCTGATTGGATTAGGGAGCCTAAAACTAAACGATCAAGCTCGTACTGCTTGGCGAAACTATGACAAGTTCCATTACGAGCACGTCAAACACGTACTGACTCTCTATGGATCTGTTTTTGGTTTTTAGAGCTTGAAATTACTTGTTTTCTATTGACAAAATTTCCTGAAAGGTATAGGATAGAGGTACTAATACTCGGAGGTATGGGAGACATGAACAACTAATCTATCAAATAAAGAACTTTATTTAGTAGATCTTGTTTTTGTCTCTTTTTGTGTGCTCTTTTCATACTAGATTTTCTAGTATCTTGTCCCCATTGAAAATTAAAAAACTAGAAAGCTATGCTCCTCTTGGGTTGGGTTAGGCAGCTCCAAGCTAGTTTGACGAGTTTTTCAAATAGGATAATAGAGTTTTGACAGTGACTTTGGGCTCTACTAGATAAAGTAGAGCTTTTTGTTATGCACTATGGACATTCTAGAAAGGGCAACAATATGATAAAAATCAATCATCTAACCATCACTCAAAACAAAGATTTGCGGGACCTTGTATCTGACCTAACCATGACCATCCAAGACGGAGAAAAAGTTGCTATTATTGGTGAAGAAGGAAATGGTAAATCGACTTTACTACGAGCTTTAACGGGGGAAGCATTATCTGATTTTACTATCAAGGGCGACATCCAGTCTGACCTTCAATCACTGGCCTACATTCCTCAAAAACTCCCCGAGTTCCTGAAAAATAGGACTCTACACGACTACTTCTTTTTGGACTCTGCTGAATTAGACTACAGTATTCTTTATCGTTTGGCGGAGGAATTGCACTTTGATAGCGACCGTTTTGCTAGCGACCAAGAGATTGGCAGTCTATCAGGGGGCGAAGCTTTGAAAATTCAGCTCATCCACGAGTTAGCCAAACCTTTTGAGATTCTATTTTTAGATGAACCTTCAAATGACCTAGACCTTGAGACGGTTGATTGGCTAAAAAGGCAGATTCGAAAGATTAGGCAAACTGTTATTTTCATTTCCCATGATGAAGACTTTCTTTCTCAAACGGCAGATACTATTGTCCACTTGCGACTGGTCAAGCATCGGAAAGAAGCGGAAACGCTAGTCGAGCATTTAGACTATGATCGCTATAGTGAGCAGAGAAAGGCTAATTTTGCCAGACAAAGCCAGCAAGCTGCTAACGACCAGAGAGCCTATGATAAAACCATGGAAAAACATCGCCGAGTTAAGCAAAATGTAGAAACTGCACTTCGAGCTACCAAAGACAATACTGCTGGTCGCCTATTGGCTAAAAAGATGAAAACTGTTCTCTCTCAAGAAAAACGCTTTGAAAAGGAAGCTCAGTCCATGACCCAAAAGCCACTTGAAGAGGAACAAATCCAACTTTTCTTTTCAGACATCCAACCATTACCGGCTTCTAAAGTCTTAATTCGACTGGAAAAGGAAAAGTTGTCTATCGACGAACGCATTTTAGCTCAGGAGTTACGACTAACGATCCGTGGCCAAGATAAAATCGGTATCATCGGGCCAAATGGTGCTGGGAAATCAACTCTGTTAGCCAAGTTGCAACAACTGCTCAGCGTCAAAAGAGAGATTTCGCTTGGTTTTATGCCACAAGATTACCATAAAAAACTGCAATTGGAGATGTCACCAGTAGCCTATCTCAGCCAAACTGGAGAAAAAGAGGAACTACAGAAAATCCAATCTCACCTAGCCAGTCTCAATTTCAGCTATCCAGAGATGCACCATCAAATCCGCTCCCTATCTGGTGGGCAACAAGGTAAACTCCTTCTATTGGATTTAGTACTGTGCAAACCAAACTTTCTCCTTCTGGATGAGCCCACACGAAACTTTTCACCCACTTCTCAACCCGAAATCAGAAAACTCTTTGCCTCTTATCCCGGCGGTCTGATCACTGTTTCGCATGACAGACGCTTCTTAAAAGAGGTCTGTACCAGCCTCTATCGTTTGAGAGAAGAGGATTTGGAAGTTGTTGATTTACAAGATTTATAATTTTTGAACATAGCAAAAATCCAGAGAGATTTCTCTGGATTTTTTTACATACGTCTTTCTTAGGATCATTGATGTACAGAGCGCTACTAGTATCATCGATCTGACAGATCATGGTCTGACTTTTGTTTCAATTGTATAAGCTAGAAATCATTTTTTACTATTTTACAGCTCAAAGCATTCTAATGCATCATTATCTCATATACAAAAAGCAAAATGCAACCAGATTATTGAGGACATGCAAAAGAATGGAATTCCATAGGTTTTCAGAAGTCTTATACCTTATCCCAAATGCAAATCCCATACCTACATAGCTGATAAAGCTAGGAATAGTATAGGGACCATGCAGATAAGCAAAAAGAAGCGATGTGGCAAACAAGCCAAAATATGTATTCTTAAATACTATCCCCTGTAACATACCTCGCATAAAGATTTCTTCCGTGACAGGTGCCAAAACACAGAGATCCACAAAAAGTACAGACCATGAAAGTGAAAAACTTTGCACAGCTTGAGTTGTGTCTGATTGGGTAGGGCCTAAAAAATTGACCAAAATATAAAATAAGAAAAGCAAGGCGTATGAAAGAAAACATTTAAAAATATCTTTTAGGTGGATTTTCCGAATGTGAAACAAGTCATACTTTTTTCCTACATATAAAAATATTGCAAGTTCAACAAGGGTAAAAAGGATGGATAGCGTTAATGAATTATTTCGCATGATTTTCTCTGCTATACTCAAATGAATCGGCATAAAAATCAAAATCAAGAAAAACGTCATCCAGCGCTTATACATCATTCACCTCAATTATATAGAATTACATATATTATACTATTTTTCTGTGAGATGACAAGTTAAAAGTGAGATGCTAAAAGCAAAAATCCAGAGAAACTTCTCTGGATTTTGTTTACATCTGTTTCAAGCGTTCAATCCGTTCTGAGATAGGTGGGTGGGTATAAAAGAGTTTTTGAAGTCCCCCACCTTTCTTAGGATCATTGATGTACAGAGCGCTACTGGCATCATCGACATGGTGATGCATTGGCTCGCTATTGTCCAACTTGCGCAAGGCATTGATCATCCCTTGAGGATTGCGGGTCAGCTCCACACTGGATGCATCCGCTAGAAATTCTCGCTGACGAGAGATAGCTAGTTGTACCAAGGTTGCTGCCACGGGAGCCAAAACAATTGCTAGGAGAGAGATGACAAGCATGATAATCTCTAGACCATTTCCATCACGATCATTATCACTTCGTCTGCGTCCTTCGCCACCCCACCACATCATCCGACCAGCCATACTAGATAGCAGTGTAATGGCGCTAGCAAGGGCAACAGCAATGGTCGAAATGCGGATATCGTAGTTCCGAATGTGACTGACTTCATGACCCATGACCGCTTCTAGCTCCTCACGATTCATGATAGCCAGAAGACCCGAAGTGGCCGCAACTGCCGCATTCTGCGGATTAGAACCTGTTGCAAAGGCATTTAAAGAAGAATCCTCAATGATGAAAACACGTGGCATGGGGATCTGAGCGACCATGGCCATATCTTCCACAACATGGTAGAGGTCTGGCGCCGTTTGTTCATCAACCTCACGCGCTCCATTCATAGACATGACAATCTCCGTTGATTGAAAGATCATGGTCAGAGCGTAGATAAGACCGATGATTAGGGCTATGATCATGCCCCCAAGACCTGATCGCATGAAGAGATAGCCAACTGCATAACCAACCAAGGCCAAGAGTAGGAAGAAAACCAGCAACAAAATCCACGTTTTTCGTTTATTGCTCGTAATTTGATCAAACAACATCTTAGTCACCTAAACCGCTAAAGTCAACTTTAGGAACTGCCTTTTCCTCTTCAGGTGTTTGAAGGAAGTCTGCAGCTTTAAAGCCAAATAGGCCCGCGATGATGTTGCTTGGGAAACTTTCAAGTTTTACATTGTAGTTGCTGACAACACTGTTGTAGAGTTGGCGTGAGTAGGAAATTTTATTTTCTGTATTGGTCAACTCTTCTTGTAATTTGATAAAGTTTGCGCTAGCTTTCAAGTCTGGGTAATTCTCTGCTACTGCAAAGATACCAGAAATCTGGCGGGTAAGGGCATCACTGGCCTTCATCGCTTCAGCTGGCGAAGTTGCTGCGGCTACTTGTCTACGAAGTTCTGTCACTTTTTCCAAGGTAGAACCTTCATATTTGGCATAGCCTTTGACTGTTTCAATCAAGTTAGGGAGGAGATCATTACGACGCTTCAACTGAACATCGATCTGGCTCCAAGCCTCCTTGGTCTGCATACGATTTTTAACCAAACCGTTATAGCTAACAATCACAAAAATAACAATCAGAGCCAAAACTCCAAGAATAATCCAAGTCATAATCTTATTCCTTTCTGCTTTTAGATTACTACTAGTATATCAAAATTTTAATGAATATGGTAAAATAAGATGATACTAGAGAAGGAAACAACTATGAAACCAGAAACATTTTACAGCCTACTAGCTGAGCAAAATCTTCCACTTTCTGACCAGCAAAAGAACCAATTTGAACGCTATTTTGAACTCTTGGTCGAGTGGAATGAAAAGATTAACCTGACCGCTATTACAGACAAAGAGGAAGTCTACCTCAAACACTTTTACGATTCGATTGCACCCATCCTACAAGGCTTGATCCAAAATGAGAATATCAAACTTCTTGATATTGGAGCGGGGGCAGGATTTCCTAGTCTTCCCATGAAAATCCTCTATCCTCAACTTGATGTGACCATCATTGATTCGCTAAACAAGCGCATCAACTTCCTCCAACTACTGGCTCAGGAGCTGAATTTGGACGGAGTTCACTTCTACCATGGTCGTGCAGAAGACTTTGCCCAAGACAAGAACTTCCGTGCTCAGTTTGATATGGTGACAGCTCGTGCTGTTGCCCGTATGCAAGTCTTATCTGAACTGACCATTGCCTACCTTAAAGTTGGTGGAAAACTACTGGCGCTCAAGGCCAGCAATGCCCCCGAGGAATTGCTAGAATCCAAGAATGCTCTCAATCTCCTTTTTAGCAAGGTCGAAAACAACCTCAGCTACGCCCTACCAAATGGAGATCCACGTTACATCACTGTGGTAGAAAAGAAAAAAGAGACCCCAAATAAATATCCACGTAAGGCTGGCATGCCAAACAAACGCCCGCTTTAAATTTTTTAGTAAAAAAATGTTTACAAAATTCACTTCGCTCTCGCATTTCTAGGCTCGGGAAAAAATGATTTACAAAATCAACCTCGCTCTCGCATTTCTAGGCTCGGGAAAAAATGATTTACAAAATCATTTTTTTCTGCTATACTATCCTAAGCAAAGGTTTTTAATGTCATCCCGTGAGGTGACAAAGACACAGTATATGAAATTCTTTAAGAATGGAATAATCTTTTTTAAAGAAGTCTTACTCTGAGAGCCTATTGCTGTAAAATAATGGGCTCTTTTTTGGTGCCCAAAAGTGAGGTTTTTATGAAACAGGAATCAACTGTTGACTTGTTACTAGACGTTGACCAACGTCCTTCAGCTGGTAAAGGCATTCTTCTAAGCTTCCAGCACGTTTTTGCCATGTTTGGTGCAACCATTCTCGTTCCCCTAATTTTGGGAATGCCCGTATCTGTTGCTCTTTTTGCATCAGGTGTCGGAACACTGATTTATATGGTTTCAACTGGCTTTAAAGTTCCAGTCTATCTCGGTTCTTCTTTTGCCTTCATCACTGCAATGTCTCTTGCTATGAAAGAAATGGGTGGTGACGTATCTGCTGCTCAAACAGGGGTTATCTTGACTGGTTTGGTTTATGTTCTTGTGGCTGCAAGTGTTCGTTTTGCAGGCACAAAATGGATCGATAAACTCTTGCCTCCAATCATCATCGGACCCATGATTATCGTTATCGGTCTTGGTCTGGCAAACTCAGCTGTAACGAATGCTGGACTTGTGGCAGACGGTAACTGGAAAAACGCTCTTGTAGCAGTTGTTACTTTCTTGATCGCTGCCTTTATCAATACAAAAGGAAAAGGCTTCCTTCGTATTATTCCTTTCCTCTTTGCCATCATCGGTGGGTACATCTTCGCAGTGACACTTGGTTTAGTTGACTTTACTCCAGTCTTAGAAGCAAACTGGTTTGAAATTCCTGGTTTCTACTTGCCATTTAGTACAGGCGGGGCCTTCAAAGAGTACAACCTCTACTTTGGTCCTGAAACAATCGCTATCTTGCCAATTGCTATCGTGACCATATCAGAGCACATCGGTGACCATACCGTCCTAAGTCAAATCTGTGGGCGTCAATTCCTGAAAGAACCAGGTCTTCACCGTACCCTTCTCGGTGACGGTATCGCAACATCTGTATCTGCCTTCCTCGGTGGACCAGCTAATACGACTTACGGCGAAAATACAGGGGTTATTGGGATGACTCGTATCGCTTCTGTTTCCGTTATCCGTAACGCTGCCTTTATCGCAATTGCTCTTAGCTTCCTTGGTAAATTTACTGCCCTTATCTCAACAATCCCAAGTGCTGTACTTGGTGGGATGTCTATCCTTCTCTACGGAGTTATCGCCAGCAACGGTTTGAAAGTCTTGATCAAGGAGCGTGTTGACTTTAGTCAAATGCGTAACCTCATCATTGCTAGTGCAATGCTCGTACTTGGACTTGGTGGAGCCATCCTCAAAGTAGGACCAGTTACCCTTTCAGGTACTGCCTTATCAGCTATGACAGGTATCATCTTAAACTTGATTTTGCCACACGAAAATAAAGACTAGTCATCTATACACAGAAAAATCCACTCAGTTGAGTGGATTTTTCTGATTCTTACCTTCCCCACGCAATCAAGAGATACATGAGGCTAGAACCAAACATATCTGCCAGAGCATGCATGAGGAAAAATGGCAAAAGATTTTTAACCTTATACTTGTATAAGAAATAATAGAATAGGCCATAAACGACACCAATAACCAGTGCCCACACCAATCCTTGATAAGTGTGAAAAGAAATCCGAATGATGGTAGAATAAAGCAAAGCCCACCACTTGTGCTTTTCTTTCACTGATGTCAACAATCCTAGAAAGAAAAACTCTTCATAGAAGCCATTTAGCAACGCATAGGCAATTACCATCGGACTAAGCGCTAGGAATTTCCGTATAATTTCCATGGGATCTATGTGGGCAAAAAGAGCTGGATTTAAGTAATTGTATTCACCAGTTAGTGTCGTCATCAGGTCTCCAAACAATCCCACAATGGCAAATATAAAAGGAACCCAAAAGAGAAGGGACCAGGTCCAACGAATGGGAAGTTGTTTGAAATCATAATTCCGAATCAAAAGGTAAAGAAAGGTCAAGGTCAGAAGTATCACTTGCAGGGTGAAGTTGCTCAAATAGCCTACTCCCTCGCCAGCAGTATTACTTGCCGTATCCATTGTAGTTGACAGACCTGTCGGAAACATACTTGCTAAAAAGAGCTCCGTTGACCGAATGATAAACTGACCAAACATTAGAACTGTAATAATCAGAATGTCAAACAATCTCAAGTAGCGCAGGGGCTTAGATGGATGAATGATTTGTAAAATTTTCATATTTTCTCCTTCTAGCAGTTAAAGATTGATTTATTGTAAGAAAAGAAACTTAAAATTTTATAAAATTCTACTCCCATTCCTTATCTGTAATTAATATTTCGATAGGATATTCAAATCAATCACTTTTTACGAGTAACTAGTTTCTCATTCAACCTTCTGTTTGTTTTCTATCAACAAATCTTTCAAAGAAATGATGGTTACCGCAAGTAAAATCATAGCCATGCCGACAAAATCAATCGCGTAGAATTGTTCCTTCATAATCAGAAAGGCAAAGAAAACGGCTGAAATTGGCTCTATGGAAGCCAATAAACTAGACTTAACTGGTCCTATCAGACTAGCTCCTTTTAGAAAAGCGGTGTAGGCGAAGACTGTTCCGATGATGATAATGCCAGCAAATGCAAAGAGAAAATCTAAGCTGGTCGGTATGCTTACCTGCAAAACTCCTGTGAAGGGAAGAACCACAACACCAGAAATAACCATGCCCACACCAATCACCAAAATACTTCCCCACTTCTTAATCAAAGCGATAGGAAGGATAATATAGAGGGCATAGGTCAAGGCAGAAAAGAGTCCCCAGAAAAGACCAGCAGGTGTGACCGACAACTGGTCAAGTTCCCCATGCGTCGCGATAAGAAACGTTCCTCCAATTGCTAAACCAATTGAAATAATCTCAGCCAGAGTAGGCGCTACCTTGTCCTTGATACAAGTATAAATCAAGATCCCAACAGGACAAACATACTGGAGAACCGTCGCCGTTCCAGCATTGGTCTCCTGAATGGCAGAAAGATAGGCAAACTGGTTTAAGAAAAGTCCAAACAAGGCAAATAACAAGAGAGAGAAAAGACTTTTTCTGTCTTTTAAAAAAGCAAGGAGTTTATCCTTTGCGGTCGCATAAGTTAAAAATACCAGAGCCAATCCAGCAATAATGAGCCGCAGATTGGTCAAGACTAGAGCGGAAATCCCGTGTGCCATCAGGTATTGGCCACTGGTTCCAGACAAGCCCCAAGCAATCCCTGCAACTACTGTAAATAGAGTTCCTTTTACGGTTTTTGACATTCTTCCCCCTACCTTTCCCTACGAATCATATCCATGACTTGGTTTCGATCGACTATCCACTGAGCACGTTCATCCTTCTCATACGTTCGATTGGATAAAAAGATAGCAGCTTCCTGTTTCTCTCGGTTCCACATGATGAAGGTACCTGTATAGCCCGTATGGTCAAGCCAGGCTCCTTCTAGATTCCAGGCTAGCGAACGCTCCTTATCATCTAAGGGGGAAAAATTTCGGCTCAAGTTTTCAGCAAAATCATCTTTCAAGTAATGTTCCAGAAAGATTTGCAAATCCTTAACAGTTGAAAATAAACCAGCACTCCCAGCATGTTTGCCCAAAAGACGAGCTTTGGGATCGTGGATACTACCTGCCGCTACTCCTCTAACTGTTGGTACAGCAATTTCAACGGGACCAAACTTGGTTCCCGTCATGCCCCATGGGTTCAAAACTTGTTCTTCTATAATCTGATTCAAATCTTGTTCAAATATTTTCTCCAAAAGAAAGCCTAAGAGTAAAAAGTGAACATCCGAATAGAGGAAGGCTGCCTGACTTCGTCTGTTGAGGTGAAACATGGCTTCTTTTAATTCAGTAGCTGTCAAGAGATCCCGATTGGGAATAAAGGGATCTAAGTCTGTAGCATGGGTCAGAAGTTGCCGTATAGTAATATCTGGGTAATCACACTCAGCTAAAAAATCCGTCACTGGTCGGTCAATATCTAATTTGCCCTGCTGCCACAAGAAGGTGAAGATTGTCCCAACTCCCACAACCTTACTCACACTGGCTAGGTCATAGACTAGCCCTGACTCAGTTTTCAAACCTTTCTCAGGATCACTCAATCCTAGATAAGACTCTTTCCATTCACCATCCTTATAATACGCAAAAGAGGCCCCGGGATAAATCCCTGCCTCGATTTGATCTTCTATTTTTCTTTGAATTTTTTCCCACTTCATGCTTCTTCAAACCACAATTCAATGTTATTGGTATCTTTACCAAGGAAGAATTTTTCAGACTTGGGAACAAAATAGCCTGTCTTTTCAAATTTCTGACGAAGACTGGTTAAATCAAAATTCTTTACTAAAAATTTCAGCATAGACAAGTCCCAGGTAACATTGTTTTCAACAGTCAAATCTGGACCTTCCCCTTTGGTAAAGCTAATTGCCCTAGCTACCACTTCGGAATCAAGCAAACTCTCCATGTCCTCAGGCAGACGCAACTCCATAGAAATCTCAAATTGACTCAAGTATTTTATACTTTTATTTGAAGAAAATTCAGGAACAGTTTCCAGTGGAACCAAATCTTTAATATGATTTTCCGCATGAACAAGAATCACATCCTGTTCAGGAGAAACAATCTCAAAAGCATAACCACGGCTTCCTTTAAATAGGCGAGGAAGAGACTCCATCTGTGAAAGAAGATCCTCAATTTCAGAAGGATTCTTAACTTTTACAATGAGTCTAGCTAGTTTCTTAAGCCCTTCAACTCGCCGAGTTCGCATGCTCGGAGCTTCTTCTAAAATCAATCTTTCAGTAGCTGTCTGATCTCCCAAGGAGAGAAAGGCAGACTCTTCTAACAAGGGTTTCATCCCTAAGGTTTCAATGTAAAATTTTTCATTTAATTTTCGGTTATTAACTTTCACAGTCGGAATGATCCGAACTATCTCATTCACACTCATAAATTCCTCCAACTCTCTTATTTTAAAGGATTTTCGAATATTTTACAAGCCATATCTGTTTTATTTAAAAATTTTATAGCAAAAAAACTGGGTTCCCCCAGTTTCTTTTATTATAGATAAAGTAGTTTGAATACTGCTACTGCTGCAATAGCCGCTGCAATTGGAGCTACAACTGGGACCCATGCATACCACCATTTTGAATCACCCTTGTGTTGACCAAGAACTGATTTTGGAAGGAGTTCGTGAAGAAGACGTGGTCCAAAGTCACGAGCTGGGTTCAAAGCAGGCCCAGAAGGTCCACCGAGTGAAGTTACCAAGGCCATCACTAGGAAACCAAGTGCCAAGTGCGCAACTGAGATCCCAGCAGCTGTGTGAGGTGCTACTTGAGCTTTCACTGCCATTTCAGTTAAATCAACTGTTTGACCAGCCTGAGTAGCCATTTGTTTCATGTATTGAAGAACCTCAGCACCAAAGAAGTTTTTAGTCAAACCAAGTGCTGCAAAGAAAAGAACAAATGAACCTACAAACTCATTTAGGAAACCATTTACACTTGCTGCGAAACGTGATTCTTTTGTACCGTGATCAACACTTGAAATCGTTGAGAAAGTACCCAAAATGTTATTAGAATTCTCTGTTTTCAAGTAGTAAGGACGGTGAGTAGCAACAACCATAGCTTGACCAAAAATCGCTCCTAAAACTTGCGCAAGGATATAATATGGTACTTGTCCCCAAGGGAAAAGTCCACTCACAGCAAGTCCAAGTGTGAAGGCTGGGTTGATGTGGTTCCCAGATACATTACCGAACATCAAGGCTGGGATCATAACCCCCATACCGTAACCAACCGCGATAACGAGCCAGCCACTTTGGTGACCTTTCGTACCTTTAAGTTCAACGTTAGCAACTGCACCATTACCAAGAATGATCAAAATGGCAGTTCCCAAAAATTCAGTGGCATATTTAATAGCCCATGTAAAATCCATTTGATAGATTCTCCTTAATTTTTTTAGACAATCCTTATTCTATCAATTTTTAGGCCTTTTAGCAACCGATTTTCTAAAAGAATCTCTGGAAAACGCTTTATTTAACTTATCTTTAAGAAAAGGACAAAAGAAGTCAAACTCCTTTCATCCTATTCCTTACTCTTGACGTTGACCAAAGTCTGCTAACATCTGATCCAGCTCCTCACGACTTGGAGTTGTCAACATATAGAGGATATCTCCTTGTAACTCTGCAAAGGCTGCTGGCATGATTTTCTTAGCCTTAAAACCTCCTTGGTATTTAGCTAGTAACTCCTCTTCTGAGTATACATAATGAGAACTTAAACGCCGAGCAGTCGCCAAGCAATAGAGGGGTTCAAAATATGAACCAGGGAATGGCTCTCCTGCTACAATAGCCGCATAACCTCGGTAGAGGTCAAAAGAGTGGGCATAATTGTAAACATCAATCGTAAAGCCACCCGCAGGACGATTGTTGTACTCAATGGCGATATAGTCATCTCCCTCACGGAAGAATTCAATATGGAAGAAACGCTCCCTCATACCAAATTCCTTGACAATGGCCTCGCCATACTTGCGCAGTTTGGGATCCATATCCTTGAGTACATAGTAGGAATTGTCCATCTTATAAATCATCAGATCAAGTGGAGTATGGGCATAATCGAAAGTCGTTGAAAAGACGATGTTGCCATCCTTGTCCACAAGCCCGTCAAAGGTACAGATTTCGCTAGAAGTGACAAATTTTTCAAAGAAATACACGGTTGAATGGTCCCATTCAGCCTTAAAGTGATTTACATCGTCTTCTGTCTCAAGCTTAAAGGTTGCTGCCGCTCCCACTCCATTATCAGGTTTGGCAATCATTGGTAGACCGATTTCGTTCACTGCTTTATCCACATCTGCTTCCGTCTGGATAACAGCTCCAGGTACCACAGGAACACCTGCTTTTTTGAAAAGTTTCTTCATTTCAGACTTAAACTTGGTCTTTTTGAGATCCTCTGGTTTGGCACTAAAAACATTGAATTGTTCTCTGAGTGTTGCGTCCAGCTCAAGCCAGTATTCATTGTGGGACTCGATGCGGTCGATAGGTCCATGCTTGTAGAAAAGAAAGGCAACAGCACGTTTGACTTCGTCTATGTTCTCAAGATTGTCCACACGGAAATACTCGGTTAAGCTATTACGCAAAGGTTCATCTAGTTGTTCGTAAGGCTCCTGACCAATTCCCAAAACGGTTATGCCTTTATTAGCTAGCTCGATTGTAAACTGTTGGAAGTTTTGTGGATAGTATGGAGAAATAACAAGGTAATTCATAGGCAACTCCTTTTATAGATACAGGTGTCCAAGAAAATAAGGCATTTGTTTACGCCACCATTCCCAGTCGTGGGCAACATCGTGCCCCCATTCAGCAAACCAGGCTGGAATTTGTTTCTGGTCAAAGGCTTCTTTGAGCTTGTAGAAGGATGGCAGACCATCTTGTTCCCAAGCACCGAGACCCGTACAGACGACAATCTCCGCCTGACGGTAACGATCGATAAACCAGCCGTCGTTTTGATTCCAAATATAATCAACTGGCGAGTTTTGGTAAATGGCATCGTCATTGTAGTAATCGCCAACAAAGAAACGTGTGTCATAAACACCGCTGAGAGCAATCACCTTGGTAAATACATCTGGATGCTGGAGGAAGAAATTGAGTGCATGGTAGGCCCCCATGGAGCAACCTGTCGTCATCATGCCATCAAACCAACCTGTCTTGTGCTTGATAAAAGGAAGGGCCTCCTCAATCACATAGCGTTCGTAGGCACGATGCATCTCCGCTTGGTCATGACTGTTTTTCCAAGTGGCCAACCAACTCTCACTGTCAACACTGGATAGGGTAAAGAACTGGACGCGGCCTTCCTCGATAAAGGTAGCACAGGCATCTATCATGCCAAAATCATAGTATTCATTGTGACTGCCACCAGATGAAGCAAAAACCACAACTGGAACCCCAGCATGCCCATAACGGTTGAGGTACATTTCTCGGTTGAGGTGGCCACTCCAGTGGCTAAGGTTTTCAATATGCATTGGCTTTCTCCTTTCCTAACTTACCATTTTTCTGCAAAAAATCGGAGACAGTCTGGCAGATTTTCTGACCAAGGGATTTCACTATGGATAGCACCAGACTGAACTTTCAAGACAAGATTATCCAAGCCGACTCCACCTGCAATCAAATCATGGTAATAGCGAAGCGATGAGTCGATATAGGCTTGCTTGATATTGCCAGCCATCAGGGTCTTGTCCGTATCGTCTGCTTCTTCTGTTCCAACATAGATAAAAATGCGCTGTTCAGGCGACAGTTTCTTACGCTCGATATAGCGGTTAAAGGCTTCTTGGTGAAGCCAGTTGGCAGATGAAAAGACACCTAGACAACCAATTCGATCTTGGTACTCTAGTCCGATAAACTGAGTAATATTGCCTCCTAGTGACGAACCAATCATAGCCGTATGCTGGCGATCAGCTTTGGTACGATAGGTTTCATCGATAAAAGGCTTGACCACTTCCATGACAAACTCGGCATACTCCACACCCTTACCGCCAAACTGCTGGCCTGGGATAGGAGATTCTTGGAACTTCCAAGCTGCGTACTCATGCATCCGCCCCAAACCATCATTGTCAATGGCTACAACAATCATGCGACTGATGTCAGGATTTCTCTTAATAGCCGGAATAATCTTCCAAGAGTGTCCGATATAGGACTCCTTGCTGTAAAAGACATTTTGCCCATCATGAAAGTAAACAACAGGATAAAAACGGTCTGTGTCTTTCTCGTAGTCCTTAGGCAGAAGCACACGCACACGACGCTCTTTTCCTGTATAAGGAACTTTGAGTTTGTGTTCTTTCATTTTTAAGTAAAAGTAGGAATGATTCATTGTCAGAAAACTCTCTATATTCAAAATTTTATCTTATTATACCATAAAAATAGAAAAAAAGTCAGCAATTGTCCATTTTAAGGATAAATAACTAACTTTTTTCATTTGTTTTTCTGAATTCTTCTGGATTTTCTGATTAGAGGAGATTGTCAATTAACTCATCGACAGCATCTTTTTCAACCTGGGGAGTGATTTCAGTAATCATGATACCTGCCACTGCTCGCTCAACCAAGCCTTCAACATCCATGCGTTTTTCATACTGCTCTGCATTCTCTATCTTAGGATTAGTCTTAGGACGATCAGGCGCAAAAATAGTGCAGCAGTCCTCAAAAGGCTGGATTGAAATTTCAAAGGTATCGATTTCCTGCGCGATGTCAATGATTTCCAACTTGTCCATCGTAACCACGGGACGAATAATTGGAGTGCTAGTCACAGCGTTGATAGTCTGCATGCTTTCCAAGGTCTGGCTGGCTACTTGACCAAGACTTTCCCCATTGATAATGACCAGACCCTTTCTCACTTCACGAATACGGTCGGTAATCCTCATCATAAACCGACGTGTCAAGGTCATGAGGTAGGCTTCTGGCGCCTTGGCCTTGATTTCTTCTTGAATCTCTGTGAAAGGCACTTCGATAAATTGGATATTGCCACCAAACTTGGTCAATTTGCGGGTCAAGTCCTGCGCTTTCTTAAGGGCACCAGGACTAGTATATGGTGGGCTGGCAAAGTGAACGGCTTCAATATCAACCCCACGTTTGAGAGCTAGATAACCTGCCACAGGTGAATCAATTCCACCTGACAACATGAGCATGCCTTTACCAGAACTTCCCACAGGTAATCCTCCTGCTCCACGAAAGGTTTCATAGGATAGGTAGGCAGCCTCCTCACGAATCTCAATTTGAAGATTAATATCTGGATTTTTCATCTGAGCTTGCACGTTTGGAATAGCTTCGAAAACAGCACCGCCAAGAGTTTGATTGAGTTCACGACTATCCAATTCGAAGTTGTGGTCGCTACGCTTGCTAGTGATTTTAAAGGTCATCCCTTCCTTGTAGATTTCCTTCATAATCTCTTGGACAGCAGATTTCAGAACTTCCACAGACTTTTCAACCTTATACACAGGAGAAAAGTTTTGAATCCCAAATACTTGTTTGAGAGATTCTGCTACTGCTGTATAATCAGCTCCATTGAGGTAAGCGTGGGCACGGTCGCGATCTGCGGTTACCTTAACTTGAGGATAGATGGACAAAACGTCCGAAATATTATTACGAAGTTTATTGATGAAACGCATACGATTTTTGTGCTTGGTTGACAATTCTCCATAACGAATCATAATTTCTGAATACTGCATAAATGCTCCTATCTTACTTTTCTAGTTTGATTGTAAATTAATTTTAACTTGGTCAAGAACTGCTCGACCTGACTCATGTCATTTTCTAAGTCTAGGCTTAGACGCACAGCTGACTGGGCATTATCCTTGTCCACTCCCATGGCTATCAAGGTCCCTGCGGGTTTTCCAGCCTTAGACGAACAAGCAGAGGTTGTGGAAATGAAAATGTCATAGTCTTCAAAAGCGTGAACAATGACTTCACCACGAACACCCTTAATCCCAAAAGTCAGGATATGAGGGGCAAAGTCTTCCTCATCTGAAAAGACAAAAATATCTGGATAATCCAGAAGGGCTTGACGAATGACTGCCTTCATCTGCCCTGTCTTACTAGTAAAGATATCTAGCTTTTCCATAGCCAAACGGAGAGCCTTGGCTGTCGCTGCTATTCCAGCAACATTTTCAGTTGTCGAACGATAGTCCCCCTCTTGACCACCACCAGTCAACAGAGGCGTAATCTTCTTGCCAGACTTGATATAGACAAAGCCGACACCTCTAACACCGTGGAACTTATGACTTGAGAAGGTCGCAAAATCCACTCGGTCAGTCAAATACTTTTCAGTTGGAATCTTAGCAAGAGCTTGGACAGCATCCACATGGAAGGAAATAGTTGGTTTATCAGCTAAAAGTTCTGAGATAGCCTCAATAGGCTGGATAGAGCCGATTTCATTGTTAACTGCCATAATAGAAACGAGGGTCGTATCAGGTCGAATCAAACTTGCTAGAACCCTAACATCTACAAATCCTTTCTCATCAACTGGGGCAATATCCACCTCAAAACCTTGACTTTTCAGCCATAGGGCTGACTCCTTGACTGCTGGATGTTCAATAGCTGATACGATGATGTGCATACCAAACTGTGCTTTTTCAAAGGCCACACCCTTGATGACCCAGTTATCCCCTTCTGTTCCACCAGAGGTAAAGAAGATTTCATCACTTTTCTTGCCAATCAAATCTGCAATCTGTTGCCGGGAAGCATCTAAAATTCGTGTTGCCTGGTCTCCCAAACGATGGAGACTAGATGGATTTCCTACAATTTTTGAAGCAACCTGCATATAGGTATCTAGAGCTTCAGGATAAGGCTTAGTTGTCGCCGAATTATCAAAGTAGATCATGTTTTCTCACGCTTTCTAAAATCACTCCTTCTATTGTATCACGAAAAGAGACCTTCGACAAGAAAGGTAGTTTTCTCTTTTTTTAAGATTTTTTTAAAGAAATGAGGTATAATAAATCATAATCAAAGGAGAGTATCATGTCTAATTATCGTAGAACTTCTAATAAATCAAAAACTGAACACATTAAAAAAGGATTTACTGTCTTTCAAAAAACGATTGCTACCATCGGTAGTATCCTTGGTCTCATCACCGCTACTATCACCATCATGAACGCCATGGATAATAACAAAAACAACAAAAAAGAACCGACGACAACTCAAACAACTGTTGTCAAGGAAATTCAAAAAGAATCCCCTCAGGAAAATACTACACCTAACAAGGACAACACTTCTACTAAAGAAAATACCTCGCAGGAAGAAACTCCTCAATCCAATAAAAAGGAAGAGCAAAAAGAAGAGAAGAAAACAACAACTCAGGATTCTTCTACACCTGCTACAAATAAAGAGACAAGCGATAACGGAACACAGTCAAATACGACAAGTTCTGAAACTAAAACAAACCAGTAACCACTAAAATAGCTTCCTTCCAGCTTTGGAAAGAAGCTATTTTTTATTGTTGCAATACTTTTCGTGGTTTGGTTCCTTCAGCTGGACCGATAACACCCGCCATTTCGAGTTCTTCCATAAGGCGGGTCGCACGGTTAAATCCAACCGACAAACGACGCTGAATCATCGAAGCACTGGCTTTCTGCGTCTCGATAACCAGAGCCTTAGCTTCTTCAAAAAGCGGATCGCCACCAGCTTCACCGTCAGAGAAATCTCCTTCATTATCTGGGACGTCTCCTGGGTCAAAGCTATCATCATAGTCCGCATCAGCCTGATCCTTGATGAAGTTTACGATGCGTTCAACATCATCATCCGAGATAAAGGATCCTTGCAGACGGACTGGGTGATTTTCATCAATTGGTTTAAAGAGCATGTCTCCTCTACCAAGTAATTTTTCTGCTCCATTTTCATCCAAGATGGTTCGTGAATCTGTTCCCGATGAAACTGCAAATGCTACTCGTGATGGAACATTGGCCTTGATGAGACCAGAGATGACATCAACCGATGGGCGCTGCGTTGCAAGAATCATGTGAATCCCTGCAGCACGTGCCTTCTGTCCGAGACGAATAATGGCATCTTCCACTTCCTTGCTAGCCACCATCATAAGGTCTGCCAACTCATCTACAATGACAACTATCAAAGGCAGCGGCACTTGTTTGTACTCAGATTGTCTATTGAATTCCTCGACCTTGGCATTGTAACCAGCGATATTTCGCACTCCAACCTTAGCGAAGAGTTCATAACGGTTTTCCATCTCATCCACCACCTTTTGCAGGGCCTTGCTGGCCTTGCGTGGATTGGTCACAACTGGGATCAAAAGGTGAGGAATGTCATTGTAAACGGATAACTCAACCATCTTAGGGTCCACCATCATAAACTTGACCTGGTCTGGTCTTGCTTTCATGAGAATGCTCGCGATAATACCGTTAACTGCGACTGACTTCCCTGATCCCGTCGAACCTGCAACAAGTAGGTGGGGCATCTTGGAAAGATCAAAGGTTCGAGCCGTTCCATTGACAGCCTTACCCAGAGGAATTTCGAGGAGATTTTCTGGTTTAGTCTGAGACTGTTCCCAGAGTTCACGGAAGGAAACGGTCGCAATTTCAGAGTTAGGAACCTCAATTCCGACTAAGGATTTACCAGGGATTGGAGCCTCTATCCGAACATCCTTAGCTGCTAGAGCTAGCGCTAAGTCGTCTGCCAGATTGGAAATACGGTTAACCCGTACACCAACGGCTGGCTTGACTTCATACTTGGTAACTGATGGTCCAATTTCAGCCCGTTCCACCGTTACCTTGATACCAAAGCTAGCAAAGGTTTCTTCTAGGATTTTGATATTTTCTCGAACAATCTTCTTTTCCTTGGACTGATCTTTGGGTTTATCTGGCGCAAAGAGTTGCAAGCTTGGTAGCTTGTATTCAAGGGCTTCCTTGGCAGAAAAATCAACCTGCACCTCTTCATCCTCAAAGTCTTCTTTCATATCTGGAACGTCAAAATCAGTTTGAGGGAGGATAATCTCCGGTTCGATCCATTCTTCCTCAGGAATTGGGTGGAAATCGTAGTCTGGTACTTCTGATAAGATTTCTCCAGTTTCAGGATCTACAGGAGGAAGCGGTAATGCATCCTGTTCTTCTTGTTCTCTCTGAATTCTGGCTGCTTCTTCAGCTTCTTGACGAGCCTTCTCTTCTTCTCTCTTGATGAAGCGTTCCTGTTTTCTCTGTTCCTGTTTTTCCATGAAGGATCTGAACTGAGCTCCAATAAAGGCTGCAACATCATAAATAGACCAAGGACTAACTAAGAGTGCCCCAACTAGAATCAAGAGAACTCCAATAAAGTACGACCCGATATTGGAGAAAAGAAAGGCTATGGGGATATAAAGTCCAACACCAAGCAGGCCTCCACCAGCAAAACTAGTCACCCGCATGCCAGTAAGGTCCGTCATAACTTGAGACAAGGTCCCTTTTAGAACTGCTTGCTCCAAGCCAAATTTCCAGACAAGATAGGCCTCAAAAATCAAGAGCAGGCCAGCGAAGATACAGAGAAATCCTGACAGAAGCCCCTCTTTCTTGCGTATCCATTTAAAAAGAAAAAGATAGATGAGGAGGGCACCTATAGCCACGTAGGCCAAACTTCCGACCACCAGTCGAATGAGATTGTAAAGAGTGACACCTGCCGCGCCGAGTTTGAGGGCTGCAATAATCAACAATAAGGCAATTCCTAAAGAAATCAACATCCTCTGGATAGCCTGTTTTCTTTCGAGTTCTGCTTTAGACGGTCTTCGTCTTGTTTTTGTAGTATTCTTGTTTGCCATTCTTCTATTATACCATATTTCACAGCCATTTCGAATAGAGAAAAAGATTGCACCAAATGGTAACAATCTTTCTATTCTAATCCTTTTTATGCTTGGGGTTTGCGTAGGTAACCATAAACCACACCACTTACAATTGCTCCAATCAAGACAAAGACTAGGTAAAGTAGGGCATTTGAAGTTAGAGCGATAACGAAGATTCCTCCGTGTGGTGCCATCAATTTGATACCAGCAAGACCAACGAGTCCGCCTGCTACTGCAGAACCAAGGATGAAGCTTGGGATAGCACGAGCTGGGTCAGCGGCACCAAACGGAATCGCACCTTCAGTGATAAATGACAAGCCCATGATGATGTTTGTCAAACCAGAGTTACGTTCTTCTTTGGTAAATTTATCTTTGAAAAGAAGGGTTGCGACAAAGATAGCAAGTGGTGGAACCATTCCTCCAGCCATAACTGCTGCCATAGCTACAGAACCACCTGAAGAAACAGTCGCTGCAAGCGTACCTGTACCAAAGACATAAGCAGCTTTGTTGACTGGTCCACCCATGTCAACAGCCATCATGCCTCCAAGGACGATACCGAGAAGGACAGCTGAACCTCCTCCAAGACCGCCTAGGAAGTCATTCATAGCAGTGTTAATTGCTGCCATTGGGATGTTAACAGCTAGCATAACAAATCCAGTCAAGATTGTTCCAAGAAGTGGCAAGAGAAGGATTGATTTAGCCCCTTCAAGTGAACGTGGAACTTTAACGTATTTCTTGATGGCAAGAACTAAAGCACCTGCGATAAATCCACCAACAAGGGCACCTAGGAAACCAGATGAGACACCTGCAAGAGTTGAAGTTGCTTCACCACCTGCGGCATAAGGAATTTTACCAAAGGCAAAACCTTCTTTGGCAATAGCACCAGCTACAAAACCAGCGACCAAACCAGGTTTTTCAGCGATAGAGTAGGCAACATATCCTGCAAAGACTGGGAGCATCAAGCCAAAGGCAGCGCCACCGATTTTCATGAACATGGAAGCTAGCTCATGGTAGGATCCGAGATTACCAAGACTATCTTGTGGTACACCAAAAGCTCCGTCGATTAAGAAGGCGAGGGCAATCATGATCCCACCACCGATAACGAATGGCAACATTTGGGATACACCACTCATCAAGTGTTTGTAGAAAGCACCACCGAGGCTTTGTTTTTCATTAGATGCCGTTGCAGCTTTGGCTCCATTGGCAGCACGATAAACTTCAGCATCTCCTGAAAGAGCCAAGTTGATTAATTCTTCTGTTTTACGGATACCGTCTGCAACTGGACGGTTGATCAATGGTTTACCATCAAAACGATCCATCTCAACAGCCTTGTCTGCAGCGATGATAACAGCCTTAGCCTTGCGGATGTCTTCCGCAGTCAGTTGATTCCCAACACCGCTAGCACCATTGGTTTCAACCTTAATACCAACACCCATTTCCGCAGCCACTTTTTGAAGGGCTTCTTGGGCCATGTAAGTATGGGCAATCCCTGTCGTACAAGCTGTAACAGCTACGATAAAGTCGCCAGAGTCATTAGCAGGTGCTTGAACAGGTTCCTCCGTTTTTTCTGAAGCTTGGTTAAATAGTTCGATAACTTGATCTGCAGATGTTACTTGACGAAGTTTGTCAGCAAATCCGTCTTTCATCAAGTATTGAGACAATTCTGCCAAGGCTGCCAAGTGAGTATCATTTGCACCTTCTGGAGCAGCAATCATGAAGAAGAGGTCTGTTGGTTGCCCATCCAAGCTCTCATAGTCAACACCCTTGTTTGACTTGGCAAAGAGAACTGTTGCTTCTTTGACAGCAGAGTTTTTACTGTGAGGCATAGCGATTCCATCACCCAAACCAGTAGAAGTTAGAGCTTCACGCGCTAAGATTCCTTCTTTAAAGATTTCAAAATCCGTCACATAACCGTGATCTACCAAGCTATGAATCATTTCTTCAATAGCTGCTGTTTTTTCAGTTGCTTGCAAATCCAGCAACATGACATCTTTTCTCAATAGGTCTTGAATTTTCATCGTTTTTCTACCTCAACTTTTTCATATGTTTCTTTAATAAATTCCGCCGTTGCCAAGTCATCTGAGAAGGTAGTTGCTGTGCCACAAGCCACTCCCCATTTGAAGGCCTCAACTGCATCTTTAGATTTGACAAATTCACCTGTAAATCCAGCTACCATAGAGTCCCCAGCCCCAACTGAATTTTTCACTGTTCCTATGATTGGTTTAGCGAAGTAAGCTCCCTCAGATGTGACAAGAAGGGCACCGTCCCCAGCCATAGAAATAATGACGTTTTGAGCTCCTTTAGCTAGGAGTTCACGAGCGAATTTTTCAATTTCATCTAAACTTTCAAGTTTAACACCAAAGATAGCTCCAAGCTCGTGATTGTTTGGCTTAACCAAAAGAGGCTGGTAGTCCAAACTATCAATCAAGGTCTGTCCTTCAAAGTCACAAACCACTTGCGCACCAGTCTGGCGTGTCAATGCAATCAAATCCTTATAGATAACATTGCCTAGGTTCTTAGCACTCGAACCCGCAAACACAACGGTATCATCTGCAGTCAAACTAGATAAAATAGCTTTCAATTCTTCTAGCTGAGACGGTTCGACGGTTGGACCAGTCCCATTGATTTCTGTTTCTTGGTCTGCTTTAATCTTGACATTGATGCGAGTATCTTCAGCTACTTGGACAAAACGAGTTTCGATTTCTTCCTCTGTAAGGGTATCTGTGATAAATTTACCAGTAAAGCCTCCGATAAATCCAGTCGCAGTATTAGGAATATCCAAGCGTTTCAAGACACGACTGACATTGATTCCTTTCCCTCCAGCAAACTTATCATCACTGTCCATACGATTGACACTGCCGACTTGAACTTGGTCCAAGCGCACGATATAGTCTATGGATGGATTAAGTGTGACTGTATAAATCATACTTCTATTACCTCCGTTTTCTTCTTAATAGCCTGCAAGAGCTCATGCCCTTGACTTGTGATGACAATAGCGCGTTTAAGTGGTGCTACCTTGGCAAAGCAAGTTTGTCCAATTTTGGACGAATCCACCAAGACGTAGGTCTGTTTGGCATTCTCCAAAATAGCACGCTTAACGGCTCCCTCCTCCATATCAGGAGTCGTATAATAACCATCGTCTACACCATTCATCCCGATAAAGGCACGGTCAAAGTGCAATTGATTGATTTGGTTAAGAGCAACACCACCGATACATGCATCTGTTGCCATCTTGACACTTCCTCCAACCATGACAGTTGGAATCTGTTTTTCAACCAACTGAACCGCATGGTGAATGGAGTTGGTCACAACAGTGATGTTCTTATTAACCAATTCCTTGATTAAAAAAGCAGTTGTCGTTCCAGCATCGATAAAGATAACATCTTTTTCCTTGATAAGAGAGGCTGCTTTCTGAGCAAGTAACTTCTTCTCTTGAAGGTTTTTGACAGATTTTTCTTGGATGGTTTCTTCTTCCTGCAAGGAGTGGGGCAATTCTGCTCCTCCATGCACACGGCGAAGCTTGTTTTCCGCCTCCAACTCATCCAAATCTCTTCGTACCGTTGATTCTGATGTTTCTAATAAACTAACCAATTTTTCTAGGGAAACTACATGATGTTGATTTAACTCCTCTAAAATCAGTTGCTTCCGCTCAGTTTTTAACACCAAATCACCTCCTGTTATCGTTTACACTAATTATTCTAGCACAATTTCCGGCAAAGTCAAGCATTTTTTGTCACTTTCTTTCAAATTCTATCATTTTTCTTATTTCCAAAATTTTTATTGCAAGATAAGTGGCTTTATGGTAGACTATTTGAGTAAGTATTGGAAGATTACTCAAGAGGCTTAAGAGGCCGTGTTGGAAACGCGGTAGGCGTGTAACAGCGTGCGTGGGTTCGAATCCCATGTCTTCCGTAGAAAAACCAAAACTGCATTTCGGTGCAGTTTTTTTATCGCAAGCATTTAAAAATCAAATAATACAAACACTATATGATTTCATAAAACAAAAGGATATAGATTTCTAGGATACGACAAAAATGTTGTATCCTTTTTTACAAAAGACTGCCAAGGAATACCAAAGACAAAAATAAAAAACGTTGATTTAACAACGTTTTACCAAGGAACGCAAAAGAATGCAAAGAAATAATGGAGCCGGTGGGAGTCTCTGAAATATTATTAAATTAAGCTATATTTAATTTTATGACTCCTTTTATAACTCTTTAACCAAAAACCGTGATGTTTGTCACAGATCCTGTTTATATCCATATTCAATTTCAGCTTTGCGTCTGATTTCTGCTGCTTCTTTCAAATCTACGCTACTGCCTAAATATTTAGGTTTCTTGTCAACATTGATATAAGCAACGTATCTCTTTTTTCGCTTGTTGTAATATACCCCTCGCACTCCAGTCGTACTTTTTGCAGTTGGCTTATTGGTTTTTAACGATTCAGGATCACTGATTTCAGCCATTCTCTCTTTCGTGCTGCGATTATGCTTGCAACCACAACTAGAATATCGGTCTATCTGATTGCTTTGTAATTCGATGTGATTTCCGCAATGCTTGCAAATACAATTCCAGTAAACACGTTGATTTTTCGAGTACGCTCTATCGATAACCTTGAAATTATCTGTTTCAGTATTCGTCAAATCCTTGAAGCGCTTATGGTTTTTCTCTTCGTTCAAGCACCCACAAGATCTAATCTCCTCGTTTTTTAAGTGGTCTCCTCGAACAAAAGTAACTCGTCCACATTCACAAAGACAATGCCAGAGAACTCTCCCTCTGCTAGTTCTTTTCCCAACGTCGCCAAGGACGGTCAGACGGCCGAAATGCTGGTTTGTTAAATCATCTTTTACCATATCTTACTCTTTATGCTGCTACTTCCATGTGCAATTTTACCGCACGCATAGCTAGTGACCACACGCTAGTTCCTGGCCAAGCTTCTTTTTCCATATCTTCAACATTTGTCATTTTTGTGTAAGCGTCCATTTCAAACGCAACACCCAATTTTTTGCAAGCCCAATCCCAGGCTTTTGCTTCTTCAGATGTTTCAGCGTTTGCAAATTTTTGGTTAACACGTTCAACAACTTCTTTTTCACGGCCCCAAGCTTCTTTCAAGCAAAGAGCAAATGTTTTTTCACTTTTCCACTCCATCCATCCAAGATGTTCAAAATCTGCAAGAGTGATATCGTCATTGTTAAACAAGTTCCAAGCTTCTTTCATGATTCCTGATTTGTCATAAGTTACTTTTTTCATTTTGGTTTTCCTCTTTTTGTTTTATTTATCTTACAAGTATAGTATATAACATTTGTTATATATTGTCAACAGAAAACACAAAGAAATTTAAAGTTTTTTTATTTTAGAAAGTACTTTCAGAGAAAATAAAAAAGCCTTTAAATAGGCTTTTTAAGGTGTTTCCTGCATTTGGTTCGCAAGCTCAGTTAATTTGTGACCAGTCTCGATTGTGAGATTCTCAATGCTTCTTTTTTTATTGATTAAAGCTGAAATTGTTGGTTGGGCAACACCGCTCATTTTCGAGATCTGATAACCACTGGCATTTTTCAATAGCCATTCGATTTGCTTTGTATCTACTTTCATGTTATACTCTTTTCTAGGTGGTTACTCTGCCACCTTATTTATCTTACAAACCCCCTCATTTTTTGAGGGGGTATTTTTTACGCTTCTTTTACTGATAAATAACGACGCTTCCAGCCTTTGCGATGATCTGAGATTGCAGTCAAGTCACGCATATTGAATTTCCATTTGTGACTGAATTCGTGCAATTCACGAGCTTTCTTTAAAGCTTCACGACGATTTTTAGCTTCAACTGTCATCAAGATATTTTCTACGAAATCAGTAGAATGTTCTTTAAGATTAGATGATTGAGAGATGATAATGTTGAAAGTTTTCATTGTAAGTTCCTCCGTTTTTGTTTTATTTATCTTACAAGTATAGTATATAACATTTGTTATATATTGTCAACACTTTTCTTTAACTTTTTTTAAATTTTTTAAAAAATATTTTTCTAAACAAAAAATGCGCCCGATTCGGGCGCCACCTTCTAAAAAGGTTGTGTTCGGTTAGACCTTATTCTCACTGTTCGAGAACTAAAATATAACTCGAATGCATTATAGCATGATTTTTAAAAAAGAGCAAACAAAAAAACCGCAAGCATAAGCCTGCGGTTACAATTCGAACAATATTTTAGAAATTTTCCTTTCTATTTTTAAAAAAATTATTTCGCTGTAATCAAGCCATTAGGCTCAACCGTGAACTCTGGCTTGTCTGCCATGCTGCCATCTTCTTTTAGGTAGTACCAACCTGAGCCGTCGGCCGACTTAATGAACTGTTTGGACTTCATGTCGCCGTCCTTGGCATCGAGATAGTACCAATGGTCTTTGTACTTGACCCAACCAGTCTTCATAGCTCCTTCACTGTCGAAATAATACCATTTTCCATCAATCTTTTTCCAGCCAGTAGCCATAGCTCCTGAAGGGTCTAAATAGTACCATTTGCCGTCGGAATGTTTCTTCCATTTGTCTTCCAGCAGGTATCCAGAACCGTCAAAATAATACCAGGTGTCATCGATTTTTTCGAATTTCTCTTTTGGATAAGAGCCATCTGAACGAACATACCACCATCCAGTGGCGTTCTCCTTCCATCCAGGTTCCACGTTCGTACCATTCTCGATATCCTGCTTAAATTGTGAACGACTAATCCCCCATTTCGCAAGATAGGGATAAGGATCAACGTGGTCTGAATGGTTATCAGGCTGGTTATTCGTACAGTATTCATGCGTCTTGATACCCGCTAAATCGTCTGTATCAAGAGTTTTGGGCAAGCCTGCTTCGTCCGCAAGGTTTCGTAGCAGTTCGATATAAAGACGATAGTCTGTCATGAACTCTTCCTTAGTTGAATGGCTTTCAATTAGTTCAACTGCAGCATAGGTCTCAGCATTCCAGCCGCCACCTACGTCCCAACTTCCGTTATTTACAGGCCCGACCTGCATCACACGACCATTTCCTACAACATGCGAAAAGAACCCAAGTTCAGGGTCTTTGCGCCAATGGTAGTCCGCTTCATTTTGAGCGGTTGAGTTACGGTTTCCTGTTGAGTGAGCGTGTACTTGTCTGTAAGGTCTCACACCGACCTGTGGCAATCCACTTCTTAATCTGCTTGTATCAATGTCCATCTTTACTGTCCTTTCCACGCATCGTTCATCTGCTTAACTGCAGACTCGACGAATGTGTCGAGATCCTTATCAGTCATGCTGATGTTATACTTGCTAAGCTCAGCACGGATTTTCGTACGGGCTTGCTCCAGCTTCTCCTCACCTTTATATCCGGTTTCTGAAGCGACCTGCTCCACTGCGTTGACTGCGTTTTTTGCCAAGATTTCGACGATCTTGATGGTCTTTTCACCACCTTTTTGTACCAGGTAGTCTTTGACTGCTTTGACTGCGATACCTGCCAAAATGACAAGGATGCTGATTGCTCCATTTGTAATGATTTCAGTAATCTGTTGCATTTGTGTTTTCCTCCGCAATTTCTAAATTTAAGTATTTGTTAAATAAGGCATCGATACGCCCATTTCCACCGAGTTTCTTATAGCTCGAGTGCATTTTGTGGATGATATCCGACTCGTGAACACTTGTATATCCACGCTTGAGAGCGACTGTAATATCACGCTCAAGCCGTAGATACATAGTAGCTAGATGCGCTTCATCATGTACTGCTAGCTTGTTGTTGATCTCGGTTATGTTTTGCTTGTTCTCTTCACCGATAGCGTGAATAGTGTTCAATTCGCCTTTCAGCTCCTTGAATTGTTCTTGGTTGAGGTGACCTGCTTTACTGGCTCGCATACCGAACCAACCAGTAGCGACAACTCCGATTGTAGGAGCAAGCTGAGTGATAGCGTGGATTGCTTTTTCAAAAATTTCAGACCATGGCATAAAATCCTCCCTAATCGATCCGTGGCATGACAATAGTCAAAATGCCTTTTTGGAGCATTTCGGCAAGAGCCTGTTCTTTCCAAGTGTACCCTTCAGATGGTTGCATCTGGAATTTCAGGATTGTTGGTGTTTCTTTCGGCCATTTTGGATTGGTATCGTAAGGGTAAGGCATGGATACGATATCACCATTCGCATAACGACGGTCCTTGACAAGTGGCTTGATGAACTGCGCAACCTTGCTATAAGTGTTCGTGGGCATGCCACCATTTTGTCCAATCGCTAGAGCAATGAGAACTTCAGTAATTGCTGATACGCTATCGATGTTCTCTTTGTTAGCTGAGAGGTCCGTCTTAGCTTTGGCCAAGGATTGAACAGCTTGCTCAATCTCAGCTTGTGCCTTCACAATTGCTGAGCCTGGTTCTAGCTCGGCTTTCAGGATATCCAGCACCGCTTGAATCAAGACATCCTCTTGCTCATTTGTACGGTCTCCTACAAGCTCACGCATGTTCGTACTGTACCGATTGCCTTCTGACAGACGGATTTCAACAACTGTCTTGAGATTGTCGCCAAAGCCTCGTGTGTAAGGCTTGCCTGCCAGTTCATAATTGTTAATTGCCATTTGTCATTTTTCCTTTCACTTCCTCAAATTTTGCTTTGAGTTCTTCGTCAGATTCGATGATTTTCTTCATCTGCTCAAGTTCCATAGCGGTTACTGTGTAGAGAGCCTCTAGAGTAGCTGATTGAGTAGCTTCATTACTGACTCTCTCACTTAAAGATTTGATTGTTAAGGTGCTGATTTGTTTGTCTTGTTCATTCATGCTATTTTCTCCATTTTTTCTATTTTTTGATTGAGCTCTTGAATGGCCTTAATTAAATAAGGCACCAATTCAAATGTTCGATACGAGTATGCGCCATCTGGGTTTTCAAAGAAAGCTTCAGGAACATATTTTTGGACATCCTGAGCCATGATACCACAAGCGATATCTTCTATTTTGCCACCGTACTCTTTGCGATAGCTGTACGTTTTAAGCTTCTGGATAACATCGAGGCCAGATACTGTGCTGTCAGCAATATTCTTCTTGTAACGTCTGTCTGATACATCTTTGTTTAATAATATCCAATCGTAAGTTGTGTCCGGTTTGTAAAGGTATAAGCTACCACCAGATTTATCGATATGCGAATAGTAAGGTGAATATATCCATTCACCTCTTGCATTTTTACCATTATCGTAAAATACCTTGCCTGTAACCTTCAAGTTTCCGTGAATCACTGGTGTGTTCCAAAATTCAGCGGTATTGTAGCAGAACATCTGTCCGTTATTTTTAACAAACCAGGCTCTGTCTCCATTCTTGTCCCAACTACTTCCCCAGTTTACCCAAAGAGCCGTTTGATTCCATGAACCAGCCCCATTACTCATTCCGACATAAAATTGATTCTTACCCGTTATCCAATAAGACGAAGGGTCTTTATCGTGAGTACCAATTTGGAATCCACCAATACGTCCCTTGTAACCTTCGAGCAAAGTCGCAGTAACTACGACTGAACGTATTTTTTTGATGAACGCTTCCTTAGCGGCAAGCGTATCTGTGAAGATATCGCTTGAGACGAACATCCGAGCCATTGCCGAGTCCATAATCAACTTATCTGCTGTGATAGTCTTTGAACCAATAATCTCAGCATTCAACTTCGCAAAATTCCCCTCACCAACGAACAAGCGTTTGAAGTAGCCTTGAATAGCCGTCAATTCATCAAGCAGGGTCCGACCTTCAAGTCTGATCGTCTCAGCTTTAATGCCTGCATTTCGGCCAGCTAAGTTAAAACCAGCGATGATTTCATTGACGCTGTTTTTATTATGGACTCCCCACGAGCCAGCAAGTTGATTTTGGACCGTGCGAACCGCTTCGTCTGTATCTTCAATAGCAGGACGAGTACTTGTTGCAAGGCTTCCCTCTTCTAATTGAGGAGCTAAAACATCAATATAACTTCCTTTTCCGCTATTCAATAAGTAAACGTAACCGATTGATAATTTTCCAGTTTTTTTTCGCTCGCTGGAAAATGTCAAAAATGTCCATTTATCATTTTTCAAGATAAATTCTGGACTTATACCTGTTGGATCATCAGGTTCCCAGTAGTTTTGTAGTCTGACTCTTTGCCCAGGTGAACCTTTTACCCAAACAGACATAGTATAGACTCCTGGTAAAATTTTAAATCCATCCTGAGCAATGCCTATTGAACCTTTTGGATCATTAGAAACTATACGTACTGCCTTATTCAAATCAGGTACAGGACTATCCAAAACATCAATCGTCCGAATACTTCCAGAACCTGAGCTACGAAATGTCCCAGAATCCCATGAACCTGAAGCCACACTCATCTCTTTGATTCCCCGTATATAATTTCGACCACCTTTTGTAGCCTTCGAAACCTCAACTTGAAAAAGCTGATTAGTCAGAGTCATGCGAGCAACCTTCTCAGCGATACCATTTTCAGTATTCCCCAAAATCCGCTCATATAGCTGACTGGTTTCTTTCACACGCTGAAAATCCGTCTGGTTAGCCTTGTTCTCGATTTGAGAAACCAAGTTAGTGAATTGCCCATCAACAGTCTGCTTGTACTCAGCGATTTGAGTAGCAATTTGGCCATCCGTCGATGTCTTCACTTCCTCGATTCGGCGCTCAATCCCACGAATACCCTCTCGATACGTGTTCTTGCCGACGTAACCGTCAACAACCTCGTTTTTCAATTTGGTTATATCAGCGGTTGCCTGCTCGCTGATTTGTTTCGCCTCTTGAGCAAGCAAAGTATTTGCTCCGACCTTTTGTAAGGCCTCGTCTGCTTTTTGCTTGATTTCGTTCAAACCAGTGCTGTCGAAATCACGAAACCGTTGGTCGATTGTCTCAGAAAGTTGTCTTTGCATCTCTTCCGCTTTAGCTTTGGCCAGTTCAATCTGGTCGTTAAAATCTTTCTTGATTTTCTCGACTTTCTTGTCAAAACCTTGGTCAGCTTCTTCAATTTGGTTTTGAATTTGCTTCTCAAATTCGCTGAATTGCTCAATCTTCTTCGTGAACGTTCCTGCGTATGAATACTGAGCATCATTGCCAGATTTACTGTCTGCGCTGATACGACCACGCAGACCACCCTTAAACGTGAACGATTGGCTCAATACTGGCGATTTGAACGTCTCACCCTTGTTCGTCTTGATGGTTACCCACTGACCAACATCTAGCAGTAAATGGCCTTGGTAATTCAAATTGAACGGATAGTATCGAATATCCTTGATTTTGTGATAGAGATTATCCAAAATCGATTGAGACATAAATAGATTATCCAATTCCAATGATCGACCAGTACGCATACCAACCGTGAGAGTCTCCTTCTCTTTTTTGCAGGTTATCCCAGCTATCTGATACTGAACTTCACTTTTTGTCAAACCGTGCATAAAATAGCTATCTGCTGTAATTGTGATACCTGAGTCAGTCAATTCTTTGATCTCAAGTTTACCCTCTCGATTAAAAAAACAAGACATCCCGAGCATCTGAGTAGCTAGACTCAAAATATCTCTGAATGTCATTTTCTTTTCTTTGGGAATTTTATCAATAACATAATTCATGGATGTTAAATCCATGTTTTCGTTCGCAAGTACGATACCCGTTTTCAGACAAATCTCTTTGATGACTTGTCTGATTTCTGCTGGATAAGTCAAATCTGTGATATGTTCACGATTGAGCTTGAACATCCCATCCATTAGATCAAGCGTAGTCGTGTTACGGTTTCGGTCAATCTCAATATCATTGATGAAGTATTCACCCATTTTTACCCATTCGTAGGTTCCGTCTACCAAAAGGCCGATTTCAGGATAAACCTTATCTAGCTTATTGAACGAGGTAATAATACTTGTGAACGTGATCTTACCACTACCAGCACACGTTCCGCCCGGCTTATAAGTATCACCCTTAATATAGCCATAATCAAAATGAGCCTCTTTGATATTGCTTGACTGATACTGACCTACTCTGATAGCAAGAGTACGGTTTTTGGCGAACATCGCTTCATCAAATTTCTGTCTTCTAAATATATCCATGTTCTAACCTACCTTTCTACCAGATTAAATTTAGCGCCTGACCATGGCTTGAACTTATCAGTAAATGAATAACTTGGAGCTGTTCTGTCTCCAACATAAAAAGTACCTGTTGTTTGACCTCTTACTGGGTCGGGATAAGAAACTTCAAAAAAGACTGATGATACGGCATTTAAAAGCTGACTCATTTCATCTTGAGTCAGCATGCCCCATTCACAATCTAATTTTCGTTTGGTCGTGATACGGTCACGCACCATGTCTCCGTTAGCATTTCTACCTGTTTCTCCATCGATATCTTGGATACCGACCTGAAAAGATTTGGGAGGCTTAACAGCCACCCCATTAATAATTAAGCGTGCCATTTTACCTCCCTTTAGATGTTAAGCAAGACTTGTCCTGCACGTTCTTGTTCTCGATTGATTTCTTGGATGGCCACACGACCAAATTCGTGTCCACCGATTTGAATAACGATGTCACCGCTACCGCTGAAGCCTCCTGATTGTGGTAATCCACCGCCCAAGGCATTGACTACCGCACCACCCACGATGCGACCCATAGTCTGCAAGAATCCAGTGTTTTCAAGAGGCATAACGACTTCTTTACCAGCTTCACCAATCATGGCCACGGTCGGACTATCAACGATACCTCCACGAGCGAGACGAGGGAGACTAACGTATCCAACGCTACCAAGAGAGACGCCCGGAATCTTGTTAATTAAACCGATAACGCCATTAATCATACCGATAAAGCCGTTCACCACATTTTCAATTGTGCCGAGAACCGCATTAACTGCGCTCTTGAATGCGCCACCTACTGCGCTCCCGACCATTTGACCAGCATTCACGAAGATATTCTTGACCGTGGTCCAAACGCCACTGAAGAAACTTCCAATCGTGCTAAAAGCGTTCTTGACCGCTTCAAATGCAGTCTTGAACATATTCCCGAACCAAGCAGAAACGTTTGCAAGAGCATTTGTGACATCGTTCCATCTCTCGCCAAACCAAGAACCTAGTTTGCTAAAGATATTGGTTAGACCTGTCCATGCTTTTTGGAACATATCCGTAAACCATGCCCCAATATTAGCCAAAGCATTAGTCACATCTGCCCAACGTTCTCCGAACCATGATCCAATTGGTGTGAAGATATTAACGATAGCGTCCCATGCGCCTTGGAATACACCAGAGAACCACTCTCCGATACCAGAGAAGATGTTTACAATGGCATCCCATGCTTGCTGGAACTTCTCACTAAACCATTGACCTATTGGCTCAAAGATTTCTTGAAGTTTCGTCCATAGATCGCTGAAAAATTCGCCAATCGCTTTACAAATACCACTGATAAAATCACATAGTCCTTGCCATGCAGTTTTAGCAAACTCAACAACAGTATCCCAGTTTTGGTAGAGCAAGACACCGATACCGATTAAGGCTGCGATTGCTGCAATAACTAAGGTTATCGGACTAGTCAAGACTGCAATAGCTCCATTGAGTGCCCATGTTGCGGCTGCTGCAACTCCTGCTGCAACTGATTGAGCGATTTCCGCTGCCGCTGCAAGCCCCATTTGTGCTGCATGAACACCCCAAGCTAGTGCAGATTTACCAAGTTCTAAAGCAGTTTTCCCTAACTCTACAATCAATTTACCTGAATTGACTACAAAGTCTTTTGCATACAACGCATTCAAATAGATGGTTTCTCCGAAGCTGACCAATTTATCAAATGTCAAAGCTTTCAAAGCTAGTCCAAGATTTTTAATTCCGCTAACAATAAAGGAAACCTTGCCACTTAGTAATTCGAATGCCCCTGCAAGTCCTCCTGCTTGTTCTGCCCACGCCAAGAATTTAATCCCCTGCCATGCAGTTGCAAGCGTACCAATCACACTAGCGATTGTGGAGATAATCTCTTTATTTTCTTTACACCAATCAGAAAAAGCAGTAAAACCATCAGCTACAAGTTTAATTGTATCAGCCAGTATTTTTAGCGCTGATAAAATAGCTCCACCTAGCAAATCAGCGACGCCTTCAATACTTAAACCAAATGTATTAGACAAGAACTCAGCAAAAGGTTTCCAACTTCCTTCCCAAAGGATTTGGATGATATCAATTAGACCGTTAAAAGCATTCGCAATAGAGTCAATAGCAGGGGCTACATGTTCATCGTAGACACTACTTAATCCATCGCCGAACTTATCAACAACACTCTCAATGGTTTCAAATATCGGAGCTACAATGTCTAAAAGGCTTTGGAGCATTGAAGAAATTTTAGGAGCGCTTGTCACAACGATTTTTTCAAATCCTTTAAACAAACTTCCTGCTAATTTACTGCCAACTTCGACCATTGCTGATGTCAAGCTCAATATTGTTGACACAATAGCGCTACCGATACGAACCGCACCAGTTGAAGTAATAACGTCGTAGAAAGCACTAGAAAAGGCCTGAGCGATGTTTCCTACTGCCTCTGCAATATTACCAACATTATCAAACAAAGCGACTAGCGCCCTGATAATACGTTCTTTCTGTCTTTCAAGGCCGTTTGCAATACTTTCAGCAAGGGAAACACCAATACCCAAACCGATAGTGGCTATTGAACCTGTCACTTGCCCTAAAGCATAAGCGATTTTTCCAGTCATTCGGTCAAAAGCATTCACAACCCTAGGATCAGTAGCGATTTCCTCAAGAGTTTTCTTGATTCGTTCTAAAGCAGCTTTGATACGTTCAATACCTTCTGGTCTAAACGCTGCATCAAAACCTTTTTTAAAGAGGTCAAACAACCCTTTTAGCTTATCTCCGAGGCCGTCGAAAATGCTCTTGAATTGGTTGCCCATGTCGGTCAACTCGACTTCTGGCAAGATGTCTTTGAAAGGTCCGCCACCGCCTCCCTTTCCTTTACCACCTTTGCCTCCGCCACCGCCTCCTCCGCCACCAGTACCGCCTGCGTCGTCGTCTTTTGGTTTTTGCAAGATGTTAATCTCATCAAATCCCAATAGACCAAGCAATTCTTTAGCAGCTTTCTTAGCGTTTTTGGCTGAGTCTCCAAGATTATCAGCAAGTCCTCCAGCTGAATCTCCAGCGTCGTCAACAGCGTCAGCAAGGTCTCCTGCTCCGCCTGCAGCGTCTTTCATGGCGTTACCCATGTCTCCGACCGCTCCACCAACTCCGTCTTTCACGGTTGCTTTCTTGTTGAACATCAAAGCGATAAACTCAGCGAGTTTAGCAGTCACGTTCTTTAATACCATAGCAAAAGAGTTCAAGACAGGCATAATGGCATTGATAATCGGTAACATAGAGTTGCCAAGGTTCAATGCACTATCTTTCATCAGCGACTTAAATAGACTGATACTGCCGTTGACTGAGTTGGATAAGGTGTCTCCATACTTTGCCGTAGCCTGTTCCAAAATAGCCATAAGACGGATTTGTTGCTGTGTTTGATAGTCCAACTGTTGCCAGCTTTGCCCATTCGCGAACTTCTTAAAGGCTTCAGTCGATTCAATCATAGCCACATTGACGTTGATTCCTAGGTCTTCAATCGCTTCCGTGTTCCCTAGCAAACCTGAGCGAATCCGCTCCATAACGTCTGTAATCGTGCGCCCTGAACCTTCAGCAACAACTGCCGATGTCTGCAACATCTTAGCAGTATAGGCGCTTAGCTTGTTGGTATCTTTGATAAATCCAGAAAATAGGTTTGAGTAGACTGCACCGTAGTTAGTAGCCTCACCCACCCCCATATTCATAGCATTGGCGTTATCATTAACCCATTTTAAGAAAGATTGCGAACTCTCGCCCATCTGTCGCTTGATTTGGTTCATAGACGCTGATACTTCAAGAGCTGTCTGCGTTGAATACATCCCAACATCAAGTAATTTCTTACCAAGGATTGCAAAGCCGGCAAACTTAGCTAGTTTGCCAAACGCACTACCGATAGAGTTCGACTGTTCACGAACTTTGGCAGTGGCATTTTTCACTTGGTCAGATGTTCCTTTGACCTGATTCTCGACTTCTTTCATCTTCTTCCTGAAAGGTGCTATCTCAGCGTCAATCATAACTTTTAATTCGTCAAGAGTTGCCATTCATTTCCTCCTTTCTTTTGCGATTGTGTCTCTCTGCAAAATCACGCATCCGTTCCTTATGCAACAAAAGCGCTTGTCTCTGTCGTTCCTGTTCTACCGCTTGTTGTTCTTCTACAAACAACTCAGGCGCATATTCCCAGAACTCAAAGACCTTGGCATCTTTAGATAACAATAAGGAAACTTGGTTGGATATCATCTGCGAAAGTCTGTATGAGTCAATAATCTTCTCTTTACGCTCTTGGATTTTGACACGGTTATAACTTTCAATCATTTCTCTGATTTCAAGCACCGTCAAATCCCAAAAATCAAGAGGCTTGCCCCCGATGTCCAAAAACATTGGGTAAAGCCTCTCAATAATCTGCGTTACCGTTAAGATTACTCGACTACTGTCATTTTCTTCTTGGAAGTTTTCTTGTCCTTGCTTCCTCGTGGAGTAAAACCCGATACTTCAAAAAGTGGCATTAAAACCTCTGTCATGAAGGTTGTTTGGTCTCCACCATTGTCCACGTATTCATCGTATAGATCATAGACATCATCAAAGGAATACCCATGTTCATACTGCTGCAAGGCGCCGTGAACTAATAACAGCATAACTTTCAAAGGTGGCAAAGTGAACTCTTCGCCGGCTTCAGGCATGAAAATCTTCAGCAAGTTCATGCCGATTTTTTCTTCCACAGTTGCAGCTTGATGAGATGTCAAACGTAGCTTCAACTCTTTTTCGTCAGTAACTTTCCAAGTTGTGTATTTTAACGCCATCTAATTAACCTCCAATACCATCAACAAATGTCAATTCAGACTGCAATGCAATCTTAAGTGTAAACTCGATAACGGCATTGACACCGCCACCGCCAAGCTTAACAGATACTTGGCCTTCAAAATTGACCTTAGTACCGTCAGGGTAAGCTTGTTCAAATTGGAGTTTTTCCTTATTGTCTGCGGCTTTACGCAATACACGATAAGGTGCGTTTTCATTATCGTTCTTGTAAGAGAATTTGTATTCCAATTCCCCTGCGTCACCGATACCGAACTCATACTTCTTAACTTTATCTTCAAGAGTAGTGTTCTCAACTTTTTCAGGTTCGATACCAAACTCTGGTACTTCTTTAAGTCCTACAAGCTTAGTATAGCTACCTTCTGTTTTTCTATAAGAAAGCGTAATTCCATTTGCTAACATGTTTAATTCTCCATTCTAAATTGAAAAACAAGCTCTGAGTCTAATTCAACGACACCTTCAAAACGCATGACCTTATGTCTCAAATGTGACGGGTCTGGCACGTCTTGGCAGTCGGTTCTTCGCAAACCTAAAGACTCAAAAATCTGATTGATTTTAACAGCTAACTCACTAGTGCTGGTATCATCAAAGATATCCACCTTGTAGCGGATAGAGGATTTTTGTTCCTTGTCATCAAACCAATCTCCTGGCTTGTTTTGTTCTTCTAAAAAAATAACGACTGGGAAAGTCTCCCAATCGCTAGGATAAGTATCAGTCACATTATCTGCGACCTTTTGCAATTCTTTATAAATAACAGGCTTGATATTGATCATTATAATTGTTCTCTTATCTTTCTACGCACATAATTCGAAATATTCTTAGACACACGCTCTTGATTGTCTCTCAAAGCTGGATAAAGATAAGGCTGGGCAGGTTGACCATACATCTTGTAGAACTCCCCAATCTTTTGAAAATGGTAAGGTCCTACATCGATTTGGTCTTCATGCACATACCAAGGACTAGACCTGTAAGACACGCTAACCTCTGGGGAGATACCCGAATGGCTAGCTTGTCCTTTTGGTCCTGTTCCAAACTCAACATAAGGAGCGTAGTGCAGATTGGTGTAAACCTCTGCTATAGCCTTATCTCCGTCCATTTTTGCTCTAGTTTTGATACTAATTATAAGCTCTCCATCTCTCGCTGGTGCGAGTCTTCTTGCATCAGCTTGGACAACTTTTATAGCAGCATTGTGTACCGCACGTAAGACGATATCCTCGCCAGTTTTTTTGCTACCCAATCGTCTACATTTAGCTATGAGCCTATCTGCCCCTAGTAGCTCTGACACGTTCCAACTCCAAAACTTGATGGTGTGTGTAAACCTTTTTAGAAATAACCTTATGAGTTACTTCCGTCGGGCTGTCGATACACACACCATCTTTCACTTTGATAGTAGCTGACTTATTGGCATTTGCGTTCAAAATGTCGTTGACACGCTCACCATACAGCTCAGATTGTAACTTGCTACTAGCCGGCCACAATTCAAGACGGACTGTCTCAGCTTCCTTGGCATACCCTTCTTTTGCGACACCTTCCTCAGTGACAGTCTTTTCAAACCGTCGCATTGGATAAGGTTTCAGTCTACTCTGCTTCAAAAACATGGCCTGCCACCCTTGCTAGTCTGTGCATGCGTATTCGCTGTAGAAGACCCGTAGACAGGCCGTTTTCTCCGTAGACTACTGCTATACCACCCTCGGTTCTAGAATGCTCTCCTTCCGCTCCTGAGCGATTGTGGAGCTCGATAGCAACCTCAGGTATTAAAAGACTTAAAGAAGGTGTCAAAGATGTGCGATTAGTCTCTGACAAGATAAGATTTGTAGCCCTCATTTGGAGCAACATGAGAAGCTGAGTATCTTCTTCGCCTGTTAATTTCTTCAGCAACTCTATAGACATATCAATCCTCTTCTAAGAACTCAGGTTCAGGGAAGATTTCCTCAAGAACGTCTGAGATAGCGACACCATTGCTGGCAAAATTGTTAGTCAACTCAGCATAGCGCTCCTCAGTAATCTCAAGTTCCTCTCCTGCCAATCGTTTCACATTTGATTTCCAATCATAGAAATCTCGTTTGATTTTAAATTTCATAACTCAGACCTTATTTCTTGACTTTCCAGTTAGCTGAGTCAGAGTCTGGTGCAGTCGTAGAGCTCGTGATGTCTTTGATAGCAACATAGACTTTATCTTCATGCGTTACTGTATCACCTTCTTTATAGGTTGTTCCAGTCTTCCATTTTTTAGCACGGTTTACAACTTTACCTTGAGTAGATGGTTTAGCTTCAGGTTTAGAGTCTGCGATAGTAATGATGTATTTCTTGAAGTGTTCAAGAACAAATGCACCAGTGTACAGCAATTGCTCTACCAACTCACCAAATCGACCTGGAATGTTATCGTTGTACTTAGTATTATCAACTTGCACTGGGGATGTGACAACACCCGGAGCAGTAGCAAGGGCATTAACACCTTTCAAGAATTTAGAAGGTACTTTGTAGACTGTGTAGTCATCCAATTCACCAACATATCCTTTTCCAAGGACTTTCTTATCTGCGTCACCATGTGGTAGACGAACGATTTCAGACTTGATTGCTTTGTAGAATTTAGGTGTTACAAAAAGCAAACGCTCTTTTGTAATTCCGAGTTCATCTAATTTTTCAGAAACATCAAGAATTGCATTGTATGCGTTGTTCGCTCCTGCTTCTTTGCCCATAACCACGTTGTCACTTACGTTGCCTAGCGCTGCACCAAAACGTAGTTCATCAAGATATGGAGCTACTACTTCTGCTGCTTGACGTGCAATAACGTAATTGATATTAACTTGACCATTTGAGTCACGTTCGTCCAATTGGTCTACGAAACGACCCCAATATTTTTCTTCGTCAAGAGTATATACCTTTTCTTCAACTTCAACGTGGTCAAATTCGTTATCTTTGTTACGTTTGTAGTCTTTAAGCTCTGTTGTGTTCCCAGTTGCTACTGTAAAAGAGCGACCTTGCAAGGTTACTGCATCACTTGATGTTACAAGCGGTGTTGAATATGAATTTACTGCAAGAACATCCTCAATAATCCCTAGATGTTTCTTGCGTGATTCTGCTGTGTTTAATTCTTCAAATGCCATTTATTTTTCCTCTTTTCTTTTATTACAAGAAGTCTTTACGCCATTTTTCTGTGACTTCTTGCTGGACTGTTTGTGCATTTTTGATAGGTGCACTACCTTTCATACGCTCAGAAACTCCCTTCTGAACTGACTCTTCCCATGCTTTTTGGATAGAGGTAATAGACTCAGATACCGTCTCTGCGCTTGTCAAATCAACTACATTCACTAACTCAACAGGCAAGTCACGTTCACTTAGCATTGCTTTAGCTTCTGCGGTCAATTCCTTGCGAGCAATCGCTTGTTCACGATTAGCTAGTTCTTGCTCACGCTGATCTAACTGATATTTCTGCTTCTCGTCAGCGTTCATCTTAGCAAGTTTCTTAGCTTCGTTTTCTTTAGCTTCTTGCTCTGATTTCCACTTAGCAAATTTCTTGTCGATGATAGCATCGACGTCTGCGTCCGTGTACTTCTTCTCGTCTTGCGGTTGTGGTGTAGGTTCTGCAGGTACCTTTTGTTCTTCAACCGTTTCGACTTCGACTGTTTGTGTTTCTTCGTTCATTGCGAACCTCCTATTTTTTAAGTCGTCCCCGACTGTATAATTCCATGGCTTTTACTGTCATCAATGCTCGGACAAAAATAAAACCGTACGGGATTCCATACGGTTAGTTTTATAATTCGATTCCTTCGATTTCTGATCGAACTTCAAGCCAGTATAAATACTGACCCATGGCGCACTTTTGATTTTTCAGAACTTCAATTGAGCTTTTTGGCTCAAATTCAAGCGTACCGGCTTCGTATTTTACAATCATTTTGTGTAATTTTGTATATTTATCCTCAAGCGAATTATACTCATCAACAAAACGTCTTTGCCAATCTTCCATTTTTTTGTTTTCCTTTCTTCAAAAAAACTGATCAAAAATACCAGTTTATAGCAATTTATAGCGGTTTATAGCAGTCTGTTCCTGCAAGTCAAGATGTCGGATCACCTCCTAATCTTTAATGGCACGATTTGAAACCTTGGCGTAAACATCCACATAGGTCTCTTTCTTGTCTCCGTTATGCGTGATTTCTGCATAATTTCCACAAGGTTCGCTTGATGTAATTGCGTTCGTACTAACAAGAGCTTTCCAGTTTTGCAGGGTCTTGCTAAACCAGACTACAAAGCAGTCTTCTGCTTTGATTTCACGTCCTGACAAACGTGAAAATTCTTGTGATGCCAATTGTTTTGCTTTTTCTAACATTTTTATTCCTCCATTTTTTCGTATGTTTCTGCAAAAATATCAGGCTTACATGGATAAAATTCACCTTGAACACCTTTGATAATGTAGTCACCTTCTGTTGCAATCATCAATCCTTCAAGTGTTTCTATCTTTAAAACTGGATTATCCAAATCAGCATAATCTACACGAACTGGATCTAATCCCAATTCTGACAATTTCAAAATTGATTCTTCCGTATCTACGAACTGAACCGCCTCAATTACTACTGGTTTCTTTCTGTACTTCATTTTTTCAATCCTTTCTTTACACCTTCAACTATTCCACTGATTACGGCCAGAATAATAAAGATTAGCAACAAGAATACCAACCACCCGAAAGTGATTGATACCCATTCCCAAACGAACATAGTTTACTCCTTTCTTTGCTTTGGTTTATGACTTGATTGACCTGACATTCTTTTAAATAAGTCTTCAGCTTCTTTTTTTGACATCGACATATTCTAAATACACCTCCAATCTCTCCATTTTTTCCTCAAAATTATAAAATTCCTCTGTATAACGGACTGTTCCTGCTTCCCATTTTTCAATTGGATACAGTCGTTCTTTTCCTGTCGGCATGTGAATAACTATGTTTTTATTACCTTTTTTGCTAGTTCGGATTTCCGTTTCGAGATTGTTTTCTTCAACATATTGAGTCATAGGCATATCAATGTATTCCCAGCCCTTGTTTTTACCCTCTACAAATTTGGTATCAACAATCTTGTAAGAACCTTGTATCAATTCTTCGAGTTGATCTGGATACTCAGATATATTCGAGACGTCCAAAGACTTACTTGAATTAAAAATAAATTTAACATTTTTTCTTGAATTCAAGCCTCTCTTCTTCGTCTCAAAACCAACAACCCTATCTTGCTCTAGTTTCTCAATGAACTCTTTATCACGAGTAGCCGACCTTATACCAAAATTGAGCGTATCTCCGACTTGATAATCCGAATAATCGCCTGAACGCAATTTTTCAAATCGAATCAGCTTGTCTTTTTCAAGAGGTTGACTATCAATCAAATCATGAATAGCTTTAACATCTGCTTTTGTTTTGTCTGTTATTGTGTGTAATTGGCCTTCGCCGTTCATATCCCACAAATAAGTCGGTTTGAATTGTTTTTCATCTGTGATATATTGCGAGTAGTCACAAATCTTTTGATATTCACCATCTGTATAATCATACAATGTTTTTTGCATATCTTGAGATAATTTGAGTACATCTGTTTTTTTCGGTTTTTTAGCACGTTTGACTGATTTCTTTTCATCATCAACATACTTGCTATACCACTCTTTATAACTCATATCTGCAGGCACATACTCAACTTTACCCGTCTTAGGATTTCTAGCTCGTCGCTCTAGCTTGCTGTAGTCTGCGTCCTCATCGTGTGCGATAGTCGTAGACCTGCACCAGGGATGCATAGGAGGATGATTGACGCCAGGTACAGCCTTGTCTGTGTCATAGATCTTGTTGTCGTGTTCTTGGCAAATGCGTGATGTACGTTTGTCTAAGACAGCAACAAAGATATACTTCTCTATGTCTGCTTCTTCATAGCTGAGCAGTTCCATTTGATTGTGAAAGAAGGCTGACTCGGTCCAAACCAATCGCCTTGCGTTGTTTTGGCCAACTTCGAACCGTTCTGCGATCGCTTGAGATGTATCTCTTACACTTCGACCCGTCATGAGACTTACCAGAAGCTCGTCTTTCACACTTGAAGCGAGCGCCCCAGTATTTGACCATATTCTGTCCGAATAAGCCTCTCCCGTCCATTTTAGCCCCCTCAAACGCTTGATTTCAGTTTCAGGGAGATTAGAGAAACTATAAGCGAGTCCTGTCTGTTGTTGGAGGTCAAAAGTAGCCTTGTAGTAGCTATCCTTCATCAGGTCGCTATAAAAAGCATCTGAGCCTGATTTCTCTGAATGATAGATAGACTCACGCATACGGTCTAAATCGTCGTTTAGACGCTCTAAACGCTTCATGCGATAAGCATAGGCTGGGCTGTCCAAATCAGCAAGTAATCGTTGAATATTTGGGTCATTCGGTCTAGCTTCAAGAACCTTGCGAAGTTCATTCAGGTCTTTTTGGTCTTTCATGTTCTTTAGGACCTGTCGAGCGTCACGCTCACTCAAACCATAATCACGCTGAAACTTATCAAAGATCTTGTTGATTTGCTTATCTAAATATGCTTTAGATTGCTTGTAAATCTCATCAAACTTGTCGGCTTGTTTCTCAGCCTTATCCATCTGCTCATAGATGAGATTAGCCTTCCTCTTGGTCCAGTAATCCTTGTTCTTCATCTGCTACCTCATCGTCTGGCTTCGTGTTAGCTTGGTTGAAAAATGGCACACGTTCCTTGTTCTTTTCTTTCTCTTCCTCGAGTTCTTCAAGTTCAGCGTCAGGATCTTCAACGAATGGCAAGAGAGAAATAAGCTGGCGAAGTGAGACTTTACCTTCAAGATTATTGATAATCTGTGACAATTCGAGCAAGTTCTTAGGCAATCCACGACTGAATTGAGGTACGATTGAATGTGCTTCAAGAGCAATCTGCTGCATGCCCAAATAATGCGCAAAGATAGCAATACGCTGACGCAATCCTCGCTTATAATTAGCTTCTTTCGTCTTAGTTATCATTTCAAGTCCTAGTAGCTTGAATTCCATGGCTACGCCCGAGCTATTCCCTGCGAAGTTCTCATCTGTCAAATTCGGCACATGGCTGAATGTGTAGATGTCCTCTTTCAAGGCCTTACGCAAAATTTCAGTCGCGTTCTCGTCCAGAGCGTTCTTTAAGAAATCAGCTTTGGCATCCATTGGAAGCTCTAAAAGCCCTTCTTCAGCAAGAATACTCATTGCTTCTCGTGCTTCTTCTTGGTTGTCAGCCAATTGCGCTCCGTACAAAACAAGAATAGACTCTACTGCTTGCTCCTTGTCATTTACACGGTTGCCCATCAATGAATTATAAGCATCAATCAAGCTGATTTGTTGCTCGTAGTCGCCAATCGCAAAGTGATTGTTGCGGTATTCGATGATTGGGATTTGACCAAGGTTGTGAGGCTCTACTTGCTCATTCTGGGTTGTTCCCATACTCGAATCACGCAGTACAATGTGATAGTGCAGATTTTGAGTAAAGACTTCCGCTTGATACTTAGTCGCATCCTTTGTATCATCCTTAATTTCGTAGTAGTAGACCGCAAACAAGGCCTTGCGCTCGATGCTATCATCGTATACAAGAAATACATTCTCAGGGTCTACGCTAGTCGAATCAAGTTCAGTCAGTCCCTCTTTAGCATAGATGTACTCGTAAGCACGCCCATAGATAGCCATGTTCAAAGCGTTCTGCGCATCTACTTGGTCGATTTCAGCACCATCGAAAGCCTTAAGCAAAGGCTCAAGGTCGCTCTCAGCCGTATTGTTATACTTGATAGGATTGCCCATGAAATATCCAGTAGACGTATCTGCGATGTCCTTAGCGTGGTTGGCTACTGTTTTGAAGTTCGGAGCGTTCTTATTTCGTCTTGTGTGATTCAAAATAGCATGTTCGCCCATGTAGTATTTCTTCAAATCACTCAAGTGACTGCGCTCTTGCGTGTGCTTACGAATCAGCTTGTAAATCAATTCTTTACTCAAAGCTGTTTCATCGTATCCGTCTCGTGGATAGGTTAAAATCTGATACATTTAAATCCTTTCTATAAACCGTATTGCGAACGTCTGCGTACGGTAGCTTTTGGTTGCGAATGTTGCGAATAAATCGCATAACGCACCGCATCCAGCACATCGTCATTTTCTTTCACTGGCTCGCCCGTCTTTTCATTCCATATGTACTGATAGACCTCATCTTTGAACTTGCTGACCTTATCTGAAACAACAAAAAAACGCCCAGCTTTCATTAGCTTGGCGACTTCTTCAATTCCAGACAAGACTGACTTGTTAGCGTTAAAGGTTTTTAATTGTTCTCTCTGAAACCTAGCCACATGCTCAGGTCGTGCACTATCTGCCCAGAAAGTGATATTGCCATATCGTTCTTTGATATCCTTAGCGAGTCCTACCCAAAAGTCTATCTCTTTGTACTGGTAAGCGTGTTCTTCTAACAGATAAACCAAACCGTCTGAGGTTTCTCCGATAACAACGATAGAACCAAAGTGTTCGTAACCCCAGTCTACGCCAGCATATATCTTCGTGATATCTTCTGACACATTGTCCACAAACATTTTCTCGCTAAAATCACGATAGACGACGCCCTCGCCAGTCACCCAAAGACCAAGGATGTCTCGGTCATAGAAGATGCCTGCCGGTGTGGCTGATTTTATATTCTCACGGTATCTATCAGACATGAATGTATTATCATCTAGCTTGAAATGAAAGTCTATAATCATATCATCCCCAGTATTTATATAATCTCGTCTGAGCCAGTGTGTTGGGATGTCTGGGTTACTATCCCAAACAATCCGTGCACCCTCTCCCGAACAACGTGAGATGATTTCTTTGAACACTTGTTCATTTGCCAATGATGCCTCGTTTATGTAGGCTCCAAAAGCAGTGAAACCACGGGCACGTTTTAGTCCTGAAATCGAACCAGTATATACTTGAATGATTTTGACTCCGCAGAGAGTGAAAGCTCCGTGTTTATCGTATTTTGGCTCGATACCAAACATATTATAGAGTTCTTGGATGATATTGTTTTGAATTGATGTCGAAGATGTCCCAGCCAATATATACATTGGCTCGTCAATGTTCAACTTATCAGCTATTGTTCTAACTCTATCAATTTCATTCAGGAAGACCATATTGTTCAAAACAGTCTTACCTGAACGTTTTGCACCATGCAAACCACAAATAAAGAAATCATCGTTCAACACTCGTCTAAGGACTCGTTCTTGTTTTGGGGTGAACTTACTTGTCATTAAACGCACCTCTCAATGCCTTGGCAAACTCAACAAGTTTGTCGTTTTGTTCGTTATCCTCACCGATTTGAGTTTTGAGTTTTTCGATTTCTAGTTTCAGTTTTTCATCAATCAACTCCAAGTCATGGAAAGTCATATTGTTCATACCTTCCAAAGCAGAAAGAAAGGCGTTTGAATTAGCTTGTCTAATACCGTCATTCTCAATGCTTGCCCTAGCTTTATTTTTTAGCCATTCATACTCATTGAAAGCCTGCTCTCTAGACCACAAGGACATATTAGAGAACTGTTTGAGCAACTCACGATACCTTACCAAAACCTTACCATTTTGAAGAAGCTCGCTTGCTTTAACATCGACCGTGCTATCTTTCCACTTTTTAGAAGTTGAAAAAGCTTGTCTATATGCTTGTCTTTGAGATAGTCCGGAGATTATCCCTTGGACAAATAGCTCTTGTTTTGGGGTTAATTTATCCACTCACCGGACTACCTCCTTTCCGACAAAATAAAAAAGCCACTCAAAGAGTGACTTAATGCAAGTAGACTACAGACTTGCGTGTTAATTAGTAATCAATTTGAAAGTTTCCCTTTTTTTATTTTTTTGTAGTCATTTAAAACCTCTGAGGGAATCAAACCCTCTAGCTTATAACTTATCCGGAATATAATTAGCTACGCAATCATGCGAGGTCTAGTCGCTCCGCAACCATTTGTAAGTTAATGAGTGATATATGAATGCTAAGCCTACTGCCTACCCCATTCTGGGACACAAAATACTCAAAGGAGAGTGTGGGATTTGAACCCACGGACCACAAATAAGCGACCACCCGTCTAGCAAACGGGCGCATTCAACCTGACTCTGCCAACTCTCCATATCAAGGGAAGACTTACTGCCTTACCCTTAATTCTTGATACTACCATTCTAACAGATTTTCAGAACTGTGCTAACAAGTCTCATTCTATCCTGTCCGATTTTGTACGGTTCTATTTTGTCAAATACTTTCCAATACATCATCTAAGGCAGTTATTGCGGCCGTTCGCCAGGTATAGAACGTTGTCCGACTAATACTTAAACGGTCACAAATGTCATCAACATACATTTTTGAAATATAACTCATTCTGAGAATAGACCTATACTTTGGATTATCAAGCCTGTTGATCATTCTACCTAATTCAAGTTTCCTGTTAATAACTTCCTTAGTATCCTGCTCTATGGCCTCTTTCATCACGACAAGCTGAGTATAGACGTCATCAACTTTTCTAGCTTGTCCGCCTTGGACTTTGACATCTGACCACTTAGGGCTTGAGAGCAAACCTGCCTCAAGCTCATTGATTTCATCTATACGGCTTTGGATGTCCATGTCCAGATCCTGCAACTCTTTCAAGAGCTCTTTAGCCTTCACTCTCTATCTCCTTTGTGATATAATAGTCTGTGCGATAACTATTAGCTGAGGTAGAGAGTGTCTTGGCTTTTTTGTTTTAGTAGCTATTGAGTATGCTCATCGTCTTTTCATAGCTTAGATATACTTTTGCTCTTTCCTCCTCGTATCCGAATACTTTGGGAATTCTGAAGTAAATGATTGTAGCGTTGTCATGTTGTTTGACAACTGAGAAAATGTGCTTGAGCAAGCTTTTTCTAAAAGCTACATTAGGGAAAACTACAAGCTCTCGAGCTCCTATTCCTGTTGTAGTCACTTTCTTTATTTTGCTCCCTGTGTACGGATATTTTTTTGGTCTCATTCCTTCTCCTCCAAAAGCTCTGGATTTTCGTAGTTTATATTTAGAAATTTACCTAGCCAATCTAGCACTTCACGGCTAGGTAACTTATCTTTCTTTCTGTTAATGCAGTAGTTTGCAACAACAGCATCTAAAAAACTTCTGCTACTATTGAAATTAGGATGCGCTAAAATATGTTTTTTTAGTCTTTCTGCAATCGATGTATTCGGAACATAGACCAGTTGTTTTCTAATGTGATTGTAAAACATTCTTGCTTCTTTACTCATTTTAATAATCCTTTCAGTTGTTTTCTAACAAGACTTATTTTAGGAAAATCAGCTATCGACTTATTACCGTTTATAACAATGAATTTTCTTAACATTTTAGGGTTTTTGTGTATCATCTCTAACGCTTGTTCAAAATTCAAGTTTCTGATTTGGCTCATATAATGCCCTGAACAAAATTCAAAATTATTGATAAAACATTGTTTAATGAGTTCATCCGTCCATGATTTTTTAATTTCGTAATTGACTCCTAAAAAATCAAGCTCTTCTTCCACTTTCTGTAAAAGTTGATTTTTAGGATTCGTGCTTATAATTATCATAATTGCTCCTTGTTTTCGTAAATGTTCCCGACAACTTCGAAATTTCCACCATGCGAAAAATTAGACATATAATCCACATTCCAGCGGTCGTCGTGTGGTTTCAATCGATAACTTCCTCTTTCGTTATCGTAAAAAACAGTATAAGGACTATCAAGAACCAGAACTACGTCCCCTTCAAAGATCTCCTTTCCGTTTTTATCAAAAAGACAAGTTGATTGCATGACTGAATAAAAACCATCCTCTGTACTTAACGCTAAAAATAATTCACTGATTTCTTCGTAAGTTTTAAATACTTCAATTTCTTTTGTTTCTGAATTCCATGTTCTAAATTTTGGTGTCATTTTTCTTCCCCCTCAATCTTTATAAAATTCAATTTTTGCAAAGTTCTTTGGACTGATAGTGATAACTCTTTCTTCTGGTTCAATTTGATGTAGTTGTATATAACCTATGTTTCCATAATTTAAATCTTTTAATTTATAACATATATACTCACAACTCTCTTTTACTGTAATTGTTTCATCCATGTACGGATTTTGTAATCTGATTTTTGCCATCACCCCACCTCCTCGACTTCCACGCCTGGGCAATCAAACACCCAGCCGAAGCCAGCTTCTTCAAGTTCTTTGCGGGTGTGTTTTGTTTTATAAAGTGAGTTTTCCTCCCGGACTGAGAAAAGCCATTTTTTCGAATGTTTTTCGCAGTTCAAAGTTTCGTGATTTCCACAAACGCCTTTCACTTTCACCAAATACCTCTTCTCTTTCTCGACCTCGTAGCCGAACTGGTGCATGTTGATGAGGGTTTGAAAAGGTTTTGTGCTAGCGTTTAGAAACCACCTTTCAAACTCATTAAGTCTAGCGCCATCAAAAGTCGATGGAATATTATGGGTACATCGATACAAATTCCCTTCAAAATCATCCTTATTCTCTTCATACCAATCTGCCACAAACTGCTTTACTTTGACTTTATTCAACTCACCTCGAATCTTATCAGCACCTTTCAGTTGCTGACCAGCCCATTCTCCCTCAAATTTACCTTGCTCGTAGCCTTCACGCCATTTTGCATGGCTGAAATCCTGTTCAAATTCACTCATGATAGCCTTTAGCCAAACTTCACGGTCATGCAATGGCAATTCTCGCAATCGAGCTAGTATGTTTTTGACATAGCGAGGCGCCTCGTCTGCGTGACCTGTTTCGGGTTCGTCTAGTTGTTTCACTAATACCAAAACATCGTCCAAAGCAACATAAAACTTTTCTCCATACAATCTATCTAAATTTCCAATTTTCTCAATCAATTCCTGATAATTCATCTTCGCCCCCTCCATAAATCAAATAAACTGCAATAACTAACTGAGACATGCTTGGTGAATAGCCAACCCAATCATCAAACTCCTTAGATTTTGGCAACCAATCCTTAGTAGCACCCAAATCATAGTCTGTAGGTTTTTCATCGGCGAAGATACATTCCATCGCTCCCATAAACGTCATGCCATCTTCTGTCATTTCCCAGAAATAGTCCGCCCGGTCTTTCACTGCTTGTGGTAAATCTTGTTCGGGAGGCTTGGGCTTCCCGTCTTCTACCGACCAGCCGTAGACTTCATTAACTTTTTTCTTTAAATCTTCCATCATCTTCTAACTCCAACTTATTTTTAAAAATCCAGCTCTTGCACCTCATGGCTCAAAGACACAAGAGCTAGCAAATTCTTTATACGCTATTCGTCCAAGTCTGACGCATATTCCAGCTCGCTTTTAACGTGATTCGCGGCACGTTGATTTTAGTTATCATGTTTTTTCTCCTGTTTATCTAAATTCCTTTGCTATTGCGGCAATAACATTAACAGTCACGCTATTGCCTGCTTGCTTGTATAATTGACTGTTACTATTTACTTCTTGCGCTTTGTCAAAAGCCCAGTCTGGAAACCCTTGTAATCTCCAACATTCACGAGGTGTTAGTTTTCTAATTCTAAAATCAGGCTCAACCACACCTTGACTTTCTCCAGTTAAGAGAGTATTTGCTATCTGCTTACCAACCCTACCTCTACGAGTTTTTGAATTAGGGTGTGACAAGTTTACGCTATCGCCAATTTTTGCTTCAGCGTATCCTTGAGAGGTTGCTTCTTTGACTCTGATCTTAGGCTCAAGTCCTCCCCCTTGATAGGCTCTGATAGTTGGTGCGATGCCGTCTGTTTCGTAAACAACTCCACATTGATTAAAATTGGGTTGCAATACCCCAAATTGTTTTATAGTATTACTTTTTATGGCTATTTTCTGCCCCTCTCCCTTGTTCGTTGTAAGAGTAGGAGCTAATCCACTAGCTTGATATACTTCTCCATTCATGCCATTTCCAGACGGGTTGACATTACCGATTTTCACGACTGATTGGCTACTAGTTGACTGACTTTCTCCGCCGAGAGGAAAAATTCTTCTGGTACGTTCTCCTCTAAGATGTCCGACAATGAACACACGCTCTCGATTTTGGGGAACTCCAAAATTTTTGCTGTTAAGCATTTGCCATTCCATGTTGTACCCCAATTCATCCAAGGCTCTGAGGATGGTCTCAAATGTAGCTCCTCCGTCATGGTTGAGAAGTCCTTTGACATTCTCAAGGAATAAATATCGAGGTCTGAGAATAGATGCGAACCTAGCAATTTCAAAGAACAAAGTTCCTCGTGTATCCTCAAAACCTCGTCTGTTTCCTGCAATTGAGAAAGCCTGGCACGGAAATCCTCCACAGATAACGTCCACACTTCCGAATCCTCGAATAGACTCGTCTGATACTGCTGTGATGTCATGTAGTTCTATTTCTCCTTCAGTGTTATGTATCGCTTTATAACTGGCTCTTGCGAATTTGTCTATTTCACAAAATCCTATACATTCATGACCAGCGGACTCCATTCCTAAACGAAATCCACCGATACCAGCAAATAAATCTAAAAATTTCATTCTTTTATTTTCAAAAAAACGCGACTGCCTTTGTGATAATTGGCTAAATACGGGCAGTCGCTCGTCCAAGGTCACATGACCTTTACTGACGCTTTCTAGTTCGCAGTTTTACAAGAATGCACGGCTTGTTTAATTTTGAGTTGTTTCCATTTTGGAAATAGTTGGTTTTGGGTTATTTTGATTTTTCAACAGCAAACATATCCTCGAATTCATCTGTCTGCTCTTTGAACTTCATCGGGTTGTCCCCTCTGAAATAAAATCCATTATCATCCAATTCGCCTTTGACTCCCGTCGCCCAAGACAAGAAAATTGAGCCTTGGCAGTCAGGGCAATTCATGAATGTAAAGTAAGATGGGACTTTCCACCGCTTCGCACATCCACAAAACGGGCATTGCAAATCAACATCTACCTTCTCGCTTGGTTTCTGCGAAATCGCTGTGCTTCCGCTAAATTTTGCAGATAACTTGTCCTTCGCTGCTTTGATATTGACAGGATCAATTTCAGCTAACTTCTCAGCATCAATTTTTAAAACGGCCCCTGCATTCTCGGGATCTTTCTGACTTAAATCCTCAAGAATTTCGTCAGACCCTGTGATCATCTGATAGGCTTTGAATAAGGTTTGATAATCAAGTTCCTGCGCTCGTTCAAAACTCAATTTTACATCATCTTGTTCAATATAGATTTTCATTCTTTCCTCGCTTTTTCTAAAAGATTACTACCCATTTTTCGGTAATATGATGGGTTCTTGCATATTCTTTCACAGCCATTTCTTCGGCTTGGGTGCGACTATATGCCAAAACATGATAGAAAGCCTGTGTCTGTCTATTGACACCCCAGTTACACCTAATCTCATAGAATTTCAACTCTTTATTGCTAGACCAAAAGTGGGATGACCGCTTGCCTAGCTTGTATGTTTCTCTATCGACTCTCATAATTTTGGGATCAGTCATCAGATCACCTCCACACGTTGAGTCAACGCTTTCGTTTTGCAGTATTCGCAATGGCCGCATGGCTTCGCTTTCTCTTCGCCTCGCTTGATCTTATCAAGATGCTTAATCAGCATAGACAGTTCAGTCAGCTCATAGCCAAGCTTTTCCTGAGTTTGAAAAACGATGGCTCTTGTATCGGGAGTCGGCTCTTTTGTCACTGCGTAGATAATAGGGGTGAACTCTTTGCCGTACTTCTCTTCTAGCATCTTCTTGTAAGTCGCCATCTGAAGGACATACCCCCAAGCCTCGAACCAGCGGACTTGGATATTTCGTCCACTTGCTTCATCCTGAACCCAGACCATGCTATCAATGTCTGATTTTGTGGTCTTAATATCCACGAAATACCCTTTTTCGACATTGAGACAGTCAATCTTGCCTTTAAATTCCACACCTTCGATTTTGCCTGTAACAGCAACCTCTTTCTGGCCGACATAGTAGTCCATGAACTGCTTATCAGCTTCCAGTCGCTCAATCATACGCTGGCCGACCAAGAAGTCGGATTTCAACTGACCTTTGGTCTTTCCAGCTTTTGAAATCATGACATCTGCGTTTTCATCCATAAATTTCTTATGTACTTCTGGACTTTCAAAATAGCTGTGGACCATGTTCCCGACCAAGAGAGCCGTGTTGTCTCTCTGGTCTTCCCATTCTCCTTCCAGCTCTGCCAACGCCCGTGCTTCGCACTCTCTAAATCGCTTATATTGCGAGATAGACCAGTAGCGACGTGCAGAAGCTGCTGAATAGTAATCTTTGCCAAGTAAATCCATTGTCATTCCATTTCCACCCTTTCAGCCTTGCTTGCCATTTCAGGCATTACTCGGACAATAATCCCTAACTCTTGAGAAATAGCCTTGAATTGCTCTTTGACTTGACGCATATTTTTTTCAGGGAAAATAATTTCCATATTTTGGTATCGATAACCATATTTTTTAGCCACATCATCAGAAGCCATATTTTGCGATTTTTGGCCTACTCCTTGTTCGTGGGCACTATTACCCTCCGAACTCGTTTCAGGCTCAAATTCTGGCTGATTCTGAGTGTTTCGTTCTGTTTCCGCTTGAGCTTGTCTCATTTCAGTTGCGTCTGCGTGTAGGATATTGATAACATCCAAAACGGACTTGCCTTCCTTGAGCATGTCAACGTATTTTTGAGGAGTTAGATCATTATCCTCTGCAATAGCTGTCATTTCCTTGATACGTTTTTTAAGCTCTTCCTCTTCCTTGGCTTTGTCTGCTAGGTCTTTATCGTCTAAAATAGCTTGCAGGATGTCCTCTAGCTTGGCCCCTCCTTCATATAGTCGGATATAGACAGCTGGACCAAATCCGGCCTTAGCAGCTGCTTCTGTTATTTGGATAAGACCAGCTTCACGTTGCTGCTTCTTTTCTGCTTCTTCTGCGACCAAATCAGCAATCATTTTAGAGGTCGCTTGATTGATTCGCACATTGTCTGCCATGAAGCACTTTTTCTTGCTGAGATCGTCAAAGTAGATGGCAAACAACTTGATGTCAAGGTCGACTCCGCTGTCTGCAATTGCTGCTTCAAAGGCTTCTCTGATCGTCTCTTTGCGGGCTTCCGTCGCTCTTTCTTCAAATTCTTTAATCTGGTTTTTGATGTCCGTCTGCAAAGTTTTGATAGGGTCTAATACAGTATTAACCCATGCTTTCACTTCGTCCAACGGATTAGAGTAGTCTTTCAGTTGGTTTTTGAGCTCTTGTTCAATCTGACGTTGCACTCGTCCCAATTCGTCTTTAATTTTGGTGTCATCTGACAAGGTTTCTTCTGTCACGATATAGCCAGCGTATTTCTTTTGATATGCCGCTAAAGCTTGTTCCAAAACCTCCTTGCCTTGGATTTCGATTTCGGCCGCTTTCAGGACGAAGCCGACTTCTAACTCTGTTACTGGAACGAGCTCGAGACTATCCGTTACATCTTTTAATTCTTCAGTCATTTTAGAAATCCTCCCCTTCTAGCATGTCCATTTGACCATTTTCTGGCTCCTTATCAATTACTTCGCCCGTTTCTTGATCAAAATCTGGAACTTCATCTGCTGGGTAGCTTGTATCTGTGGTCGTCAACTCCTGGTTGATAACCTCTTTTTTTGGTTTTTCAGCCACTTCTTCAGAAGCTCCAAGGATACTATCTAATGTTTCAGCCTCTTCTCTCACTGGTTCAGCTTCTTTCATTTGACGATCATTGTCGTACTCGTCAGCAATTGTGTTATTGATTGCTCCAGCGAACAAGTCACTGTCATTACTTGTGTTGATAAACATTTTGGCAGCTCGGTTGATAACCGTACGCATGGCCATCTGGTCGGGGAAATCGATTTGGACATTTTTCGTTTTCGCCTTAGACCATGACTTGTCAATTTGTTTTTTAGTCATGACTTCAAAGAACTCTTCTCCATCAGTTCGAGTGATGATGCAATAAGCAGCAATTATTGGATTATCTGCGTTCTGCCAATCCGTCTCATGTTTGACTAACTTCTTACGCCCATTTTCAACTGATACCTCTAGCGTATCTCCTTCGTAGACAACATTTGCAGTAACATCTTTCACCTCTTGCAAATCTTTAGTAACTTTAATGGTCCCAAAATACGACATTCTAAGCTGAACATCCGAACCATATTTGATAAAGTAACATTGCTTTTTAGCCGGACTTAGTCCTTGGGTTACCATTTCTAACAATGTATTATAAACGCTGTCTTGAGTGCATTGCTGGAGCAAATTCCCGCTACTAGAATTTTTTAGAGCATAGTATGCCGAGCTCAAGGCATTGCTAACGCTATAATTCGGTGCGATTAGGAGCCCTTCCCCCTTCATCGCTTCGATTCGTGTCGCAACATTTGATGTAACTTGCTTCTGTGTTAGTTCGTTTGTCATTTTCTTCTACCTTTCGTTTTCTTAAAGTTCCAATTTTGACGCTTCAAGCGTCGATTTTCGTTTTGCAATTTCAAAATAATATCTTGTTGCTCGTTGATGATTTTTCCGAGTTCAATTCCAAGATGAATATACTCGGCTCTCCAATTGTCGATTTCTTCGTGTAGCTCCTGAATCATACTTCATCACCTACATATCGATACTGACCGCATCCGATATTCACATACTCGCTAGGGTCAAGTTCTTCTCGTTCTTCTGGCGGCTGCATCATATCCCTGTCGTAGTTAAACATGAGCATCCTCCATCCCAGCTTTTAACATTTTTAAGAATCTTTTAAATTCTTCTTCATCCGATGTTTCAGTTCCTTCAATCAATTCTGGTTCTTCACCGTCAAGTGTTTTGAGCTCATACGTTGCAGTCACTTCGAGCAATTCACAATTTAATGCATTCGCTAGTTTTGCAAAATCTTCAATTTGTACTTTTGTTGCTTCAACTTCATTTTTAGCAGCACGAGCCAAATTTTCTGTATATTCTACAGAATAAGCAAGAGTTTGTTCTTTGCTTTTATATTTCGATAAAAAGTTACCTGTTTTTTTGTTACGCAATACGATAAAAGTTTCTGTTTTTTTCATGATTGTTCTCCTTTAGTTTTTTTAAAATCCACCTTGCAAAGTCGGTGCGACTGTTTCAGCGTGTCTTTGTTGGGCGGCGCTTGCAAATTCTACCGGTTTAAAACGCTTGACATTTTCGATTTCTAGTTTATTAATCGTCACTATTTTAAACTCCTTCTTCTACACCTTTTGCGAGTCCCACAGGTGGTTCTACATCATAAGTAAATTGCTTATCTGAATTTCTCAGATTCATCCGTGTGATATTACTCGCTATTCGCTGACTATCTTGTTTTTTCATTTCAGCGTGTTCATCCAGTTTATTTACCAGCGACCATAGCGCGATTCCTACGATTGTCACGAAATATAAGTATTCCATCATCTTGTTTTCTCCTTTTCTTTGTAGATTGCTACGATTTTTTCTAGATCAGCTATACGCTGATTTGCTTCTTGTAATTTTTCTTGCGTCTCAATTAACGCCTGGTTTAAGTCTAATGCAACGATTCTCCAATCGGTGTTGAGTTCTTTAGATAACCAGTTTTTTAATCTTGCTAATAGATTCATTTTCCCCTCACTTTGCTAACTGACTTTGAAACCGAAGTACGTCGTTTAAGTCATATAAATACTTACCACCTTTTGCATTTTGCTGATAGCGGAATTTCCCTGCGTCTCTGAAATCTTCAATTTTCTTGCGCCCCCAACCTGTCTTTTCTTGAACATCTTTGATTGAAGCCCAGTTTGTACCTCTTGCGACTCGTAGTTTAGCTTCAGTCATAGCTTTCACATTCAACTGGACAAGCTCCTCCAGTAGTTCATTTTTGAAATCTTCTCCAAACAATTCCAAAGCCATTGGCAATTCCTCTCTTTCTGTGATATACTGTAATTGAATATTTAAGTATGCGCCTGATTGCCGTCAGGTGCTTTTATTTTCATGTCGTATAGACGCTTCCATTTGTCGCATAATACGTCAGCTCGTTCATCTTATTTGTGAACCGCTCGTCTGTCGTAATCAGCAACCTCTCCTTAAGCAGAGTTGATAGTTTGTAAAATTGGCTTTCAAACTGATCAATAATCTGCTGCCGCTCTTTAGTAGCCAGTTGCTGACAAAGAGCGTCTTGAAGCTGTGTCTTTGCTGAACTTAAAGGCATTTGTTTTCATGTTTCCTTTCGTAATTCTGTCAACGAGACTCTGCTCGTAAAGTTCTTTGAGGTGCTTACCCTCAAAATTAGTTGTGATAATTGTATTCGTCCTGTTTTCAAGAATTTGATACAGGATTTTTTGCATCCAGTTATTCCCTTGTCGGATTTCATTACCAACACTCGACTCTTTGCCGAGGTCGTCCAAAATCAAGAAGTCGACACCTTGCAGGAACTTCACAACTGAGCGTTTCTCCCACTTTGAATCCTTGTATTGAAAAGCCTCTTGCATCCGAGAGAACAGTTCCATGGACGGCATATAGACTACCGATTTGCGGACTTGGAGCATTTGAAAGCTCTCGTTTAAGGTTTTCGCTATCCCAATAGCAAGATGGCTCTTACCAACTCCAGGCGGTCCGCTGATGATCGTATTCCCTTCGTAACGTTCTTTCACATAGTCAGCCGTGACCCGCTTAGCGAAATTGACTGCTGCAGCATCCTGCTCTGTGTGGATTTCAAAATTTCCAACAGTCGCATTTTTCAAATCGTTTGGGATGATGCTCTCTTTCATAAAGAGAGAGTAAGACCTCGTATCTCTGATTTGAGCTTCAGCAATAGCTAACTGCTCGCTTGCGTTCTGGTTGATGGTTTCTTGAACACATTCAGGACAATAGGTCAGCGTGTTGTGAGTGCAAGGATTGACAGACCGCCACATATAAACTCCTTCATGCTTTGGGCATTGTTGTTTTAACGTCTCAATCTGCAAGGCTCTTTCTTGCAATTCTTTGCTTGATACTACTTGCATGCGCACCTCCTAAAATCCAAGCCGTGGATCAAATCCATCATCGGACAATTTCAAGCGACCATTTGACTTACTATTTGACCGAGTAGGCTTCTGCCTATTCTCTACCAATTCAACAGTCGTTAAACCTTTCTGTTTCCAATCTCTCAAGATGCTCTCAAGATACTTGAAATAAGGCTTACCATTCCCAACACATTCCTTGATTGCTAACTTGATAACCTCTTTCTTATGGTCTTGTAAGAAAGCCTTCAAGTCCTCGATTTCAAATGGTGTCGGGTATCGTCCAAACTCTGAAAATATCCAATCATGAACAATTCCCAAGTCATTTTCTGCGGGGGCGTCCTCTATACTATATAGATTATTAGCACCAGCCCCATCTGATTCACTCAGGTTGGTTATATAAGGATGGTTATTATCAGGTTGGTTAGACTTAATATTTTTAAGTTCTTGAACTAAAGTTTCTTTAGTTCTCCCCTTAATATTTTTAAGTTCTTGAACTAAAGTTTCTTTAGTTCTGATTTTCTGAGGATATAGTAAATTCGCTAATCTAACGCCCTGCCTTTTTTCTTTCAACAGGCCGTGTTCTATCAGTTGTCTTTTTAATTTGATTACAACTGGCTCGCTTTTTTTTATCCACTTACCAATTTCTTCGTTAGTAGCTACAACATACAAATATCCATCTTTGTCAGTAAAATGTTGCTTGTTTTTTCGAGATAATGAAATACGATCGGTCAAAATACCATAAACCATAACAGCCAGTGGGTCTAAATCTGAAAAATAATCATCTTCTATCAGCCGATACGGAATCTTAAAGTATCTTTCGTGATTATCCATGTCTATCTCTGTGAAATATTGTTCATTCATACTTCTCCTAAACTATGATTTAATTCGTATTTTTTGCCTAAAAAAATAAAATCCTTATCGACATTGTATAGTCGAGCAAGTTTGTCTAAAAGATCCATTGGAATTTTTGAACTATCATGCTCATACTTCAACAATGTTTGTTGATGAATGTTAAGTTTATCAGCAACTTCTTTGGCAGATAAGTTATAATTTGTTCTTATTGCTCTCAATGTCATTTTCGGCACGTTCCTACCTCCTTATTTTTCTATTTGTTCCTCCCAATTCTGCTATAATAAAAGCTAGAAAGGAGGTGATGTTATGACTGAAATTCACGCATGTCTTTGCGGAAATTGGGTGAACCTATCAGCCGACGACGATTGTGTAATGGGACCAAATATGGCTAGTCCTTATATTTGGTGGGAAGAAAATGCAGAACTCTACTCACCAATTTCTAAACCTGAAGCAAACACTATGTACCATCAGGATTATATCTACATTCACTATCGTGGCGCTGACTATCGTATCCATCCAATGTTCATTCAAATCGTTTCTAGATAACTTTTTTCTAGTCTTTTAGAAATGATTTCTATATCTGAGTCGTCCATTTTCAGCTGGGCGACTTTTTGATTTAAACGAGCTTCGACAGCTTGGTTAATTTCAAACCATTCACGTACTGTAAATTGGCTTCTAAATTTTAGAAATTCCTTTATTGTTTCTTTCATACTTTACCTTCCTTATCTTAGAAAGATGATTGCAAATCACGAAGTTGAGATACAAGCTCTGATGGAGCAAATTTCAAATCGTAATCTCTAACATCCTCGCTAGTGAGCTCAGCCAATGCTTTCACTCTTGGCTTCATGTATTCACTAGGATTCGGATGATCCTGCTTGATAAATTGCAAAAGTTTGATGACATCCTTGACCCTTTTCGTTGACGGAAGGGGTCTTATTGTTTTGTACGGATATTTCTTTGGTCTCATTCTTATACCCTTGTCTCACTTTCCAGAGCCCTGAGTTCAATCTCATGGCTGACTTGTTTCAATAGCTTCTCACACGCTATTTTAGCTTCTCTGTACGTTGTAGATTCGCTGATGAAGTAATCAGCAAGTTCGATGATTTTATCTTCCATGATTGTCTCCAAAAATCAGTCTTAAGACCGATGTAACCCCTTCAAAAACAGTATATATTTATATTATCCTTAACAAGAAAGGAGCTGATGCAAATTGGCAAAATTTTTGAAGGGGACTGTGGTTCAGTGATTCAGTTTGGCTAGGTACCAACGAGTTTTTACTGCGAGTGTGACTGCACGGAGCCTGTCGCTGACTATAAGAGGGACTGCAGCTCTGCTTATAGCGGGACTGACAGATAACTACCGTGCGGCACTCAAAGACTAGCCAAACCACGTTGATTGCAGTGCTGGACGCATGACCAGCGAAGTTTCAACCAGTCGCTTTACACCGACTGTGAAACCTTATCAAAGTGTGCAGGTCTTGATCTAGTGTAAAGTAGGTCAAGGCTTTTTACTATTCAAAATCTCCCCCTCACCCCCTTTCAAATGTGGTATAATCAAAATAAAATGACTGGAGAAATCTTATGGATTCTAATAAACTATACTGCTTATTTTGCGGTTGCTCTGTTCCAAACCACTACGATACATTCCGAGAAGAAGAACACTACTTTTGGATTCGTCGCCCATATGTTAAGGTTGAGGAAAATTTGAACGACAAAATAACAATACAAACAATGAATTGTCCAAACTGTCATAAAGTTTCAATCGACATCGTGGGCGTAGGAAGTCAATTTCCAAATCGCATTATGCACTTCAATCCTATTTCACTCGCAAAAGTCTATCCAGACTACATCCCTCAGGCTATCAGAAGTGACTATGAAGAAGCTCACGCTATCTTAAATCTCAGCCCCAAAGCTTCTGCTACCCTCTCTAGACGTTGTCTACAAGGAATGATTAGGGATTTTTGGGGAATTTCTAAAGCAAGGTTAGTAGATGAGATAGATGCTTTAAAAGAGTCTGTTGACCTAAGCACTAAAAATGTACTCGATGCTCTACGAAAACTTGGAAACATTGGTGCCCATCCAGAAAAAGATATAAATCTTATAGTGGATATTGAACCGAATGAGGCTCACAAGTTGCTGAAGTTTATAGAACTACTTATGCAAAAATGGTATATTGAACGCCATGATAACGAGCAATTACTACAAGATATTTTAGATTTGGACAAAGATAAACAAAATCAACGCAAACCTAAAAATTCTTGATAATGCGGAGAGCAAGGATCTAATTCAAATATTAGATTGCCGTCCATGTTATAATATTGCTCCACAACTCGAATGCTATCTGCTTCAGTTCCTTCGCCTCTCAAAATTGAAAGGTGAATAACTTTTTCAACCTTCAATTCATCAGGTCTACCACGTCTATCGTGGTATTTTTCTTTTTGTCCTGACATCTTTCTACTCCTTTCTTTTTTGCTCTTGTTTTTTGTTATTTCCTTAAACTTAATTTAATTATACTACGATTTAAATCGTAAGTCAATGGTTTTTTCGATTTTTTTCGTAATTTTTTCGAATTTTTTATTTACAAAATCGAAAATAAACGGTATCATATAGTAAAGAAGATAGATAGGAGGGGGAAATATGGCAAGAGGACGAGGAAAATTAACTCCTCAAGATAAAAAGGATATGAAAGTCTTTTCTGCAAATCTTAACTCAATTTTATCTGATAGAAATTGCAAACAAGCTGAGTTGTCTCGAGCGACAGGGATACCGCCTAGCACATTGACAGGATATGTAAAAGGAACTTCTTTGCCGATTCCAGGGAATGTTCAAAAAATTGCGGATTTTTTTGGAGTTCCAAAATCCACTCTAGATCCGAGATTTGTTACTGCTAATCCTGTAATTTACTCTGTCGTTGGAGAATCATGGAATAACCCTATCTCTCCCGCTTCCTCAATCCAAACCATCTACGATGAACTAAAACCACCGAGACAAGACAAGGTCCTGGCCTATGCTGAAAAACAACTGGACGAGCAGAGGAACGAAGAAGAAACAAAGATAAACGAAGTATCGGAGGTTGTTCAACTCTATAGTTACGACTACTACGACCATCCAGCTTCTGCAGGGACAGGGCAGTATTTGAACGATGTACGAGTTGAACGGATTGAGTTGCCAGTAGATATTGATGCTGACTTTGTTATCCCGATCAAAGGGGACTCCATGGAACCAGACTACCACGATGGCGACCTGATATTCATTCAGACAAGTGTAGAGTTAAATGACGGAGTTATCGGAGTATTCAACTACAACGGTGATGCCTATATCAAGCAACTTGTTATTGATAAAGACCAAGCTTACCTACATAGCTTGAACCCTGCATACAAGGATATGCCAATTACACCAGAAACGGATTTCCGAATTATCGGTGAAGTCGTGGATTTGTATAGAGAGAAATAAAAAATCATATAATTTTATTGGAGGTCAATATGAAATTTTGTCCTGAATGTGGCAATCCCGTAGAGGGCTATAAATTTTGCCCAAATTGCGGTTTTTCCATCGCTAACCAAGAACAAACTGAACAACCTCAGCCAGTCAATAAGCCTGCTTCTCCATCCCCTGCTGCCGTAAGCAGAAAAACGGACAAAGTCGGACCGCTTGAGATTGATAGATACCACCGCACTTATCGCATAAATGGAGCTCGCAAAGCAAAAGGCTCATCTGGTTTGGTCGGAGGAGCCATCAAAGGCTCGGTAAAAGTTGGTCTTGCTATGGGAACGATGGGATTATCTTTAATACCATCCATGGTAAAAAAAGATAAGAACGATACTGGATGGTATTCGTTCGAGGATTTGGTATCCTATGAATTGATTGTCAATAATCAGACTGTTGTTTCGGGTGGTGTTGGACAAGCTTTGGTTGCCGGTGCTATGTTTGGTGCGATTGGTGCTGTTGCTGGTGGTATCGTATCTAAACGAAAATCAACCTCTAAAATTTTGGACATGACTCTTCGTGTAACTTCAAATGACTTCAATAAGCCGGTAGTATTCATTGACTTGATTAGAAAGCCAGTAAAGAATACTTCGAAAGAGTACAAGGAAGCAGTTGAAAACGCTCAACGAATCATGGGAGCCTTGGACGTCATCGTTCATAATTCGTAAATAAAAAAATCCCCACACTCGCCATCGCCAAATTTTGAGTGTGAGGATATTCTGTATAGTAAAAGGCATTAAAAAGCCCTCTTTACTATACCCATTTTATCAAGAAATGAGGTAAAAATCAATGGAAATAAAGTCTTATAAAAAGAAAAACGGGGAAACGGCTTATATGTTCCGTGCGTATATCGGGAAAATTAATGGATATAGTCAATACGCTACTCGCCGTGGATTTGCCACGAAAGCTAAAGCGAGGGCAGCACTACTTCAACTTCAGGAAGACATTGAGAGCGGCGAGCAAAGTAAGAAAGAAATCACGGTTGAGGAGATTGCTAAAAAATGGCTTAAAGATTATTCTGAAACCGTACAAGACAGCACCTATATCAAGACATCTAGAAATTTCAAGAATCACATCTATCCAGTTTTCGGCAATAGAAAAATAGCTAGTATTACTCCCCTTCAAATGCAAGAGCAAGCCAATGAATGGTCTAGAAAATTAGTTTATGGTCGTAAGCTAAAGGGCTTGATGAATAATGTTTTCAAATACGCAATCAGGCATGGATATATTGATACGAATCCAGTTGATAGCGTGATTACTTCGACAAGAAAGAAATCAGATAACAAGAGCGATTTCTATAGCAAAGACGAGCTTCAAAAATTCTTGAAACTCGTCTCCAAAACAAAGGATCTAGAGAAGATAACTCTATTCCGGCTCCTAGCCTTCACAGGGGCTCGAAAAGGGGAGATTTTAGCCCTTGAATGGAACGACTGGACAGATAATACTCTGGACATAAACAAGGCCATTACAAGAGGTTTTGCAGGCGAAGAGATAGGCAACACCAAAACGGTCAGCAGCAATCGACTAATCAGTCTAGATAAAAAGACAAAAAGCATTTTGAAAAAATGGAGAAAGCAGAATCCAAATACCAAATACATTTTTGAAAATGAATTTAAGAAGCCAATTCCAAGCACCCTGCCCAGAAAGTGGCTTATCAAAATTGTGGAGGGTAGCGACCTGCGTCCAATCAAAATCCATGGATTCAGACATACACATGCCAGCCTTTGTTTCGACGCGGGTATGACTTTGAAGCAAGTCCAACATCGTCTAGGCCATTCTGATTTGAAAACGACCATGAACGTTTACACCCACATAACCAAACAAGCAAAGGACGACATCGGAGAACGCTTTGCGAATTATATTGATTTTTAAGGAGGTTCGCCTCCTTTTTGTGACTCCTTTTGTGACTCCATTTTTCGCGAAAGAATACCAAGGAATACCAAAGACAAAAATAAAAAACGTTGATTTAACAACGTTTTACAAAGGAATGCAAAAGAATGCAAAGGAATAATGGAGCCGGTGGGAGTCGAACCCACGTCCAAACACCTGCCAACATATTTGTCTACAACCATAGGTTATGTATTGTTTTAACAGTCCCTCGACACATAACTCAAGCCTAGGAACTGCGAGTCTATTAATCTCTTATCAAACCACTAGACAAGGCTTGATCGTATCTCGCTAATTATAAGACCTGTCATTGAACACGAGCAATCCAAATCAGGTCACGCCTGCTGGTTTTTAGGCAGCTAGAGCGTAAGAAGTGTTATTTTTTGCAGTTATATTTAACTGAGCGTTTACGTCGCCACACGGGTTGCAAAATATGCCTCATAATGCCTGTCGAATCCGTAACGACCCCAAGATGTTAGAACTATTATAACCTATCTTCAAAAAAAATGCAAAATCAAGCCGTTTCTTTAGAAAAGAACCCCTTTTAAGACTTCTGATAAAGCTTGATAACCGGCTACACTCAGATGGAGGCCATCCGTTGTATAGGCTGATTGAAGTTGCCCTTCTGAATCTGTTAAACTATCATAAATTGGTAGAAAATCTACTTGCATATAGGCGGAGGCTAGAGCCTCATAGGCTTGATTCCATTCTCTGATCTTTTCATTGGTACGAATATATACTGTCTGCTTGTATTCTTCTCCTTCATTGACTGGCAGGATAGAAACAAGCTTTATTTGTGACAGCGGATATTCTCGGTTAAGCGATTGAATCACACCTTCAAGATTATCCAAGGCTTCATTCATGGGAATATCTTTTCCGATATCGTTTGTCCCAATTAAGAGAACAATTTGATCGACAGCATCACCATAAAGATGGGCATCTAGATTCTCTAATAACAGTTTCGTCTGGTAGCCTCGGATGCCACGATTGACAATCGTCTTTGCAGTCCCAAACAACTCTTGCAATGGGTAGTATTCTACAATCGAATCGCCGATAAAAATTACATCTGGCTCTAGAACAGAAACTTGATTCAATTCACGATACTTGGTTTGAATCTTCTCCTGCTCTTTTAGGAGCCAATTTTCTAATAACTGTACTGCCACCTTATCCCTCTTTCTCTAACCAATTTTCTAGGACCTGATAAACACCCGCTTGGCTGTTAGCTGGTGCTAGGGCAGTCGCAACGGCCTTGGCCTCATCATCTGCATTTTCCATCGCATAAGCAATACCAGCCATCTCCAACATCTCGACATCATTTTCACTGTCACCAAAAGCCATAATTTGTTCTGATGTCAAATCCCAGCGCTTGAGTAATTCTTCCAATCCCCAAGCCTTGTGAACACCAGCTTGCAGGATATCAATACAGCCATAACCGCTAGAAACAGCTCTTACACGACCATCAAAGAGGTCATTGATTTCCTGCAAAACTGAACTAGAACGTTCTTCACCAACGACCATGCTCATCTTTAGAACTCCTCCAAAGAGGTCTGAGTTTAGCTCATACACAAAATTGGTCCTTTGGTAAAGTTTTTCAATCATCTCTGGAGTCATAAATTTTTCCAGGTCTGTAAAAACCGTTCCTTCCTTGACAAAACTCCCGTTCATACTAGTGACGACGAACTGATCTCGACACTCCCTTCCTTTAAAATGAAGGAGAGCCTTGTCAACCATAGCATCATCCCAGGTCTGGGCCTGAAGTAGCGTATCATACTCAAATATCCGCGCACCGTTGGCAACAACTAGGACTACTCGACTCGCCAAGTGTTCTAATAATTGCCTCATTCGATGGACTTCATTCCCCGTCGCAATGACAAAACGGATACCTCGTTCATCTAATTGGTCTAAAATCTTTTCTAAACGTGGCAAGTCCAGTTGCCCTCTTGGATCCAGCAAGGTTCCATCCATATCTGTTGCAATTAATTTAATCGTCATCTCGTCTCCTTTAGGGCGAGTACCTACCACTTCAACCCTACATGTTCATTCATTTCTTTATAGGCTGTGTCAATTCGTTCCTTGGTCGCCTCATCCAACTGCTCACGGTAACGTCCCCCTTCAATGAAGTCCTCCAAGATATAGGTCTGATAGAAGAAGAGAGGATAGCCTTCTGGGGAGTAAGTCCCTTTGGGTGTTCGATTAACCCAAGTAGGATGCGCTTTGGCGGTTTCAATCCTTGTCTTTCCATCTTTTTTCTTAATGGTCACATCCATGAGAACACCGCGCTCTGTCCACTTGGCATTTTCCTCGTCTTGCATGGTTTCAATGCGCTGATTTGAGAGGAAATTCCCCATGGAATAGATGATCAGTTTTTTGTCACCATCTTTTTCAACTGTTTCAGCAGGTTCAACGACGTGAGGATGCCCTCCAAAGATAATATCAGCTCCCCAGTCAATCATCTTGTGGTACAGTGTTTTCTGTTCTTCCGTCGGTTCTAGCTGGTACTCAATTCCCATCTGAGGCATGATGACAGTAATATCCGCCTCTTGCTCAGCTCGTTCGATTTCCGCCTTCATCTTATCTTCATTCAGGTCAGAAAGATAGCGATTATAATCCTCTTGAGAGATATACTGATCAATGCCATTAAAACCGTAAGAATAGGCCAAAAGAGCTACCTTGATACCATTGACTTCCTTGATAACTAGTGGAGCTTGGTCACGGGATTCATGTGTGTAGACTCCTATGGGTGTCATTCCAGCCTTTTCGATAGCTTCTGCTGTCGAAACCACTCCCTCTATCTGAGAATCCAAGATGTGATTGTGAGCCAAGTCTAGAACTTGATAGCCTGCATCTTTGATCGCATCCATGACTTCTCCAGGTGCATTAAAGAGAGGATAACCTGCCAAATAGTGATCCTTGTTCACCGTTCCTTCAAAGTCACCAAGCACTAAGTCCGCTTGCTTGAGCCATGGTTTTACATATTCAAAATTTTCGTGGAAATCGTAGCTACCGTCTTCTTTCAGAGCCGTTCGGTAGATAGGAATATGGTAGAGGAGGTCACCATTTGCCATGATACGGGCTGTCGTTTCATCAGACTGATTTTCCTTGGATTGACCAGACGTCTGAGCAGAATCAAGAGTTTGACCATTCGGACTTGTTCCCTTGTTCCCTTGTACTGCTTGGGCCAACAAGTTCAATCCCATAGACAAGGTAACTGCAAGTAGTAACACCGTAATAAATTGGGCATTTGTCCAAGATTTATAATTCCGAAAGAAACCAATACCACTCTTCAACAATCCAAAAATAGGACCATGAGACCGTCTATCTTGTCGCTTTTCCATCTTTATTCCCCCCTTGCTTTTACTGCAAGCCTTTTCTTTTATTATATCACAGATAAAAGGGGAATACCGTTTATTATATTATTTTTTAGGAACTTCTGTGACTTTCTTTCTCGCCTATTTTGTGTTATCATGTAGAGGTAATGAAAGGAGAGAAAATGTCTGCTATAGAACGTATTACAAAAGCTGCTCATTTAATTAATATGAACGATATTATCCGTGAGGGGAACCCAACTTTACGCGCGGTTGCTGAGGAGGTCACTTTCCCACTGTCTGACCAGGAAATCATCCTTGGAGAAAAGATGATGCAATTCCTCAAAAATTCTCAGGATCCTGTTATGGCTGAAAAGATGGGACTCCGCGGTGGGGTTGGATTGGCTGCTCCTCAGTTAGATATCTCAAAACGCATTATCGCTGTTTTAGTGCCAAATATTGTGGAAGAAGGTGAAACTCCTCAGGAAGCCTACGACCTGCAAGCTGTTATGTACAATCCAAAAATCGTCTCTCACTCTGTTCAGGACGCCGCCCTCGGTGAAGGAGAAGGGTGCCTATCTGTCGACCGTGTAGTTCCAGGCTATGTTGTTCGTCATGCCCGCGTCACTGTTGATTACTTTGACAAGGACGGAGAAAAACACCGCATCAAGCTTAAAGGATACAACTCTATCGTTGTCCAACATGAAATTGACCACATCAACGGAATCATGTTCTACGATCGTATCAATGAGAAAGACCCATTTGCTATCAAAGATGGACTCCTCATCCTCGAATAAAGAAAATCCCGTTGCAAGACGGGGTTTTGTGTTATAATAGAGGCATGAAAACAAATGATATTGTCTATGGCGTCCACGCCGTTACAGAAGCCCTCCTTGCAAATACTGGAAACAAACTCTACCTCCAAGATGATCTCCGAGGTAAGAATGTTGAGAAAGTCAAGGAACTTGCTGCTGAGAAAAAGGTCTCCATCTCTTGGACTTCAAAAAAATCCCTCTCTGAAATGACCGAAGGCGCTGTCCATCAAGGCTTTGTCCTAAGAGTCTCTGAATTTGCCTATAGCGAGCTGGATCACATCCTTGCAAAAATACGCCAAGAAGAAAATCCTTTGCTATTGATTCTGGACGGGTTAACTGACCCTCACAACTTAGGTTCTATCTTAAGGACTGCTGATGCGACCAATGTTTCAGGTGTCATCATTCCCAAGCACCGTGCTGTCGGAGTGACTCCTGTCGTTGCCAAAACGGCCACAGGTGCTATCGAGCACGTTCCAATTGCCCGAGTGACCAACCTGAGCCAAACTCTTGACAAACTCAAGGATGAAGGCTTCTGGACCTTTGGAACAGATATGAACGGCACCCCTTGCCACAAGTGGAATACAAAAGGGAAAATCGCCCTCATCATCGGAAATGAAGGAAAAGGTATCTCTAGCAACATCAAAAAACAGGTCGATGAGATGATTACCATTCCGATGAATGGACATGTTCAAAGCCTCAATGCCAGTGTTGCTGCAGCCATTCTCATGTACGAAGTTTTCCGAAATCGACTATAAAAAAGTTTCCAATCAAGTGATTGGAAACTTTTTTGCTTAACTATGTTCGGTGATAAACTTGTAGGCTTCTTGACCAGCGATAGCTCCATCTCCAACTGCTGTTGTGACTTGACGAAGGTCTTTCTGGCGAACATCCCCAACCGCAAAGATACCATCGACGGCAGTCTTCATGTGGTTATCTGTTACAATCCAGCCCGCCTGGTCTTGAATATTCAAATCCTTAACAAAATCACTAACAGGATCTAAACCGACGTAGATAAAGACACCTCCAAAGGCTTGCTCTGTCACTTGACCAGTTTTCACATTTTCAAATACAACTGACTCTACTCGGTTTTCACCTTTGATTTCCTTAACTACAGAGTCCCAGATAAAGTTGACTTTTTCATTAGCAAAGGCACGGTCTTGCAAAACCTTTTGTGCACGAAGTTGGTCGCGACGGTGAACAATAGTGACAGACTTGGCAAAGCGTGTCAAGAAGAGGGCTTCTTCTACCGCTGAATCTCCACCACCGACTACGAGCAAGTCTTGGTCACGGAAGAAAGCTCCATCACAGACCGCACAATAAGAAACGCCTCGGCTATTTAATTCTTCTTCTCCAGGAACACCTAAAAGACGGTGTTTTGACCCAGTTGCCACGATGACAGTACGGGTTTCATAAACTTGGTCATCAGTGATTACCTTCTTATAGTCAGCATGGTCTTCAATCTTTTCAACAAACCCATAAAGGTGTTCTACTCCAAGGTTTTCAAGAGGTTCAAACATCTTCTCTGCTAATTCAGGTCCACTGATATTGGCATATCCAGGATAGTTTTCAATATCAGATGTGTTGTTCATTTGCCCACCTGGCAGACCACCTTCAATCAAAGCCACTTTCAGATTGCTACGAGCAGCATATAAGGCAGCGGTCATTCCCGCAGGTCCAGCACCGACAATAATCGTATCGTACATTTCAATTCCTTCTTTCTTGTTGTAACTATCTTTATTCTAACTCATTCTTGCTAGTCACGCAAGCATTATGCTCTGAAAACTAAAATGAGACTCATGACGGCAAAGGATAATACTGGAATCACCAAAACCCCAATCATAATCATATCATAGAGATGGGCTTGACGGGCCTTAGCTGTCTTGTCCACACCAGACATAGCTCGCAATCCAATCCAAATCCCTAAAGAAATCACGACGAGAATGGTCGTTAAGATCAAACTCTCGAAATATAAAGAAAATAGTTGCAGCAGCATGATCTCTCTCGTTTCTATCTTTTTTAAAGAGTAAACTCAGCTAGTCCAACTAACTGAGTTTTCCTTTTACTATTATATCAAATATAAGTCCGTTTGTAACTAGCGAAGAATTCTTTTGTCCGTTCTTCTTTCGGATGATTGATGATGTCATCCGGTGTACCTGACTCGATGATTTTCCCTTTATCTAGGAACAAAATCTTATCTGCCACTTGGGCTACAAAAGACATATCGTGACTAACCAAGATCATGGTCTGACCAGACTTAGCGGCATCTGCAATAGACTTTTCCACTTCTCCGACCAATTCTGGATCAAGAGCTGATGTTGGTTCGTCCAAGAGCAAAACGTCTGGTTTCATTGCGAGAGCACGCGCTAGGGCAACCCGTTGCTTTTGCCCACCTGACAAATGGCGAGGGTAATGTTGCTCCTTATCAGAAAGACCGACCTTAGCCAACTCTTCCTTGGCGATTTTGGTTGCTTCCTCATCTGATAATTTCTTAACAACGACCAAGCCTTCCTTGACATTGTCAAGGGCTGTTCGGCGTTCAAATAAGTTGAACTGTTGGAAAACCATGGACAACTTGCGACGAAGGGTTAGAATCTCCTCTTGGCTAATCTGAGAAAAATCAACTTTAAAATTGTCAATCTGGATGGATCCGCTATCTGGAGTTTCAAGGTAGTTCAAACTACGAAGAAAGGTTGATTTCCCAGCTCCAGATGAACCAATCAAGGCTACTACTTCTCCCTTTTGGATATCCAAGTCCAGATGATCCAAGACAGTCTGACCTGAAAAGGATTTGCTTAAATTCGAAATCTTAATCATTAACGAAGGTCTCCTTTCACATCTGTAGTTACTGTATCCGGCGCTGAAATTTGCATTTTCTTCTCAATAAAACGACCGAGGCTTTCAATTCCGATATTGACTACCCAGTAAACAAGGGCTACGGAGATGAATCGCTCAAAATAGCGATAATCGGCTCCACCCAAAATTTGAGCCTGAGCAAAGACTTCCACAACCCCCGCACTAAAGGCTAGAGAAGTTCCCTTGGTCAAACCAATGAGGGAATTGATCAAGGTTGGAGTAGCTACCACCGCTGCATTAGGAATAATGACACGACGATAAACTTGCGCACGGGTCATCCCCAGACTGCGTGCCGCTTCAATCTCACCAGGATTGACAGAAAGGATGGCTGCACGAATGGTTTCGCTGGCATAAGCTGCCTCATTAAAGGCAAAAGCTACGATAGCAAAGGTTGCTGCTGGAATTGCATTGATATTGAAGCTGGTTCCCCATTGTTGATTGAGGGCTTTCAGAGCAAGTGGAATCCCATAGTAGGTCAACATGAGCTGAACCAAAATCGGTGTCCCTTTTAAAAAGCTGACAAAAAAGGCCTGTAAGGGATATAAAATCTTAACACGGTTGATTTTAACAATGGCAAAAACCAAGGCTAGCACCAAACCAAAAATCGCACCACTAAGCGTCAACATGATAGTTGTGGGAAGTTGTTGGACAATTCTTGGAATCCCATCAAAAACCGAACGCAAGCTAAAGAGCTTACCGTCTGGAATCAGCTGCATCAAGCTCTGGTACCAATCTGATGCTAAAAGTGTTGTAACAGTCATAAAAACATCCTCTCCTGATAATGATTCATTCTACCATACTTCTGCTCACAAGCAAATTATTTGCTACGGGTAAAGCAGACTTTGTCTACCTTCTAGTTTATCACACTTTAAAACAGGGAAGCTATATATTTTACCTATCAAGGAGATAGATAAAAACTATTTCAAGCCCAGTTCCCAGTAGGATTTTCTATAGCCGATTTGCTTAACAGCACCATTTTCCACTAAGATTGGGCGTTTTAACAACATGCCATCACTAGCCAGAAGCTTGGCTGCTTCTTGGTTGGATAGGCTTCCTACCTTATCTTTCAAGCCAAGTTCACGATATTTGATCCCACTGGTATTGAAAAATTGTTTCACTTCAAAACCGGAAGTTTCTAACCAGTTCAAAATCACTTCTTCACTTGGTGTTTCTTCTACAATATGAACGTCTTTATAGTCAAGTCCGAGTTGGTCTAGTTCATTTTTTGCTTTCTTACAAGTTGAACATTTTGGGTATTCGATAAATTCTAACATCTTTTTTTCTTTCTATTCTTTATTTTTTTGAAAAACCGCACCTTCATGCTGCAAGAGCCAGGCTTTCTTTTCGACTCCAGAAGCATAGCCTGTCAGACGATTGCCTGCACCCAGCACACGATGACAGGGGACGAGGATGGACCAGGGATTACGCCCCACTGCTCCGCCAATAGCTTGGGCAGAATTCACCTGCAAATCTTGAGCTATTTGACCGTAAGTCACTGTCTGACAATAGGGAATGCCCTGCAAGTAGGTCCATACCCGCTTTTCAAAATCCGTCCCAATGGGAGCCAAAGGTAAGTCAGATAGATCCTGAATACTGCCTTCGAAATAGGTATCTAAATAGGAAATAACTTGCTCTAATACAGGATGGCTACCAACTTCTTCTATCGTTTCATCCCCTAATCCCCTCTCAAAATGAGTTTGGTCCTGCACCCAAATCCCAAACAAATATTGTTCATCAGCAACTAAGGATAAGGTCCCAATTGGCGACGGGTAGAGCATTTTTGCGTACTTTTTCTGCGTCATTTTTTTAATTTCTGATAGGCCAAGCGTTCTCCATCAACTGGAACCTTACCGACCTGACTAAATCCAAGTTTTTCAAAGATATGCTGCATGGTCTTGTTTTCTGCATGTGTATCTGAACGAAAATCTAGGTAATCAAAACCTTCAATCAAGCCTTCTAGGAAAGTCTGAGCAACTCCTTGTCCTTGGACATCTGTTGCGACAGCGATACGGTGAAAGACCAGATATTCTGATTCTTCCCCCTGCCAACTTCCTTCATAAATGGCTTCATAGGCTTTCTCTGGACTCTTGGTCACAGCAGCATAAGCTAGCAGTTCTCCTTCTTCCAAGGCAACATAGGCTTGGCCTGAGATGATATCATCAATAATGATGTCGACATTTGGATAGCCATTTTGCCACTGGTCGCTACCAGACTCAGCTAAGCACTTTTTGGCATCCTCCATCACCTGCATAATGGCATCTACTTCGTTTGGAAAAGCTAAACGAATCTCCATCTTTTCCCCTCATTTCTAACTAGTTTCTCTCATCATAGCATAATTTAAAGCTTTCTACAAGCAGTTGAAACTTGACTTTTGTTTTTTATTATTTTATAATCTAGTTATCAAAACTAGATAAAAAGGAGTTGGAAATGAATTCTAACTTTTCCTACCCAAAATGGGAAGACATTCCAAACATTGACCTCTATCTGGATCAGGTTTTGCTTTATGTCAATCAAGTCTGCGCCCCCATTTCTCCAGATAAAGAAAAGGGCCTGACCGCATCAATGGTCAATAACTATGTCAAACACGGTTATCTGACAAAGCCAGACAAGAAAAAATACCAACGCAAACAGATTGCCCGTTTGATTGCCATTACTACTCTCAAATCTGTCTTTTCGATTCAAGAAATCGCTCAGACGCTTAATAGTCTACAAACTCAAGCAAGTTCAGACCAGCTCTACGATGCTTTTGTGGACTATATGAATCATGGGATTGATCCAGAAAATCCTATTATCCAAACTAGCTGTCAAACGGTTAAACTCTATCATCAAACTCTGGACTTAATCCTTATCAAAGAAGAGGAGGAAAACCAATGAATACCAGTCTAAAGCTCAGTAAAAAACTCAGTTTTGGAGAGGAAATTGCTAATAGCGTGACCCATGCTGTAGGTGCCGTTATCATGCTCATCCTACTCCCTATTTCATCCACCTATAGTTATGAAGTACATGGATTTTTATCGTCTTTTGGCGTTTCTATCTTTGTTATCAGTCTATTTCTCATGTTCCTCTCGTCAACCATTTACCACTCTATGGCCTATGGTTCGACCCACAAATACGTCTTGCGAATCATCGACCATTCTATGATTTATGTGGCTATCGCAGGCTCTTACACGCCGGTCGTATTGACTTTGATGAATAACTGGTTTGGCTATCTGATTATTGCCATTCAGTGGGGAACGACCATCTTTGGCATCCTCTATAAAATCTTTGCTAAAAAGGTCAATGAGAAATTCAGCCTTGCTCTTTACCTGATTATGGGCTGGTTGGTTCTAGCTATCATTCCTGCCATTATCAGTCAAACAACGCCCGTCTTTTGGAGTCTCATGGTAACTGGCGGACTCTGTTATACAGTTGGAGCTGGATTTTACGCTAAGAAAAAACCTTATTTCCACATGATTTGGCATCTCTTTATCTTAGCTGCGTCTGCACTCCAGTACATTGCCATTGTTTATTACATGTAAAAAAGTTGAGAATCATTTTCTCAACTTTTTTCTTTACACATATTGATAAAATACTGGTGCAAGCCAACATCATCTGTCAATTCTGGATGAAAAGAGGTTACCAGCATATTTTTTTCTTGAGTTGCAACGATTTGATCGTCTACTGTTGCTAGAATTTCTACACCCTCTCCAACACTGCTGATAATTGGTCCACGGATAAAGGTCATGGGAATCTGACCAACTCCCTTACATTCTGCCTCTGTATAGAAACTTCCTAGTTGGCGCCCATAGGCATTGCGCTCTACTACTATGTCCATAGTCGCTAGATGACTTTCTTCCTGAGAAGTAATTTCCTTAGCTAGCAAAATCAAGCCCGCGCAAGTACCAAAAACTGGAAGGCCAGATAAAATAGCTTCTCGGATGGGAATCAACATCTGTTGGTCACGCAAGAGTTTGCCCATAGTCGTAGACTCGCCTCCTGGCAAAATCAAACCTGACAAGTCACTCTGATATTGTTGAAAATCCTCTAAATTTCTGATTTCGACACTAACAACACCTAACTTTTCTATCACTTTTGCATGTTCTGCAAAGGCGCCTTGCAAGGCTAATATTCCGATTTTCATCTATTTTCCTCGCTCTGCCATAAGAATTTGGATTTCATTCTCATTGATACCAACCATGGCTTCCCCAAGATCTTCTGAAATTTGTGCCAGAATTTGAGGATTTTGATAGTTGGTTACGGCTTTGACAATGGCACTTGCTCGTTTAACAGGGTCGCCTGACTTGAAAATACCTGAACCGACAAATACACCTTCTGCCCCCAGTTGCATCATCAAGGCCGCATCTGCTGGCGTTGCAACGCCTCCAGCTGCAAAGTTTACAACTGGCAATTTTCCATGTTCATGGACATACTGAACCAATTCAACAGGGACTTGCAAGTCCTTGGCAGCAACATAGAGCTCATCCTCACGTAGGTTTTGAATACGGCGAATTTCCTGATTCATCATGCGCATATGACGAACGGCTTGAACAATGTCTCCTGTACCCGGTTCTCCTTTGGTACGAATCATGGATGCTCCTTCAGCGATACGACGTAAGGCTTCTCCTAAGTCCTTAGCCCCACAGACAAAAGGAACTTGGAATTCCTTCTTATCCACATGGAAACGGTCGTCAGCTGGAGACAGCACTTCACTCTCATCGATATAGTCGATCTCAATAGCCTCTAAAATCTGAGCTTCTACAAAATGTCCAATTCTAACCTTGGCCATAACTGGAATGCTCACCGCTTCTTGGATTTCCTTAATCATCTTTGGATCACTCATACGGGAAACCCCACCAGCTGCACGAATATCAGCTGGAATCCGCTCCAAGGCCATAACAGCTGCCGCACCAGCAGCCTCTGCGATACGAGCCTGTTCAGGGTTCTGAACGTCCATGATAACACCGCCCTTGAGCATCTGTGCCAAGTTTTTATTTAGTTCATAACGATTTTCAGTCATTTCTTTATCCTCATCATTTGTATTGGTAGCTACCATTTTATTTTATGTCAGATTAGAATGAAGTACAAGATAGAAAAACAAAAACTGTCTGGGTACAGAAGTATAAAAAACTATCTGACCTTCAGTTAAGGCCAGATAGTTCATCAATTTTTATTTTTCAGCTGTAAGAGCAGCCATTGTGATGTAGTTGTAAGGTTTGTTAAAGTGTGGCAAGAAGAATAGATCTGTCAAAGCCAACTTGTCAATTGTCACATGCTCTTGGATAGCAAGTGAGAACATATGAATTCCCATGCTGATAGCAGAATCACGTGATACCATTTGAGCGCCAAGAATTTCGCGGCTGTCTTTGTCAAAAACAATCTTGATGGCAACTTCATGGTTGTCATGCTTCATAAATTCTGGTTTTTGAAGATCGTTAAAGCCTGTTTCAGTTGCGTTGAAACCAGCAGCTTTGGCTTTTTCAAGAGTCAAACCAGTTGAAACCATGTGAAGACCATAGATTGAGATACCGTTTGATCCTTGTACACCGATTCCTTCAAGTTCGTGTCCACAAGCGTTGTAAGCACCAACGATACCAGTACGAACAGCGTTTGAAGCAAGCGCGATGTAGCTAGTGTCTTTACGAGCGTTGTCATAAACAGTCGCACAGTCACCTACTGCATAAACACCTGGAATTGATGTTTCTTGTTTCTTGTCTACTAGGAAGGCACCGTTGCGGAAGAGTTCAATCTTACCATCAGCAAGAGCTGTATTTGGACGGAAACCAACTGCAAGAACAACCATGTCCACATCAAATGTTTCTTTGTCTGTTACCAAGCGTTCAACTTTACCATCACCTTGGATAGCTTTTACTGTTTGACCAAGTGCCAAGCGAATGTTGTTGTCTTCCAAGTTCTTCGCCATCATTTGAGTAAAGTCTTTGTCGTAGTAGCCGTTCAAAACAGTGTCTACGATATCAACAAGAACAACTTCTTTTCCAAGACGTTCGAAAGCTTCAGCAAGTTCAACACCGATATAACCACCACCAACAACTGCGATGCGCTCAAGGTGTTTGCTCTTGTCAGCAAGTTTTTCGATAACTTCTTCTGCGTTTTGGTACAACTTAACAAATTGAACATTTTCAAGTGTTGCTTTGAATTCGCGGTTGCCCTTAACGATTTCAACACCTTCGATTGGAGGCAAGATTGGAGTTGAACCAGTTGCAAAGATCAATTTGTCATAAGACTCTTTGTGTTCTTTACCTTCAACTTCTGCTGTCACAACTTTGTTATCGTAGTCAATTGAAAGAACTGGTGAGTTCATGTAAATTTTAGCACCTTTTGCTTCCAATTTTTCTTTATCAGAGTAGAAGAGACCTTCTGGGCCATCAATTTGTTCCCCGATCCAAAGCGCCATTCCACAACCAAGGAATGAAATATTTGAGTTTTGGTCAAATACTACGATTTCGTTCTCATGACCAAAGTTATCCAACATCGTATTAATACAAGCTGTACCAGCGTGGTTAGCACCAACTACAACGATTTTACTCATAGAAAAATTCCTACCTTTAATTTTTTATTTACTTTTCTAGTATAACATTTACTGTTAGCGTTTACAAGACATTTGCTCAGAATTCTCTTATTTTAAGCAATTTTAAGTTTTATTATATTATTTTTTTTGAGTTTCTATCTTTTTTTATATTTTTTGAGCATATTTCTTGACTTTTTGTTAAAATTTATTTGTGAAAACGCTGACTTTATGTTATGCTAGAAACATGGGAATAAAATGTAAGGGGTTCAATTATCGTAAATTTAACCTAACTTGAATATTTCCTCTGAAGAAGAAAGGAGTTGGTAGCTTGCCTCTTCGTTCACGTTCTGAACGACTAATGGGAACAACTATCACTATTTCATTAGTAGATGAACAGGCAGATTGCCTGCTTCAAGGAGCCTTTGATTTACTCAGAGAGCTCGAGTACCGCTTCAACGCCAACAGTCAAGAATCCGAATTGATGGAGATCAATCACCAGGCTGGAATTGCTCCGGTCAAGGTCCATCCTGACTTATTTGAACTGATTGCTCTTGGGTTAGAACATAGTCTAGCTCCATCTAGCCATCTAAACATCAGCATTGGCCCCTTGATTCAAACCTGGCGAATCGGTTTTTCAGATGCTCGACTCCCAGAGCTAAACGAAATCGAAGCTGTCTTGCCTCTAGTTGACCCGCATTTTATCAAGTTAGATCCCGCTAGCTCTACTGTATTTTTAGAGAAAAAGGGAATGAAGCTTGATTTAGGTTGCTTAGCTAAAGGCTATAGTGCAGATAAGGTTGCTCAGTATTTAAAAGTACACGGAGTCACTTCTGCCTTGATCAATCTCGGAGGAAATATCCTCACCATCGGGAAAAATCAAGCCAAAGAAGGGAAAGACTGGCAAATCGGTATTCAAGATCCGCGAAATCCTCGTGGCAATCATCTCCTAACCATTCCTGTTTCTAATAAATCCGTCGTCACTTCTGGTATCTATGAACGCCACCTGACAATAGACGGAAAAGACTATCACCATATTTTTGATAGCGAGACAGGATTCCCTGTCGAAACAGACCTCGCTAGCCTAACGATTATCTCAGATAAATCCGTTGATGGTGAGATTTGGACAACCCGCCTTTTCGGAGAACGTAGCGCTTCTATCCTCTGGCAAGTCGAAAGTTTAGATGGTATCGAAGCCATCCTCATCGACAAAGAGGGGAACCTTACATGTTCTTCAGGTCTTTAAATTTGTATTATGTAAAAAGAGAAAGGAAATCTCATGCTAAAACTTATTGCCATTGTTGGAACGAACTCTAAACGTTCTACAAACCGCCAATTGCTCCAATACATGCAAAAACACTTCGCCGACAAGGCTGAGATTGAACTTGTTGAAATCAAGGACATTCCTGTTTTCAACAAACCAGCAGATAAGCAACTTCCTGCTGACATTCTTGAAATTGCAGCTAAAATTGAAGCATCTGATGGCGTCATCATCGGTACCCCTGAGTACGATCACTCTATCCCTGCAGTTTTGATGAGCGCTCTTGCTTGGCTATCTTACGGTATCTACCCACTTTTGAACAAACCAATCATGATCACTGGTGCTTCTTACGGTACTCTTGGTTCATCTCGTGCTCAATTGCAACTTCGTCAAATCTTGAACGCTCCTGAAATTAAGGCAAATGTTCTACCAGATGAATTCTTGCTTTCTCACTCTCTTCAATCATTTAACCCAAGTGGTGACTTGGTTGACCTTGATGTTATCAAGAAATTGGATGCCATCTTTGATGACTTCCGTATCTTTGTGAAGATTACTGAGAAATTGCGCAATGCAAAAGAATTGCTTCGCAAAGATGCTGAAGAATTCGACTGGGAAAATTTGTAAGATAGGAGACCGAAAGAATGAAATTTGTTGGACTTGTTGGATCAAACTACGATCAATCATATAACCGCAAACTCTTGGAATTTATCCGTCGCAATTTCAAATTCAAATTTGAATTAGAAGTTCTTGAAATCGACGAAGTTCCAATGTTTAACCAAGACGAAAAATGGGATGAAAGTTTCCAATTGCGATTCTTGTATAACAAGATTACACGTGCTGATGGTGTCATTATCGCCACTCCTGAGCACAATCACACTATCTCAGCTTCTCTCAAATCTGTACTTGAATGGCTTTCATACGAAGTTCATCCATTTGAAAACAAGCCTGTTATGATTGTGGGTGCATCATACTATGACCAAGGAACATCACGTGCCCAAGTTCACCTTCGTAAAATCCTTGATGCCCCAGGTGTTAATGCCTACACGCTTCCAGGTAACGAGTTCCTTCTTGGTAAAGCTAAGGAAGCTTTTGATAACAACGGAAATATCACCAACGAAGGCACTGTTAAATTCCTTGAAACTTGCTTAGATAACTTTGTAAAATACGTAGGAGTTGTTTCGAAATTGAAAAAACCAAAACCAATCGAACCAGAAGACTTGGATTGTGGAAGACCAATTGCTACAACCATTACAGAAGTTGACCCTGACGATCCAGAATGGGTAGAAAAAGTTGCAGCAATCACTGGCGCTGTTTCTGGTGATACCTATGTCAAATTGGACCACGGTATCCTTACAGTTAACCAAATCGATATGTTCTTGAAAGCTATGCCATTTGAATTGACATACGCTGACGACAACAACCAATTCCTCTACTACAACAACGCTCACCAAGATCCAGACACCATGTTTGCTAAACGTGTACCGCCTCAATCAGGTAGCCGTATGTCGACTGTTCATGGATCTCTTCCACCAGCACGCATGAAGAATGTAGAGTGGGTTATCGGAACACTTCGCAACGGAAACCAAGAATACGTCCGCACGATCGTTCCAGGTTCTCCTGCAGGTGTTATCAACACTCACAACTACCAAGCTATGTACTATCCTGACGGATCATACGCTGGTATCAATGAAATCGTCTTTAACTTCCAACCATGGCTTGACTGGTACCTACAAGAAACTGGTCAACGTTTGGTAGGTGGTAGTGGGCCATTCGCTCCTTCTGCTGGAGGTCATGGAGACGCTGATGCCACTTCTGGTGCTTCTGATACTCCTGACGGCGGAGGTCATGGAGGCGCTGACGCTACTTCAGGCGCAAGCAACTAAGAAACCAAAAAGGAGCCAAATGGCTCCTTTTTTATTACAACAGAAAAGGGGCTTGTAAACCATCTACAAACCCTTTTCATTTTATGAGTTAGGATCATCTGAACTACGGCCGTGTAAACCTTTTTCACGTTGTACCTGACGTAGTTTTTCTGGTGTGACGTCATTTCCTTTCTCGTCCACAATTTTGATTCCTTCAATGTGGTGACGAACAGAACGACGATAGCCTTCGATATACTCCTCACGAAGTTTAGCTTGTTCCACTTTTTCAGCAGAAGTTAAACCTTCTGTTTTTTTCTTTTTGGCAAGCTCATTGATACGAGCGATTTTTTTCGGATCCATTTTTTCTCCTTTGTGATAAGGTTTAATCCGTTTAACAGATTTTATTTGGTATTGATTTGGTTAAAACGAGCGATTTTAGCTGCTTTCTTGGTTAGTTGCGATAAGATTGCCAAACGATTTTGACGGACAGCCTGATCTTCAGCCATTACCATGGTATTTTCAAAGAAAGCATCAATAACTGGACTAAGCGCAAAGAGTTGTTCTAATTGCTGGCTTGCAGTTCCTGATAAAACTAATGATTCTACTGCCTCCGCCAAAGCTTTTTCTTCTTCATTCTCAAAGAGGGCAGGATCAACCGTGTCAAAACCTTCTGCCTTATCCGCCAAGTTGAAGGCACGTGAGAGGGATTCGACAGACGATTTGAAATCTTCTTTCTTGCTTGCTTCTACGAGAGCACTTGCTACTTCCAACATATCCGCCACGACAAAGTTTGAACTTGCAAGAACTGCTTCCTTGATATCTTTTGGAGTAGAACCCATCATCTTATCAACACGAGCCTTGATAAAGTCCATGACTTCTGCTTTATTTGCATAAGTCAAGCTGTCAAATTTCAAACTGTAAAGGCTATCGATCAACTCATCCATAGCAATATGCCAACCAAAGGCATCCAAGATACGAACTACACCTTGAGTCGCACGACGAAGGGCATAAGGGTCATTAGAACCTGATGGAATCAAGCCTACTGAGAAGAAACTCAAAATCGTATCCAATTTGTCTGCAATGGCTAGAATGGCTCCGACCTTGCTCTCTGGAAGTTCACCTTCGGCTGATGTAGGCATGTAGTGTTCACGAATAGCAGCTGCAACTGCTGGAGTTTCCCCAGCAAGAAGAGCATATTTCTCACCCATAATTCCTTGGAGTTCGTCAAATTCACCAACCATACCTGTCAACAAGTCAAACTTGTAAATGGCTGCTGCACGGGCTAGGTCAACCGTTTCATCCACTGATAAACCAGCTTTTTCTGCCAAGAGAATGGCAATTTGCCCCGTACGAATCATATGTTCACGAAGAGAACCAATCTTTTCGTGGAAGGTCACATGGTTCAATTTTTCAACAAGGTCTGAGATAACCAATTTTTGGTCTTCACGCCAGAAGAATTCACCGTCTTCCAAGCGGGCTACCAAGACTTTTTCATTTCCTTTGATAACATTTTCCAAATGCTCTGCGTTTCCGTTACGAACAGAAATAAAGTTTGGCAAGAGTTTACCATCTTGATCACGGACAACAAAGTAGCGTTGGTGCTCTTTCATCGATGTCACCAAGACTTCTTCTGGAACTTCAAGGTATTTGGCATCAAAACTTCCCATAAAGGCAGTTGGGTATTCAACCAAGTTCAAAACTTCGTTCAGTAAGTCAGCATCAATTTCGATACGTACACTATGTTCAGCTTCGATTGCTTTGATTTGGTCAATAATCATTTGCTCACGTTCACGAGGATCCGCGATTACAAACTGTGCACGAAGGTCTTCTTCGTAGCTCAAAGCTGACTGAATCTTGGTTTCTTGTCCCAAGAAACGATGACCACGACTGACACGCGCCCCCTTGATATCAAGGAAGTCCAAGTCAAACTCTTGCTCATCCAAAAGTACAGTCAAAGTATGAACAGGACGGATGTATTCAAAGGTGTTGTTAGCCCAGTGCATGCTGACTGGGAAAGTTAGGGATTTTAAGACATCTACAACACCAGGAACAATATCTTCAACTGGTTTACCCACTTCTTCCTTGGTAACATAGACATATTCTTCACCCTTGATTTCACGGAATTCAATATCTTCAACCGTCAAGCATTTCCCACGGACAAATCCTTGAGCTGCTTTGGTGAAGTTTCCATCACCATCCAAGGCAATTTTCTTTGCTGGTCCCTTGAAATCTTCTGTCAAATCAGACTGTTTGTCTGCAAGACCAATCACACGAACAGCCAAACGGCGTGGTGTGGAGAAGGTTTGAATGGCTTCAAAAGACAGGCGGTTTTCCTTGAGGAAGGCTGCCATTTTTTCACCTAGTTGTCTTTCGCTTGGAGTTACTACGTAGGCAGGTAACTCTTCAAGACCGAGTTCTACTAATAAGTTTTTTGTCATGTTTTTTCCTTTACATTTTCTTCAATCTTTTTTTGATATGCACCTTAGGTACTGGGGACGTCGCTAACTAACTTTGTGAGTCTGTATGGAAATCTAATGCAAAATTGAACAAGATTTCCAACAGTCTCATCAAAGTGGATTTAGCTGACTGATTTTTGAACCTAAGGTTTCAAAAATCCCCACATAACAGTACAGCGGTGCATATCCCTCTAGCAAGTCTTCGACTTGCCTCTAACGATCTTAGAGCACAGTATTACTCACTATTCTGCGTCTTCTGCTAAGAGTTTAGCTCGTGTTGCTTCATCTAAAAGTGGGTAGCCTAGGCGTTTGCGCTCTGCCACAAAGGTTTTAGCTACGACACGGGCCAGGTTACGAATACGAGCGATATAGCCTGCGCGCTCAGTTACAGATACAGCACCACGCGCATCAAGTAGGTTAAATGTGTGTGAACATTTGAGAACATAGTCATAGGCAGGGTGAACCAAGCCTTCTTCTAGTGCACGACCAGCTTCCTTTTCAAACTTATCAAAGTTTTCAAGCAACATTTCTTGATCAGAAATTTCAAACGAATATTTTGAATGCTCATACTCAGGCTGGATGAAGATTTCTCCGTATTTAACACCATCAGCCCACTCGATATCATAGACAGAATCCACTTCCTGAATATAAGAAGCCAAGCGTTCCAAACCATAAGTAACTTCCGCAGTCACAGGGCCAGTTGCCAATCCACCAACTTGTTGGAAATAAGTGAACTGAGTGATTTCCATACCATCAAGCCAAACTTCCCAACCGAGACCTGCAGATCCAGTCGATGGATTTTCCCAGTTGTCCTCAACAAAACGAATATCGTGTTCCAAAGGATTGATGCCCAATTTTTCCAAAGACTCAAGGTAAAGCTCTTGGATATTTGATGGAGAAGGTTTCATGACCACTTGGAATTGGTGGTGTTGGTAGAGACGGTTAGGGTTTTCCCCGTAACGACCGTCAGCAGGACGACGTGATGGCTCTACATAAGCCGCATTCCATGGCTCAGGCCCGATAGCACGAAGGAAAGTGTAAGGACTCATTGTCCCCGCACCTTTTTCATTGTCATAAGCCTGCATAAGCATACAACCTTGGTCATTCCAAAATTGTTGCAAAGTCAAAATAATTTCTTGAAATGTTAATTTCTTAGACATTGAATACTCCTTAATAAAAAATGATTTTTTGCGACACGAGTCTGCCTTGTCGATTATACGAGGCAAGACGAGTTAGTACTGCGTCTAGCTCAGGCACTCTAGTGCTGAGCGTGGGGCAGTCCGACTGTAAGGAGGTCTCTGCCACTGACGCAGTGGAAAGTCAATTTTTTAGACATTGTTTACTCCTTTTTATAAATTCTTGTGACTTTGGATACAAAAAGAACCGTGTCTTTACTCCTAAGTCTGTGACCTAGGGGCGTCAGAAACGCGGTTCCACCCTAATTTATTACTTCATTGTTTTTAAAAAATACGACAGAAAGCGCCAGTTTCTTAGTTTGTTCTACTTGGCTCCCACTGTCCCAAGCTCGCTTGAAGAACGCCATAAGACTTTCTTTCCTGTTGAATATTATATCAGAAAGGCAAGAAATTTACAATTCTTTTTCTTACTTTCTAAAAATCCATCTCATCCACACGTGGTGCGCCAGAAATCACAGAAATACTCTTTAAGACTTCTCGCTCTTCAATGCTGAGTTCAATCCCAAAACAGTCAAGATTGCTCTGGATGCGAGAGGCTGTTACGGACTTAGGTAGAGGTAAGAAACCTTCTACCAAACTCCAAGCCAAGGCGATTTGAGCCACTGATTTCCCATGCTTAGCAGCAATTTCTTGGACTTCTTTCTTTTCAAACAACTCTCCTTGGCCAAAAGGTCCCCAAGCCTCTAAAAGAATGCCTTTCTCTCTACAGTAGTCAACCACTTCCTCTTGATAAACTCCTGGTGCCAAGCGAACCTGATTAACTGCTGGAACAATTCTTGCTGTTTCAAGCAAAGCATCCAAATGCTTGGGAAGGAAATTACTAACACCGATAGCACGAATTTTCCCTTCTTGGTACAGGTCCTCCATCGCTCTCCAGACATCGGCATTGCGAGTTTTCCATGCCTCATTTTCTCTTAGTGGTTTTGGATTTGGCCAATGGATCAGGTACAAATCTAGATAGTCCAATCCCAGTTTTTCCATTGATTGCTCAAAAGCTTGGTGAGCTTCTTCATAGCTGTGATTGGTATTCCAGAGTTTGGTCGTTACAAAGATTTCTTGGCGAGGAATACCGCTATCTCGAATAGCGCGACCAACACTCTCCTCATTTTTGTAGATAGCTGCAGTATCGATATGACGATAACCAGCCTTCAAGGCTTCTAAAACAGCTTGGTAGGCTACTTCTCCATTTTCAGCTTTCCATGTTCCAAATCCTAGTACAGGAATTGAAACTCCATTATTAAGGGTGTAAGATTTCATCGTTTTTCCTTTCTATGTGAAGAAAATCTAAAGAAACAAAGCCAGATTAACAGAGGCATGTCTCTTTAGATCTTGAAGATTATTGATCACGGTCATAATATATTTCGTGAGCCTTCAAGCGAGAGTTCAGCATTTCCGGAACAGTCACAAATGTATAACCTTGTTCTTTCAGATATTCAATGATGCTTGGTAGGGAATTAACAGAAGAACCATGAATATCATGCATAAGAATGATGGAACCATTGCGAACCTGCCGTTGAATCTCTGTCAAAATGGCTGTCTCATTTTTACTCTTCCAGTCCAAACTATCCACATTCCACATGATAAAGCTCAAGTCCAGACTGTTACGGATATCATCTGTAATAGCTCCATAAGGCGGACGCATGAGTTTAGAACTCGAACCTAGAACTTGAGTTAACAAATCTTCTGTATCAGTGATTTGCTTTTTAGCATCTTCGAGCGAAAGTTGTGAAAGGACAGGGTGACTCCAGCTGTGGTTGGCTACTACATGCCCTTCAGACTTCATCCGTTTAAGGATGTCTTCATTGCCAGCGATGTTTTTACCAAGTACAAAGAAGGTCGCCTTTACTTTGTACTTAGCTAATGTATCCAAAGCCTGTGTAGTTGTAGACGGATTTGGACCATCGTCAAAGGTCAAAGCCACAACTTTTTTGTCTTTTTGTGCAAAGTAAGCTTGATAGAGTTCAGCATCTTTTTCTAATAGATAAGAGGACTCCAAGACATCAAAGAAACTGGATATCGGTAGAGCAATTTCCTCCAGAGTCTCCCCTGGATTAGCAGGATAAAGGATGATTTGACTATCTTTATAATCAAAGCTCCATGATGCCAGATCTTGATCTGTAAAGTTTTTTAGGACCTGATCAATTTTTGTCTGGTCGAGTTTCTTATCTTCTAGAGTTGATTTGATTTGACTCAATAGGAGTTCCTTAGCCTTACTAGCATCTTTGAAAAGTCTACTGAGATCAAAAGTTTTTCCATCTTCTGTCAAGAAAATTTTTCCTAAAGACGTCTTTTCTTTTTCTTCAACCTTTGCTGCAGACAAATCGTAAACTTGCTTACTAATATTACGAGCAAGAACTCCCTTTAGAACCTGATCCAACTGCTCCGTATAATAAAAGACCAAATCCTCTTTATCTTCTAACTTTTCCTTAATGTCTTGGTTGATTTTTTCTCTAACAGACGCAATGACTTCCTCTCCTTGAAGTGGATAATAGACAATCACCTCAGCTTGGCCTTTTCGGAAATGGCCTCTCTGACTACCTGAATTGAATTGTTGGTCCTTTTCGCTTTTTAGCGTTTCAATTTTTTGTTCATAAGATTGCTTTTGTAGCAGCTTGTAACCAATGGCACACCCTAAGAGAATCATAGTGATTCCTAAAATCCCTACAAAAGCAAGAAGTATACTTCTCTTTTTATCGTGAGACACACGTTTTGCTCTATTTTTTTTCATATTTCCATCATAACAAATCAAGACTATTATTTCAATGATAAACAAGAATTCTGACTTCTTTTTAGAAAAATAAAAAAGCTTAAAAATATCTAAGCTTTTCATTTAGAAACGAATCGTTTCACGTGTTTTTTCATATGAGGTCACAAAACGGTTTGTAACTCCTGGTTCTGCAACTTCCAAGGCTTGCGAAATCTTTTCAAATGATGTTTTATAGTCAAAGTCTTTCTCAAAAATTTCAAGCGCCTCATTGAAAGCCTCTTGGATACGTTCATCAAATGAACGGTAACGGTTTGAGTATTGTAAGAGTTGCTCAGTCAAAGTTGCATATTGAACAATATCGTAGGTTTCTGTTTCAAGTGCTTCCATATCATTGGTTGCGACTTCAAGAATTCGTTTAACGGATTCAATATTCACTTGTGGTTGCTCTAACTCTGCCATCAAATCCTCTGTGTTGTGGCTTGCAGTAAAGAAGAGTTTCAAGAAACTTTGAGGAATACCTGGCAAGTTTCTCTTCTCCATGTATCGTTTAATGGTATGCAAACGATTCACATAAACATTTGCTTTTTGACGAGCATTGAGGTCAACTTTTTCGATTTGGGCAAGCCGTTCGCTCACAGAGATTTGCTCATCTTCAATATCTTTGAGGTTGCTTTGCAGCATTTCCAACTGTTCTTCAAGTACAGAGAAGGCTTGAGTTGGCTCGCCTTGGTCCTCTGTTACCTCTAAGATAGCTGTATCAAGTGCTGCCAATTCTGCTTGAAGACGGCGAACATGGTTTCCATCACTTTCTGGAAGAAGGTAGGCTTTGTTCAAACGTTCAAGATCTTGAACAAGAACTTGGTTGTTTTCTTTCAGGTGATTGAGGTAAGTTGGCAATGTTGAAAGAAGACTTTCAACTATTTTTTGAGCTGCAATTTCGCGAGTGAAGATATCATAAAGAGAATTGATTTCTTCCTGAATGCGATTATTTTCATACTCAGCATTATCCAACTCCAACTGGCGGATGTTTTCTTGATTATTTTTCAAGGATTCATGTAAAAGTTGGAAGCGTGACTCGATGTCCGTTTCAGTGAAGTGATAATTAGCATCTAAGAGTTTACGGTAGCCTTCCTCCAAATCTTCCAATTGTTCTGGAAGTTCTGTTGACAAAGTCTTCACGAGAGATGGAACACGATCAACGATATGTGTCAAAGCGAGAATATGATTTTCAGTATTGTCTAGAATTCCTGCTGCTTCAACTGGGTCACCTGAAGAGTTCAAGGTTACAAATTGAGAAAACTCTGACTGGATATTTTCCAATTGTTTCTCAATTTCAGGAAGAGCTTTCCCATACTTCTCTGAGTCCTCTGCAACCGTATGTTGAAGGGTTTCAAACAAGTCCAGAGCATGTAGGACGCGACCACTGTTCTTAGACTCTTGCTTTTCGAGTTCAGAAAGGGCATTGCGAATAGCTACAATATCTTCTTCAATCAAACTAATCTGGCTTTCAATTTGATCAATCTTGTGAGCTGCTTTAAAGAAACGGAAAGAATTATTGTAGTTTTCAGCTTCAAAGAGGTGATTTTCGATGTCTGCAAATGAGTTCAGAGATAAATCAACCCATTTTTGATTCCATTCACGGAAGGTTACCTGACTTTGACCAATCAAATGCATGTTTTTAACCGCTTCAACCTCATCATTTACAGGAAGGTTGTAGAGTTCTTCTTTTCTTTCTTCGAGGGCCGTCAATCTACTTACATTACGCTTACGTAAAAAGATAACTGCTACATAAGCTAGGATCAAAATGACTGCAATCGCAACCATTAGATAAATTAGTTGTCCATTAGACATATCAAACTCCTTTTATACTAGAAACAATCGTAATGATTATATCATATTTTTTAAACCAAGGGAACTATTTCCCACAATTTTTAGACGTCAAGTGTACTATAAACAGCGTTTTCTTCAATAAATTCGCGACGAGGTTCTACTCGATCCCCCATCAACATATCAAAGATCTTATCTGCTTCGGCAGCATCATCTACCGAAACACGCGCCATCAAGCGATGTTCTGGATCCATGGTTGTTTCCCACAATTGGTGGTCATCCATTTCTCCTAAACCTTTATAACGTTGGATGGTTGGTTTTGAACGCCCTTCACTATGACGTGCTAAGGCTTCTTGGAGTTTAATTTCTTGATCCGCACCTGGCTGGATGTATTCTTTAATCTCACTTCCAACTTTTACTCCGTAAATTGGCGGTTGGGCAATGTAGACATATCCAGCTTCTAGAATTGGCTTCATGTAGCGGTAAATCAGAGTCAGTAAGAGGGTTCGAATGTGGGCTCCATCAACATCGGCATCGGTCATCAAAACGAGTTTTTGGTAACGAGCCTTAGTGACATCAAATTCTGCACCAAATCCTGTTCCCATGGCTGTGAAAAGGCTTCGAATTTCTTCGTTGGCAAGAATTTTATCCATGCTGGCTTTTTCAACGTTCAAGATCTTACCACGAATTGGCAAGATAGCTTGGAATTCACGGTTACGACCAGATTTAGCTGATCCACCAGCTGAGTCTCCCTCAACGATGAAGAGTTCGGTTTCAGCAGGGTTATTTGAAGAACAGTCTGCTAATTTCCCTGGAAGATTAGAAATTTCCAAGCCAGATTTCTTGCGAGTGACTTCACGCGCACGCTTAGCAGCTACACGAGCCTTGGCAGCCAAAATTCCTTTTTCCACGATGCGCTTGGCGATCTGTGGATTCTCCATGAGGAAATCAGAAAAGGCATCGCTGAAGAGGCGATTGGTAATCTTAACCACTTCGCTATTTCCCAGTTTGGTCTTAGTTTGTCCTTCAAACTGAGGGTTTGGATGCTTGACAGAGATAACAGCTGTCAATCCTTCACGGACATCCTCACCTGTTAGGTTATCTTCATTGTCTTTTAGCAGTTTATTCTTGCGGGCATAATCGTTGATAACACGAGTCAGAGCCGTACGGAAACCTTGCTCATGTGTTCCACCTTCATGGGTATGAATATTATTGGCGAAACTCATGACGTTTTCGTGGTAACTCGTTGTGTACTGCATGGCTACTTCAACTGTGATATCATCCATTTCACCATCTGTATAGATTGGTTTGTCAAAGATAACATCCTTATTTTCGTTGATATACTCAACGTAGCTAGCAATTCCACCTTCATAGTGATAATGCTTGGTTTGTTCGAGACCTTCACGCTTGTCTGTAATTGAAATTCGAAGTCCTCGGTTCAAAAAGGCTAATTCTTGAACACGTTTGTTTAATTTTTCAAAGTCAAAAGTCGTTGTTTCTGTAAAAATCTCTGGGTCTGGTGTAAAGTGAACTGTTGTTCCTGTTTTATCTGTATCTCCAACGACCTCAAGATCAGCAACAACATGACCACGACGGTATTCTTGGTAATGAATTTTGCCGTTTTTGTGAACATGAACATCTAGTTGCGTTGAAAGAGCGTTTACTACTGATGAACCTACTCCGTGGAGTCCACCTGATACCTTATATCCGCCACCGCCGAATTTTCCTCCAGCGTGAAGAACCGTAAAGACTGTCTCAACAGCAGGACGTCCCGTCTTTTCTTGAATATCAACAGGAATTCCACGACCGTCATCCACAACGGTAATGGAATCATCAGGTTCGATAAAGACTTGGATATGACTCGCAAATCCAGCCAAGGCCTCGTCAATAGAGTTATCAACAATTTCCCAGACTAGGTGGTGAAGCCCCTCTTTAGCAGTCGATCCGATATACATACCTGGACGCATACGAACGGCTTCCAGACCTTCTAAAACTTGAATTTGACTGGCATCATAATCCTGTGCCTGTTGGTTTTTGATTTCTTCTGTCATTTTTTTCCTTTTCTTACATGTCTATTGCTGGTCTCAATGTTGCAACTTTGTCAAAAAGATAGGCATCTAGGCCTGCAGCTTTACCTGCTTCTACATCAATATTTCTGTCACCAATGACCAAACCAGATGTAATATGATACTTATCACGTAAATAAATCATGGACTCAGGATCTGGTTTTCGTTTGAAACCTGAACTGGCAGTCACTACTTCGGTGAAGTAGTTGGCTATCTGGGTCTTGGCAAGAAGTTCTAGCACTTGGTCATTTCGATGAGAAACCAAGAAATGACGACCACCCTTGTCAGAGATGTCTTTAAGTAAGTCTGGAATTCCCTCAAACAAAACTGGATGTTCTAGCTCGCGCGCTTCATTTTCTTTGTAGTTCTCTAAAAAATCCTCGATATCTGGGGCAAACTTCTCAATGGCAAAAGCTGTCGAAACCTTCAAGGCTTCGTAAACACGGTCGTGTTCTTGCTCAATTCCATATTGGGCCAAGGTTTCTACAAAGGCTGCTGTAGAAGTCTCATAATTATCCAATAGGGTACCACCTAAATCCCATATGTAGTCGTGATATTTCATACCCTTCATTATACCATTTTTTTATGAAAAAAGCGATGATTTCCTAGATTTTTCCAAGTAAAAAACGAGAGTTCGCCTCTCGTTTTACTGTTGATTTCCAAAGACATCTCGATAGAGCATGCCGACTCGTAAACTTTCAGCATCTCCTCCCAACTGCTCTACCAACTCATAGGCAAAGGCAAGGGCAGTTGACGGTCCTCGGCTAGTTGTTAGATTGCCATCCACAACCACTGTTTGCTTTTGGTAAATCCCGTCAGTAATTTGCTCCTGAACACCGTCATAACAGGTAAAGTGCTTGTCTTTTAAAACACCCGCTTGATGGAGGGCGATTGGGGCTGCGCAGATAGCCGAAATCTTCTTTCCCTCTTGATTAAAGGCTTGAATCTCTGAAATAAGGGCTTGATTATCCCGTAGATTTGCTGATCCAGGCATGCCACCTGGCAGAACGAGCAAGTCATAGTCGGATAAATCACCATCAAAAACACGATTGGCTGTTACCTGAATGTCATGTGATCCTGTCACCTGTTCCTCAAATCCTACCATATCACAGGAAATGTTTGCTCGACGCAAGACATCGACTACTGTCAAGGCTTCGATTTCTTCAAAGCCATTTGCTAAGATAACTGCTACTTTTGCCATAGTGACCTCCTCTTATTTGATTTGTTTTAGGATGACTTTTTTTCGTTTGAATGGAATTTTCCCACTCTTTTCTTCAGCTAGATTGGTCTGGTAACTCATAGATAAGAGGAGACCAACTCCGATAAGGTTACTAATAATTGCGGACCCCCCTTGAGAGATGAAAGGTAAAGGTATCCCGGTCAGAGGAAGTAAGCCAGTCACTGCGCCAATATTTTCAAAGATATGGAAGAGCAGCATCATGATAAAGCCAGTCGAAATATAGGTATAGAACTGGTTATTTGATCTGAGCGTAATCTTCAACATCCGATAAATAAGAAGTAAGTACAATGCAATGACAAAGACTGATCCTATGAAGCCAAAATCTTCCGCAATTACGGTGAAAATCATATCACTCTCACGTACTGGAATGAGGAGATTGGAAACATTGAAACCTTGTCCAAACAAGCCACCACTTCCAATAGCAATCTGGCCCTGAGCCTGTTGGTAAGTTGTTGTTTGCGCGAAGTCAAAGGGATTGAGCCAAGCCAAAATACGGTTAATCTGGTAGGTCGGCATCCCAATCTGGTGCAAGAAAGCACGTCCATCTTTACTGATAAAAATTACTAGAAAGCCTGCTACTGCAGTTACTCCTGTAACAAAAACTGGAATGATAATCTTCCACGAAACCCCTGAAAGGAGAACCATACCTGCAAAAATAGCTACAAAGACCAAGGCAGTCCCCAAGTCACTTTGTAGGGCTAAAAGGACCAGCACTGGGATAGTAAAGCCAATCATCCAAATAATCAGCAGGAAATCCAAAGGGATGGTTCGGCGCCACTCCTTGTGCTTTTGAGTGAATTGCACAATGACTCGAGCTAAAATCAAGATGTAGGAAATCTTCATGAACTCAGATGGTTGAAAAAGTGTTGTCCCTCCAATTGACACCCAGTTTTTAGCACCCGTAGAAGCTACCAAACTCGGATTGTAAAAAACAAGAGGTAGGACCATCAAAGCTAGCCCTAGACCATAAAGATAGGGAGTCACCTTCCATAAAAACTCGGTATTAAAGAACATGACCACAAATCCAATGACAAGACCCAAGGCAATCCAAGCGATTTGCTGGCCTAGAATTGGTAATACATTATTTGGATAGTCATGGCTAACTGCTATATAAATAGCCACTACTCCAATCACCAGTAGACAAAATACTGGTAGAAGAAGACTATAGTCGACTCGAGAGTCGAAGGAACGTTTCATATTTTTTACCTTTTCTCTTTCTTGGATTTTTCTTTCATTCTATTGCGACGAGATTGTAGAAAATCTGCTACTGCAGACTCTAGCTGTTCTCTAGCAAGGACCCGAACCTTTCTTTCTTTTGACAAGGTTTGGGAAATTTGTTTGCCATAGCGCTTGCTGACGACACGACTGTCTAAGATTACAGCAACCGAACCTTGGTCAGGCCGTCTAACAGTTCGACCTAATGCTTGTTTTAGCCGAATAATAGCCATCGGCAATTGATAATCATAGAAGGGATTTTTTCCTTCACGACGTAGTTCTTGGTTTAATTTTTTGGTTAACGGTTCTTGGGGATTTTGGAAAGGCAATCTCGGAATCACTTGAAGTACAAATGGATGGGTTGAAAAATCAACTCCTTCCCAGAAACTACCTGTTCCAAGCAATATCTGACGTTCGCCTTTTTCAAAACGTTTTTTCAGTTGGCTTGGTTCTCCATTTTTATACTGAGCTAGATGCGGTTGGTCTAGCAAATCTGAAACTATCAGCAACATCTCTTTTGAGGTAAACAAAACCAATAAGGGTTCTTGAAAGGCTTGTAACCTTCGAATGACAGAAGCTACTTCACTCGCATAGTCAAAAGGCGAAACTTCGGTAACGAGAGGAAAGTCATCAATTAGATAGACTTCTTGTTGCTCCTGTTTTGCTACATCAAGCCTAAAAAGCGGAGCATCTGGAAAGCCCAATAAATCTGCTAGGGAAACTCGATTGCTGATTTCAAGAGTAGCTGATACTCCTAGGAGCCTACAATCTTCTGGCAATAAGTCTGCTAGTATAAAGCGACCTTTTTTGCTTGAACAAATCAAGACATCCTTGCTAGATTTCTCTGCTGTAGCAAGCCAAAATTCACGGTCCGAGGTGAAAAAGTTTGCAAGCTCTCTATACTCTGGGAGAGCTAGCTCCGAAAAATGCTGGCGCAAGTGTTCGAGAGAATCCAACCACTTTCCATTCTTCAGATCTGACTGATAGTGCTCCATCAAGTAACGACATTCAAAGCCGATACTCTCAAGCAAGCGTTTCTGAACCAAATCTTCCTCTGTCTCCAAGGACTTATCAAGCTGGGTTACAAGTTCCTCAAGACGATAAACCTGCTGGGCTAGATTTTCGAGAGCTAGCAGCATTTTTTGAGCTTCATCCAAGATCAGCAAACGGTTGTCGACAAACTCTGGATTGTCTTCCAAACGAGTGATCAGATAGGCATGATTGGTCAAGAGAACACGACTGGTCTTGGCCTTTTCCTGCCCTCGTTTCCAAAAATCCTCTGTAGCAAATAGGCTTTTCTTTGAAAGCTTACCATCGTGGACTAGTTCAGGCAGAAAGTGCTGATAGCGATAAAGTTGCCCGATTTCGTCCAAGTCGCCAGTCTCTGTCTCTGTTAGCCAGATGAGCAGTTGCATTTTAAAGCGTGTGAAAAGGCGATTGGACTCCGGTCGATGGAGAACTCGGTGAAAGGCATCCAGTTTTAAATAATTTTGAGGCCCCTTGAGACTATGAATTTCCAGATGGAAGACCTCTTTTAAGCGCTGACCTTCTTCTTGTATGATTTGATTTTGAAGAATTTTGGTCGGAACACTCACTAGGACACCTGCTTGACTCTCCAAGTTCAAAGCTGGGAGGAGATAACCATAAGTCTTGCCTAGTCCTGTTTGAGCTTGAATGAAGGAAGTCTGGTGTTCTTCCAATAAGTGCTCAACCTTCTCCGCAAATTCCAACTGTTGCGGACGCTCCTCCAGCCCCAATAAAGAAATATTTTTAGCAAAATCTTTGGATAACTTTCGTGGGACTAAGCCTTTGCTTTCCTTTTTGAGGAAAAGCCCATGAAGCTCCATCAGGTCTGGCGAAGATAAGAGCGATTGTTGCTGATAGACCTCCTCAATCACCAGATAACTTTCATAGAGAAGGTTGTCTGCAAGGTTTAACAAGCTTTCTAAAAGCCCTTTTGGTAACTCAAATAGTTTTTGATGCATGTAAAGCAAGAGTTCAGCTGTTGCCTGAGCATCTGACAGGGCAGTATGGGCATGTTCCAGCTCAATGCCCAACTCTTGACAAAGGATACCTAAGTTATACTTTTCAAACTGAGGATACAGAACTTGAGCAAGCTCAACAGTATCCACCCGCGGTGTGCGCAATTCATATCCTTCAAAAAAGAGGAATTCTGCAAGAAGGTTGGCATCAAACTGTACATTGTGCGCAACAAAAATACCGTCCTTAACCAATTCAAAAATTTTTCCAGCCACCTGAGAAAACTCTGGCGCTGCAGCCAAACGCTGATCGGTCAGACCTGTTAATTCTTTGATATGAGAATCCAAGGGTTCGTGGGGATTGACATCAGTCGCATACTGATCGATGATTTCACCATTCTCAATCACCACAATGCCTACTTGAATAATTTTTGCCTTGCTTCCGGTGCTGGTCGCCTCTAAATCAACGACCACATACCGATCATTTCTTGCATTCATCATTAAAAATTATATCAAAAAAAGCATGATTTGACACCCCTCAACTTTGATAACAATCTCACTTTCCTTTTGAGTTTGAGTAAAAATCAAGACCTTAAAAGTGAGAATTCCTCGTAAGTTCAGCAGTTGATTGCTGGTTCTGAGGTATTTGAAAACCTTATCAACAAACCTACATCAACATAAAAAGACAACCAAGGTATTAGCTGCCTTTTTGAGATATCTTTTTCATTGTTTTCGGAAGAGTTTTACTAATTTCGGTAGGCAAGACAAGGTAATTTTCTTGAGCTAGTTCTTGCGCGATAGCTGAATGAAGGTGAGTCGCTACCACCACTCTCTCATAGAGACTGACTTGGTGAAACTGACCTGCAAAACCAGCAATCATCCCAGCTAGAGTATCTCCCATCCCACCAGTTGCTTGATAGGGGCCTCCGACTTCTAATTGATAATATTCAGACTGACCGACTTGCCAGATACGAGTCGCTGGACCTTTCTCGATAAGAATCGTTTCTTGAGGAAAAGCTGAAAGAGCCCTAGCAGTCGTCTCTGTATTTTGATGGTCAAGAACTATACCAGACAGTCTTTCCCATTCCTTTTGGTGGGGAGTTAGGATGAGCTGACTGAAAGGGAATGGTAACTGGCCTTTTGCTAAGATGCCCAAAGCACCGCCATCTGCAATCAAAATCTGGTCATTTCTGAGCTCATCAAAAACCCGTTTTACGAGTTTTTCTCCAAATGCATCCTCTCGCAAGCCCGGACCTAACAAGACAACTTCAGCCTTTTCCAACTGTTCTTTTAACAATTGCTGGTCTTGAAGAGAAAAAGCCATGGCCTCAGGTAAATGGCTGTGCAGAGCCGGAATATTCTCCTTATCCGTGCCAACAGTCACCAACCCTGCCCCACTTTTGACAGCTGCAATGGCTGACATGATGATAGCTCCCCCATAAGGATAGGTCCCTCCCAGCAAGAGCAGACGACCGTAATCTCCCTTATGACTGTGACGACAACGTTCAATAATGACTTTTTCTAATAAAGTTTGATCAATCACTTTCATCGTTTTTTCCTCAACTATCCTTTATCTGATTGTTTTAAAACAACTTGATAGACTTTCTTAGTCCACTCTTCTAAGTCTTCTCCAGCATAGTCAAGATAATGCACCCTATCTTGTATTTTAGTTGGAATAATATTTTCAAATTGGCACTTATTATGAGTTGGAATAATGCAAATATACAACTCACTTAATAAATTAAGCATGTCCTTAATTTTTGCAACATGGTAACCATCAAAAATATAACCAGGAACTTTAATCAAATCTGTATAGATAAAATGAAAACTTACTCCAGGAATAAACTTATCTTGTAATTCTTTCTCTGAGGGAGCTCGACCTAATAAACGCTCCATCGCCAATCGATAACCAGAACTTGTATTTGACCATCCTAACATGACATAGTCAAAATAATCTTTCGGATCAGATGCAGCATTTCGACTATCCAAAACCAACTCCTCAGCATCTCGCCTAAAGGCTTTCACAGCAGATAAGAGCTGACCTGTTTTAAAAATAGAAATCGCTGCATCTATAGTCGTAGTATGACTACAGTAGTCTGAAGTCACTAACCTCTTATGTAGGTCATAAGTCGAAGCTACTCTTTTATCTGTAGGGGTAAATGGTGGAAGAAAGGGATGCTGACAGATGTAATCTAAAATCTCTTTTTTTAAACAAGAATCAGCACACTCGATACTTGTTTGACGTTTATGAAGTTTTTCGTAAGCTATAAATTTAGCAATTTTTTCTAATTCCCACTCTTGAATATTTGGATAATCAAATAGTGCTAAGTAGTATATTCCATCCCATTGTAAACTATATTCTCCATTATAAATTTTTAAAATCATCTAATCACCTCACTCCATTATACTACAAAAGGAGGCTCGGACCTCCTTCTACACTATTTTCCCTTAAATTCCGCAAAAGTCTGTAAGATTTTAGCTGCCACTGCTGGAGAAGGTTCTCCTTTTTGCTCTAACGTGTCATCTGCATATGGAGTAAGGCCAGCAAAATCTCCTATCTGGACAGAATAGAGAGACGTTTTAAATAGTTCAATATCGTTTTGGTCATTTCCAAAAGCTATGAAGTTCTCCCCACATAGTTTTTCAACAGTTGTCGCCTTATGAGTATCCAAGGGATTAACATAGAGGCACTTTTCATGCGCATGATAGGAGAGATGAGCCTGTCCTAGTCTTTCTAACTGACCAAGCAAATCATCAAGCAATTCCTCGTGGTCACCCATATAAACGACTACCTTAATCGGAGTCCCTAAGTCCTCGAGTTTCTGATGACGAGCTACCTTTAGGGGATCCACACTGGAAATAAATGGAATCTTCTCCACAATTTGACCACTATAGTCAAAGCGATCGTCCACAAAGAAAGGGAGATTATAGGTCTGGCAATAATCTATTAGCGCCTGATAAACTTTAGCATCAAGATTCCTTTCGAAGATAGTCTTCCCCAAGTAATAGGCTACGCCTCCATTCAAACCTATGACCAGGCGCTGACTGAGTTCGGAACCTAATAAACCCAAGCAATCCCGATAAGAGCGAGCTGAGGCAAAGACAACCTCATGCCCATAATCTTCAGCCTTTAAAAGAACCTGCTGAATCTCTTCATCTATAGTCATATAGTCAAAAGATAGCGTTCCATCCAGGTCAAATACGAATTTCATCTTCCTAGTCCTTGTTTAGTGTTCGAAGCGCTGCCTGATAGGTTTGCTCCATTAGCATGGTAATCGTCATAGGGCCAACTCCACCCGGTACAGGTGTGATGTGGCTGGCAAGTGGTGCAACAGCATCATAATCAACATCTCCACAAAGCTTGCCATTTTCATCTCGGTTCATCCCAACGTCAATGACAACCGCTCCTGGTTTGACAAAGTCAGCAGTCACAAACTTAGCGCGACCGATGGCAACCACTAGAATATCTGCCTTAGCAGCCACCTTGGCAAGATGATGGGTGCGTGAGTGAGTCAAAGTCACAGTCGCATTCTTGGCTAAAAGAAGCTGAGCCATTGGTTTCCCAACGATATTTGAACGACCGATAACAACCGCATTTTTACCTTCTAGATCAATCCCATATTCATGAAACATCTCCATAATTCCTGCAGGTGTTGAAGGAATCATAACTGGATGACCAGACCAGAGGCGACCCATGTTTAGGGGATGGAAACCATCCACGTCTTTTTCGGGGTCAATGGCTAATAAAACTGCCTCTTCGTCAATATGTTTTGGCAAAGGTAATTGAACCAAAATCCCATGCCAAGCTGGATCTTGATTGTATTTGGCAATCAAGTCTAACAATTCCGCTTGGGTAATGGTCTCTGGAACTCGCACTACTTCACTACGGAATCCTGCAGCAAGAGCTGACCGTTCCTTGTTGCGAACGTAGACTTGGCTGGCAGGATTGTCTCCCACCAAAATCACTACCAATCCTGGAACTAGACCTGTTTCTTCTTTTAGTTTAGCCGTCTTTTCAGCCAACTGTCCTTGTAACTTAGCTGCAAGAGCCTTCCCATCGATAATCTGTGCCATATCTCTTCTCTTTTCTATCAAATATCCTCTATTATATCAAAAAATAACTTGCCATTCTAACACTTCCTGACTAATAGACCTTATAGTTTGAAACTATAAGAAAAAGCTCTTGTCGAGCTTTTAGTTCCTATTGATATTAGGTAAATCTGTTATGCTTTCTTTTTAACTTTTGGAGCCGGTAAGACTTCATACATCTCCTTGATTAGTCTCGCTAGAAATGACTTATCTTCAAGTTCTTCTAGTAAAATCATCTCCTTAGCTCCTTCATAAGGACGTTCAAGCCTAGTCTGTCCCAGTTGATCCATGACCAGCTTCACAGGCTTCAGTAACAAACGATTATCATAGATTCCCCCAATAATCTTCCCACGATAATAAAGGATATACTCTCCCATCATTGGACGATAACTCATCTCCTCTAGCTCTGATAGCTGTTCGAGAATAAAATCTAAATATTCTTTACTGGAAGCCATGATGCCTACTCCATTTCTTCTAAAAATGAGGTATTACAAAACCTTACTCAAAAATTCCTTGGTTCGTTGTTCTTTTGTTTGATCGAAAATCTCCTCTGGTGTCCCATCTTCGACAACAACTCCATCCGCCATAAAGATGACACGGTCTGCTACCTCACGCACAAAGCCCATTTCATGAGTCACAATCACCATAGTCATCCCTGACTTGGCAAGGTCTTGCATAACAGCTAGAACTTCTCCAACCATCTCAGGATCTAGGGCTGAAGTCGGCTCATCAAAAAGCAAAACATCTGGTTCCATAGCCAGTCCACGTGCAATGGCAATCCGTTGTTGCTGACCACCTGATAAACTCTGAGGATAAGCCGTCGCCTTATCTGGCAAGCCAACTTTTTCTAACAGTTCCTGTGCTCTTTTCTCCGCAACTTCCTTGCTTTCACCTTTGGTTTTAATTGGTGATAAAGTGATATTTTCCATCACTGTCATATTAGGAAAGAGGTTGAATTGTTGGAATACCATACCCATCTTTTCACGCATGGCAAAAAGGTCATTTTTCTTATCAGTGATATCAACTCCTTCAAAGATAACCTTACCTTTACTTGCTTCTTCAAGGAGATTCATCGAACGAAGGAGAGTTGATTTCCCGCTGCCTGACGGACCGATAATGACCACAACTTCTCCACGTTTAATCTCAAGATTGATGCCTTTTAAAACTTCATTTTTCCCAAAAGATTTATGTAGTTCTTCAATTTTAATCAAGGTTTCTGTCATTATTTCTTATCTCCTTGTCCAATATGTTTTTCAAATGCTTTCAACGCCACTGTCAAAACAGAGGTCATAATCAAATAGTAAAAGGCTGCAAATAAAAGTGGAGTCAATGGTAAATAAGTTGTTGTTGCTACTGTCGTTGCACCATTCCACAACTCCATCACCCCAATCGCAGACAAGAGGGAACTATCCTTGATAATGGTGATAAATTCATTTCCCAGAGCTGGAAGAATATTTTTGATAGCTTGTGGCAAAATGACATAACGCATGGCATTTTTCGGACGAATACCGAGAGAATATGCGGCCTCTAACTGCCCTTTAGGAACCGCATTGATCCCCGCACGAACAGTTTCTGAAACGTAAGCTCCACTGTTCATAGAAATAATCAGAATACCAGGAATCAAACGAGAAAGATCAACTCCTAAAATTCCCACTTGGATAGTCGGAGCATTGATATGCATAAGAGCAAAGGCAATCATAATCTGAACCATCATCGGAGTTCCACGGAAGATCCAAACATACACATTTGCAAACCAAACGAGCGGTTTAAAGCGTGATCGCTGAGCAAAGGCCAGCAACACACCTATAATGGTACCTAAGCAGACAACAAGGATGGAAATCAATACGGTAATCAGAGCACCATAGTTAAAATACGGTAAATACTTTGGTAAAAAAGAAAAATTCATATAAACTCAGCTTTCTAAATATCAGATTGTATGATTATAACATGAATTGAATTAAAATTCAATCTTTTTTCACTGGTTTTCACCAATAATTTTATGCAAAAGAGAAATAGCGAGAAATCTTAGTTTTTTCTAGTCAAGTCCCCGTGGTTTATGGTAAAATAGTAACGATAAGAAATGGAGGAGAATCATAATGGAATCACATTTGGTTAGAATCATCAACCGCCTAGAAGCTATGACAAAAGATGGCGGAAATCTAAAACGTAATTTTGAACGTGAAGGAGTTGTTGTTGCAGAAGTTGCTTACAGCTATGACGAAGAAAATGGATCACTCTTCACCCTTCGCGATGTTGAAGCACGTGAAACCTATACCTTTGATAGCATTGACTTGATTGCAATGGAGATCTACGAACTCCTTTACTAATAGAATAACAGCGGGGAAACCTGACTGATGAACGAGAATCCTTTTTGTCCCTGCAAATAGGATTTTTTCTTACCATCAGCAACCGAGATTTTCGTAGAGAACTTTCTCTCGAAATCTCCCTAGCCCAATCTTTTTACTTGCTTTACACCTTAATCATGCTATAATGAGAATATAAAAACTTTGACTATTTTTGACCTTTTATCAGGCCAAGGGTAAGAATGAAATGAGGTAGATGTATGCTCTGTCAAAACTGTAAAATTAACGACTCAACAATTCATCTTTATACCAATCTCAATGGACAGCAAAAACAAATTGATCTCTGTCAAAATTGCTATAAAATTATCAAAACAGATCCTAACAATAGCTTATTCAAAGGCATTACAGATTTAAACAATCGTGATTTTGATCCATTTGGAGACTTCTTTAATGATCTGAATAACTTTAGACCCTCTTCAAATAATAATGTTCCTCCAACCCAGTCAGGTGGTGGATATGGTGGCAATGGTGGTTTTGGTTCCCAAAATCGCGGACCAGCTCAAACACCACCTCCAAGTCAAGAGAAAGGTCTCCTAGAAGAGTATGGGATCAATGTTACTGAGATTGCCCGTCGAGGAGATATTGACCCTGTTATCGGTCGAGACGAAGAAATAATCCGTGTTATCGAAATCCTCAACCGTCGAACCAAGAACAATCCTGTCCTTATCGGTGAACCAGGTGTTGGTAAAACAGCCGTTGTTGAAGGTCTGGCTCAAAAAATCGTTGATGGTGATGTTCCCCATAAACTCCAAGGCAAGCAAGTCATCCGTTTGGATGTGGTCAGCCTAGTTCAAGGAACAGGTATCCGAGGTCAATTTGAAGAGCGTATGCAAAAGCTCATGGAAGAGATACGCAATCGTGAGGATATCATTCTCTTTATCGATGAAATCCATGAAATTGTCGGCGCAGGATCTGCTGGTGATGGCAATATGGATGCAGGAAATATCCTCAAACCTGCCCTTGCCCGTGGTGAATTGCAATTGGTTGGTGCTACCACTCTCAATGAATACCGCATCATTGAAAAAGATGCTGCTCTCGAGCGCCGTATGCAGCCTGTCAAGGTAGATGAACCAACTGTCGAAGAAACCATTATCATCCTCAAAGGGGTTCAAAAGAAATACGAAGACTACCATCACGTCAAGTATACTGATGCGGCTATAGAAGCTGCTGCAAATCTATCCAATCGCTACATTCAGGACCGCTTCCTACCTGACAAGGCTATTGACCTTTTGGACGAAGCCGGTTCAAAGATGAATCTGACCCTAAACTTTGTGGATCCCAAAGTGATCGACCAGCGTTTAATTGAGGCTGAGAAGCTCAAGGCTCAAGCTACACGAGAGGAAGACTTTGAAAAAGCTGCCTACTTCCGTGATCAGATTGCCAAGTACAAGGAAATGCAGAAGAAAAAGGTGACCGATCAGGATACTCCAATCATCAGCGAGAAAACCATTGAACACATCATCGAGCAGAAAACCAATATCCCTGTTGGTGAACTAAAAGAAAAAGAACAGTCTCAACTCATCCATCTAGCAGAAGACCTCAAGTCCCATGTTATCGGACAAGACGAGGCTGTCGATAAGATTGCCAAAGCCATCCGTCGTAATCGTGTTGGACTTGGAACTCTCAACCGTCCAATCGGAAGCTTCCTCTTTGTCGGACCAACTGGTGTCGGTAAGACAGAACTGTCCAAACAACTAGCCATTGAACTCTTTGGTTCTGCTGACAGCATGATTCGCTTTGATATGAGTGAATACATGGAAAAACACAGTGTGGCTAAATTGGTCGGAGCCCCTCCAGGTTATGTTGGCTATGATGAAGCTGGGCAACTAACAGAAAAAGTGCGTCGCAATCCCTACTCTCTCATCCTTCTCGATGAAGTCGAAAAAGCTCATCCTGATGTCATGCACATGTTCCTTCAAGTCTTGGACGATGGTCGTTTGACAGACGGACAAGGACGCACTGTTAGCTTCAAGGATGCTATCATTATCATGACTTCAAATGCTGGGACTGGCAAGGCTGAAGCTAGCGTTGGTTTTGGAGCCGCTCGCGAAGGTCGGACCAACTCTGTCCTCGGAGAACTCGGCAACTTCTTTAGCCCAGAATTTATGAACCGTTTTGACGGCATCATCGAGTTCAAAGCTCTCAGCAAGGACAACCTTCTCCAAATCGTCGACCTTATGTTAGCAGATGTCAATGACCGTCTAGCAAGCAATAACATCCACCTATATGTGACAGACAAGGTCAAGGAAAAATTGGTTGACTTGGGATATGATCCAAAAATGGGAGCACGCCCACTCCGCCGTACCATTCAAGACTATATCGAGGACGCAATCACTGACTACTACCTTGGAAATCCAAGTGAGAAAGATCTCAAGGCCATAATGACAAGCAATGGTAAGATACAAATCAAATCTGCTAAAAAGACTGAAAAAATAGAAGAGATTGCTTCTGAAAAAGAAGAATAAAACGATCTAACAGGTGCAGAAAGTCTAGCAATTTCTGCACCTTTTTTTACTAAAATAACTGTAAATTCTTGACAGCTTGCCCCTCGTCCATTATGATAATAATAAAGATACTAAAGAATGAGGATAGTTCAATGGCCAACCCAACTTTTGGTGAAAAAAAAGAAAATGTGACCTACCAGCACCGCTATGGTGTGTACGCAGTTATTCCTGATCCTGATAAAAAACAAATCGTTTTAGTTCAAGCTCCCAATGGGGCTTGGTTCTTGCCAGGTGGAGAGATTGAAGAGGGCGAAGACCATCAAGAAGCACTGAAGAGAGAACTCATCGAAGAACTCGGTTTTACTGCTGAAATCGGGACCTATTACGGACAAGCTGATGAGTATTTCTACTCTCGCCACCGTGACACCTACTACTACAATCCAGCTTATCTCTACGAAGCCACTTCTTTCCAAGAAGTACAAAAACCTTTAGAAGACTTTAATCATATTGCTTGGTTTCCTATTGACCAGGCAATAGAAAAACTCAAACGTGGTAGCCACAAATGGGGAATTGAAGCTTGGAAAATCCAGCATGGAATTGGCTAAAATACACGATTTTATCCAAAAAGTGCTATAATAGAGTTAGAAAATCGGAGGAACTATTATGAAGCTTATCAACACGACTAATTCACACTCGCAACTTGTTAAAAGCCAATTAGAAAGCACTGACGCAACGCTTGTTGAGGTCTATTCAGCTGGGAACACAGATGTGATTTTCACTCAAGCTCCGCTTCACTATGAAATCCTCATTTCCAACAAACACCGCGCTATTCGTGAACCAGAAATCGAAACCATCCAAGATTTCTTCATGAAACGCAAAATCGATAAAGATAATATCGATGAAGCTAATATCAAGACGCTTTATTCAGATAAATTGATTGAAATTTCTATTCCTACAAAATAAGAAAGCCAGCCAAAAGCTGGTTTTCTTTTGCAAAAAAAGATTGGTAGGCCCTGAACTGCACCCCAAAAGTTAGACAGAAAAAAATCTAACTTTTGGGGTGTTTTTATTAT
>NZ_JUQX01000028.1 GCF_001074565.1 Streptococcus pseudopneumoniae | reverse complement strand
AAGCTAATTCTTATTTCTATCTAAATGCTTCGGGAAACTATGTCCAAAATGCTTGGGTAGGCAATTACTATCTTAAATCAGATGGTAAAATGGCTAAGAGTGAATGGATTTATGATAAAAACTATGGATCCTATTATTATCTAACCACAGAAGGTAGCTACGCTCGAAACGCATGGGTAGGTAATTACTATCTAAAATCAGACGGGAAAAGAGCTAAAAATGAATGGATTTATGACAATAACTATGGGTCATACTATTATTTAACAGGAGAAGGCAGCTACGCTCGCAACACATGGGTAGGCAACTACTATTTGAAATCAAATGGTAAGATGGCTAAAGCTGAGTGGATTTATGACAAAAACTATGGATCCTATTATTATCTAACAGCAGAAGGCAGCTACGCTCGCAACAAATGGGTAGGTAATTACTATCTAAAATCAGATGGTAAGATGGCCAAAAATGAATGGGTAGATGGTGGTCGTTATTATGTAGGAGACGATGGTCTGTGGCAACCAAAACCAGCGCCAAAGCCAGCACCAAAACCAGCTGAGAAACCGAAAACGCCAGCACCAAAACCAGCTGAGAAACCGAAAACGCCAGCTCAAAAACCAGCTGAGAAACCAAAAACACCAGCACCAAAACCAGCTGAGAAACCGAAAACACCAGCACAAAAACCTGCTGAGAAACCAAAAACACCAGCACCAAAACCGGCTGAAAAAACTAAAGAAACAACTCCTAAACAGGATAAATCACAATCTAAAGTTCAGTCTGGCTGGGTAGGAAATTACTACCTCAAATCAGATGGAAAGAGAGCTAAAAATGAATGGGTAGACGGTGGTCGTTATTATGTTGATTCTGATGGAAAAAAGGTTAAAAGTGACTGGATTTATGATAAAAACTATGGTTCATATTATTATCTAACAGCAGAAGGAAGCTCTGCTCGCAACAAATGGGTAGGAAATTATTATCTCAAATCAGATGGTAAGATGGCCAAGAATGAATGGGTAGATGGTGGCCGTTACTATGTTAATTCTGAAGGCAAAATGG
>NZ_JUQX01000027.1 GCF_001074565.1 Streptococcus pseudopneumoniae | reverse complement strand
CACATTTTGTACCCTAAGTCTGCACATTTTGTACCCTAAGTCTGCACATTTTGTACCCTATAAAAGCTGAAATCCCTTGCCGCTCTAAGGCTTTTAAGAGCCTTAAATATATATAAAATATAATTAAATATATATAAAAAGGGTCTCACTTCGTTCGCTCCTCTATTCCCTAATTACAAATCAAGCTATCTATCAAAAATTAACCCTAATTTTTACTATTTAGCAAAAATATGTTATAATTTAACCAACAACAAGAGTAGTGAGTTCATCACGCTAAACGAAAAGCACCCTGTCCGCCAAGACTTAGGGTGCTTTTTTTGCGCCAGCTACAACACACTAGCGTTCGTGAAAAGTGACACTATTCCTTGTTGTCATCGAAGCGCTTTTCAATCCACTTCATCCCATAGGCTTTCCCCAACTCGTACGCTAAGGGCAACACTACTCGGATAACAACAAGAAGAGTAATGAGTTCTAACATGCTAAACACCTCCTTTCGAAGGCTTAGTGCCAGAATATTGCTATTATACCATGACCTTTTTCTAAAAAGCAAAGTATGATAATCTTTTTCTTTGCTTGCTTTATTCCATGGTCTATTTGACAACAAGTAACCTAGGTCGTTAGTCTTTGGTTTATCGGGCAGCTGAACAAAGTTCAGACTGAACCGTCCTAACCAGTCTAACTTGACCTAGCTTGTTGTCAAATAGCTTTCACGGCATAAATCGCTCAGACGCTCTCAGAAGCCATATTTTCCCCTCTAACGCATTTTAATATCAAAACTATAGAATCCACCCTAAAACTAAAAACGAGCGCCCATAAGCCTTCTAGGGGCTATTTACGCTCGTTTAACGCTTTGAGTAAAACTCATAGTCCAAAACTATTGAGACAGTTCACGGTTTGGAGATTGAGGTGCTACCAAAATACTTGCCATTTATGCCTTACTAGCTGAATAGAGGCTGATTTCTCAATCAATATTCTCTTCCATCGGTAAAGTTTCAATAAAGGTTAGTAATACACTTCATATTCGCCTTATCCACCTTTTACTTTTTCAATTACTTCCTGTTAGAAATAAAAAATTTATCAATGAATAATAAGTGAAATGATGCAAGTGTAATTCCCAAATAGCACCCATAATAAGAGATATCTTGATGGGTAAGGGGGAAAAGAGTATTATTACCCATCAAGAGGGATGACAAAATCACAAATAGTATCCAGAATAAATCAGTCCATTTATATTTTGAAAAATATTTTTTCCACATAAGAATACCTTCTTTCTTTACCACAATACTATTATATGATACAATGTAAGCGAATACAAACAAAAAGGAGAAAAGCTCATGAAAACTACTAAATTTTTTGCAACTGCTATTTCTGCAGGTATATTAACTTTTAGTCTTACTTCGCCGTCTCTTGTCTTTGCACAAAGTGTGACACCCCTACCGAAATCTCATGTTGCTAGACTCCAGACTAATCAAGTCAAATTTGAAGAGGATGTTTTTTATAGTTTAGACGAACTTTTTGCATCTACTGATTTAAGCGTTGAAGAACAAGAGAGAATTACTCAAGATATTTTGAAAGTCATCGAAACTGACGGAAAATCAATGGACAGAACTGTTATGAGAACTGTAATAAAACGATTAAGTCATTCCGAAGTCCAAAGTATCGTAAATTCAAGTGACCCTATAGGTGACTTGATGGGATATCTTCCTTATGTAGGAGGTATATATTCAGTTTTACGTTCTTTTTCTCTAGAAACATTTCGGACAGCTGCAAGAAATGGATGGGGATTGGAGTATGTAGTTGTTGCAGATAGAGATAATCCAACTTCAACAGGGATATACTTTTATTGGAGATACGTTAAGTAACAAAATATAAATATATCTTAAAAATAAACAGAAAAAATAAAATAAAAAAAGAATTTAGGAGCTGCTTCCTAAATTCTTTTTTTATTTTGGTTTGGTGGCTGTTCTCTGTTGCTTGTTGTATCACTTCAGCAATGGTTGGTTATCGATTATCAGTGAACTGCATTTCATAACCAATGACCTTCCTCTCCAATCAGCTATATAAATATGCTACCCCACACCCTATAACGCCTCTACGGGCTATTTACGCTCGTTTAATGTTTTAAGTAATAACTCGTATATCAATTCTTGCTGTTTTTCAATCATACCAAGACGGCGCATGACCTTTTCTTCAAACGTGGCATCATAGCTATCTTTTCTCAGTCGAGAACGTATCTCATCCACTCCTGAAGGAGATATACGATACACTCCATCCTTTTGTTCAACCTGGAAAATATTTAAATTTTTTCTGTGATACTTTACCAGGTCTTTTGATATCCCTAACTCCTCTGCGACCTCTTTTAGTGTTTTCCAATCTGACATGACTTTAAAACCTCCTTACTAGCATAATATCGTTGTGGCAAGCGTAGCATATGGTTATCAACTTACCAGTAAGTTTACCACATGCTAGGTCAGTTTCAAAATGAAAACTGATTTTTGGGAGCCCCCAAACCCCTTGTTTAGTTTTTACTAGGTAATTTACCTTTCTAGCCTCCAAAAGAGCATAAGGGAAACTGATATCACGTGCCGTGATATGTTGATAGTATCAACGTTTTCGGTACCGGTAATTTTCTCGGCTTCGCCTACTTACACACACTATCCTGTTTATCACCCTTTTTGACTATCTCACACTTTAACACACTCTTATCTCATACAGATACACACAAAAAAAGAGATGCTGATTTCTCAATCAACAATCTCTTCAGCTGGTAAGATATAAAACGGCAAGTATTTTGGCAGTTCCTCAATCTCCAAACCGAGAACGTCTGCTAATTCAGCAATCTCTCTCATCAACTCGTCGATTTCACCCTCTAGTAACTCATAACGTTTTTTATCCAACACTTTTTTCACTCGAGCAATTTGACTAGCCACGAATTCAAATTGAAGTTCAATAGCGCTTCGAGAACTGTCCCAATAGTTTTGGGCAATAGCCTGCTTTTTCTCTGTAGCTTGTAGATGGTCAGCCAAGGCATTAAAACTATCCCATGCAGTACTTTCCCACTGCTCAGCTTCTTCTACTTGCCTTAATAATCTATTTCTTTCAGCTTTTAATTTTTCGATATCGTTTATTAGTTCTGCTCTTTCTGTCATTTTGTTGTTCCTTTTCTGCGTTCATTAGTCTAAAAAATCATAAATGTCTGTTTGAACTTCATGAGATTCTGAACTATTCAGTCTAGCCAACATTTCTTGCTTTTTGCGTTCCAATTCGGCTTTTGTCTCTTCGCTTGTCATGTTCACGTAATCAGTATTTGACCAACTAGGCACGTTTGACTTGCTTTTCTGCTTATATTTTGGCTTATTAAATTTATTTGGAACATACGATTCGGACATTTCAGGATTCCAAGTGAACTCGTAGCCTAGAACTGGATTGCCACGCTTGTTTGACTTGATTTTTTTAACCTTTAGATTTTGGAAATAAGGGGAAAGTTGGCTCAGAATAGGTTTTAATACAAGTCTATCAATCTCACTAGGTCTATATGTTTTCGGGGTATCTAATATCCGTTTCAAATCCTCAACAGAGAACTCTTTCTGTCCCAGTGTTCTCCATTGCTTGAGAAGTCTATACATAGTTTTGGCATAGGTTGAGCGAATGGAGGTAAATTCTTCTAGCTCATACCGTGTAAACTGAGTTTCTAGCTTGTTCAAAATATAGTCAAAATTGGCGGACACCTTAACTTCGATTGTCCGTTTCTCTAAGTCCACCTCAAATATTTCAAACAAAGTCATTACTCTAAATTTTCTCTCAGATTGCTCAAAGTAAGTTAGCTGTCCAATTTTTTTAACTGCTGTAGTTATCGTCTCTTCCCAACGATACTTTCTAGATGAACTAGCAAGTGACTTTAACTCGTCAGTATCAAACACGAGCTTTTTCAAACCTTGTTCTTTTGCTTTTGTCAGTATCGTGAAAAAGAAATTCATCTCTTCTGCAGTCCATGTCCGCATAACAACTGTATTTAAATCATTGTGATATTTTACTACCTCGCCAGTCATAAAGACACCTCCGTTTATTGTCTTTATAATATCATACTTTAAATTAAAAGACAATATATATCTTGTATTTAAATATGCACATTTTGTACCCTAAGTCTGCACATTTTGTACCCTAAGTCTGCACATTTTGTACCC